>CAZSAT010000063.1:0-41747 GCA_964604675.1 uncultured Enterobacterales bacterium
TGTCGGTGTCGGTGTCGGTGTCGGTGTCGGTGTCGGTGTCGGTGTCGGTGTCGGCTTCGACGACGGACGTGTCGCCGGAGTCGACCTCGGCCGCCGGAGGGCAACCGAACAAGAGAGCGAGGGAGAGGGTGTTCATGGGAGTTCCTGTGTGAGGGAGGTCAAGCTGTCCAGCTGAGCGTGAAGAGCCACGTCCGTCCGGGCAGCGGGTAGCCAGGGAAGTCGGAGATCGCCGAGACGATCCGAGAGGGGTCGGAGGGGTCGAGGGGGTTGCGGTCCACCACCTCGACCAGGGTGTCGAACAGGTTCAACAGCGCCAGCTCCGCGTCCACGTGCTCGCCGCCGACGCGCACGAAGGCGCCGTGCAGGGACCGCGGCGGCGCGAGGAAGTAGTTCGTGGCATCGACGTAGAGACCGTCGGTGTAGGACCAGCTGTGCCCGAGCCGCACGGTGTCGTCCCAGTGGACGCTGGTGGCCTGCCAGACCTCCCACGTCGGCACGCCGGGGAGCTGCTTGTTGGCGTAGGCCGGGTTGGACAGCAGGTTGACGGACACGGTGCGCGTCAGGTTGGTCTGGGTGTCGAGCACGCCGAACGCGTCGAGCGTCAGCGCCGTCTCCAGCCCCTGGATCCAGGCCTGCCCGATGTTCACGGCCACCGAGGTCTGCTGGCTGTTCTGCACGAACACGATGTGGTCGCTCACGGCGTTCCAGAAGTGCGTCACGTCGAGCGCGCCGGTGATCGGTCCGTTCCAGGGCGACTCGGCGCGGAGCCCCACGTCCCACTGCCAACCCCGCTCGGGGCGGAGCCCGGGGTTCCCCTGCACGAAGCCCCGGTCGCCGAACAGCTCCGTGAAGTCCGGCGGGCGCAGGTAGCGGCCGGCGTTGGCCTTCAACGCCACGGTGGGCACAGGGAGCACGAGCAGACCGAGCCGAGGGTCGAGGCTGGTCAAGGGCTCGGTCGAGGGGGCGGCCTGACCGCCGGTGTCGAAGGGCTCGTCGGTCAGCTGGCGGTTGTCGAGGTGGCTGAGCAAGGCCAAGGGGGAGACCGTGAGGCGCTCGTCGAGCAGGTGGAGATCGGCACTGGCCGCGCCGGTCAGGGCCAGACGAAGGCTCGGCGCGCTGACCGAACCCGTGTCCAGCTGCTCCACGCGGTAGCCATCGCGCCGCACCTGGCCCGTGACCTGCGGCACCAGCCAGGGCAAGGGTGCCGCTGTCAGCGCAGCGAGCAGCCCGAGCTGCCCGGTGCGGGCCTTCTCGTACTCGATGCCGGTGCCCAGCTCGTCGGCGCGGTCGTCGAGCGCCTCACGCCGCTCGTGGTCCCAGACGCGCATCGTGAGGCCCAGGCGCTCGTTGCCGCCCTCGGCCTGGAGCACGGCAAGGTTGCGCACCGTGGCGAGGCGGGCCTGGGATGCCGGGTCGTTGACGTGCCCGGGCACGCCCTCCTCCCGTCCCGTGAAGCTGTTCAAGGCCTGGAGCCGGTAGCGCTCGCCGTGCACTCGCCCACGCGCGTGGAGCGACAGCTGATCCTTGTCGTTGTTCCCGCGAAGCTCGAGCGCGTCGTCGGTCAGCGTGTAGAGCGTGCCCTGGTCCGCGAAGTACTCGAACGAGCCACCCGTGTGGAAGTGTTCGGTCGCCAGGAAGAGGTCGGACCGGCGTCCAGCCACGCTCGAGTCGTGCATCACCGACGCCGTCACGCGGCTGCTCTCGTAGCTCCCCACTGCGACGGAGGCGGCGCTCGAGCGTTCCTCGCCGGTGACGAGGTTCACGACACCGCCGACCGGAGACGCCGCGAAGTGCGGCGGCGCGTTGCCACGGTAGACCTCGATCCGCGAGAACAGCGAGAGCGGAAGCTCCGAGAGGTTGACCGTGCTCGAACCGTCGGGGTTGAGCGGCACGCCGTCGAGGTAGATCTGCACCTGCTTGAAGCTCGAGCCGCGGATGCTGACCGCCGAGAAGTCGCCCAGGCCACCGAGGCGCTGCACCCTCACACCGCTGGCGCTGTCCACGACGCTCGCCACGTCGGCCGAAGCTGGCACCGTGGCATCCAGCTCCAGCACGGTGACCGACGCGCTGGTGGCGAGCTCGTCGGCGCGCTCGGGGCGCACGTCCTCCACGACGATGACGTCGTCGTCGGCCATGACGGGCGAGGAGATCAGGAGGAGGGACAGGCTTGGGATCACGGCTTTCGACCTCTTCACCCCGAAGAGGCATCGCTAGCTGGCTCGGGCCGGTCTCCTGGCTCCTGGTTCGTCTGCCGCTGCGCCTTCCCAGGTCTCGTCGACCCAGTGGCTCTAGCAGGGGCATCCCCAGTCACAGTGGCGGGGGCCGCGCCGGTTTCCCCGAGGGGTCCGGCTTCCCGTTTCACCCTCCGAAGAGGGCACCCGAGCGTTTCAAGGATCACGCCGCGGACGACGCGAGGCGTCGATAATGCGCTGGGCCTGGGCTGTCGACACGCTCAGGTCAGCGCCGCCGCCAGCTCCTCGGCCACACGCTCACCGGAGCGCACCGCACCGTCCATGTAGCCCCACCAGCGGTCGGAGGTCTCGGTGCCGGCCCAGTGCACCCGTCCGACGGGCGCTCGGAGCGCCGGCCCCGCGCGGCTCAGGAGCCCCGGTCCGAGCGGCGTGATGCAGCCCGTGGACCAGGGATCCGCTGCCCAGTCCTTCTCCACGTAGGCGTCGTAGCGTCGAGCCGTGTCCCCGAAGTACCGGACCAGCTCCTCGACGACGAGCGCCTGGCGCGCCGCGCGGTCGGCGAATCCGGGCGCCTCCACCACCGACAGGAAGCCGGTCAGCACGCCGATCGACCCGTCCTCGGGCGAGTTGTCGAACACGAGCTGCAAGGGCGACCGGTCGGACTGCATGGCGCCATTCAGACCCGCAGCCCGCCAGAAGGGCTCGCGGTAGGTGAGCGACAGCTTGACGATCGGAAGGCGCGTCAGGCGCGCCCAGCCCTCACAGAGCTCCCGACGCAGCTCGGGGAGCAGAGGGTCGAAGCGGATGCGCAGGGTGTCGGCCGGCATCATCGCGACCACCACGCGACGCGCATGAAAGGTGCCCCCGAGCGTGTCCACGACCACTGGCTGACCGGGCCGGTCCGTCACGCGCGACACGGGATGCCCGAGCAGCACGCGCCCGCCGAGCGCCCGAGCGACCTCGATGGACACCGCCTGCGAGCCGCCGACGAAGCGCTGGTCCTGGGCACCGCCATCGTTTTGGATGATCGGCAGGAGGCCGCCGCCCGACCGCAGGTAGGCCAGGAACCACAACAGCGAGATCCGCTCGGGATGGCCCGCCATGATGGCGCGCGTGATGAGCCTGAAGATGTCGTGGGTGAAGCGCGTGGTCGCGTGTTCGTCCAGCCAGCTGCCGAGGGTCCGCGCATCGAGTGCCTGGGCGTTCGCGGCCGTCCACGGATCGCCCAGCGGCAACGCGCGGCACGCGCGGTCGAGCTTCCACGCCGCCCGGAAGAAGTCGCCGCCTTCCCGGCTCGCGAAGTCCGGGAGGTAGCCCGTGGAGATCACGCCACGGAGGTCGTAGGTGGTCGCGCCCTCGTAGTACGCCGGGAAGGTGCCCACGCCGACCTCGGCGGCCAGCGCGGCGATGCGGTCCTGACCGGGACCGATCCACTCCCCGCCGCCTTCCACCACGTGGCCACCCGGCAGGGCGAGGTTGACGGTGCGTCCGCCGACGCGCCCCCGCGCTTCGAGCACGCGCGCCGAGTACCCCATGGCCACCAACCGGCGCGCCGCCGTGAGACCCGCGAGGCCAGCGCCGATGACGAGGACGTCGTCGGGAGCATCGGCCCTCGCGGGCAGGACCGAAGACGCCGCGGCCACCGCCACCCCGCGCAGGAAGGCCTTCCGCGTCAGGCTCAAGGTGTGCACGCTGCGAGCCATGTCGCGGCCGCGTCGAGCTGTTCGTCGCCAAGGGTCTGCACGATCGCCACCATGGCGGCGTCGGCGTCGCCGCGGCTCTCCGGGGCGCGCAGCCTGCGGAGCAGGTAGCCATGGTGCTGGCCACAGAGGCGCGGCGCGCCGAGCGGCACGCTGCCCTCGCCGGCGGCACCGTGGCACGCCGCGCAGTGGTCGGCGTAGACGGTCCCACCGCCCCCAGCGGTCCCCTGCCCCACGGCCACCGCAGGCAACCCTTCGATGTGCTCGGCGACCTGAGCGATGGCGTCGTCGGTGAGCGCGCGGGCGAAGGGCAGCATGACCGGGAGGTCGACCTGCCCCGACGCAATGCGCGTGAGCTTGGAGGCCAGGATCTCGGCGGGCTGGCCCGCGAGCCTCGGCACCACGCCATCCGGGCGGCCGCTCCCGTCGGCCAGGTGACACGAGGCGCACGACGCGTACACCTGCGCGCCGTCGTCCGTCGGTCCCCAGACGTCCGGAGCCGGTTCCGGCGGGGCCACCGCGGTGCAGGCCCACCAGATCGCGATCACGGCGCCTTGACCAGCCGCGCCGCGTAGAAGCCGTCCTCGCCGTGCTGCGGCGGAGCGGTGTCGAGCTCCGCTGCGAGCGTCCAGCCGCCGACGTCCTCGAGGAAGCCCGCGACCAGGTCGCGCCCCTCCTCGGGTTCCGCGCTGCAGACCGCGTAGACGAGGCGGCCTCCCGGTCGCACCCGATCGGCGACCGCCGCCAGAATGGGGGCCTGGATCAGCGCCATGGCCGCAGGGTCGCTGGGGCGCCGGAGCCAACGGATCTCGGGGTGCCGTCGCAGGGTCCCCAGCCCCGTGCACGGGGCGTCGACCAGCGCCGCGTCGAAGCTGGCCTCGAGCTGCTCCTCGCCCCAACGGACGCACCGCACATCGGCCGAATAGCCGACCCGCTCCAGGTTCTCCCGCAGCCGTCCCAAGCGCTCCGCGTCACCGTCGGTGGCCGTGACGTGGGCACCGGACGCCGCCAGGCGCAGGGTCTTGCCGCCCGGGGCCGCGCAGGCGTCGAGCACCCGCTCCCCAGCCTGGGCCTGCAGGAGATCCGTAGTGGCTGCGGCCGCCGGGTCCATCACCCAGAACGCGCCGTCGTCGAAGCCCGGCAGCTGGGTCGGGGAACCCCCGGCCACCATCAGGGTGTTGGGCACCTCCTGGCCGCCAGCACGTGCTGGCTCGCCCGCGAGCGCGTCGGGGCGACGGTCGGAACGGAGGGCGAGGCACAGCGGCGGCTCGCTATCGTTCGCCGCGCACCACGAGGCCGTGGGCTCGAGGCCGTAGCGACCCCGCCAGCGCTTCACGAGCCAGTCCGGGTGGTTCACCGTGAGCCGGTCGTCCAGGGTGCGATGCTGCGAGCGGCGCAGGATGGCGTTGACGAAGCCCTTCGCCCGCCCGGCGCGGAGCGCGATGCAGAGCCGGACCGCCTGGTCCACGGCGGCGTGGTCCGGCGTGCGGGAGAAGTGCAGCTCGAACAGACCCACGCGGAGCGCCGTCAGCACTTCGGGATCGAGGGTCTGCACGGGCCGCTTGGCGAGCTGGGCGATGAGGCCGTCCAGCGCGCCGCGCCGCCGTGTCACCCCCAGCGCCAGGTGCCACGCCAGGCCGCGGTCTGCGGGATCGTCCGGGGCCCGCCGCTCCAGTCCGCGGTCGAGGTGACGTCCCTCTTCGACGTCGAGCAGGGCGCGGGCCGCCGCCAGGCGTCCGGGACTGACCTTCATGGAGCCACCGCGTCGCCGATCAGCGCGTCGACGTGAGGGCGGTAGGCGCCGTCGCCCCGCATGCCTCTGAAGCGGTAGCCGTTCAGGAAGACCGTGGGCGTACCGCGCACACCGCTCGCGGCGGCGAGCTGCCGGTGCCTGGCCAACTCCGGGCCCATGTCGCCGCTGAGCGTCACACCGGCCTCCCCGGCCAGGCGCACGATCGTGTCGTCGTCGAGCGACGCGAAGTGTTCCAGCAGGCTCCGGTGCAGCGCAGCGGCGCCCGGCTGTCCGGCTGCTTGCAACATGGCGAGGGCGGCGGCCTCGGAGCGAGGATGGGTTGCGGTGTCGGGGGCCTGCAACAGGCGCACGCCGATCTGGTCACCGTAGCGCTCCACCAGGAGATCGATGGCCTTCTGCGTGCGCAAGCAGAAGGGCGACTGGTAGTCGACGGCGAAGACGACGGTGACCACCGCTTCGCTGCGGAGCCAGTCCGGCAGGGGCACCCAGGGCTCGGCGTAGTCGATCAGGCCGCGGAGCTCGTCCACGTGCACGTCCGGCGCCAGGCGGGCGAGCCGCTTCACCAGGTCCGGCGTGTTCTCACAGCCAGCAGGAAGCGTCGACGCGCACTCCGCCAGGCTGGTGCCCTTCGCCATGCACGGCTCGCAAGCCCCCGCGCTGGTGTTCATCAGGAACAGGGCCTTGTTCGCCGCGTCAGCGTCGAGGGCCTCGAGTCCCAAGCCTGGGAGCGCCGACAGCGGCACCTGGGAGGCGGACACGGGGGTGCGACCGTCGGGGCGGCTGAGCTCCGGCGACGGCACTTCTGTGGACACCAGCTCGTCCGACGACGGCGTGGTGGTGGTCGAGAGGCGAGCCGCCGGTTGGGGGTCGCATGCGAGGAGCAGCCAGAACATGAGGCGGCGTGAGTAACCGACCGGCCGCCCTCACCCCCAGTCGTCCACCTTCTGGGAGGCCGTGAGGCTGAGCTGCGCTTCGGCGCGCTCGGCGCGGCGCGCGGCCGACCAGCTGGCCATCACACCCCAGCCGCCTCCCACCAGGAGGCCGACCGCCATCGAAACCAACATCAGGAGCGGCACCGGCTGCGGTCCGTCGGTGGCCCACGCGGCGAAGCCCAGGTTCAGCGACAGATCGGCCACGCGCTCGGCGTTCTGGAGGGTGAACATCGCGACCAGGAGCGCCACGACGCCCACGACCAACAGCCACCCGATCAGCTTTCCGCGCATCGCTCATCCGCTCCGGTCTTCGGAGCATAGCAAGTCTCGGTGCAAGGACGCAGAAGGGCGGCCCCCCGGAGGTGACCGCCCTTCATCGCTCGTGGCGCGGGGCTCAGCCCTCGTCGCCGTCCACAGCAGCGTCCTCGGCCGCGGGGGCTTCCTCGGCTGCGGGGGCTTCCTCGGCCGCGGGGGCTTCCTCGGCAGCCGGCGCTTCCTCGGCAGCCGGCGCTTCCTCGGCAGCCGGCGCTTCCTCGGCGGCCGGAGCCTCCTCGGCGGCCGGCGCTTCCTCGGCCACCGGAGCGGCCTCGGCGGCCGGAGCGGCCTCGGCAGCGGGAGCAGCCTCGCCTGCGGCGGCGGCCTCACCCTCGCCGGACACCTTCAGGTCGATGTTGCCGAGCAGGTCGCCGAGGCTGGCCTTGCCCGTCTGCTGGGTGGCCATGTACTGCGACGGCGTGGGACCGGTGTCCGGCTCCTCGTCACCGGCGGACTTCTCCGACAGGCTGATCTTGCGACCGTGGCTGTCGATGTTGATGATGACCGCGGTCAGCTTCTGACCGACCTGGTAGGCGCCCTGGAAGTTGCTCTCGTGCACGAGCTCGCTGGTGTGCACCAGCCCCTCGACACCTTCCTCGAGCTCCACGAACAGGCCGAAGTCCGTGACGTGGACCACGGGGCCCTGCACGACCTGGCCGAGGTAGTACCGGCCGTTGATCGAGAGCCACGGATCCTCGTGCAGCTGCTTGATGCCCAGGCTGAAGCGCTCACCGTACTTGTCGATGTTGAGCACGCGGGCCTCGACCTCGTCGCCCTTCTTGTAGCGTTCGGAGGGGTGCTTGATGCGCTGGCTCCAGGACATGTCCGAGATGTGGACCAGGCCGTCGATCCCCTCCATGATCTCCACGAAGATGCCGAAGTCGGTGATGTTGCGGACCTTGCCCTGCACGATCGTGCCGACGGGGAAGCGCTCCTCCACCTGATCCCAGGGGTTGGCCTCGAGCTGGCGCATGCCGAGGCTGATGCGCTTGTTCTCCATGTCCACGCCGAGGACCTTCGCCTCGACCTGGTCGCCGATCTCGACGAGCTTCGACGGGTGCTTGACGCGCTTGTTCCAGGTCATCTCGGAGATGTGGACCAGGCCTTCGATGCCGTCTTCCAGCTCGATGAAGGCACCGTAGTCGGGCAGGCTGACCACCTTGCCACGAACGATGGCGCCGACCGGGTACTTGTAGTCGGCCTCTTCCCATGGATCCGGACGGATCTGCTTGTAGCCGAGGCTGACGCGCTGGCTCTCCGCGTCGTACTTCAGGACCTTGACCTCGATGGTCTGGCCGACCTCGAAGAGCTCCGAGGGGTGCTGGATGCGCCCGTAGCTCATGTCGGTGATGTGGAGCAGGCCGTCGATGCCGCCGAGGTCCACGAACGCACCGTAGTCGGTGATGTTCTTGATGACGCCCTTCATGATGGCGCCGACCACGAGGTCCTGCAGCGTCTCCGCGCGCTTGGTCTCGCGCTCCTGCTCGAGCAGCACTCGACGGGAGAGCACGATGTTGCCGCGCTTCTTGTTGAACTTGATGATCTTGAAGTCGAAGGTCTCGCCGATCATCTTGTCCAGGTTCTTGACCGGACGGAGGTCGACCTGGCTGCCGGGGAGGAACGCCTTCACGCCGATATCGACGGACAGGCCGCCCTTCACGCGGGCGACGATGGAGCCGGTGACGGTCTCGTCGGCCTCGACAGCCTTGGAGATCTCTTCCCAGGCCTTCATCAGGTCGGCCTTCTCCTTGGAGAGGATGAGCTGACCGTCTTCTTCGTTCATCGTGTCGAGGAACACGTCGACGTCGTCGCCGACGCTGATCTCGAGCAGCCCCTCGGGGGTCTTGAACTCCCACGCCGGGATGACGCCTTCGGCCTTGTAGCCGACGTCCACCGTGATGCGGTCGTCGTTGATGCCGATGACGCGGCCGGTCACGACGGTCTGTTCCTTGATGGACTTGTCGTCGAGGTAGCCGTTGAAGAAGGACTCGAAGTCCTCGCGCGAGAGGTCGGCGAGGTTCGCATCGAGGTCGATGGACTCGAAGGTGGGCTGCATGGAGCTCCTGCCCGGCGGGACCGGGACGATGAAAGGACGAAGGGGATGGTTCGGACAGCCGCGAGGGAGAGGATCTCCAACGTGGCAACGAGGGCGCGGCTCCCCGCGACAGACCCTCGTGGCGGACGCGCAAGGCGCCCTGGGGCGGCGCTGGTATCGGCCTCGACGGAGCCCGTCAAGCGCCGCGGCGACGGGCCTCTTCGACGATGCGGGCGGCGATGGCGTCGGGCGACAGCCCCGTGGTGTCCACGTACCAGGCATCGTCGGCCTGCCGCAGCGGTGCCGCGGACCGTCCGCTGTCCTGCGCATCCCGCGCGACCAGCTCCGCGCGGACCTGAGCGAAGCTCACCTCGACACCACGCCCGCCCTGCTCGGCGTGGCGGCGGCGTGCGCGCTCGTCGACGCTCGCGTCGAGGAAGACCTTCAGCGGCGCCTGCGGCAGCACCACGGTGCCGATGTCCCGGCCGTCGACGACCACGCCGCGGCGGTCGGCCAGCTGGCGTTGCAGCTCGAGCAGCGCGCTCCGTACCGACGGATGCCGGGCGACGGCGCTCGCGCCCTGCCCCACCGACTCGGTGCGAATCGCCGACGACAGGTCCTCGCCGTCGCACACCACGCGCAGGCGCTGGCCGTCCCAGGCGAAGTCGAAGGAGAGCGCCGCGGCCGTCGCGCCGAGCGCAGGCTCGTCGTCCCAGCTCACACCCGCCCGTTGCGCCCTCAGCGCCACGACCCGGTACATCGCGCCGGTGTCCACGTAGGCGAAGCCGAGCCGCCGAGCGACGAGCCGGGCGACGGTGCCCTTGCCGCTCGAGGCCGGTCCGTCGATGGCGATGGCGAAGCGCTCAGGCACGGGCCGCATCCAACAAGGTGGTGAAGCTGGGAAAGGAGGTGGCGACGTGTTGGGCCTCGTACACCGTGACCGGCCCCCGTGCCACCAGCCCCGCGATGCATCCGGCCATGGCGATGCGGTGGTCGCCGCAAGCGTGCACGGCCCCACCGCGGAGGGGACGGCCCTCCACCACGAGCCCGTCCGGGCGCTCCTCGGCGGCGCCGCCGAGCGCGCGCAGCAGCGCGACGGTGGTGGCCGCGCGATCGGACTCCTTCACCCTGAGCTCGGCGGCGTCGGCGAACACGGTCTCGCCCGCGGCGCACGCGGCGGCCACCGCAAGCACGGGGATCTCGTCGATGAGCCGGGGGATGAGCCCGCCATCGATGCGCGCACCGGAGAGCCCGGCGTGGCGCGCCAGCAGGTCGCCGACCGGTTCACCCGAGACGACCCGTTCGGCCTGCACGGTGATGTCGGCCCCCATCGCGGCGAGTGCGTCGAGCACGCCGGTCCGTGTGGGGTTGAGCCCGACGTGCTCCAGCAGGAGCTCGGAACCCGGGACGATGCTGGCCGCCACCAGGAAGAAGGCCGCCGAGCTGATGTCCCCGGGCACGTCGACGTCCTGCGCGTCCAGTCGCTGGCCGCCGTCGACGACCAACCAGCCGTCGTCCCGGACCCAGCGCAAGCCCATCGCGCCGAGCATGCGCTCGCTGTGGTCTCGCGACAGGTGGGGCTCCCGGTAGCGCAGCTCGCCGCTCGCACCGAGGTTGGCCAGCATCAGGCAGCTCTTCACCTGGGCCGACGCGATCGGGCTGTCCCACGTGAGGCCCGACAGGTTGCCACCGTGCACGGTGAGGGGCGGCTTGGCGCCCTGCTCACGCCCATCGATGCGCGCACCCATGCGGCGCAGGGGCTCCGTGACCCGGCCCATGGGCCGCTCCACCAGGCTCTCGTCCCCGGTGAGCACGGCTCGCACGGGTTGACCTGCCAGCAAGCCTGCCAGCAACCTCAGGCCGGTGCCCGAGTTCCCGCAGTCCAACACACCCCGTGGCGTGGCCAGGGTGTGGCCGGTGCCGTGCACGATGCCGTGTTCCACGCGGACACCGAGGGCTTGCATGCACCGCATCGTGGCCTGCACATCGAGCGCGTCGAGCAGGCCCGTGACCTTCGCGGAGCCGTGGGCGAGGCCGTTGAAGATCAGCGCACGGTGGCTGATCGACTTGTCGCCAGGCATGCGCAGCCGTCCCCGGAGCGCGCCGCCCGCGGCCACCTCGAGCCGATCGCTGCTCAATGCCGGGTGGTGGTGACCTGGTCCAGCACCACCCCCAGCCGCCGGTAGCGGTCGTACCGATCCTGGCGGAGCTCGGGCGCCGACAGCTTCTCCAGCGCGCTCAGGTGCCGGTCGAGGGCATCGCCCAGCGCGGCGGCGGTGGCCTCGTGGTCCCGGTGGGCGCCAGCGCGTGGCTCGGTGACGACCTCGTCGGCCACGCCAAAGCTCAGGCAGTCTTCCGACGTGATGCGCAAGGCACTGGCCGCCTTCGGGCCCTCCGCCCGGTCACGCCAGAGGATGGCCGCGCAGCCTTCGGGCGAGATCACGGAGTAGATGCTGTTCTGGAGCATCAACACCCGGTTGCCGACGCCGATCGCCAGGGCCCCGCCACTTCCGCCCTCGCCGATCACCACGCAGATGACCGGCACCGAGAACTCCGACATGTCGAGGATGTTCTTGGCGATGGCTTCGGCCTGGCCCCGCGCCTCGGCATCGACCCCGGGGTAGGCGCCGGGCGTGTCGATGAAGCAGAAGATGGGCTTCTTGAAGCGGTTTGCCAGGTGCATCACGCGCAGCGCCTTGCGGTAGCCCTCCGGTCGGGGCATGCCGAAGTTCCGGTGCAGGTTCTGCTTGGTGTTGCGACCCTTCTGGTGGCCGATCACCGCCACGTGCCGACCGCGAAAGGTGGCCATCCCGCACACGATGGCCTGGTCGTCGTGACCCGCACGATCGCCGTGCACCTCCACGAAGTCCTCGAAGAGGCGCTCCACGTAGTCGAGGGTGTACGGACGACGCGGGTGCCGCGACAGCTGGGTGCGCTGCCACGGCGTGAGGCTCGAGAAGATCTGGTCCTGCAGCCGCACCGACTGACGGCGCAGCTGCTCGATGGACGCGGAGAGGTCGATCCCCTCGTTCTCTTGAAGCTCCTCGAGCGAGTCGATCCGCTTCTGTAGCTCCACGAGGGGGCGTTCGAAGTCCAGGACGAGCTCCATGGGGCCTCCAATCGGGGCACGCTCTAACCCGGTGTGGGCGAGCCGAGACGAATGCCGACGGGCGCAGATCCGTCAGCGCGGTGTCCAAGGAGTCGTGAGCGGGCACTCCGGAGGTCAGATGTCGAAGCGCGGAGCAGTGACCACCCTGGGCATGGCGGCCATGACCGCCGTGGGACTCGGCTCCTGCGACACCTCCGAGACCCACGAGGTCTTCACGGTCGACGAGTCGGTGTCCGAGGTGGTGGTGATCACCGACAGCGGCCAGCTGGAGCTGGTCGCAGGAGACAGCGTGCGCATCGAACGCACGTCCCGTGGCTGGAAGGGCAGCCTCGCGCTGTCCACGCGCGTCGAGGATGACGTGCTGTACCTGACGGCGCGCTGCAAGCGGGTCTTCGGCTGCAGCGTCGACACCCGGCTCACGCTCCCCGAGGAGCTAGCGGTCACCGCCGACGTCGGCGAGGGGCGCATCGCCGTGGTCGGGATGTCCGGACCGCTCGACCTCACGGTGGGCACCGGCAGCGTGGTGGGCGACGACCTCGCGAGCCCCGAGCTGCTGGTGCTGGTGGGCGCGGGCACCGCCAACCTCGCCCTGGCCACAGCGGACGACGTGCACGTGCTGGTCGCGAGCGGCGACGCCACGGTGGATCTGCCCGCCGGAGCCTACGACCTGGCGCTGGACGCAGGTGGTGGCACGCTGACGGTGGATGGGGTCGAGCACGGCGGGACGGCGCCGCTCGAGGTGATGGCCGCCGCAGGCGTGGTGAACGTCAACGGGCGCTGAAGGCGCGCTCCGCCGCTCGCAGCACAGCGTCGCGATCGTCGGCGGGCAGCGGGTCGAAACCGCCGAGCCCCTTCAGGAAGGTGCGCTGCTTGCGCGCGAACTTGCGCGTGTCCCGGCGCGTGCGCCGGACGGCCTCGTCGAGCGGCAGTCCGTCGAGGAGGTGCTCGGCGAGGTGCCGGTAGCCCAGGCTCTTCATCGGCTTGGCGTGTCGTGGCACGCCCTCGTCCAACAGTGCGGCCACCTCGTCGACGTAGCCGGCGGACACCATCTCGCCGACCCGCCGGTCGATGCGCGCGTCGAGATCATCGCGGTCGAGCCACAGGCGAACCGCGGCCTGCCGGGGTCCCGCCGCCCGGTGCTCGGCACGGATCTGCGAGAACGGACGACCGGTCTGCCGAAAGACCTCGAGCGCGCGGACGATGCGGACGCGATCGTTGGGGTGAAGCTCCGCCGCCAGACCCGGGTCCGCGGCGGCGAGCTCGGCGTGCAGATCGGCGAGGGCCTCGAGCTCCGCGCGCAAGGCGAGGTCGACCGGCGGCGTGGGTGCCAGGCCGACGAGCAGGGCTCGCAGGTAGAAGCTCGTTCCCCCCACCACGCAGACCGGTCCGCCCTCGGCGATGCAGGCCTCGGCCGACCGGGCGAAGTCCGCCGCCGAGAACTCCTCGGTGGGTTCCCGGATGTCGACGCAGGCGTGCGGGTAGCGCTGGAGCTCCTCAGGCGTCGGCTTGCCGGTGCCGATGTCCATGCGTCGGTACACCTGCATCGCATCGGCGCTCACCAGCCGCGCTCCGAACGCATCGGCCACGGCCATCGCTGCGGCGGTCTTCCCGGCGGCGGTGGGCCCGCCGAGCACCAGGATCACGAGCGGTGGAAGCGGCGCTCGAGCTCCGCCTGGTCCAGCCGGATGGCCACGGGCCGCCCGTGCGCGCAGACCTCGAAGTCGACGGCGTCCAGCGCCTTGAGCAGCTCACGCATCTCGTACTCGCTGAGCCGCTGGTGGGCGCGGATGGAGTTGTGGCACGCCATGGTCGCCAGCACGTGGTCGCGCAGCGCGCGGCCCGGCCCCCCCCGTCCGCCCGCCGCGAGGTCCCCAGCGATGTCGCTCAACAGCTCCCCGATGTCGGCCTTGGCGAGGGTCTGCGGAACGGCCTTCACGGCGAAGGCTCCGTTGCCCATGGGCTCGCAAGCGATCTTGAGCTCGTCGAGCACCGCGAGGTTGACCTCCAGAGCGAGCGCCTGGCCCCGGGGGAGGTCGATGACCACCGGGACCAGCAGCTCCTGGGCCGCGCCCAGGCTGCCCGACGCATCCCGTTCCAAGCGGTGCAGCGTGATCCGTTCGTGGGCCGCGTGCTGATCGATCAGCACCAGCTCCCCGCCCCCCTCGCACACCAGGTAGGTCTCCACCAGCTGACCGACGACGCGCAGGTCCTGGAACCGCGGCACGGGAAGCAGGGCATCGGAGGGGATCGGGCGGGGTGTGTGCGGCTCGACGTCCGGCGCGGCCGCGAGCGGCGAATGCTGCGACGCGGGGGCGTCCGCTGCTGGAGGAGACAGCGTCCGGCTCGACACCCAAGGTCGCTGGTCCCAGGTGTCCGCCACCAGTGGCAAGGGCTCCGTGCTCTGGATCGGTGCGTCGGACAGCGCAACCCGCTCGTGCACCGGACGGCGGATGCCATGGGTCTCGAGCACCGCTCGAAGCCCGTCGGCGACCGCAGCCTGGAGGTCCCGCTGGAAGCGGAAGCGCACCTCGGTCTTCTGGGGGTGCACGTTCACGTCGACCTCGCTCGGCGGCAACCGGATGCCCACAACGACGAGCGGGTGGCGCCCCTTGGGCACGATGTGCCGGTACGCATCGCGGACCGCTCGTCGGAGCACCGGGTCGGCGACGAAGCGCCCGTTGACGTAGAGGTACATCGAGCTGACCGCGCTCGCCTGGTGCACGCCGACCGGGGCGATCAGCGCGTCGACCTCGAGGCCGCCCTGGCCGAACTGCACCGGGATGAGCGCCGCGCCGCGCTCGCCGAGCAGGTCCGCGGCCCGCTTGCGGCGACCCTCCAGACCCTGGTCGGCGATGCCCGGCGCACGCAAGAGCACCCGCCCGTCGTGGGTGACCGTGAAGTCGACCTGGGGCTGGATCAGCGCCATCCGCGTCACGGCTTCCACGCAGTGACCCAGCTCCGTGGGGACCGTGCGCAGGAACTTGCGACGCACCGGCACGTTGTAGAACAGCTGGCGCACACGGATCTGGGTGCCCGCTGGGCAGCCGGCGGGCTCCTGGCCCTGGAGCCGCCCACCATCGACCCAGACCCGCGTTCCGACCTCGTCCTCGGCCCGCCGTGTGAGGAGCTCGAAGCGGCTGACGCTCGCGATCGAAGGCAGCGCCTCGCCGCGAAAGCCGAGGGAGGCGACCGAGAAGAGGTCGTCTTCGCTCTTGATCTTCGACGTCCCGTGCCGCTCGAGGCACATCATGGCGTCGGCCTCGTCCATGCCGCAGCCGTCGTCGACCACCTCGATGAGGCGACGACCTCCCGCCTCGAGCCCGAGCTCCACCACGCCCGCCCCCGCGTCGACGCAGTTCTCGATCAGCTCCTTCACCACGCTGGCCGGCCGCTCCACGACCTCGCCGGCGGCGATCTTGTTGACCAACCGGTCCTCGAGGATGCGGACGACCGACATCAGTCCTCCTCGATGGCTTCCCCCAGGCGTCGCTTCTTCTTGAAGTCGAGGCGCAGCGGGGTCCCTTCGAAGCCGTAGTGCTTCCGCAGGCGATTCTTCAGGTAGCGCTTGTAGGTCTCGTCGACCCCCTCCGGGGTGTTCGACCAGATGACGAAGCTCGGCGGCCGCACGCGGACCTGGGTCATGTAGTTCAGACGGACCGGGCGGTGGTAGCGCTGCGGCACCGAGTGGGTGGTCACCGAGTCCTCGAGGAAGCGGTTGCACTCCGCGGTGCTGAGCCGCTTGTCGAAGGCCTCGTAGATGCGTTGCACCGTGGGGCCGATGACGTGGCAGCCCTTGCCGGTGGTGGCGCAGATCTGGATGATCGGCGCGAACTCGGTGTGGGGCATCTTGCGCTCGAACTCGTCGCGCAGCACACGGATGTTCCGCTCGGAGTCCGCGCGGACGAGATCCCACTTGTTGAGCAGCACGATGAGGCAGCGGCCGCGAGCGATCACCAGGCTGGCGAGCCGCGCGTCCTGCTCGCTCGGCCCGAGGCTCGCGTCGATCATCAGGAGCGTGACGTGGCAGCGCTCCACGGTGCGGATGGCGCGCGAGACCGCGAAGCCCTCCACCTGGTCCCCGATCCGCGAGCGCCGCCGGACCCCGGCCGTGTCGACCAGCGTGTAGGGGATGCCATCGATCTCGACGGGGACGTCGATCGCGTCCATCGTGGTGCCGGCGATGTCCGTGACCACCTGGCGGGCCTCGCCCAGCAGGAGGTTGACGAGCGTGGACTTGCCGACGTTTGGCTTTCCGAGCACCGCGATGCGGATGCCGCCTTCGTCCGCGCCCTCGAGCTCGGTCTCCTCGTCGTCGTCCGATACCATGGGAAGGAGCTCGAGCACCCGGTCCATCAGGTAGCCCACGCCGTGGTTGTGCTCCGCGGAGATGTCGAAGAGCTCCTCGAAGCCCATCGCGTGAAACTCCATGGCGTCATCGACCACCTTGGGGTTGTCGCACTTGTTGGCCACCAGGAGCACGGGGCGGTCGCTCCGCCTCAGGATGTCGGAGGCCTCCTGGTCGGCCGGGGTCATGCCCGCGCGCGCGTCGACCACGAACAACACGACGTCGGCCTCCTCGACCGCGGCGAGCGCCTGGTCGCGGACCGCGGCGAACAGGTCGTCCTCCGGGCGCGGCTCGAAGCCACCCGTGTCGACCAGCATGACCTCGCGGTCGCCGTAGCGATCCGTGGTGTCGTAGTGCCGGTCGCGCGTGACCCCCGGCCGGTCGTGCACGATCGCGGACCGCCGACCCACCAGACGGTTGAAGAGGGTGGACTTGCCGACGTTGGGTCGGCCGACGATGGCGATCACGGGTGTCATGGAACGCGCTACCTATCTCGGCATGGTCCTGACACACACCGTGGGGGACGACGAAGCGGGCGATCGCATCGATCTCTGCGCGCTTCGCGCCTTCTCGGACATCCTGCACAGCCGCAAGCGCGCCAAGAAGCTCGTCAAGGACGGGCGCATCCTGCTCGACGACGTGCCGGTCGAGTCCACCCGCCGGGTGAAGGTCGGCCAGCAGCTCACCTGCCGGCCCGGGCGCGAGCACCGCCCCGACCCCTACGAGCTCGACGTGCGCGTGCTGTACGCCGACCGCTGGCTGGCGGTGGTGGAGAAGCCCCCGGGACTGCACGTGCTCGGGCACCGGAGGCGCACGCTGGAGCGGGCCTTGCCGGGGCACCTGCCCGAGGTCGACGCCGTGGACGCGCTCCCGTGGCCCCGTCCGGTGCACCGTCTGGACATGCGCACGGGCGGGCTGGTGATCGCCGCCCGCCGCTACGAGTCGCTGGTCCAGCTCGGGCGAGCCTTCCAAGAACGCCGCGTGGTCAAGCGCTACGAAGCCTTCGTCGCCGGTTCCATGAGCGGCGAGGGCGAGGTGGACACACCTGTGGGCGGCCGACCTGCGCGGTCGCGGTACCGGGCCGCGGAGGTGTTTCCGTCCCGCCACCATGGCGAGGTGACCCGGGTGGAGCTCTGGCCCGAGAGCGGTCGCACCCACCAGCTGCGCATCCACGTCGCCTCCCTCGGACACCCCATCGTGGGCGACGACGTGTACACCCCCGCCGGCGACTTCGTGCTGCGCAAGAAGGGGCTCTTCTTGTGGGCGTGCGAGCTACGGCTCGAGCACCCCGGCACCGGCGAACCGCTCGCCGTGCGCACGGAGCTGCCCAACAAGTTCGCGGCCTACCGAACCCGCGAGGCCCGGGCCGCGACGCGCTGACGACCGTGCGAGCGAGGAGCGGAAGCTACTCACACTCCGCGTTGGCGAGGCCGGGGGAGCCGCGGTCGCCGCCCGACATCGAGTCCTGTGCCTCGCACCAGGAGCTGGCGTCGTCGTTGTCGGTCGGATCGTAGAAGTCCGGGTCGAGGTTCATCGCCGCCCCCTCCTCGTCGGGCATGGCGCCGTCGTTCCAGGCGACCTCGTCGAGGATGGTGCCGTCGGGCGCTTCGATGCTGAGCCCGTCCGCGCTGGAGTTCGCCAGCGAGAACAGCCCGGTGTTGCCCCAGTCGTAGTCGACGTCGGCGCCACCGTTCACCGAGGTGTCGGTGGACGTGCCGAACACGACGTAGTCGCCCGCCGTGGCGATCAGGCTGCGCGTGACCTCGAAGGTCTCGGTCGAGGTGGCGTCGTCGCTGACCACGAGCCCCGAGAGGTCGACATGGCCATCGGAGAAGTCGACGTAGATCTCGAACCACTCACCGTCATCATCGGCGACGACGAAGGGGTCCGCGAGGATCTCGGTGACCACGAGATCGCCCACCGCGAGATCGTCGACCGTGTAGCTCGCGTCGGAGCCGTCACAGTCCTGGTCGGTGCCGTCGCCGTCGACCTCCGTCGCCCCGGGGTTCACGCTGCTGTCGGTGTCGTCGCAGTCGGTGCCATCGGCCACCGTGCCCGACGGCGCATCGCAGGCCTCGGTGAAGACCTCCGGATCGCCGTAGCCGTCGCTGTCGGCGTCGTCGTGCCAGTCGCTCATCGAGCCGACGTCGAGCGAGTCGTCGTCGCTGTCGACGAGGCCGTCGCAGTCGTCGTCCACCCCGCTGCAGGTCTCCTGCACGCCGGGGTTGACGTCACCGTCACCGTCGTCGCAGTCGCCGCCGGTGCGGGAGAGGCCCGAGGTCTCGTCGCAGGCGTAGGTCACGCTGGCATCGGTCCCGTAGCCGTCGCCATCGGCGTCGACGTACACCGTGATGCCGGTGGTCGCATCCACCGTGTCGTCGTCGTCGTCGACCAGCCCGTCGCAGTCGTTGTCGACGTCGTCGCACACCTCGCTCGCGCTCGGGCTCACCGTCACGTCGTCGTCGTCGCAGTCCCCGGCGACGCTCGCGTAGCCGGTGCCCACATCGCAGCCCGACAGCGCCTTGGTCCCGGTCCCGTAGCCGTCTCCGTCCACGTCCACGTACCAGTCCGACGTCGTCGACGCATCGAGGCTGCCGTCTTCGTCGTCGACCAGCGTGTCGCAGTCGTCGTCGAGGTTGTTGCAGACCTCCGCCTGCGCGGGATGGACCTCGCCGTCCTCGTCGTCACAGTCGGTGTCGTCCTCCACGAAGCCGCTGGGCGCCTCGCACGCCAACAGCGAGGTCCCCTCGTAGCCGTAGCCATCGCCGTCGGTGTCCGCGAACCAGGAGGTGGCGCTCTTGGTGTCCAGGGTGTCGTCGTCGTCGTCGACGAGCGCATCGCAGTCGTTGTCGAGCTCGTCACACACCTCGAACGCGTCGGGGTGCACGGCCTCGTCGGTGTCGTCGCAGTCGTCCGGCGCGGTCGCGTAGCCCTGCGGCACGGTGCAGGTGAGCCAGCCGGTGTGCGTCTGGCCGAAGCCGTCGCCGTCATCGTCCAGGTACCAGGTGGTGGCGCTGTCAGCGTCGAGGCCGTCGTCCGCGTCGTCCACCAGATCGTCGCAGTCGTCGTCGATGCCGTTGCAGACCTCGACGCCGCCTGGGAACACGGCCGCGGAGGTGTCCTGGCAGTCCGTGCCGTCGGTCGTGTACCCCTTGGTGACCTCGCAGAGCTCCGTCGGCGCATCGCCATCGCCGAAGCCATCGCCGTCGGCGTCCGGGTAGAAGACCTCGAGCACGCCCTCGTCGACGCTCTCGTCGCAGTCGTCGTCGACGCCGTCGCAGTCCTCGGCCGCGTCCGGGTTCACCGTGGCGTCGCTGTCGTCGCAGTCGTCGCCCGCGACGAAGCCGTCGCCGTCACCATCGACCGGAGCCGCGGTGTCGTCGACCAGCGCGGTGTCGTCGGAGGAGGTGGCCGGGCCGGTGTCGTCGGTCGACGCGCCGTCCTTGCAGGCGAAGAACATCAGGCTGAACAAGAGCATGTCCGGAATCTACCGTGCTGGCGGGTGCGTTCGGGGCCTACACCGACACCAGGCTCTCGCACGCCGCCCAGAGCGCATCCTGGGCCGCCGGGTCGTCGAAGCGACTGGGCACCTCGCACCGATCGAACCAGTAGGCGCCGGACACGCCGGCCACCACCGGGCTCCACGCCACCCAGGCTGGGGTGTCCGCCGCGCGCTCGGGCGTGACCAGCGGCTGTGCGGGGTCGAGGTCCGAGAAGCGCTCCGCCGTCACCGTGCCGGGGTGCACGACATGGACGGCGACCCGACCTCGCGTGCGACGCGCTCGCGCCAGCGCCAGCATGTGGCGCGCCTGCTGGTAGCCGAGCATGCGCCGACGCGGCTCACCCACCCCGTGCAGGTGCTCCAGATCGAGCCCGCCGGCCTGGTGAGCGGCCAGCACGACGATCCGACCGGCGCGCCTGGTCAGGGACGGCACGAGCAGGTTCTGCAAGAGGAAGGGACCCAGCACGTTGCCGCGAAAGGCCTTGCCCGCCTCCAGGCTGTCGTCGGACACCGCGTCGACCACGATGTCGATCTCGGGGTAGCCGTCCAACAACTCCAAGGCGAAGACCCGCGCCTCGACCGGCCGGGCGAGATCGACGACCCGCAGGTCGATGTCGCGGTTCGCGCTGTGGAGCGCCACCTGCTGCACGACCTCCATGCCCCGGGAGCCGTGACGGCACACCACGACCATCTTGGCCTGCAGAGAGGCCAGCGAGCGCGCGATCGCCCGGCCGATCGTACCGGTGCCACCGAGCACCACGGCGACACGTCCGGCGAGGTTGTCGGTCACCCCTCGTAGCCCAACGACTTCAGGAGACGCGGGTTCCTGGACCAGTTGGTCTCGACCGCCACGAAGAGCTCGAGGTGCACACGGCAGGCGAGCAGTCGCTCGATGTCTCGGCGCGCGGCGGTTCCGATCTTCTTCAGGGTCGCGCCGCGCTTTCCGATCACGATGCCCTTCTGCGAGCTCCGCTCCACCAGGATGCGGCAGCCGATGGTGACGAAGGGCTGTCCCTGCCGCTCGTCCTCGACGAAGCTCTCGACCTCCACCGCGGTCTGGTACGGCAGCTCGTCGCGGAGGGTGTGGAACAGCTTCTCGCGCACGAGCTCCGCGACCACGAAGCGCTCGCTGTTGTCCATGAGCTGGTCGGCTTCGAAGAGCGCGGGTCCCTCCGGCAGGCGCGACGTGCAGGCCTCCAACACCGCCTCGACACCCCGCCCCTTCAGCGCCGAGAAGGGCACCACCGCCTCGAAGGCGCCGACCTTGCTCCACGCCTCGATCACGGGCAGCACCCACTCCTTGTCCACGGCGTCGACCTTGTTGAGCCCCAGGATGACGGGCATGTCACGGTCCGCGATGCGCTCGAAGAGCACCTCCTCGCCACGGGAGAGGATCGCCCGTTCCGCCTTGGCCTGGTGCACCCCACGGGTCAGGTCAGCCAACAAGAGCACCACGTCGACGTCGTCGAGCGCCGCCTCCGCAGCCTTCACGATCCGACGGTTCAGCTCGCCGTGCGCGTCGTGGTGGCCTGGCGTGTCGACCAGGATCGCCTGCACCTCGTCGGTGGTGTGGATGCCCACCACACGGTTGCGCGTGGTCTGGGGGCGGTGGGAGACGATGCTCACCTTCTGCCCGAGCACACGGTTCAGGAAGGTGGACTTGCCGGTGTTCGGTCGCCCGAAGATGCCGACGTAGCCGCAGCGGTAGGCGGGGGAGTTCATGCTGGCTGCCGGGCTCGTCCGAGGGCGATCCGCGCCGCGGCCCGCTGAGCGGATCGCTTGGAAGCCCCCGATCCGCGCGCCGTGACGTGTTCACCGCACTGCACACCGCAGTGGTAGGTCCGCGCGTGAGGCGGCCCCTCGTGTCCGAGGTCCACGTAGCGCGGGTGCAGCTGCCAGAGCTTCCACGAGAGCTCCTGCAGCGCGCTCTTGGGATCCTTGCCGTAGGTAGCGGGATCCTCGATCGCTTCGATCCGACCGCGCCATCCGCGCTCGTAGGGCTGCGTCACCGCTGCCAGGCCCCCGTCCACCCAGGCCGCGCCCAGGAGCGCTTCCACGGCGTTGGCGAGCACGCGGTCCTTCTCCCGGCCACCGGTCAGCTCCTCGCCCCGCCCGAGCCGCAGGTGGGGACCGACATCGAAGTCGCGGCCCACGGCCGCCAGGGTCTGGGTCCGCACGAGCTCCGCGCGCATCCGCGACAGCTGCCCCTCTGGGGCCTGTTCGAAGCGCTGGTGGAGGGCTTCGGTGGTCAGCATCTCGAGCACCGCATCGCCGAGCCACTCCAGCCGCTCGTTGTGGCGGTCCTCCCCCGCGGTCTCCTCGGTGAAGCTCCGATGGGTCAGCGCGCGCGCGAGGAGCTCACGCTCCACGAAGACGTAGCCGAGGGAACCCTCGAGCTTCGTCACGCGACCTCCGCGGGCAGCGACGATCGGATCCAGCCTCCACCGAGCACCATCTCGCCACGGTACACCACGACCGCCTGCCCCGGCGCCACGGCCCAGGCCGGCTCCGCGAAGCGGATGACGGGCGCCTGGCCCGCCCCGACGTGCCCCTCCACGGGGCGTCCGTTGTGGCGGATGCGCACCGTGACGCGCTCCTGCGGCGAGGGCCGCTCGTGCCATGTCCAACGGTCGGCCACCAGGCCGGGTGACAGGAGGTGGCGTCGGCCGGCCACCACCACCCGTCGGGTGTCGGGCTCCACGTGGTGGACGTAGAGCGGCTCCGCAGCCGACACACCGAGCCCGCGCCGCTGCCCCACGGTGTAGCGGTAGTAGGCATCGTGGCGCCCAAGTGCGCGGCCCTGCTGGTCCACCACCTCGCCGGCGGCGTCACGGCCGTCCTCGCGCTGGATGAAGCGCGCGTGGTCGTGGTCCGGCAGGAAGCAGATCTCCTGCGACTCGGCCTTCTCCGCCGTGACGAGCCCGAAGCGGCGCGCGTGCACCCGCACCTCCGACTTGGTCAGCTCGCCGAGCGGAAAGAGGGTCTTCTGCAACGCGCCAAGAGCTATCGGAAAGAGGAAGTAGGTCTGGTCCTTGTGGGCGTCGCGCGCGAGGAGCAGGCGGCCCTCGCGGATGCGTGCGTAGTGCCCGGTGGCGAGGTGGCTCGCCCCGAGCGCCATGGCGCGAGCGAGGAGCACCCGGAACTTCAGCACGCCGTTGCACTGGACGCAGGGGTTGGGTGTCTCGCCGGCGACGTAGGTGTCGATCAGGTCCTGCACCACGGCCTTCCGGAAGGCCTCGCGCAGGTCGATCACGTGGAAGGGCACGCCCAGGCGGTCGGCCACGCGGCGGGCATCCAGCGCGTCGTCGAGCCCACAACAGTGCCCTGCCTGCTCCGGGTCGGCATCGTGCAGCTTCATGTGCACGCCGATCACCTCGTGACCCTGCTCAGCCAACAACCCAGCCGTGACCGAGGAATCCACCCCACCACTCATCGCGACGACGATCCTCATCCCAGAGCCTCTCGGGTGCGCGGCACCACCTGATGTAGCGCATCGGCGAGGGCGTCGAGATCGGCCGTCGTCGTGTTCCATCCGGTCGAGACGCGCAGCCCGGACCGAGGATCGAGGCCCATGGCCGCGAGGACATGGCTGGGCTCGCTCGCGCCGCTGGAGCAGGCACTGCCTTGGCTGACGCAGACTCCCAACAGGTCGAGCCCCATCACGATCGCATCGCCCGGCACATCGAAGCACGCATGGAGGGTGTTCGGCAGGCCGCCAGCCGTGACCCGACCACCGAGCGCGACGACGGTGCGCGCGAGCCCTCCGAGCTCGGGAAACCGAGGTAGCGGGAGCCCGACCACGACGCCCAGCGCCACGCACGGGGCGACGTCCACGGTGCCCGCGCGTCGCCCCCGCTCCTGGCTCCCACCCGACAACAGCGGCTGCACGCCCCCGCGTCGAACCACCAGGGCACCGGCACCCTTGAGCCCGCCCGCCTTGTGGGCCGACAAGGTGACGAGGTCGGCGACCTCGAGCTCGCTCGGTGCGAGCCGACCCACGACCTGCACGGCGTCCACGTGGAGGAGGCGCCCGGCGGCGTGCACGACCTCTGCCAGGCCGGCCAGGTCCTGGAGCACCCCGGTCTCGTTGTTGGCCGCCTGCACGCTGACGATGTCGATGGACGGGTCGAGCAGCTCTGCCAGGTCCGCCGCCGACACGCGGCCCGACGGCCGCACAGGAATCCGAGGCCACGTCCCCGCGGCTCCGAAGACCGACACGTGCTCCACCGCCGACACCAGCGCGCGGCGACCGTGGAGCGCCAGGTGGTTGGCCTCGGTGGCGCTTGCCGTGAACACCACGTCGCGCGGCCGCGCACCGACGTAGGCGGCCACACGAGCGCGTGCGGTGTCCAGCGCCCGCGCCGGCTCGCGGGCGGCGCTGTGGGTCGAGGAGGGGTTGCCCCAGTGCTGGTGGACGTAGGGCAGAGCCTGTTCCAGCACCTCGGGGCGCGGAGGGCTGGTGGCGTTGTGGTCGAGGTAGACCATCGGCCCGCTCTATCAGGTCTCTGCTCAAGCTCGGAAGAGCCCGGTCTCCTCGAGCTGCCGCAGCCGCTCAGCCACCGCGTCCGCCACCATCTCGACCGCCACGACATCCTTGCGGACGAAGGCCCGGTCGCCGACCGGGTTGAGCAACTCGATGCAGCCGTAGGTCACCGCGCGTCGGGTGACCGGCGCGACCAGCAGGCGCTTGGTCCGGTAGCCGAGCTCGCGGTCGACCGCCTGGTACATTCGTTGGTCCTGACCGGCATCCTGCAGCGCGACCGACACACCACGAGCGATGCAGAAGCCCGCGACGCCCGTGCCGCTCGGCAGCTTGACGCCCTTGAGCTTCGCCGAGAACGGCCCCGCGACGGCGACGAACACCAACCCGTCCGCGCGCGCGGCGATGGCGGAACCCGCTTCGGTGCCCACCAGCTCGCGGGCCAGCAAGAGGCCGCGCTCCCACGTCTCCACCGCGGTCGGTGCGTCGGCGATGGCGAGCACGCGCAGAGCGACCTCCGAAGGGTCGTCGATGTTGACCACCGAAGCGAGCGCCTCGTCGTTCAAGGTCACCGCCCGCCGACGCGGCGGCCGCTCCAGCAGCTCGGGCGGAACGGGGGCATCCATCGTGTCGTCGGGGTCGCCGTCGAGGGCCAGCAGCTCTTCGCTCGGCTCCGGGAGCACGTCGAGCTCGGCCGTGACCGCGAGCGGCTTCACCACCCACGTCCGCCCGGACATCGGGTCCCGAGCCAGCACCGTGCCGTTCATCAACTGCTCGCAGGCGAGGCGGGAGAGGTCACCGCCGATGCGCTCGACCCCCTGCCCCAGCGCCATCAGCCAGTTGGAAGCATCGACCACGAACGTCTCCCGTTCGGGCGACACGATGCGAAAGGCGGGCAAGGGACTCTCCCGGACAGCAGAGACCTATTGCTGGACGAGGAGGGCCGTCAACAGACCACGCCCTCAGGGCTCCGCGGTGAGGAAGGGCCGGAGGCGCTCGAGGGTGACCGGGCCGATGCCCGAGACGTCGAGCAGCTGATCGAGCGAGGCATAGGGCCGCCCCTGCACGATGGCCGATGCCGTGGCCGGACCGATCCCAGGGACCGCTTGCAGCGCCTCGCCGCTCGCGGTGTTGACGTCGAGCGGGAGCCCGAACACCAGGGGTTCGGTCGGAGGTGCGAGGCTCACGAGGCCTCCGTCCACCACCACGACCGTCCCGTCGGTCAAGGTGGCCTCGGCCGCCGTGAGCCCCGCACCCGCAAGGTCGAGGGCGGCTTGCAGGCTCTCGGTCTCGTACCAGCCCGGATGCTCCACGTCCCCACGGACCTGCACCAGCGGCCCGACAGGCGCTGGACGGAGGACCGAACGCCCGACCAACGCCGCGCTGGTGAGCAGCAGCAACGCCACCATCCACGACAGCCGCGTGCGCTCGGGCGCGCGGGCACGGCGGCGAAAGCGAGGGCGGTCAGACATGGGATCGCTATGGCCGCCACCACACAGCGTGTCAAGCCGCCGAGGACGTCATAGACAGGGTGCCCAAGGGAGAGCAGCGCGCGTGGAGACCCTCCTCCGGTACGGCTTGGTGGCGGTCTACGTGGCGCTGGTGCTGACGGCGGTCGGCTTGCCGATCCCCGAAGACCTGTCGCTCCTGGTCGCGGGTGCCCTGGCGCGGACGGGCAACGCGGCTCTGCCCGAGGCGATCCTCGTCGGCTACGTCGGTGTGTTGACGGGCGACTGCATCGTCTGGACCCTCGGACGGCGCACCGGCCTCAACCCCAAGAGCGGCTGGCTCGGCCGGCTCTTCGGCCCCGAGAAGACCGCTCGGATGCAGCGCTTCTACGACCGCATGGGCCCCTGGACCGTGGTGGTCTGCCGACAGCTTCCGGGGCTCCGATTTCCCGCCTTCTTCTTCGCCGGCGCCACCGGCATGAGCCTGCGCAGGTTCCTGCTCCTCGACGGCCTCGCCGCCATCATCACCGTGAGCGTGTGGGAAGGCGTCGGCTGGTGGCTCGGGGACCGCCTGGCCGCCAACCTCCGCGCGATCTCGAACGTGCGCTACGTCATGCTCACCCTGGGCGCCGTGCTCGCTGCCTTCGTGGTCGGTCGCTGGATGGGGGCCCGCAAGGAACGCAAGAAGCAGAGCGAAGAACCACCGCTGGCCTAGCGGCCTCTACAGGTCGGGCCAGCCCTCGGGGTCGGTCAGGCCCAGCTCGATCCCGCGGCCCTCGAAGGGGTCCTCGAACTCGGGCAGGGGCGACGACGGCGGGGTGAGGCGCAGAGGCCGTTCGGGCCAGCCCGCACGCCGCAGGGTGTCCTCGACAGCCTGCGCCATGACCTGGTGACCGGGCACGTTGGGGTGCACCGGGTCCCAGAACAGCGTGCGCTCGGGCATGGACGCGAACACGGATGGAAGGTCGATGACCAGCGCGTTCCAACGGGCTGCGACCGTGCGCAACACCTCGCGGTAGGGAACCCACGGTGGGTCGTCGAAGGTGGGCCGGACGTCCTCCTTGTTGGGCAGCACCAGGAACACGACCGCACCCTCTCGAGCATGCATGCGCTCGCAGAATCGCTCGAGGTTCGCCGCGTACGTGCCGATCGGCACGCGCCGGCTGCCGGTGGCGACCGCCTCGGCCTGGAGCACGGTGTGGATCTCGGTCGCCTTCCGCCGACGTCCGAGCTCGCTCACCGCCCAGTCCGCCCAGCGGAAGAGCCCGCTGTGCTCGAGAGCGGTGCGCAACCACACGCCAGCCGCGGCCCGGTCGTTGCCCAGATCCACCACCATGTCGGCGTCGTGGAAGAAGTCGAAGTTGTTGTCGCTCCACACCGTGGCGGCGATGAGCACATCGGGCTCCAAGGGGAGCACCTTCAGGTCGAGCTGGTTGTGGATCTGCACCGTCGAGTACCCTGGCACGCCGGCGTTGATGAAGTCCGCCTGCATGCGCTCTTCGAGGATGGCGGTGAAGAGCTGCTGGTCGCGCACGCCGAGGCCGTAGATGCTCGAGTCCCCGACCACCGCCACACGCGGGCGGGTCTTCGGTCCTCGCTGCCGGTCCCTGAGGCCCAGGCTGTTCACGCGGATCTCGCCGCCGTCGAAGGGCTGGACGCCAGGCGTGAGCTCCCAGAGAAGGTAGGGGTTCCCCTTGAGGAAGACGCCCTCGGCCTCCCCATCGCGCCCGTCGAGCGAGAGCGGGTCGGGCGCGGGGACGAGCTGGCCCACCACCTCCAGCAGGAGCATCGAGCCCAGGGCGATCAGCAGGTCCCGACGAAGGTGTCGAGACGTGTAGTCGGCACCGCCCATCGCGCGTTCCTACCACGAGGCTGGTGTCGTCGACCACGTCAGAGCCCGAGGCGCGCCCGGGCCGTGGGCGAGCGGCTGACGACCCAGGTGCGCAAGACCTCCTGGTAGGCGGCGATGGTGACCGCGCTGCCACAGGCGTAGGGATCGGCGCTGGCGTAGGGCGTGATGAGGGTCACCGCCTGCTCGAGGTCCTGTCCGAGCGCCGCGGCATCGATGATGTCGAAGACCTCGTCCGCGCGCTCGAGCTGCGCGGCCCAGCAGGCCTCGTTCTCGATGCAGAACTGCCCGACCACACCCAGCGGGCTCAGCCAGCTCATGCCCCAGTCCGACGCCTCGTAGAAGGCGTAGTCCATGTCCCAGGGCAGGATCTCGGCCAGGCCGGTGGTCGGGTTGAAGTAGATGCGGAAGTTGTTGTTGTTCGTGTAGTACCCGTCGAGGTGCCCCGACCACACCTCGGTGGCGAACTGGGTGTGGAAGCTGTCCCAGTCCAGGAGGGCACCGAGGGCCGCATAGCCATCGGGGTCGTCCCAGTGATCGATGAGGGCCTGGGTGATGCCGTGGATGTCTTCGAGGCCCACCTCGGTGCCCTCTTCGAGCTCGAAGTAGATCTCGGTCGAGATCAGGAAGTCCACCCGCGAGAACCAGCTCCAGTCCTCCGCGAACACGTACTTGCCGTCGTAGAGGTTGCCGTTGCCGTCGCTGTACACCCGGTCGAGCCAGGCGTCGTCCGGGGTCTCGAGCAGGGTGTAGAGGCCCTTGTCGTTGCCGTTGACCGTCACCCAGACGTACGCCGTGCGGGTGCGCGGCATGCCCGCAGCGGCGAAGGCCCGGTAGCCCATCGTCTCGCGCAGGAACGAGCAGTCCACCACGTTGTTGTTCACGGTGAGCTGCTCGAGGCCGAAGAACTCCTGCCCCTCCACCACCCGGTTCATGTCGATCTTGAAGTTCGCCTTGGAGCTGATCGGCTGGAACGAGCCGCTGGCCCCCTTGAGGCGCACACCCACCTGGTCGACAGCGTGCTCGTCGAAGGTGATGGCGCCTTCCACGTAGGTGTATGGATCGTCGGCGAGGGCCTGCAGCGCGTCCAGGGACAGCTGAACGTCGAGGGTGTGGACCTCGTCCAGGGTGAAGATCCAGTCGGCCGCGTCCCCGTCGGAACCCTGTGCTTCGCCGGTGTCGTCCGATGCGCCGCCGGGCACGAGCTCGACGTCGTCCTGCTCGCCCACCGACTCCACGCCGCCATCGACAGCGACGCCGCTCGGGTCCTGGCGCACCATCGGCGTGGGAGCGAAGCACGCAGGACCGAGGAGACCGAACACCATCGGGACGCAGGTTAGCGCCCGGAGGCGCCGCGCGGAAGGCCAGCTTCAGATGCTGCGGCGCTCGAGCACGTCGACACGGTCCGCGACGCCGCCCATCGCGTCGGGAAGCCGCTCGACGAGGTCGGAGGCCACGAGGCCACGACCACACAGCTCCCCGGCCAGGCCGTGCACGAAGGCGCCGGCGACCAGGGCGCTCTCGGGCGCCACGCCTTGCGCCAACAGGGCGCCAACCAGGCCCGTCAGCACGTCGCCGGACCCCGCGGTGGCCAGGTCAGCGGTGCCCGTGCGGTTGACCCAGACCCGCTCCCCGGCCACCAGCGTGTGGCGGCCCTTGAGAAGGGTGGGGTGGGACGTGGCGAGCCGGGCCACCACGCCGAGCCGATCGCGCTGCACCGCCTCGGTCGTGAGGCCCAACAGCCGGCCGGCCTCACCTGGGTGCGGCGTCAGGCAGCGCTGGAAGCGGCTGCGTCCGTACACGCCGATCAACGCTGTCAGCCCATCGGCATCGAAGACCGCCGGGGGCCGAGCGTCGCGCCAGAGCCGCCGGAGCCACGCCACCTTGCTCTTTCCCGTGCCCACGCCCGGCCCCACGGCGAGCGCCGAGAAGTCGTTGCAGTGCTCGGGTCCCGGAGCCGGCTCGACCCGCACCATGACCTCCGGGCGGAGCTGGGCCAGCCGCGGCAGGGTCTCCTCTTCGACGAGCAGGGTAACCAGGCCGCAGCCCGCTCTGAGGGCTGCGTGGCAGCTCAGGATCGCGGCACCCGCCATCCGAGGGCTGCCGGCGATCACACCCAGGTGCCCGTGGGTGCGCTTGTGGCTCGCGGCGGCGCGGCGGGGCAGCAGGGGCGCAATCTCCGCGCCATCGACGATGCCGGCCACCTCGTCGGCCGCGCCGATCAGGCCGATGTCGACCACGACCAGGCGACCCACGCGATCGGCGCCAGGCTCCAGCAACTGGCCGATGCGTGGGCGGTCGAAGGTCACCGTGAGCGCCGCCTCCACGGCGACTCCGAGCACCCGCCCCGTGTCGCCACAGAGGCCCGACGGCATGTCCACGGCGAGCACCGGCGCGCCGTGCCCGTTGATGGCGGCGACGCGCTCGGCCACCTCGTCGCGCAACGCCGACTGGAGCCCGGTGCCGACCAGGGCGTCCACGATCAACCCGCAGGGGCGGAGCCCGTCGAGCACCTGGACGCCACAGGCCTCGGCGGCTCGCCGCATCGTCTCGCAGTCGGCGCTGGGGGGTCCGGATGTGGGCCACACGCCGACCTCCACCCCCCGGCGGTGCAGGTGCCTGGCGACCACCCAGCCATCCCCGCCGTTGTTGCCATGCCCGGCGACCACCACGACGCCCCGGGAGGCGGCGTCGGCGAGGTCGGTGGTCAAGAGCCTCACGACCTGCACGCCCGCGATCTCCATCAGGCCGAGCGCGGGCACCCCGAGGGTGTGGATGGTGTGCGCGTCGAGGGCGCGCGCGCCCGCGCTGGAGGAGACCGGGTACCTCATGCCGTGTTGTTACCTCAGCAACTCCAGCAGATCGCCCACGGCGCGCTCCCAGCCCACGAACACAGCCCGGCTCACGATGCTGTGGCCGATGTTGTATTCGACGATCTCGGGCACGGCGCGCACGAGCGGGAGCAGGTTTCTGTGGGTCAGCCCGTGGCCAGCAGCGACGGTCAACCCAGCCGCCCAGCCCGCGTTGGTGGCCTGGCCCAGTCGGAGCAGCTCGACCGGTGCTTTGGCTTCGCCGCCCACCGCGTAGGCGTCCGTGTTCAGCTCGATCTGGTCGACACCCGGAAGGGCCGAGGCCTCGATCTGGCGCTCGTCCGGGTCGATGAACAGCGCGACGAGGATCTCGGCGGCGCGCAGCCGGTCCACGGCGCGGCGCACCTCGTCGACGCGACCCGCCACGTCGAGCCCCCCCTCGGTCGTCACCTCCTCGGCCCGCTCCGGCACGAGCGTCACCCGGTGCGGACGCAGCTCCTCCATGATGCGCATCATCTCGTCGGTGGTGGCCACCTCGACGTTGAGCTGGCTCGTCACGACCTCGCCGAGCACACGGATGTCGCGCTCCTGCACGTGCCGCCGGTCGCAGCGCAGGTGGCAGGTGATCTGCTGCGCGCCGACCTGTTCGGCGAGGAGCGCCGCCTCGACGGGGTCCGGGTAGGGCGAGCGGCGCGCCTGGCGCAGGGTGGCGACATGGTCGACGTTGACGCCGAGCCGGCGGACGAGGGTCTTCATCCCGGAGGACTATCCGCTCCGCCGACGCCCACCACAGCCAGCACCTCGCCCAGCAGGGCGCCCGCGAGCGCATCGGCGAGGTCCTGGGTGCCGGCTTCGACCAGCACACGCAGCTTCGGCTCGGTCCCGGAGTACCGGAGCACGATCCGCGCGGCGCCCCGGGACCTGGCCCTCTCGAGCGCGAGCTCGACCTCGAGCAGGCCCTCGAGCGCCGGACGCGCCGCCACCCGGCCCGACACCGACGCGGATGGCGCGGGCGCCCACCCGCCGAGGCGTTCGGCGAGGTCGAGCCCTCCGCTCAGCACACGGAGCGCGGTGACGAGCCCGTCGCCCGTGGGCAGTCCATCGCTCAACAGGACGTGGCCGCTCGGCTCGCCGCCCAGGTTCCAGCCGCGGACGGCCATCTCGATGGCCACGTTGCGGTCGCCGACCGCCGCGCGGGCGAAGTCCAGCCCACGCTCGGCCAGGGCCTGTTCCAGAGCAACGTTGGACATCACCGTGCCGACCACACCGTCCGCTGGGAAGCTCGCGCGGCCCACCGGCGGAGCGAGGAGCAGCAACACCGCGTCGCCGTCGAGCACGTCTCCCGTCCGATCGATCAGCACGACCCGGTCGCCGTCACCGTCCACCACGATGCCGCAGTCGGCCTCCGCCTCGTGCACGAGCACCGCAGCGAGCTCGGGGTGCACCGCGCCGACGCCTTCGTTGATGTTGCGGCCGTCGGGCGCACAGCCAACGGGCACGACCTCCGCTCCGAGCGCACGCAACAACGTCGGCCCCACACGCCACGCGGCGCCGTGGGCCCCGTCGAAGACGATCCTGGCGCCATCGAGCCAGGTGCCCGGGGGCAACACCGCGCGGACGGCAGCCAGGTAGCGTGACTCGGCGTCGGCGAGCTCGAGCGGGAACGCGGGCACACCGGCCGGAGCCGCCCACGCCATCGCCTCCGCCAGAGCCGCTTCGTCGTCCGGGTCGAGCTTGCGGCCGCCCGGGCCGAGCACCTTGAGCCCGTTGTCCTGCCAGGGGTTGTGGGAGGCGGTGATCGCGACTCCGGCCTCTGCGACGCCCGTGGCGAGGAGTGCAGACAGTCCGGGTGTGGGCAGCACACCGCAGATCAGGGCGTGGTCCCCCAGCCCTGCGAGCAGCGCAGCCTGGACCTCCGCTCCGCTCGCCCGCGTGTCGCGCACCACCGCCACGCGCGCGTACCGACCACGGAGCGCAGCACCGAGCCGCGTCGCGGCGTCGGGCGTGAGCACGTCGGGCCACCGCCCCCGGATGCCGTCGGTGCCGAAGCTCGCCACCTCAGAAGGGCTCGATCGGAATGCGGTCCGGCGTGATGGAGAGCAGGTCGACGCGGGCGGGCAGCCCGGCGAGCTGGTAGCGCAGGCCCTCGGTGCCCGGGCCCACCAGCCGGGGCAGGGCCTCGGTGTCTTCCGGCACGTGCACGAGCACGGTCAGCGACGATGCGTCGAGGTCCGCGAGCGCGTTCACGGGACCGTCGACGCTGACCGAGACGGTGCCGACCCCCGCCTGCCAGCTTCCGCTCCCCATGTGCCTGACCACCACGGGCACGTCGGGCAGGGTCTTCTGCGCGGTGACCGCCTCGATCGCCACGTGCGCGATGATCTCCTGCGCGTCCATCGCAAGCTCGAGCCGTGACGGCAACGAGAGCGTGACCGGTAGCCGTGCGGACTCCGACAGGCCCGCCAGGGGGATGCCCTCCGTGACCAGGCTGGAGACCTGGTCCAGGGCCGACCGTGGGCCGCGCACCTCGACCTTGTCGGGCTCCAGAGCGATGGCGGAGACCCGGTAGCCGTCGGCCGGGCGTCCGAGCTCCGCCGCCTGCACCGGCAGGGTCCGGGTGAGCTTCTGCTCGACCTGCAGCTGCACCGAGTTCGGCACCAGCCGGAGCACCTCCACCTCGTCAGGCAGCGCCACCACGTCCTCGGGGCGGAACTCCCAGGTGTGCACCCCTGACTCGGCCTCGCTCAGGTCGACCACGAGGGTGAGGGACTTTCGCCCCACCTCACGCACCAGGGACTGCCGCCCGGTCACCGTGAGCCGCGCACGCGTGGGCGGGCGGGTGCTGAACGCGAGGTCCTCGGACAGCCCCGAGTAGACGATCTGGACCCGTGAGTTGCCGTCGACCACCCGGTTGCCCTGCACGAAGCCCCAGAGCAGCAGGGACACGGCCACGCTGGCCGCCTTGAAGCCGAGGTTCTCGATCACGGAACGCTTCAGTGCCTTGAAGACCACGTGGGGCCGAAGCTTCGTCCGCAGCACCGCGAGCGCCTTCTGCACGCCGCTCATGCGACCTCCAGCTCAGCGTCGTCGTGAGGCTGGAAGATCTCCTGGAGCTGCTCACGCAGCTCGTTGGTGTCGGCCACCGGAGTGAGCGCACCGCCCGTCACCAGGCTCACCGCCCCCCGCTCCTCACTGACCACCACGACGACGGCGTCGGTCTCCTCCGAGATGCCGAGGGCCGCCCGGTGCCGGGTGCCGAAGTAGCGGGCGATGTCCTTGGACAGCGACAGCGGCAGGAAGACCTTGGCCGCTGTCAGCCGCCCCTTCTGGAGCGTGACGGCGCCGTCGTGCAGCGGCGACGTGGGGTGGAAGATGGCCTGCAGCAACTCCTGGCTCACGAGGGCGTCGAGCTGGTGGCCCGCCTCGGCCAGCTCGTTGAGGCTCGCTCCCCGCTCGATGACGATCAGCGCGCCGATGCGGCGGCTCGCCAGCGCGAACGCGGTCTTCACGACCTCCTCGTGCACGAAGGGTTCCGAGGTCCCTCCGAAGCTCCGGAACAGCCGTCCTCCGGCGCGCGCGAGTCCCCGTCGGATGTCGTTCTGGAACAGGATCAAGACCGCCAGCACGATGTAGACGAAGAACTTGTCGAGCAGCCAAGCCATCGCGAACAGGTCGAAGCGGCCGGCCAGGAAGTAGAGCACACCGGCGGCCATCAGGCCGAACAGCACCTGGAAGGCGCGCGTGCCGCGGATGATGAGCAGCGTGCGGTAGAAGATGTAGGACATCAGCACGATGTCGAGCACGTCGGCCCAGCCCATCGTGGCGTAGACCGAGTCTCGGAGAACGTCCAGCATCAGCTCGCGGGGCTACAACGTGTGAGCACCGCCAGCATACGCCGAGTGGCCTCCACATCGTGCACTCTCAACACGGCAGCCCCCGCCAGCGCGGCCGCAGCAGCGACCCCGAGGCTCTCCGGCAGGCGCTCGGAGGCTTCACCGACGCCGGTGATGTGCCCGATGAAGGACTTGCGCGAGGCGCCCACATACAGGGGCACCCCGAGCACCGACAGCTCCGGCAGCCGGCGCACGAGCTCGGCGCACTGCGCGGCGCTCTTCGAGAAGCCGATGCCCGGATCCGCCCACAGGCGCTCGATGCCAGCGGCGCGCGCGGTGTTCAAGCGCTCCCCGAGCACCGCGAGGACCTCGGTGACCACGTCGTCGTAGTGCGTGTGCTGCTGCATGGTCGCCGGCGTGCCCCTCATGTGCATCACCACCGCTCCGGCACCGGCCTGGGCCACGACGGCGACCATCTCCGGATCTCGGAGGCCCGAGACGTCGTTGACGACGTCGGCACCCGCTGCAAGGGCGAGCCGCGCCACCGACGCTCGGCGCGTGTCGATGGAGACCCGCACGCCGGCCGCGACGAGCTCCTCGACCACGGGGAGCACGCGCTCCGCCTCACGCTCCGGGGGGACGGCCGCCGCACCAGGTCGCGTGGACTCGCCACCGACGTCGACCCAGTGGGCGCCCGCCTCGGCCAGGGCGAGGCCGCGTCGCACGGCCTCCTCCACCCCGGCGAAGCGACCTCCATCGGAGAACGAGTCCGGCGTGACGTTGAGGATGCCCGCCAGGACCGGACCGTGCACCTTAGGCGACCGAGACCGCGCCGACGCCATCGGGGAGCACGGGGTTCATGGCGTCGACGAGCCGCTGGAAGTCGGCGCCGTCGACCGTCTCCTTCTCGAGCAGCATCTGGGCCACCCGGTGGAGGATGTGGATGTTGGCGAGCAGGATCTGCTTCGCCCACCGCTGCCCCTCGACGATGAGGCTCTTGACCTCACCGTCGATGGCGACCGCCGTGTCTTCGGAGAAGTTGCGCTTCTTGGCGATGTCCCGCCCGAGGAAGACCTCGCCCTGGCTCTCTTCCCAGTTCACCGGTCCGAGGTCGATCGACATGCCGTACTCGCACACCATGGCCCGGGCGATGCGGGTGGCCTGCTTGATGTCGTCGCTGGCGCCGGTGCTGATCTCGCCGAGCACCACGTCCTCGGCCGCGCGACCGCCCATGGCCATGGCGATGCGCGCCCGGAACTCCTCGAAGGAGTGACCGTGGCGGTCTTCGGGCAAGAACCAGGTCAACCCCATCGCGCGACCGCGCGGCGTGATGGTGACCTTGTGCACCTTGTCGCTCATCGGCAGCAGAGCCGCCACCAGGGCGTGACCGGCCTCGTGGTACGCGGTCCGCTTCCGGTCCTTGTCGGAGATGACGACGCTCCGACGCGCGGGGCCCATGAAGACCTTGTCCTTGGCGTCTTCGAAGTCGAGGTGCTCCACACGCTTCTTGTCGTCGCGCGCCGCGAGCAGGGCGGCTTCGTTGACCAGGTTCTCGAGCTGGGCGCCGTTCATGCCCGGGGTGCCCTTGGCGAGCACCTCGAGATCGACATCGTCGCCCAGGGGCACGCGGCGCGTGTGCACCTTGAGGATGCCGAGCCGACCCGCGACATCGGGACTCGCGACCACCACACGGCGGTCGAAGCGACCCGGCCGAAGCAGGGCCGGGTCGAGCACGTCGGGGCGGTTCGTGGCCGCCATCATGATGACGCCTTCGTTGGACTCGAAGCCATCCATCTCGACGAGGAGCTGGTTCAGGGTCTGCTCACGCTCGTCGTGGCCACCGCCGAGCCCGGCTCCACGGTGCCGACCCACCGCGTCGATCTCGTCGATGAAGATGATGCACGGAGCGTTCTTCTTGCCTTGCTCGAACAGATCGCGGACGCGCGAAGCACCCACGCCAACGAACATCTCGACGAAGTCCGAGCCCGAGATCGAGAAGAAGGGCACCCCCGCCTCCCCAGCCACCGCGCGGGCGAGCAGGGTCTTGCCGGTGCCCGGCGGTCCCATCAAGAGCACGCCCTTCGGAATCCGGCCCCCGAGCCGCGTGAACTTCCGCGGTTCCTTCAGGAAGTGGATGATCTCCTCGAGCTCATCCTTGGCCTCGTCGACGCCTGCGACGTCCTCGAAGGTGACGCGCCGTCCGCCCTCGGACAACAGCCGCGCCTTCGACTTGCCGAAGCTCATGGCCTTGCCGCCCCCCACCTGGAACTGCCTCATCATGAAGAGGAAGAACAGGAGGATGAGCAGGACGGGCAGCCCGTTGATCACCAACATCATCATCCAGGACTGCTCGGCTTCCTTCTCGAAGTCTGGAACGATGTCGTTCTCGGCCAACACCGCCATCAGGTAGGCGTGCTCGCCAGGCCCCACCGTGTGGAACGCCGAGCCATCGCTCATGGTGCCCGAGAGCTCCTCGCCGCGGATGCGGACCGACTTCACCTGGCCGGACTCCACGCGCGACATCATCTCGGAGTACGAGAGCTCCGAGGTGCGTTCCGACTGCTGGTTGTTCGCCACCACGAAGGCCATGAGGACGACCAGCCCGATGAAGGCCCAGAAGAAGACGGTGCGGCCGTGCTTGTTCATCAGTTCCCTTGGAGCTGCTCACCGGAGTCTAACCGGCCATGGGCCCCGCCTCGTGGCACCACGTGAACGGGCCCGCCCCCGGTACGCAGGGCCACGGAGGACGGGTCGCCTCGACACGCACGCCAGGCGGGAGCTTCCCGCTCTCCCAGACCCCGACGAGCCAGCGGGCCTCGCCCACCTCGACCACGGGATGGAGATCGCGAAGGTGAGGTGGAATCCTGGCAGCCCGCAAGCGATCGCGCAGGGAACACCCCCCTCCCCGCTCCCCCGGCGCCACCGAGCGCACGGAGAAGTCCACGGGCGCTCGGAGCGACCAGAGGCCCCACTGGGCAGGACGGACCCTCGGACCCGGGGACGCGGGAAGCACGCGCAGGCCGCCATCCCGCACGATCCGTAGACCTCCAGGTAGCTGGACCACGCCCCCCTCCCCCAGCGACAGGGCGGCGTCGAGGTGCCGGGCCTCGGTGTCGGCGAGACCTCCGGCCACGCTCCGAACGAGCTCGATCAGCGCCCGCCGGGCCAGGGCTGGCGGCGCGTCCGCCGGCACGCCGTCGGCGCTCACGAGCGTCATGGCTCGTTCCTGGAGGTAGTCCTGATCCTCTCGGAGACGCTGGGCGGCCCGCGCCACCGCGACCCGAGCACCAGGACGTGCCGCTTCCAGCGCCGGGATGACGCGGTGGCGAAGCTGACCCCGTGTTCCGCCGGCGTTGCTCGGGTCCTCCATCCAGCTGAGCTCGTGTCTGCGTGCGTAGGCCAGGATCTCGGCCCTCGACGCCGCCAACAACGGACGGACGAACACACCCCGACGTTCGGACATGCCAGCGAGTCCCCCGGCTCCCGCGCCGCGGGCCAGGCGGTCGATCACCAGCTCGACCTGGTCGTCTCGATGGTGTCCGAGTGCCACGGCGTCGAAGCCCTGCCCCGAGAGCCAGGCGAGCCGCGCGGCCCGGGCACGCTGCGGCGCGCCAGAGCCGGCCGAGAGGCCGAGCGAGGCCGTGCGACACGGCAGCCCGAGGTCGTCGGCCAGCCCACGGACGAAGGCCAGCTCGTCCACGCTCCCCGAACGCAAGCCGTGATCGCAACTCAAGACCGTCGGCTCGAAGCCCAGCCGGTGGAGCAGGTGCAACAAGACCACGGAGTCCACGCCGCCGCTGACCGCCACGGCGAGCGGTCCAGCACAGAGTGCGAGGCGCTCGCACGCGGCGCCCACGCGCCCGATCATCACGGCGCCTCCGCTGCGCTGAGCCGAGCGAGCAGGACGGGATCGTCATCAGGATGAGCGCGGTTCTGGCCGCGGTGACCACACCCGTCGCAGACGTACTGAAGCACGGGCTCGCCGGCCACCAAGGCCAGGCCCGTCGCGCGGAGCATCCCGCGGCACGCGGAAGCGCGGTCGCCGGGCACCACGTCGACGTGCCTGGACGACAAGCAGCTCGGACAGTGGTCGCGGACTGTCGCACCGCCGCGCGTCACGTCCGTTCCGCAGTCCATGCAGCGGAACGCTTCGTCCCGCCGAATCGGGTTGCGCCGCACCCTGGCCTCGTCCTCCCTGGCCTGCGCGAGCCGAAGCAGGCGCTTGCCGGCCCAGCCGTCCGCAGCGGCGGGCAGCGCGACACCTCGCGTTCGAGCGAGCGCCGCCACGGCGGCCTTCAGCACCGGATCGTCGTCGAGGTGGACGCCGAGCCGCTTCTGTGCGGCCCGGTCGGTCGCCTGCGCGACCAGGCGCCGGGCGAGCGTTCGAGCGGGCTCCTGCATGACCCGATCCTACCCAGCCCCACCCGTCGGCGCTCGCCGAGCGACTATGCTCCGTGCATGATGCTGCTCAGCCTCGCCGTCGCCCTCGCCGAGCCCTCCGATCTGGAAGCTATCTGGCGCGCGGAAGTGGCGCGGGCACCTGTCGAGAGCTTCCTCGTGTACGCCGGCCACGCCGATCCGCAGGTCCGACGCCGCGCCGCCCTGGCCCTGGGACGCCTGCGCAGCGACGACGCCCGCGGCGAGCTCACCCTGCTGCTGGACGATGCGGACCCGAGCGTGCGCGCGGCCGCGGCGTTCGGCCTGGGGCTCACGCCAGGAGGCGACAGGCCCCTTCGGGCGGACTGGGCCAGCGAGACCGACGAGCAGGTGCGGGAGGCGCTGATCGCCGCACTCGGCTTGCACGCCGACGGCCAGGACCTGCCCACCTTCCTCGCGGCGCTGGATGGTCCGCGGGGCACCTCGCGCGCGGCCGCCGTGGCGCTCGGCCGGCTGGGCATCGCGGAGGTCGAGGGCGTGCAGGACCCTGCCACCCTCGCCGCCCTGACCGGGCAGCTCGACCGCCTGCTTCCCGAGGCGCGGCACGGCGCGGCGTTCGCGCTCGCACGCATCGGAGCCTCCGAGGCTGACCCGGCGACGCGCGCACGACTGCTCCACCTCGTCCGCACCGACCGGGACCCGGTGGTCCGGGCCTGGCTCGTTCGCAGCCTGGCCGACGGCGCCGAGGGCGAGGAGGCGGTGGCCCTGCTCGCCGCCTCCGCGAGCGATGCCGACCGCGACGTGCGGATCGCGGCCGCTCGGGCCTTGGCGCAACTGGACGCTGCCGAACACCCGGACGTGCTGGCTGTGCTGCTCGAGGACACCAGCTGGGGGGTGGTCTTCGAGGCCATCGCCGCAGCCTCCGCGTCCGACGAACTGGACCACAACCTGATGCTCGACAAGCTGCTCCAGCACAGCGAGCCCTCCATCGTGGCAGCCACCATCGCCGCTCTCGGTGCGGCGGGCGCGCTCGAGGACGAGCGCGCCTACCTCGCCGACGACTCCCCGCTGGCCTGGCAGGCGGCCGTCATCGGTAGCCTCGACGACACCGATCGCCTGATCCGCTTGGCCCTGGAGAGTGCCTACCCGCGCTTGCGCACCGCCGCCGCTGGCCGCTTGCTGGAGCTGGAGCCGAGCGCCGAGGAGGGCAAGGCACTGCTCGCAGCGCGAGACGCGGCCGTTGAGGCCGTTGGCGCCTCCATCCTGGTGGAGGACCCCTCCCCCGAGGCCATGGACGTGCTCCTCGACGCGATGGAGGGGAGCGGCGACCTCGATCTGTGGCGGGAGGGGCTCTCGGCCCTCGGCGCCATCCTGTCGGCCGAGGGAGGCGTCACCGATCCGCGGCTCGACGCCATCATCGCCCGGGGAATCGTGCATCCCGATGTCTCGGTCCGGCGCCGAGCGGCGGAGCCCGCGGCGCTCCTGGACTTCCCCGACGTCGAGCCACCGGTGCTCGACGGCCTCCCGAGCCTGGCCGACATCTCGCCCTTGCGGGTCGCGCGGGTGTTCACCGAGGTGGGCGAGCTCCGGGTGGAGCTCTTGCCGGAGCTGGCACCCCTGACCGTCTGGAACTTCGCCCACCTGGCGGAGCGGGACTACTTCGATGGACTGGAGGTCCACCGAGTCGTGCCCGACTTCGTGGTGCAGGACGGCTGCCCCCGCGGCGACGGCTGGGGCGGCCCCGGTTGGTCCATCCCCGACGAGCTCAGCCCGACGCCCTACGAGGCCGGGACGGTGGGCATGGCGCTCTCGGGCCCCGACACCGGCGGGAGCCAGTGGTTCGTCACCCTCAGCCCCCAGCCCCACCTCGACGCGGGCTACACGGTGTTCGGTCAGCTCGTGCAGGGCCACGGCGTCGCGCAACGCATCCGCCCGGGCACGCGCATCCTCGACGTGGTGATCGAGCGGGTGCCTTAGAGCACCCATCACGTGGTCGAGGAACTCCGGTCCGCCATGCCGCGCCGGATCGTTCCCGCGAGGTCCCGGTCCACCGCCTTGCACGCCACACGGATGGCGTTGCGCACCGCGCGCGGATCGCTTCGGCCATGGGCCTTGATGACGACCCCGTCGAGCCCGAGGAGCGGTGCGCCGCCGTACTGGCGCCAGTCGGTCATGCGCCGGATCTGCTGGAGTCCTTGCGACAGCATGGTGAGGCCCAGCTTGAAGAGGAACTTGCGCGCGTAGGCATCCTTCGCGATGTCGGCCACGACCTCGCTCACCCCCTCGAGCATCTTCAACACGACGTTGCCGAGGAAGCCGTCGCAGACCACGACGTCGACGCTTCCCTTGGGGATGTCGAGCCCCTCCACGTTGCCGACGAAGTTCAGGGAAGGATGCTGCCGGAGCAAGGCATGGGCCTCGACGATCGCCGAGGTGCCCTTGTGCGCCTCCGTGCCGTTGGACAACAGCGCCACCTTCGGCCGCTCGATGTCGCTGACGATCGAGCTGTAGGCCGACCCCATCACCGCGAACCCGACCAGGTCTTCGGCGGTCGCCGAGATGGTGGCACCCACGTCGAGCATGAGCGCGAAGGGGTCGTCGTGGGGGCCGTGTCTCTGCTCGGTTGGATGCACGGCGGCCAAGGCTGCACGCCGGATCCCGGGCAAGCGCTCGAAGGTGCGGGACGCCGAGAGGATCAAGCAGCCAGTGTTGCCCGCACCCACCACGGCCTGGGCCTCCCCAGCCTTCACGAGCTCACAGGCGAGCTTCACCGACGCGTTCGGAGCCGCCGCCAGGGCATCGGCGGGTGACTGGTCCTGGGCGACGGCTTCCGGCGTGTGCACGAGCGCGAGGCGCGAGGCGTCGTAGCGCTGGTCTTCCAGGAGCGCGGACAGGGTGGGTTCGTCGCCGACGAGCAAGACGCGCACCGGCACGTCCTCCCGGCTGGCGCGCGCGGCGCCCTCGACGACGACGGCGGGGCCTGCGTCGGCTCCCATGGCATCCACGGCGACGGTGATCACTGGTAGACCTCCTACCGACCCGCCGGCATTGCGGCACGTCGGGTCAG
>CAZSAT010000064.1:0-39592 GCA_964604675.1 uncultured Enterobacterales bacterium
CCAGGCGTGCCCGACCTCGTGGGCCGCCACGGTGAGCGCGGTCAGCGAGTGCCCGTGGAGCTTGTCGGGGGTGAGCCTCACCGCCAGCTCTTCGGGGTCGTAGTGATCCAGGGTGTCGTGGGCTTCGACCGTCACCGTGTGCAGCCCCAGGCCGTCGAGCAGGCGCCGGGCCAGATCCCCGCCGCTCAGGTTCAGGTCGCCGCGCAGGCCGCCGTGGCGCTCGAGCACCGCGCGCACCCAGAGCTGAGGCGCTCCGAAGAGCACCGCACCCACCGCGATGAGGAAGATCCAGCGTGCCAGAGAGCCCTACTTGGCCGGGAAGTCGACCCGGCCTTCCATTTCCCAGTCGCTCCCGAACCAGCCGCCGTCGCCCTCGTAGAAGTAGTCGATGCTCCAGCCGTCGAAGTCCGCGGCCTCGTCGAGCACCTCGGCCCAGATCCAGTAGTAGTCCTTCGTGACGAAGAAGGACTCCAGCCGGTACACCTCGGTGATGCCGGTGGAGTCCAGCACCACCCCGCGGTAGTCCTCGGCCGTGATCGCCTCGCCGCAGAGGGTGTCGGGCACCGAGGTGATGGCGTAGACGTGGGTGCAGGCCGGGCACGCGGCCTCCACGTCGGGCAGGTACTGCGCGTACTCCCAGTCCTCGTCGAGCAGGTAGCCCGTCTCGCTGGTGGTCTCGGTGCAGCCGTCGATCGTGAAGGTGCGCTCGCCGATCCACACGCTGTAGTCGGGCTCGGGGTCGGCCACGACCTCGCCGGTGTCCCCCGTGTCGTCGCCGCCGCCAGCGCCGGTGTCGTCGCCGCCCGTGGAGCCCGTGTCGTCGAGTCCCGAAGGCTGCGAGGTGTCGTCGCCCGGGTCGCTCGAAGCCACGCCCGTGTCGAACACGTCGTCGACCTCGAGGGTGGGCATCTTGCAGCTCGTGGTCCACACGAGCGCGCTCAGCAGGGGGAGGAGGACCGGCATCTTCGGACTCTACCTGGGGTGGTGACAAACGGCGACAAGCACCGCAGCTACCTCCTTTGCGTCCCTTAGCCGACATCCCGCCTCGGAGCGCCACATGCATCGACTCTCTGCCCTCGTCCTCGCCCTGGTCGCCACCGCCTGCGTGCCCGAGCTGGCGCCGGTCGACGATCCCGACACCGGCGCGTACGCCGGACCGGACCAGGACGACGCCAGCGACGACAAGGAGCCCGCGCAGGGCCAGCAGGGGGGCGACGACGACGAGGACGTGTGCGCCTGGGCCGACGAGCTGGGCGACGCGATCGAGGACGCGCCGAACCTCGGCATGATCGACACCCCCGGCGCGATCTGCGGCGAGCTGGACGAGGCCGGAAACGACGGCGGCGGCTACGCGGGGGACCTGGACTTCGTGGCCTTCCAGGTGGGCTGGGACGCCACCTACCACCTGTCGCTGGCCTGGACGGCGAGCGAGGCCGACTACGACCTCTACGTGTTCGAGATCACCGACGAGGGCTACGAGACCGTGTCCGACAGCTACATCGAGGGCACCGAGTACGAGTCGATCACGCTGCGGCTCGAGGCCGGCGCCACCTACGTGGCGGGCATCGCCGGCTGGGACGGCGGCGCGGGCGAGTGGACGCTCACGGTCGAGTAGCGGCACGAAGGAGGGCCGCCCCCGTAGGAGCGGCCCTCGATGCGGAAGGGGGGAGTCGAACCCCCACGTCCGTAAGGACACTAGGTCCTGAACCTAGCGCGTCTGCCATTCCGCCACTTCCGCGTAGCCCCCGGCAGGTATCCAGCACCAAATCCGGTGTCAACGCATTACGGGAGCGGCACGCGCCACGGGCGCGACATCACCACGACTCGCTGCGGGTGGTCGCGATCGGAATCCGCCGATCGGACCTGAGAACACACCGCAGAACCTGATCCGGCTCACACCGGCGGAGGAAAGCGAGATGCAGGACCACGGGCCCCTGGGCCAGAAGATCGCAGTCGGCGAGCTCGCCGTTCCCTTTCGGAAGATCGCGCTGCAGAACGGCGAGAGCTTCCAGCAGTACGACACCAGCGGCCCCGAGGGCTGCAACGTGCACGAAGGGCTGCCGCTGCGCCGAGCCCCTTGGGTGGCCGCGCGCGATCAGCGCCGCCTCACCGGCACCCAGATGTCCTGGGCGCGGCAGGGCCACATCACCCCCGAGATGCAGTTCGTGGCCACCCGCGAGGGCATGGATCCCGAGCTCGTCCGCGCGGAGGTCGCGGCGGGCCGGGCGGTCATCCCGGCCAACAAGAAGCACCTGGAGCTCGAGCCCATGGCCATCGGCCGGGCCTTCCGCTGCAAGGTGAACGCGAACATCGGCAACTCCGCGGTGGAGAGCACCATCCACGAAGAGGTCGAGAAGCTCCAGTGGAGCCTGCGCTGGGGTGCCGACACGGTGATGGACCTCTCCACCGGCCCCGACATCCAGGACACCCGCGAGCACATCCTGCGCAACAGCCCCGTGCCCATCGGCACCGTACCGATCTACGAGGCCCTCGAGCGCGTGAACGGCCGGGTGGAGGACCTGGACATCGACCTCTTCTGCCAGGTGCTGCGCGACCAGGCCGAGCAGGGGGTGGACTACTTCACCATCCACGCGGGGGTGTTGTGGCGCTACGTGCCGCTCACCGCGAAGCGCCTCACCGGCATCGTCTCGCGCGGGGGCTCCATCCTGGCGAAGTGGTGCCTGCACCACCAGCAGGAGAACTTCCTCTACACGCACTTCGAGCGCATCTGCGAGCTGATGGCCGAGTACGACGTCACCTTCAGCCTGGGCGACGGCCTGCGGCCCGGCTGCATCCGCGACGCCAACGACGCGGCCCAGTTCGCCGAGCTGCACACCCTGGGCGAGCTGACAAGAATCGCCTGGAAGCACGGTGTCCAGGTGATGATCGAGGGGCCCGGTCACGTGCCGATCGACAAGATCGCCGAGAACATGGACGAGCAGATCCGGCACTGCTTCAGCGCGCCCTTCTACACCCTCGGGCCGCTCGTGACCGACATCTCACCGGGCTACGACCACATGGCCTCGGCCATCGGCGCCGCCATCATCGGCAGCCTGGGCTGCGCGATGCTCTGCTACGTCACCCCCAAGGAGCACCTGGGCCTGCCCAACAAAGAAGACGTGAAGCAGGGCTTGATCGCCTACAAGATCGCCGCCCACGCCGCGGACCTGGCCAAGCAGCACCCCGGCGCCCAGGCCTGGGACGACGCCCTCAGCGCCGCGCGCTTCGAGTTCCGCTGGGAAGACCAGTTCGCGCTCGCCATCGACCCGGAGACCGCGCGTGCCTACCACGACGAGTCCCTGCCCGCCGATGCCGCCAAGCACGCGGAGTTCTGCTCGATGTGTGGCCCGCGGTTCTGCTCGATGAGCATCACCCAGGACGTGAGAGCGCTGGCCGAGACCCCCGCGAAGTAGCTACAGTGGGCTCCGGGGGAAGCGATGCCCAAGGCCAATCCATCGGGACTGCACGAGCTGCTCCTGCTCGGCGGCTGGAGCGCGTGGCTGCTCGATGGCGAGGACCGGGTGGTGCGCGGTCGTGGCCAGCACGGAGAGCGGCCGCAGGTCGGCGCCACCCTCGACGAGGTGTTGGGCTCCGCGGCCGAAGCGGCCCGGGCCGCGCTGGCCGAGCTGGAAGGCCAGGGTCGGGTGAGGCCCCGGGCTTCGGGGCACGGCCTCGAGATCGTGGCCTTCCACAGCTCGGACGGGCGCTGGGTGGCCACCCGGGAGCCGACCTTCGGCGAGCCGGCTCCCGATCACTCGGTGTTGCTCGAGCTGGCGGCCGAGAAGCTCGGGGCGGCCCTCGACGAGCGCGGTGTGGGGCGCGTGCTCCTGCACCTGGCGGGTTCGCTCGCCGGCGGGGCCGGTCTGTTGCTGCGCCGCGACGGCGAGCTGCACCGAGGTCCGGAGCAGGGCCTGCCCGCCGCCCTGGGCGGCCTGCCGCTCACCGTGGGCAGCTCCGCGGCGGCCGCCTGGTCGGTGTTGAAGTCGGGCTCGCCGGTCGTCAGCAAGCAGGTCGCGACCGATCCCCGCTTCTCCCTCGCCCCCTACGACCGTGCCCTGCATGCCGTGGGCGGCGCCGCGCTCTTCCCGCTGCCGAGCCGCGGTCGCGTGCTGGGCGCGCTGCTCCTCACCTGGCCCGAGAGCCTCCCTCCCGCGGAGACCCTCGCGGCCGCCCGGCAGCTCGGCCGGATGGCGGGGGTGGCGCTGGACCGCAGCCGCAGCGCCGAGCGCCTGGCCCACCGGGAGCGCGAGCAGCGGGCCCGCGACGTGCGCGAGGACAACATCGCGCGGCTGGGGCGCCTCGCCGGCGGCATCGCGCACGACTTCAACAACCTGCTCTGCGCGATCCTGGGGCACGCCGAGCTCTTGGCGATGATGAGCCAGGAAGACGGCGTGCAGCACCGGGTCGACGCCATCGTCGAGGCGGCGTCGCGGGGCTCGCGGCTGGCCAACCGGCTGCTCGTGTTCGCGGGATCCGGCACCCTGAACGCCGAGCCGGTGAAGGTGCAGCGCGAGCTCCGGCGGCTCCTGCGCACCTGGACCGAGACCCTCCCGGTCGGCGTGCACCTCACGGTCGCGCTGGAGGGCGACGTTGCGCCCGCCCTGGTGGACGCCGTGCAGCTCAGGCAGGGCGCGGAGAACCTGCTCGACAACGCCCGCGACGCGGTGGGGGACTGGGGCGAGATCGGACTGGCGGTCGACGTGGCACCGCTGCCCCGCGACGTGCGCTTCGTCGCCCCCGATGGCCCGTCGCCCGGCCAACACCTGGTCCGTCTGCGGGTCACCGATGGTGGCGCGGGCTTCTCCGACGAGGCCTTGGCGCACCTCTTCGAGCCCTACTTCTCCACCCGGGCCGGAGGCCACGGGCTCGGACTCTCCGCGGTGCAGGGCATCGCGCAGGCGCACGGCGGCGCGGTCGACGTGCAGAACCAGGAGGGCGCGGTGGTCGATCTCTACCTGCCGCTGGCGGAGCCCGTGGACGACGGGGTGGTGGTCACCGAGGCCGAGGGACTGCTGGTCTGGGTGGTCGACGACGAGCCCTCACTGGTCGAGCTGGCCGACATCGTGCTCACCCGCTCCGGGTTCCGGGTGCGCACCTTCACCGATCCCCGCGCGGCCGTGGCCGCGGTCGACGACGAGCTGCCGTCGGCCCTGGTGCTCGACGTGGTGATGCCGCACCTACGTGGGCCGCAGCTGCTGGCCACCCTCCGGCAGGCCGGGGTGCGCGCGCCGGTGCTGTTCTCGTCGGGCTACACCCCGGACACCGTCGACGTGGGCGGCGGCGCCTTCCTGCAGAAGCCCTACCGGCCCAGCAAGCTCGTGGCGGCGGTGCAGGCGATGCTCTCAGCGGGTGGCTACCGCGCGTAGAAGCTGTCGAAGCGGTCCAGGAAGGTGCCCAGCATGTCGCCGGGCAGCGCGTTGATGCCCGCCGCCGCCTTGCGCCCACCGCCCGTGGGGAAGGACCGGCAGAGCTCGTCGGCGCCCGTCTTGTTCTCCAGCGGGGCCCGCACGCTCACCAGGTAGGTGCCGTCGGGGCGCTCGGTCAGCACGGCGTGGGCCCGGCTGGGGTGCTCCCGCGCCAGGCCGTTGGAGTACACCCCGCTCACGCGCCGCGCCCACTTCTCGTCGGGGAGCAGGAAGGCGGCGGTGTGCCCCGGGGTGCGGATCGGCGTGGCCGCCCGGGCGTTGGCCATGTCCTCGGTGTAGCCGGCCTCCAGCCGTCCGAAGGTGTCGGGGTCGTCGTGCACGAAGGCCACCGGACTCGGGTGCGCGCTCACCTTCGCGTACAGCTCCGCGGGCTCGAAGTGCAGGTCGTCGAGCGACTTGCCGTAGCCGTTGTAGTTGATGTAGGTGCCGAGCTTCTTCGCCAGGGCGAGCGTGGCTTCGTCGAACGCGCGGCCCAGCGCGCGGGCGCTCTCGTCGAGGTTGTCGCCGAAGGCGCCGGCCACCGCCCAGAGCGTGTAGGCACCGCCGAGGTGGGCGTTGATCAAGAGGCTGGTGCACACGTCGCTCGCGGTGTTGATCCGCGTGTCGAGCGCGGGGTGCTCGGGGATCTCGCCGGCGAAGTGGTGGTCGCAGTAGAACACCGACGCGCCCTGCGCCAGCACCTTCTCGAGCCCCGCCCGGTTCTTGTCGAGCGACACGTCGAGCACCACGATGCGGTCGCCCGGGGCGGCCTCGATCTGCTGCACCAGGGCGATGTCGCGCTTGACCCCGGTGACGAGGGTGGCCTGGGCCGGCTGCGCCAGCCGGAGCTGGGTCAGCGCGCAGATGCCGTCGGCATCGCCGTTGAAGACGTCGTAGTTCGCCATGCTCGCCTCGCGGTTCCGGACGCCTATGTGACCTGTCGGGCCGAGCTCGTCCAGTGCGCTACTGGCAGGAGCGCGTGCCGGTGGTGCCCAACACCTGGTCTTCCACGAACACGCTGTCGGGCCAGCGCACGTAGCCCACCTGCCAGAGCTCGTTCCGCTCCATCACCTCGGTGTACTCGGAGTCGAACACCCCGTCGAGGTAGAGCTTCACGGTCACGTTGGTGGCCTCGTTGCCGTCGAAGAAGTGCACCATCACCCAGTAGTCGCCGTCGGCGGGCTGCTCGATGTTGATGTTCTCGGGGCCGAAGCCCAGCACGTCGTCGAGGTCCAGCGTGGGATCGTCGCTCGATCCGCTGCTTCCCCAGTCGGGGTTGGGGTTGCAGTAGCAGGTGTCCAGCTCCGAATCGAAGAAGTTGTCGGGGTCGCTCTGCACCAGGTGGAGGTCGAGGTCGGTGGCCGAGGTGTCCCAGCTCATCTCCACGTGGATGCGATCCTCGGGGATGGCGTCGGTGGTCCAGGTGGCGGGGGCGCTCAAGAGCCCGATGGTGTTCTCGACCTGCAGCTCCACGCGGTAGTCGCCGGCCAGGTCCAGGAAGATGTCGGCCTGGTCCTCGGCGTTGGAGTCGTCGAGCTCGGTGGTGGAGCCGCTCGGCTGGCTGACCAGGCGCCAGTGGTAGGCCACGATGCTCTCGCCGCTCGGGTCGTAGCTGCCGCTGCCGTCGAGGTTGATGTGGTCCAGCGGCGCGGTGGAGCTCGGGCCGGAGATGTCGGCCACGGGGTATTCGGCGTCGGTGCCGCCGTTGCCCACCACGTGCACGGTGACCTCGGGCTCGTCGGGGTCGTTGGACACCACGGTGAGCTCGCCGCTGTCGCCGTCGCTGGTGGTGGGCTGGTAGAGCACGACCACGGTGGTGCTGTCGCCGGGGGCGAGGGTGCTGCCGAAGAGGTCGGACTGCACGGTGAAGGCGCCGGATCCGAGCTGGCTGGTGGTGTCGATCAAGAGGCTCGCGTCGCCCACGTTCTGGATGTCGAACCAGGCGGTGCCCGCGGCGCCTTCGGCCACCTCGCCGAAGTCCAGGCTGGCGCTGGAGAGCTGGATGTCGGGGGTGGGCGCGTCCACGCCGGTGCCGGTGACCGGCACCTCCACCCCGTCGGGGAAGGCCGGGTCGTCGCTCGTGATCAACAGCGTGTCGGCGTAGTCGAGGTAGTTGTCGGGCAGGAAGGTGACCTCGAGGGTGGCCCGGTCGCGCGCCCCCACGGTCAGGGTCTGCGGCTCCACGGTGTAGGCGCCGGTCTGGCCGAGCCACGAGGTGCTGTCCACCACGAGCTCGACCTGGCCGCCGTTGATGACCTCGAGCTCCAGGGTGCTGCCGTAGTCCACCACCGCGTCGCCGAACTCCAGCGCCTCCGGCGCCACGCTGATCGCGGGGTACAGCTTGTTGATCTCGGTGTCGCTGGGCCCGCAGGCCGTCAGCATCAGGGCGGTCATGGCCAGCATCGGTGTCACCTCCATCGGTCGAGCAGGGTATCCGCAGGTTCAGTTACGTTGCCACTTCTCGGAGACTTGTCGTGAAGCGCGTGCTCAGCTTGGGTGGAGTCATCGTCGCCTCGTTCGGCGCCCAGGGGTGCGCGGGCTGCATCACGCCCACCTTGCCCGACGACAACGCCGTCGACACCTTCCTGGACACCGCGCGGCCCGACAGTGGTGACACCCAGGACTCCGCGGAGCTCGTGGAGACCGACGAGCCCGTGGACACGAGCGTGTTCGTGGTCGGCTGCCCGCAGGAGGAGATCGAGCCGAACGACACCATCGACAGCGCCCAGGAGATCGTGCTGGAGCAGTGGGTGTGCGGCGCGTTCGACGACAGCCACTCCGGCAGCGGCGCCGACATCGACGTGTTCGAGTTCGAGATGGACGAAGGTGGCTGGCTCAAGGTCGATGTCGACGCGGTGGTCGATGGCTCCAACGCCAACCCCTCGCTCGTGATGCAGTCCGACGAGGGCGAGTACCTGGCGGTCGACCGCGAGGTCTCCAGCAACGATCCCTACGCGGTGTTCCCGTGTCCGGAGCCCGACGACTGGCAGATCTACCTGACCAACCTGAACGCGGGCCTGGGCGAGGAGTACGACTGGCAGTTCCTGCCCACCCTGACCAAGCAGCCCTTCAGCTACAGCAGCGACTGCTCGGGCGAAGCCTTCGAGGATCTCTGTGTGAGCGGCAACGAGGCGGAAGACGGAGGCGACGGCAACTCCACCTACGCCACCGCCGACGAGCTGCCCGTGGGCGAGTGGCAGTACGGGGTGTTCGGCGGCAGCTCCGACCTCGACATCTACACCCTGACCACCACGGGCGAGAAGCTCACCTACACCTGGTCCATCAAGGCCTGGGACCTGGGCTCGCCGGCGCAGACCCGCCTGGTGCTGCGGCAGGACGACGACCTCGAGGTCGACGGCTACCGCGAGATCAGCGTGACCTACCCCGGTGGCACCGGCGGCCTCGACCCCTCGGTCAGCTACACCAGCAGCGAAGGCGTGGTGGAGACCCTGTACATGACCCTTCGGGAAGACAACACCCGGTACGGCAACTCGTTCTGGTACCTGGCGCGACTCGACGTGGAAGGAGGAGACGAATGACCATCACGCTTCTGGTGCTGCTCGGCTGCAACAAGGATGCCGAGGACACGGCGAAGGCCACCGACACCGGGCAGGTGTCCACCGACGACACCGACACGACCGGCACCGACAGCGGCCAGCAGGTCGGCGACAGCGGCGACAGCGCCGAGCCCGAGCCCTGCTACGCCACCTACGACGACTCCGACCCCGACGACGGCGACGCGGGCTGGTTCTACCGGCAGGGCTTCTCGGTCGAGTTCGACCTCGACGACAAGGCGCCCGACGAGGCCACGGCCGAGGGCGCTTCGTTCTCGCTGTGGCAGGGGGGAGCCCTCGGCGACACCGGGGCCGAGCCGGTGGAGGTCGCGCTCGGCGCCACCACCTGGGATGCCAGCTTCACCGAGGCGGAGGTGGCGCTCGGCGGCGATCTGGAGCCCTCCACGACCTACACGCTGGTGGTGGGTGTGTGTGGGGTCGACACGGAGATCGCCTTCTCCACCGATGCCTACGGTGCACCGCTCGACGACGAGCTCTCGCTGGTCGACAAGACCTGGGTGATCAAGCTCGCCGAGGTCGACTACGTCGAGCCCGCGGGGCTGGGGGCGCTCATCCAGGCGGAGCTCAACGTGATCGGGCTCCTGGGCGTCACCCAGCACACCGACGAGGCCCTCGACATGATCGTGGCGCAGGGCACGCTCTCGAACGACGGCAGCTACGTGCAGCGCTTCAACGCGGGCGGCTACCTGCCCACCTACGACCTCCCGGGGGTGGACTTCACGGCGTCGCCCTTCTTCGTGGCGGAGTCCGACTACGTCGAGTTCCTGCAGGACGGCATCCAGGTGCCCATCCACGACTTCCACGTGGAGGGCACCGTGAGCCCGGACGGCAGCAGCCTGGGCGGCGGCGTGCTCATCGGCTTGATCGACACGCGCTACCTGGCCAGCGAAGGCTTCAACCAGGACGAGGACTACGTGTGCAAGCTGCTCGAGACCTTCGGCGGCGCCTGCGACGTGTGCCCCGACAAGGAAGCGTTGTGCGTGGGCGTGCGCGGAGAGGGCATCTTCGCCGACCTCCAGGAAGGCCTGGTGATCGAGCCCACGGAGTAGCTCAGCCGGCCTCGGGCGCCTTGGGCTCCCAGAGCTCCACCTTGTTGCCGTCGGGGTCCATGACCCAGGCGAAGGTGCCGTTGAAGTCGGTGTCGGGTCCCTTCAGGATCTCCACGCCGTTCTGCTCCAGGTGGGCGAGCAGGGCCGCCATGTCGTCGACCCGGTAGTTGATCATGAAGCTCGACCGGCTGGGGCTGAACCACTCGGAGTCGGGCGCGGCCACGTGCCACACGGTCGCCCCGCCGTCGTCGGCGGTGTCCTCGGGCCACTTGAGCACGGCTCCCCCCCAGTCCTCGAGCACCAGGCCCAGGTTGTCGCGGTACCAGGCGGCGAGGCGCTTGTTGTCGGAGGTGGACTTGATGAACACGCCACCGATGCCAGTCACGCGGGCCATGGGAACTCCTGTCTGGGTGCTGCGTGGTTCCGTGTTCGCGGGTGTATTGTCGCGGCATGTGGTTGTCGTGCCTCCTCGCGTGCTCCGAGTACGACGTGAAGTCGGACGCCGACAGCTACGGGCCCGACACGGCGGCTCCGGACCGTCCCACCGACGAGGATCCGCCTGCGAACGACACGGGTCCCGAGGGTGGCGACAGCGGCGGGGGAGGGGACGACACCGGGCCCGACGACGACTGCTGGGAGCCCGAGGACGGCTACGAGGAGAACCCCGCGGCCCGCATCTTCACCACCGACAGCACCACGCCGGTGATCGTGACCTTCCTGGGCTCGAGCTCCGGGTACGACAACGAGCTCTGGCTCGACAGCCCGGAGTCGCTGCGGCTCGCCCAGGCGTGGACCGATCCGGTGGGGACGTGGACGAGCCTCGGCCCCTACGCCACCGGCACCGAGCTGGTGCTGGCCATCTACGTGACCGACACGGGGGAGCGCTTCCTGTCGGGGCCGGCGAGCCGCAACAGCGACGGTGTGGAGCATGTGTCGGTGACCTACGAAGGCGACTGTTCGTGGCGCATCGGCTTCGAGGACCTGACCGGCGGCGGCGACCTGGACTTCAACGATGTGGAGCTTCGCATCGAGGGCATGCTGAAGCAGGAGATCTGAAGCGCCCGGTGCTCAGCGGCGCTCGCGCGTCAGGGGGCCGCTTCGGCTGCGGCGGGCTCCTCCGCGGGCGCCTCGGCCGGCGCGTCCGCGCTGGGGGCCGCCTCGACCTCCTCGACGTCCTCCACCGGTTCGACCTCCTCGGTGGTCGCCTCGTCCTCGGCGGCCTCCGTGTCCGTCAGCGCTCCGGGGGGGAGGGGGTACATCCCGGTGTAGGGCTGGTCGAGCTGCGTGCGGATGGCGTTGAGGGTGGCCACCGGCCAGTCCTCCTGGATCGAGTTCGTGAGCCACGCGGGCAACCAGCCCTTGGGATCGGTCACGATCTCGACCGCGATCTCCGTGTTCCCGTTCGCCATCGGGGTCAGCACGTAGCGGCTGTCGATGAGGTCCGCGCGCACGCCGATGGTCTCGGGCGCGTCCGGGTGCTCGATGGACTGCATGCGCAGCGTGACCACGCCGGTGTCGGGCTCGATGGTGGCCTTGCCGTGGTAGACGTAGTCCCGGTTCGACATGACCGCGGGCAGCTCGAAGGCCTGGTAGAGCACGTAGTCGTGGGCATCCACGCGCTCGATCTCTTCGGCGTGGTAGAGCCGGTCGACCCAGTCCACGCGGTGTTCGTTGTCCATCAGCACGTAGAGCACCTTCTCGACCGGCGCGTCGTAGGTGGTCACGCCCTTGAAGGCGAAGAGCTTGCCCTGCTCGTGGGTCTCGCTCCGGAACACCTGCACGCCCAGCTCGGTGTTGATCAGCTCGTAGGTGGGCGACATGGCCTGCGCGGTGGGGACCAGCATCGGCGTGCACGTGAGGGTCGCGAGGGCGACGAGACGCTTGAACAAGGCGGACTCCAGAGGGCGCGGCCGAGCCGCGAAGATGCGGGACCACGCCGGGGTATCGGCTCGGCGCGGCGGCCGCGACCCCACCCTCAGCTCACCCAGGCTCCGACCACCAGGGCCTGCAGCCGGTCCACGTCGGTGGCGGTGGTCTTGCACAAGAACCCGCTCTTGTGGGCGAACTGCACGTCGGGCTCGCCACCGACCCGCCCGAAGTCCAGCCGGGGGTGGTCCTCGTAGCGCGCCACGCCGTAGCCCTCGCCGCGTCGGTCCGGGTAGACGATGGCCGCGATGTCCTGCTCGAGGCCGTGGCTCCGGATGTACGCCATCGCCGTGCCGCTGGGCTCGTCGGGCAGCGTGTCGGTGCGGGGCAGGAACACCACCTCGATCGCGTCGCCAGCGTGGTCCAGGGTCCAGCGCACCACGTGCTGGTCGGCGAAGGCGATCCGCGCGCGGACCTCGTCGAGGTGGGTGAGCAGGTCGCGGCCCACCAGGCCCATGAACTCGTAGACCGGCTCGCCGGCTCGGTGGGTCGTGCCCGCGGCGAAGTGCCGCAGGAGCGTCTGGTCGATCGGCGAGTTCAGCTGCGCGATCGCCTTGCGGGGCACGCCGAGGAAGGCGGCGGTCTTGCCCGGGCCGCGGGAGTCGAACCACTCGGCGACCTCGAGCCAGTCGCAGAAGTGCAGCGCGTCTTCGTAGAGCCCGCGGGCGTCGAGCAGCAGGCTCAGAGCGCAGGTGGGCGGGTGCTCGCGGGGGAAGTGGTGGTGGTCGAAGTTCGAGCGGGCGGGGTCGTGGCTGCCCCCCACGTCGACCACGGCCACCCCCGGGTCGTCGAGCTCGGCGGGGGTGGGGTCGCGGCGGTGCACGGTGGCGCCGGTCTCGGCGACCAGCACGCAGACGGCCAGCAGGTCGTCCTTGTGGGCGCCGCCGGGGTGCGTGATGACGGTGTAGATCATGCGCGCCGCCATAGCGCATCGCGCTGGTAGACAGTGAGTCTACCTGCTACGCTGCCCTCGGTCACCGACAGGCCCCCCGATGGTCGTGCTGCTGCTGTCCTGCGTCGAGATCGGTGTCGGCGACCCCTACGGCGATCCCTCGACCCGCGCACCACGGCCCGACGATGCCGCCGGCGACCCGTCCGACCCCGAAGGCACGAACGACACGGCCGCGCAAGAGGACACGGGCCACCCGGACACCTCGAGCGAGGTCGACCCGGACTGCTGGTCGGAGCCCTTCACCCCCGACGCCGACGTGTCCGACCTGAAGGCCGCGTTCAGCGCGTCGAACGCCCGCGACAGCGCGTACGCGGTGCTGGAGCGTCGCTTCCCGGCGGGCCACGAGCTGCTCGTGGAGATGGCCTGGGACAGCACCATCGACACGGTCATCGAGACCGGCTCCTGGTCGCGCATGATGGAGTCGCTGATGACCACCGTGCACGAAGAGGTGCACGGCTGGGACTACGGCCACAGCGTGAACCCCACGCACTTCGCCTACTTCATGCTCGCTGACAGAAAGCCCGAGATCCCCTGGGTCGACGGGCTGCCCCGCTCGGTCATCGCCGGCGAGCTCGACGACAGCAGCACCTCGCTCTACAGCGGCACCTACCTCACGGGCACCCAGGGCACCTACGGCTTCGTCGAGCTGCTCGACGAGACCAACTGCTACGTGAACGGCCTGGGCGCCATCATCGCTGGCGGCGACGCCATCACGGGCGGCATCTCCGGGCGCGACGGCGCGCTCGCCTTCCTCTACTACATCGAGCTCTACCTCCGCGCCCTCGAGGAGCAGGAGCCCGCGCTCTACAGCATGCTCCAGGGCGATCCTGACGTGCGTCAGCTGATCCTGGATCTCTGGCTCCGCACCCACTTCTTCCTGGAGCGGGGCGGGAACGCGCCTCACCTCGGCGTGTCCGACGCCGCCATCGCCGACAACCTCTACGCGCCGGCGAACCAGCAGGAGCTCGAGGACTTCCTCGGCGTGGAGCTCGCCGCGTCGAGCTGCCTGCCCTGACCGAGCCCCTACATCATCCCCAGCAGGCCTTCGGCGGTCTCCCGCACCCGGCGCACGTCGTCGGCGCTCATCGGGTCGTTGGAGGCCAGGTCGCGGATGGTGGTCATGCCCTCGTCCAGCGCGTCGATGGTGGCGTCTGGAAAGCGCTCCCCCGCGCAATGGGCCAGGTAGGCCTCGAAGTAGGCGTCGACCTCGGGCCGGTGGAGCAGCGCGTGGGCCACGTCGGGGGACTGCTCGAGCTCGGCGGCTCGGGCCACCAACCACAGCGCCTGCAACCAGCCTCCGGCGAGCGCCAGGGGCAACACCCCGTCGCCCCGTTGCCCGGCCAGGCTGGCGAGCAGCACCCGATCGGTGTCGATCCGAGCCGGCCAGCCGCCCTCGACCGGTTCCTTGCTGTCGGCACGCAGGCGTTCCAGCGGCCCCGTGTCGAGGTCGAGCACCTCGAAGCCGTCGCCGATCCGCGCGAGGCGGGCGCTGCGCACGTCTGGCGCCGCCGCCGACGCTTCGAGCAGCAGCACGCCGATCTCCGCGCCGGTGCGCATCGACGCCAGCGAGGCGAGCACGATGTCGGTGTCGTGGCTGATCCGCGAACCCAGGTCCGCCACGCGCGGGGCGAGGCCGGAGGATCCGAGCTCCTCCGCCAGGCCGGCGGCAGTCGGGATCAGGCCGTTGTCGGCCGGCCAGGCGTCCCACGTGGCCGCCGTGATCGCCGCTTCCACCGGCTCGACGGCCGGAGACGTCTCGGGCTCGGAGAACGAGCAGGCGAGCAGAAGGGCAAGCATGGCGCGCAGGCTACCGCGCGACGCACTACATGGGGGCGCATGAACACCTACAGCCCACCGCTCCGCGACATCACCTTCCTCCTCGAGGCCTTCGACTACGACGGCGTCGTGGCCTCGCTGCCCGGCTTCGAGGACTTCGACCTCGAGACCAGCTCGGCTCTGTTGGAGGAATACGCCAAGTTCTGCACCGAGGTGCTGCTGCCCTTGAACGAGACCGGCGATCGCCAGGGCGTGACCTACGTGCCCGAGACCCACGACGTGGTCTGCGCCGATGGCTTCAAGGAGGCCTACGCCGCCTTCTGCGAGAACGGGTACACGAGCCTGCCCTTCTCGCCCGATCACGGCGGCATCGGCGCTCCCCACGCGCTCTCGATCCTCGCCTCGGAGATCCTGATCGCCTCGAACAAGAGCTTCTCGATGTGCCCGGGCCTCACGGCCGGCCTGATCGACGCGCTCGAGGTGCACGCCAACGACCACCAGCGCGAGCACCTGATGCCCAAGCTGGTCAGCGGCGAGTGGGCGGGCACCATGTGCCTCACCGAGCCCCAGTGCGGCACCGACCTCGGGCTCCTGACCACCAGGGCCGAGCCCTTCGGCGACCACTACAAGCTCACCGGCACCAAGACCTGGATCACCTTCGGCGAGCACGACCTCTCCGAGAACATCGTGCACCTCGTGCTCGCGCGCCTGCCCGATGCCCCCGCCGGCATCAAGGGCATCTCCACCTTCGTGGTGCCCAAGCTGTTGGACGACGGCAGCCGCAACCCCGTGTTCTGCGGCGGCACCGACCACAAGATGGGCATCCACGCCTCCCCCACCTGCGTCATCAACCTCGAGGATGCCGAGGGCTGGCTCGTGGGCGCGCCGCACAAGGGCATGCGCGCGATGTTCACGATGATGAACGCGGCGCGGCTGAACGTGGGCATCGAGGGGGTCGCGTTGGCCGAGGCCGCCTACCAGAACGCGCTGTCGTTCTCGAAGGACCGTCGCCAGAGCCGCTCGCTCAACCCCGGCAAGCAGGACAAGAACGCGTCGGCGGACTGCATCCTGGTGCACCCCGACGTGCGCCGAATGCTGCTCACGTGCAAGTCCACGAACGAAGGCCTGCGCGGCCTCGTGGCCTGGATCGCGATGAACTACGACGTGATGCACCACGCCACCGACGAGGCGGTGCGGGAGAAGGCCAAGGACCTGGTCGCGCTGCTCACGCCGATCATCAAGAGCTACGGCTCCGAGCGCGGCTTCCTGAACGTGCACGAGGCCATGCAGGTGATGGGCGGCGCCGGGTACACCTCGGACTGGCCGGTCGAGCAGTACCTGCGAGACGTGCGCATCGCGATGATCTACGAAGGCACCAACCACATCCAGGCGCTCGACCTGGTGGGTCGGAAGCTGCCCAAGCACGGCGGTCGGCTGATGAGGGTGTTCGCGGCCGAGGTGACGAGCACCATCTCCGCCGCGGGCAAGCACCCCGCGCTGGCCGCCTTCGCCGAGGCCCAGGGCGCCGCGGCGCAGGAGCTGCAGGCCACCACGATGGCGCTGGCGGGGGCCGCGATGGCCGACCGCGAGGTCGTGGGCGCGGTGGCGAACAGCTACCTCTCCCAGTTCGCGCTGGTCACCCTGGGCCACGTGTGGCTCAAGCAGCTGCTCGCGCTCATGGACCGGGACGAGGGCGACAGCCTCCGCCGCGGCAAGCTCCAGACCGCGCGCTTCTACTTCGAGGTCATGCTCCCGGAAGCCCGCCTGCACGCCAAGCGCGTGAAGATCGGCAAGGAGCCCATGACCGACATCGACGTCGAGCTCCTCTAGGCGTCGGGGCTCAGCGCTCCCGTGGCGGAAGCTCCCCGAGCGTGAGCTCGCCGCTCGCGAGGTCGTGGTCCAACAGCCGGTTGCCTTCGCCCGGGTACAGCTTCCGGCCGTAGCCCCGCGCCACGTCCGCGCGCCCGGGCCAGACCCGCAGCTGCAGGGGGCCGTCCAGAGGCACCTGCCCGAGCGCCGCGTTCCACGCGGTGCCCGGGTCGCAGACCATGGTCTCGGTGCCCACGTACGGCCACCCCGCCTCCGAGGTGCCGCTCACCCGGTACCAGGCCAGTCCGGTCGTCCCGGCCACCGCCTCGGAGACCCGGGCATCGGCGCACCAGTAGCCCTCGAGCTCCGAGCTCAGCCGCACCTGCCCGTAGGCCGCCCCGAGCAACAACACGGCCCAGCCGGCGCGCCCCATCCTGGCGAGCCCGATCCCCGCGGCGGGCAGCAGGGCCAGGTAGGCCAGGTGGTAGAAGCGCGCCCCGAAGGCCGCGCCCTGGGTCCAGTAGAACGCGTAGGCGAGCGGCAGCGCGACCAGCGGCAGGGCCACGAGCCCGGCGCGGCGCACCAGGGCTGGCAGGCCCCACACCGCCACGAGCGCCAAGGGGGTCCATCCGAGGGCCAGCCGGGCGAAGCTGTGCGCGTTCGCCACGAAGATGGTCCAGGCCTTCTCCACGGTGTGCCCGTAGGACCCCAGCACCGGCGAGCAGCCGTGCTCCGGGCCGAAGCCCAGGCTGTCGCAGCCCGGGCGCGCCTCGTTCAGCGCGAAGTAGGCCCGGGAGGGGAAGGTGGCCCAGTCGCCGGTCAGCGACGCGTTCCAGGCCAGCAGGGCGGCCGCGGCCAGCCCCGGCAGCACCACCACCTGCCACGCTCGTCGCTTCCACAGCAGCCAGGCCATCAGCGGCAGGCCCACCACGACCGCCTCGAAGGGCCTCACGAGCACCAGGTAGGCGCCGGCGAGCCCGGCCCACCACGCCCCGAGCGCGCCGACCGCGGCGCAGGCGAGCGCCAGGCCCGCGACGAGCGTGCTGGTGTGGCTCATGTGGCTCGCCGCCATCACCACCAGGCCCGGCGACAGCGCCGCCAGCACCGCCGCGCGCCACGCGGCCCGCTCGTCCGCCACGGCCTGCGTCAGCCGAAACGCCAACAGCGGCAGCAGGCCCGACAGGAGCGGGTTCACCAGCCAGGTCGCGCCCACGAGCGCACCGAGCGCCAGCACCAGCGGCCAGCCCGGCGGGAAGATCGCGTGCAGGCCGGGCTCGAACCGCACGAAGGCCTGGGCCACGTACTCGGGGTCGCGCGGGGCCTCGCCGAGCCAGCCGCCGCTGGCGAGCAGGCGGGCCTGGAGCGCGTAGGCGTGCTCGTCGGGCACGTGGGTGATGCCCTGCAGGGGGCCGAGCGCGAGCGCGGCCGCTGCGACGGCGGCGAGCACACCGAGCAGGGCGAGGCGGGCGTCACGGGGCATGCGAGGCGACGGTACCCCATGGCTCGGAGCCCTGCGATACGCTGCGCGCGTGGAGCGCCTCGTCACCATCGGCCTGCAGGGCGGCGCCATGGTCCTCTTCCTGGGCCTCGGCGTGCTGCACCCTCGGGTGGCCGGTCAGCCCTTCCTGAACCGGGACAGCTGGATCAACCTGGTCACCGGCGCGCTGCTGTTCGCGTTCCGGCTCGGGCTCGGCGTGGCTCTGGGCTTCCTCGGCCTCGGGGATGGCTTCGGCCTGCTCGACCTCTCGGCCCTCCCGGTCGTCGCCCAGTGGGGCCTGGCCTTCGTGCTGCTCGACTTCACGCGCTACTGGGTGCACTACGCCGACCACCGCGTGCCCTTCCTCTGGCAGTTCCACGCGGTGCACCACTCCTCCGAGGTGCTCGACGCCACCTCGGGCCTGCGCATGCACCTGGTCGATCTCTTCCAGCTCACGCTCATTCCGCTGGCGCTCTTCTCCATGCTCATCGACCAGGCCACGCTCGCCCCCTGGGTCGTCGTGGCGGCCCTCGCTCCCGGCATGGTGTTCGACGCCTTCCAGCATGCGAACATCGCCGTCGACACCGCGTCGCCGCTGTACAAGGCCTGGAACGCGGTCTTCAACAACCCCCACTTCCACAGCTGGCACCACACCCGCGACGGCCACCTGCGCGACGGCAACTACGGCAACTCCCTCACCGTCTGGGACCGCCTCTTCGGCACCGACGTCACCTCGCCGGAGCCCCCCGAGTCCCTCGGGCTCCCCGTCGACCAGGCCCTGGTCAACGGCGTCGTGGGCCTGCAGCTCCTGAAGAAGCGCTCGTGAAGCTGAAGCTCGGCGCGGTCTTCGCGCTCACCGTCGCCTGCCTCGCCTGGGCGCTCTGGGGCATCGACCCCGCCCTGATGCAGGTGTCGCTCACCGGCATGAAGCTCTGGCTGATGCCCGGGGTCCTGCTCGGCTACACCGCCACGCACGTGCTGCGCAGCTTCCGCCTCCAGGCGCTGTTGTCGCAGCACGTGGGCTTCGGCTCGCTCTTCTCCATCAACGCGGTGGGCTTCCTCGCCATCAACGTGGTGCCCCTGCGCCTCGGCGAGTTCGTGCGCCCCTACCTGCTGCTCGAGAAGCACCAGGTGCCCTTCGGTGGCTCGCTCGCGGCGGTCTTCCTGGAGCGCCTCTGCGACGTGGTGGCGCTGGCCACGATGCTCTTGCTGGTGGCCTTCGTGGTCGACCTGCCACCGGGGGGCATCGTGGTGGGTGGCCTCGACGTCATCGACGCGGGTCGGAAGATGGCCGGCACGCTCTTGGCCGGCGGTGGGATCTTCGTGGCGGTGCTCGCCCTCGGCGGCCCGGCGCTGCTCGCGCGCGTGTCGGGTCTGCTCGCGCGCATGCCCGTGGTCGGTCCGGCGCTCCCGGGCTTCCTCGCGGCCTTCGTCGACGGCCTCCGCACGCTGTTCGTGCAGCCGCGCAGGGCCCTGGTCGTGGCCACCTGCACCCTCGGGATGTGGCTGGCGACCATCGTGGCCTGCGGCATCTGCATGGCGGCCTTCGAGGGCCTGCCCGTGAGCTGGGATGCGGCCCTGACCACCTGGACCATCACCCTCACCGGCATGACCGTGGCGCCCACGCCCGGCTTCTTCGGCGCCTTCGAGGCCTTCTGCGTGGCCGCACTGATGCTGTGGAGCGTCGAGCAGGCGGTGGCCGCCACCTTCGCCATCGTGCTGCACCTCACCCAGTTCGGCTTCAGCATCCTGTTGGGCGGCGGCTTCATGGTGCACGAGGGGCTGAGCCTCGGCAGCGTGGTCGAAGAGAGCCGTCGCGCAGCCAGCGGCTGATTCGGGGCTACGCTGTGGCCCTGGAGCGACCCCCCGCGTGATCCTGCTCGCCTGCACCACCCCGACCCTCGACTCCGCCAGCGAGACCGCGTCGCCGGTCGACGAGGCGGAGGCCCCGGTGCCGCCCGAGCTCGCCGAGGTTCAGGCGGCCGCGCAGGCGGCCATCGATCAGGGGCTGCCGGATCCCTTCGCCCCCCGCGACGCCTACCTCGCGGCGTTGGCCGAGGGCGACGCCTCCTGCCCCGGCGGCGACCCCCTCCAGCTCGACGACTCGGTCATCCTGGGCTGCACGGCGGGCTCCGGCTGGCACTACGCGGGCATCTCCAGCTGGCTCGACCAGGAGCCCGAGTTCGATCTCTTCCTCGAGGGCGAGCTCACCGCGCCTACGGGCGAAGCGCTCATCGGCGCGGGCCACGCCCGCTACGTGCTGGCGGGCGAGGGCGTGGAGCTGATGCTGGAGGGCACCTGGGTGGGGGAGGGGCAACCGTCCTGGCTCGGGCAGGGCTTCTCCGGTTCCTGGTACGCGAGCCTGGGCGGGAGCGACGAGTTCGTCTCGGCCTGGTGGACGGTGGGGGGCACGAGCCTGGGCTTCGAGCCCCTGCAGTGGAACGCGGGCTGCGCCGATGGCCAGGTCGCGGTCCGCACGGACGAGGGCTGGGTCGAGGCCACCCTGGCGTGCGGCTGCGGCGAGGCCACCTTCTACGACCAGCCCCTCGGCGAGCTCTGCCTGGACCTCGAGGCGGCCCTCGCCGACCTCCGGGCCCAGCTGTGATCTGGCTCGCGTGCGCGACGCCCGCGCCGGTCGACACCGCGGTCGCGGTCGAGGAGACCCTGGTCCCTCTGCAGGCTCCGCGCCTCGCGCGTCGCCTGAGCCTCGACCTGCGTGGGGTCTTGCCCAGCGTCGACGAGCTCGAGTCCGTGGAGGCTGACCCGTCCGCCCTCGAGGACCTGCGGGAGGACTGGCTGGCCGACCCCCGCTTCGAAGACCGCCTGGTGCAGCTCTTCCAGCAGCGCTGGCACACCCGCGTCGACGACTTCCAGAGCCGCTCCTACGACTTCGGCCTCGACGAGTCCCAGGACCACGCGTTCCTCCGGGCGGTGGGCGAGGAGCCCCTGAGGCTGATGGCGCGGGTCGCGATGGACGACCTGCCCTGGACCGAGACGGTGACCGCGGACTGGACGATGGTGAACGGGATCACCGCGTCGATCTGGCCCGTGGAGGGTGCCGAGGGTGCGGACTGGCAGCCCGCGGTGTGGAGCGACGGCCGGCCCGCCGCGGGCGTGTTGGCCACCAACGGCCTGTGGTGGCGCTACGTGACCAACAGCAGCAACCTGAACCGGGGACGCGCCGCCACCATCTCGCGCCTGCTGTTGTGCGAGGACGTGTTGCAGCGCCCGATCACGCTCAGCACCGGATCGGCGGCCGAAGACCCCCTCCGGGACGATCCCTACTGCGTGGGCTGCCACAGCGCGCTCGACCCTCTTGCCGCGTCGCTCTTCGGCTTCTACTGGCTCGTCGAGTACAGCCCGTCGGAGATGGTGAGCTACCACCCGGAGCGCGAGCGCATGGCGTCGGCCCTGCTCGAGGTCGAGCCGGCCTGGTACGGCCAGCCGCTGGGGGGCTTGCAGGACCTCGGTGAGGCGGTGGCCGGCGACCCACGGTTCGTGGCCTGCGCGGCGCAGTCGGCCGCGGAGCAGCTCTGGAGGCGCCCGGTGGACGCCGCCGACTTCGATCGCGTGGAGGGCTTCCGTCAGGCCTTCGAGGCGGGGGGGCTCTTGTACCGCGACCTGCTCCGCGCCATCACCGACGATCCGGTGTACCGGGCCGGAGAGGACCTCGCCGGTCGCGAGCCCACGCCCCGGGTGCTCAGCGCCGACCTCCTGCACAGCGTGTTGGGCGACCTGGGCCTCGACTGGGAGCGCGTCGGCTACCCGCTGCTCGACGACGACGTGCTCGGGGTGAGGGTCCTGGCCGGCGGTGTGGACGGCGCCCAGGTCTTCGCCCCGCAGACCGAGCCCGGCCTCACGTGGGCCCTGGTGCTCGAGCAGGCCGCCGAGACCACGCCGGTGGTGCAGCTCACGGCCTGGGACGAGGCCGCGGTCGCGGAGCTGGCCTGGCGCCTGTGGGCCGAGCGTCCGAGCGACACGGAGCTGGCCTCGATGCGCGGGCTCTGGAACGCCGTCGAGGGCCTGTACGACGCCGAGGTCGCCAGCCAGGCGGTCGGGTCCGCGCTGCTGCGCGACCCCCGCTTCGGGACCTACTGATGTGGAGCCGCCGCCACGTGCTGGGCGCCGGCGCCGGGCTCTTCGTGCCGCGGTTGGCGCGGCCCGCGCAGCTCGACGAGCAGGTGTTCGTGTTCGTGCTGGCCCGGGGTGGCTGGGACACGTCGATGGTCTTTGCCTCGCTGGCCGGCGTGAGCTCGGCCGACGTGGAGGAGGGACAGGCCGTCGCCGAGGTGGGCGACCTGCGCTTCGTCGAGCACGCGGACCGCCCCACCGTCACCTCCTTCTTCGAGCGTTGGGGGGATCGAGCGGCGATCCTGAACGGGATCGAGGTGCGCTCCGTGGCCCACGAGCGCTGCCTCCAGCTCATGGCCACCGGAGGGTCGAGCGGCGACGACTGGGCCACCACCCTGGCGGCCCACTCCGCCCTCGCCCCGTCCCTGCCGCACCTGGTGCTCGCGGGTCCGGCCTACGCGTCGGCGTATGCGCCCGCCGTGGTGCGCGTCGGGGACGAGGGGCAGCTCAACGAGCTCCTGGACGGGAGCTACGTGCAGCACGTCGGCCACACCGCGCTGCCCGCCGACGCCCGGGCCGCGGTGGACGCCTGGCTGGCCGACCGGAGCCACGTCGGTCCGCGAGCGGCCATGGACGACACGCTGCAGGGGCTCGCGGAGGAGGTGGAGCGCTTGCGGGACCGGGGGGACCTGCCGGATCTCGCGCCGACCTCGAACGGCTGCAGCCGGGATCTCGCCAGCGACTTCGAGGTCGCCTTCAACGTGCTCGAGAGCGGCCTGAGCCGGTGCGTGAGCCTGCAGCACGAGGGCTGGTGCTCGCGCGGCTGGGACACCCACAGCAACAACAGCGATCAGAGCGTGCACTACGAGGAGCTGTTCGCCTACCTCGACGCGGCGATGGACCTGCTGGCCAAGCGTCCGGCGTTGGCCGAGCGGCTGACGATCGTGGTGACCAGCGAGATGGGTCGCCACCCCACGCTGAACACCTCCAACGGCCGTGACCACTGGACGTGGACCTCCGCGATGCTGCTGGGAGCTGGCGTCGCCGGAGGGCGGACCGTGGGCACGCTGGACGCGGAGGCGGCGGGCGAAGCCCTCGACCTGGTCTCCGGCGACCCGGGCGACACCACCCTGCGCCCCGAGCACCTCGGCAGCACGCTCTTGACCCTGGCCGGTCACGATGGCGAGTCCATGACCGGCGCGCCGCCCATCGAGGCGCTGCTCGGCTGAGCCGCGTCAGGGCAGCTCGCCCACGAACAGGGTCACGCCGAGCCCGCCGTTCCGGAAGCGCGCGGCTTCCTCCATCCGTGGCAGGAGCCGCCCCGCGAGCGCCTTGTCGGGGCACACCACCGCCAGCCGCCAGCCCGACAGGCGCTCGCGCAGGGACGCCCCGAGCGAGCCGTAGAGGGTGTGCAGCTTCTTCAGGTCGGACACCCGCTTGCCGTAGGGCGGGTTGACCACCACGAGCCCCGGATCCGCGGGCGGCTCGAGCTCGCGCAGGTCGAGGTGCCGCAGGTGCAGCGCGTCGAGCACCCCCGCTCGGCGGGCGTTGCCCTCGGCCGCCTCGAGAGCCCCGCGCGCTCGGTCGCTGGACCAGATCTGGCCGGGCTCGGCGCGCACCGCCTGGGCCTCGTCGCTCAGCTGCCGCCACACGCCCCGTGGGAACGCGGGCCAGTCCACGCAGGCCGGCGTGCTCCCTGCTCCGGGCGCCTGCTCCCAGAGCGCCGCCTCGATGCCGAAGGTCCCCGCACCGCACATCGGGTCGAGCAGCGGCTCGTCGGGGGACCAGTCGGCCAGCCAGAGCACCGCCGCGGCCAGGTTCTCCCGGAGCGGCGCGCGCCAGGTCTGCTGCCGGTAGCCGCGCTTGTGCAGCCGCCCGCCGGCGTCCAGCGACAGCGTGGCCGTGCGGCCTTCCACGCGCAGCAGCACCTCCTGGGGGCGCCCGCGGCGTCCGCCGCCTCCGAGCACGGCGCGCAGGGCCTGCTCCACCTTGTGGGCGGCGGCGTCGGTGCGCTTGAAGCGGGCGCCGTGCAGGCTGGCCTTCACCTTCACGGGTCCGGGCTGGAGCACCTCCTTCCAAGGCAGCTTCCGCACCTCCTGCTCGAGCTGCTGCAACGACGCGGCGGGCACCGTGCCCACCCGCACGAGCACCTGCCCGGCGCAGCGGGACCAGAGGCACAGCCCGGCGGCGTCGACCAGGTCGCCGTGCAGCACCACGCCGCCGGTCACCCGCTCCACGGGCCGCGCGGCGAGCTCCCGCACCTCCTGCTCCAAGGCGGGCTCCAGCCCCGGGGTGATGCCGCAGAAGATCTCCATCGGCGCCTGCTATCGCGGGGAGGCGTTACCGCAGCCCCATGGCAAAGCACGTCCTCATCACGGGAGCGAGCGCCGGCATCGGCGAGCGCCTGGCCCACGAGTTCACCCGCCGGGGCTACGCCGTCGGCCTGGTCGCACGGCGCGCGCCGGAGCTCGAGCGCGTGGCCGAGGATCTGCGCGCCCAGGGCGGCGAGGTCGCCTGGCGCCAGGCCGACGTCACCGACCTGCAGGGCCTCACCGCGGCGGTGCACGAGCTCGAGGGCGAGCTCGGGCCGTGCGAGGTGCTGGTGGCCAACGCGGGCGTGATCGGTCGCTACAGCGCGCGGAAGCACGACGCGGCCATGGCCTCGTGGATGATGCGCATCAACTACGAGGGCGCGGTGAACAGCGTCGACGCGGTGCTGGGCGGCATGCTCGAGCGCGGCGCCGGTCGGCTCGTCGTCGTCTCCAGCGTGGCCGGCTACCGCGGGCTGCCCAAGATGCAGGCCTACTCGGCCTCGAAGGCGGCGGTCTCCAACTACTGGGAGGGCTTGCGCGTCGAGCTGGGGCCCAAGGGCATCGCCTGCACGGCCATCCACCCCGGCTTCATCAAGACCGCGATGACCGAGGAGAACGACAAGCCGATGCCCTTCTTGCGCCACGTCGACGAGGTGGTGCCCGGCATGGTCGACGCCATCGAGCGCGGCACCCGCCACTACGCCACCCCCTGGCCGATGGCCTGCATGATGGCCCTCACGCGGGCGCTGCCCCCGTGGCTCTACGACCCTGCTCTGCGTCTGTCAGGCATGTAGGGGGGCCTCTGGCCACGGCGGAGCGACCTGTATAGGAGGGCGGCAAGAACAGGAGCCCGCATGATCGACGTCGCCCCCATCCAGGCCCTCTACGAGCGGCAGGCCGCCGCCCACGAGCACGCTCGCGCCCGCCTGGGCCGCCCCCTCACGCTCGGCGAGAAGATCCTCGCCGCCCACCTCGTCGACCCCGACCAGGACTTCGAGCGGCGCAAGAGCTTCCTGGATCTGCGACCCGACCGCGTGGCCATGCAGGACGCCACGGCGCAGATGGCCGTGCTCCAGTTCATGCTGGCAGGCCGCGACGAGGTCGCGCTGCCCTCGACCATCCACTGCGACCACCTCATCCGCGCCTACGAGGGCGCCGACGCCGACCTGGCCACCGCCAACAGCGAGAACGCCGAGGTCTACGCCTTCCTGAAGAGCGCCGGTCAGCGCTACGGCATGGGCTTCTGGAAGCCCGGCGCCGGCATCATCCACCAGGTCGTGCTCGAGAACTACGCCTTCCCCGGCGGGCTGATGATCGGCACCGACTCGCACACGGTGAACGCCGGCGGCCTCGGCATGATCGCGGTCGGTGTCGGCGGCGCCGACGCGGTCGACGCCATGGTCGGCATGCCCTGGGAGGTCCTGAACCCGGGCTTCATCGGCGTGGAGCTGGTCGGCGAGCTCAACGGCTGGGCCAGCCCGAAGGACGTCATCCTGAAGGTCTGCGAGCTGCTCACGGTCAAGGGCGGCACCAACCACATCGTGGAGTACTTCGGCGCGGGGGCGGCCTCGATCAGCTGCACCGGCAAGGCCACGATCTGCAACATGGGCGCCGAGCATGGCGCCACCACGAGCCTGTTCCCCTACGATTCCCGCATGGGCACCTACCTGCGGGCCACCGGCCGCGCGGCGGTGGCCGATCTGGCGGATGCCCACGCCTCCGAGCTCTGTGCCGACCCCGAGGTCGTCGCGAACCCCGAGCAGCACTACGACCGGGTGCTCCGCATCGACCTCTCCACCCTCGAGCCCCACGTCGTGGGCCCCCACACCCCCGACCGCGCCCGCCCCATCTCCGCCCTGGGCGCGGAGTGCGACGCCGAAGGCTGGCCCCGCGAGCTCAAGTACGCGCTCATCGGGTCCTGCACGAACTCCAGCTACGAAGACGTGGAGCGCTCGGCCGACGTGGCCCGCCAGGCCGTGGACCGCGGCGTCACGTCGAAGTCCGGCTTCATGGTGTCCCCCGGCAGCGACCAGATCATGGCCACCATCGAGCGCGACGGTCAGGCCGCCGTGCTGCGCGCGGCCGGCGGCGTGGTGCTCTCGAACGCGTGTGGCCCGTGCATCGGGCAGTGGCGGCGCGACGACATCGAGAAGGGCGACGTGAACACCATCATCACGTCCTTCAACCGCAACTTCCGCGGCCGCAACGACGCCAACCCCGACACGCTGTCCTTCATCGGCAGCCCGGAGCTGGTCACCGCGCTGGCCCTGGCCGGCGACATCGGCTTCAACCCGCTCACGGACTCCCTCACCGATGCCGACGGCAACCGCTTCATGCTCGAGCCCCCCACCGGCGAGGAGCTGCCGCCCGAGGGCTTCGCCTCCGAGCTGGGTGGCTTCGTGGCGCCCGCGTCGGCGGCGGAACGGGGCTCGATCACGGTCGAGATCACCGAAGGCTCCGCTCGGATCGAGCGGCTCACCCCCTTCGCCGCCTGGGACGGGCAGGACCTCTCCGGCCTGCGCATCCTCGTGAAGGCCGTGGGCAAGTGCACCACCGACCACATCTCGGCGGCCGGTCCCTGGTTGAAGTACCGCGGCCACCTCACCAACATCAGCGGCAACCTGATGGCGGGCGCCGAGAACGCCTGGACCGGCGAGTTCGGCACGGGCACGAACTTCCTCACCGGGGAGAACGCCACGCACCCGGATCTCGCCAAGCAGTACAAGGCGGCCGGCCAGGCCTGGGTCATCTTCGGCGACGAGAACTACGGCGAGGGCTCGAGCCGCGAGCACGCCGCCATGGAGCCGCGGCACATGGGCTGCCGGGCGGTCATCGTGCGCAGCTTCGCCCGCATCCACGAGACCAACCTGAAGAAGCAGGGCGTGCTGCCGCTGACCTTCGCCGACCCCGCCGACTACGACAAGGTGAGGGGCGACGACGTGGTCGACGTGGTCGGCATCGCGCGGATCGCCAACGGCGGCAGCCCCACGGTGGTGCTCCACCACAGCGACGGCACCGAGGACGCCATCGAGACCCGCAACACCTGCAGCCGCGAGCAGTTCGCCTGGTACGAGGCGGGCTCGGCGCTCAACGCGATCCGGGCTGCGAACGCGTAGCGGCCAGGATCTCGGGCAGCCTCCCCAGCCGGCGCCACAAGGGCACGAAGCCCAACAGAGCCGGGGGGGAGCTGTTGGCCACCCAGCTCAGGGCGGCGAAGGCGATGGCGTCGGCTTCGTCGATGCCGAAGGCGCCGAGCACGAACACGGCGGTGGCCGCCTGGCCGGCGCCCATCGACGGCGGCAGCACGATGGCCGCCAGCGACGCGAACACGATCACGCCGCTCGCGGCGAGCACGGGGAGCGGTGGGTCCAGGCCGAGCGCCGGGAAGATCGCCAGGAACGACGACATCAGCACGCCCACCTGGATGGCCGAGGTGACCACCTGGGCCGCCAGGGGTCCTCGTGCGCTCAGGCCGTCGCCGGTGTCCACGATGGTCTGACGGATGAGGGCGATGGGACCGGGACCGCGCGGCTCGGCCTCCTCCTTCGGACGGAGGCGTCGGCCGACGAGCACCAGCATGGTCGCCCCGAACACGGCGCCGACGGTCACGCCCGTCACCCAGGACATCGCCGTGGCCGCCTTGGCGGCCCCCAGCAGCACCTCCCACTGCGTCGCCCCGAGCGCGAGCACGCCGAGCAGGAAGACGAAGAAGGCCAGGGCCTCCATGAACGCGGTGATGCCCACCGCCGCCAAGGCCTGTGGCGTCGGGATGTCGAGCTCGGCCTTCAGCAGGCCCACCGCCACCAGGTCGCCCCCGCGCGCGGGCAGGATGGCGTTGACGAGCCCCGAGGTGTAGCCGATGGCCATCACGGGCCAGAAGGGCGCGCGTCGCCAGGGCAAGAGCGCGATCCAGAGGCGCAGCTCGTGGATGGTGAGGCTCAGGCACTTGAACACCACCGCTGCGAGCAGCCAGGGCAGCGAGGCGCCGGTCAGCGCTGCGACCACCCGGTCGGTGTCGGCGTCGCGCACGAGCAAGGTCAGGACCGCGAGCGACGCGGCGACCTGGCCCAGAGTGACGAGGCGCTTCCGGCTCATCGACCGTAGGCTTCCGAGAGCTCCGCGAGCCGTCCCGACACCCACCAGGGCACGTCGCTCACGCGCCACGACCAGTTCGAGCCCGTGGTGCCGGGGGTGTTCATGCGCGCCGTGGAGCCCAGGTCGAGCACGTCCTGCATCTGCGCGACGGCGTCGTTCGCCACGCTGGCCCACGCCAAGCGGATGAGATCCCAGGCCACGTCGCTCCCGTCGCGTGCGGTGTAGCGACGATACCGGTCGCGCGCGTGCTCGGGGGCGCCGGCGTACCAGCCGCGGCACGTGTCGTTGTCGTGGGTGCCCGTGTAGACCACCCAGCCCGGGCCGTCGTAGGTGTGGGGCAGGTAGGCGTGCGTGGCGCCTTCACCGAAGGCGAACTGCAAGACCTTCATGCCGGGAAGACCGGAGCGCGCGCGCAGGGCCAGGACCTCGGGGGTGATGGTGCCCAGGTCTTCCGCGAAGAGCCGCTCGCGCGGCAGGACCTCGAGCAGGTCGCCGCCGGGCACCTCGCGCCACGCGCCCTCGAGGGCCGAGCCCGCGTGGGCCGGGATGGTCCACGTGGCCTGCAGGCCTCGAAAGTGGTCGATGCGCACGCGGTCGGTGTGCTGGAGCACCCGCGCGACCCGCGCACGCCACCAGGTGAAGCCGTCGGCCCGGTGGGCGTCCCAGGCGTACACGGGGTTGCCCCAGAGCTGCCCCTCGGCGCTGAAGGCGTCGGGTGGGGCCCCCGCCACGTTGCGCGGGCGCCCCTCGCCGTCGAGATCGAACAGCGCGCGGTGCGCCCAGGTGTCGCAGCCCCCACCGCTCACGAACAGGGGCATGTCGCCCAGGATCTGGATGCCGCGCTCGCCGGCGGCCCACTTGAGCGCCGCCCACTGCCGGTCGAACAAGAGCTGGAGCGCCAGGTGCTCCTGGATGGCGGCCTCGTGCCGCCCGCGCGCACGCTCCAGCGCCTCGGGGTCGCGGTGGCGCAGGGCCTCGTCCGGCCAGGTCCACCAGCTTCCGTGCTGCTCGTCCAGGGCCGCGTACAGTCCCCAGTCGTCGGCCCACGGCTGCTCGGCGCGCCAGTGGTCGAGGGCTTCGGGTTCACGCGCCACCAGGGCACGCGCCGCCGTGCGGAGCAGGGGGCGCTTCCAGAGCTTCACGGCGTCCCAGTCCACGTGGCCGTGGCGGACCGGCACCGGCCCGGGCTGCACGAGTCCGGCGTCGGCGAGAGCCTGCACGCTGAGCAGATCCGGGTTGCCCGCGAAGCCCGAAGGCGAGCCGTAGGGCGAGTGGCCGTGGTCCGTGGGGTTCAGCGGCAGGATCTGCCAGAGCTTGCACCCCGACGCGGCCAGGAAGTCCAGGAAGCCGTAGGCCGCGGGCCCGAGGTCGCCGATCGGCCCCTCCGAGGGGAGGCTGGAGACGTGAAGCAGGACTCCGGCGCGACGCAAGGCTCCTCCCTGGTGGGCGCTGGGCTATATCCAAGTGGGGCTCGACGATGGAGGACCCGATGCGACAGGCCTTGGGATGTGTGGTGGTGCTGCTCACCGGCTGCGGCTTCGGCGGCGGTGGCGGCACCGACAGCGACACCGATGGCTACGCCACCTGCAACGGCAGCTGCACCTCCACCCTGGAGGTGGTGTTCTCCGACGGTCGGCTCGACTTCGAGGTCGCGCTCACCGGCGAGGACTTCAACAACTTCAGCCTGGCGTGCCCCGACGGGGTCGGGGTGGGCGGATCGGGCCAGGACTTCGCCTACGAGTGCCTGACCGCGGGCTTCCGCCTCTCCATGGTCGACAGCAGCTTCCCCGACACCCTGGAGATCACCGCCGACGGCGAGAGCTCTACCCTGAGCCCCGACTGGAACACCGAGCAGGTCTGCAACTTCAGCTGCAACTCGGCGGCGGAGCAGATCTGATGGTGCCGGTGCACGTCGTCGCCGGCTTCCTCGGTGCGGGCAAGACCACCCTGCTCCGCGAGCAGCTCGCCCTGCGCGCGGGCACGGAGCGCTGTGCGGTCGTGGTGAACGACTTCGGAGAAGCCAGCATCGACGCCACGCTCCTCGACGGCGGCGTGGGCGTCACGGAGATCGCCGGGGGCTGCGTGTGCTGCACCGCTCCCGAAGGCCTGGTGCCGGCGCTCCGGGCCATCGTCGACGAGCTCGAGGTCGATCGCATCTTCATCGAGCCCACGGGCCTGGCCCGTCCCGCCGACCTCGTCGACACCCTCGCGCGCAGCGGCCTGCCGCTCGAGCTGAGGCCCGTGGTGGTCGTGGTCGACCCGAGCCGGCTCGCCAGCCAGGCGCCGCTGCTCCTCGAACAGATCGACGCCGCCGAGATCCTCGTCGCGAACCGTGTCGATCTCGCCACCGACGAGGCGCTGCAGGCCTTTCGTGCCCTGGCCGATCGGCACTACCCGCCGCTGACCGCCGTGGCGGAGTGCGAGCGCGGTCAGGTGTCGCAGGAGCTCTTCTCGCTGCGCCGGCAGGCCGCACCGGCCACGCGCTTCACGCTGCCAGCACCGCCGAGCACCGCCGGCTACGCCGCCGCCTCGCGCACCTGGGACCAGGTGTTCGACATGGGTGCCTTGAAGGCGTGGATCCGTTCCTGCGGCGCCGAGCGCTTCAAGGGGCTCTTCCACACCGACATCGGCTGCTACCGGATCGAGCTGAGCGGCGGCGTGCTCGAGGCGGTGCCCAGCTTGTACCGTGGCCCGTCCCGTGCCGACCTCATCGTGCTCGGCTCGGCGGAGGGGCTGCTCGACCAGCTCGACCCCCTGGTCTACGTGCCCACGGCGCACACTGGGGTGGCGCTTCAGCACGTCGGTGGCCAGCGCGAGGTCAGCCGCGCCGAGCTGGCGGCGCTGCCGGGCCAGGTCGACGTCGCCGAGCACGTGCCCGGTCGGGCCGGTGAAGGCGTGATGCTCCGCGAGGTGCTCGCGCTGGGCGACGGATCGCGCTTCGTGGTGGTGGCGAGCGACGGCATGACCACCGCCCCGGTGCCGGTGGGCGAGGCCGGCAACGCCGTGCTCGTCCATGGGCTCGATGGCGAGGCGCTCCCCGAAGGCAAGGGCGGACCCTTCCGGTTGTTGGTTCCGCCGGGCGAGGGCAGCGCGTGCGCCAACGTGAAGAAGGTGGTGCGCATCCAGCTAGCGGATTGAGGGGACCCCCTGCGGTAGCCTGCCGCCGAGGTTCCTATCGGCAAGAGCCGCTATCCCTACGCCGCGGGCCCCACGCTCTTGATGCTCGCGCTGGTGCTGGTCTTCCTCTCCCAGTCGGTGCTCCAGTCCAACCGCATGGAGGGCGTGGCCTTCTACGCGCACTGGGTGGGCGCGAAGGCGGTGGCCGTCGAGCAGACGGCCGCGCCCCTCTACACCCAGGAGGGCCGCCAGCGCGTGGCCGAGGCGGGGCTCTCGGCCGCGAAGCTCGACGGGCATCCCCAGCTCGTGGGCGCGGCGGTCCGCGGTGCGAACACCTACGGACCCGGGCACGTGACCGTGGGCACGCCCTTCTATTACCGGATCAGCCACCTGCTCTCCACGCAGGAGTACGTGTACGACGTGGTGCGCTTCCAGGTGCTCTCCAACATCGGATGGCTGCTGGCGTGTGTCTTGATGTGCAGCGCGTTCGGCGCCACGGAGGCGGTCCTCGGGCTCGTGGTGCTCGTCTGCTTGTCGGCCTACGCGCCGCTGGCGCAGGACCAGGCCTGGGCCGCGCAGGGGAGGGCGCTCGTCACCCTGCTCGGCTTCGTCGTCGCCCAGTGGACCGCCACCCAGCGAAAGCACAACGTGGGCTCTGCGGGGGTGCTGGTCGCGCTCACCGTGGCCTACCACCCCGCCCTCGTCCTGGTGCCCATGCTGCTGCTGATCGGCGAACTGGCGGGACGCCGGCGTGACCGCGCCAAGCGCTTCGGTGCGGGCCTCCTGGCCGGCGGCGTGCTCGCCGTGTTGATCGGAACCGTGGGCTACGCCCGTCTCGGCGACTGGTGGGCGTGGTTCGGCACGCTGTTCGACGACAACCCCATCGACTCCCTGGCGCGCGGGAGCGTGGCCTTGGAGGTGCTCTCCACGGAGCTGCTCGGCTGGCGCGTGCCCTCGCTGGCGCTGCCGGTCGCGGCCTCCGCGGTGGCCCTGGCCGTGCGCTTCCGAGCCGCCCTGGTCGAGCCCGCACCCGCCGTGGCCTTCGCGGTCAGCCTCGGCGCGGCGGCCGAGATCCTCGTGAGCGACCGGGCCGCCACCCACAGCTTCGTGCTGATGGTGCCGACCCTGCTCTACCTGCTGCGAGAGGGGGCAGCGCCGCGGCCTCAGGTGCTCGCGGTGCTGGGCTTCGGGCTCACCTCGAGCCCCGCGGGCACCCTGGCCACGGTCTTTCCCATGAAGCTCTGGAACCTGCTGTCGGCGCCCCACCTCACGGCCCTCACGGCGCACGTCGGCGTGCTGCTGATGATCGCTGCGCTGCTCCTGGATCTGAGGCGGCCGGCCTCCAGCGACCCCGGATAGAGCGGAACCGGAGGTGAGGATGTCCCACGCGGTCGAGGTTGGCCTGCCCGTGCTCTGGGGCGACATGGACGCCTTGGGGCACGTGAACAACGTGCGCTACTTCCAGTGGTTCGAGCAGGCACGCATCGCCTTGTTCGAAGCCGTCGGCCTGGTGCACACGGGAACGCCCACCGTCGGGCCGATCCTGGCGACCACGCGCTGCGACTTCGAGCAGCCCTTGGCCTACCCCGACCACGTCCTGGTCCGCGCCCGGGTCGAGCGCATCGGGCGCACGAGCTTCGTGCTCGCCTACGAGGTCGTTCGAGCCGCGGACCCCGCCGTGCCGGTGGCTTCCGGCGACAGCGTGGTCGTGATGTTCGACTACGAGGCCCAGACCTCCGTCGCCATGCCCGAGGACCTGCGCGCAGCCCTCGAAGCGCACCGCGCGTAGAACGTGAGCACCGCTCGGGTCATCTCGGGTCGCATGCTTGCGCCCGCCGGCCGTCGCCGGCGTCCCGCCTCCTCGACGTGCCCCGCACCTTACGCCGCCCAGAGGCCCTGGGCGCGAACGATCACACGGCGCACCTGGGCCGGGTCGTGCAACCAGTGGAGCATCTCGCGAGCCAGGCGCTCGCCCTCGTCGGGTGCCTGCGCAGCGCGAGCGGCCAGCTCCCCGAGCGCCACGAACGCGGCGGCGCCCTGGTGCCGAGGGGCCGCCTGGGCGTGGTGGTGGTGCGACGCGGCGACGCGCACGTCGTCCCCCATCGACCAGGTGTCGAGCGCCACCAGGGTGAGATCGGCGTGGTAGTCGGCCACGATGCGCTCGACCAGCGCTCGCCGCGGGCGATCACGGGGTGTGTCGCCGACCACCCGGCTCAGGGCCCACAGCGCGCCCAGGTCCCGGAGCAGCGCACCCAGGTAGACCGTTCCACGCCGCTCCCCCGCCAGCCAGCCAGAGATCTCTGCGCCCACCACCGCAGCCTTCCGGCAGCTCGCCACCTCCTGCTCGAAGCCCGGGGCCAGGAAGTGTTCGGCGGCCATGGCTTGCTTGACCCCGAGCTGCCAGAGCCGGTCGATGCCCACCCGCGTCATGGCCTGGTCCAGGCGACGCGGCGCAGCGGTGTACGGGGCGGTCGAAGCCACCCGCCAGATCTCCTGCACGAGCCCCGGCTCCTCCGACACCGTTCGGAGCAGCTCGCGTTCGTTCGGTTCGTCGTCGGCCAGCAGTCGGTCGAGCTCGCGAGCGACCTCCGGGAACCGCGGCATCTGCATGTCCGCGCTCTGCAGGCCCGCACACAGTCGATCCAGGTACGATCGCGACCCGGCATGGGGCTCGGCGCGCTGGTGGCCTTCCAGCACTTCGATCAGCTTCTGGCGCAGACGCCTTGGATCGCCCGTGGAGGGGGCGCGCGCATGGCCCAACCCGTTCATGATCGACCTCGGATCCCGGGACCAGGGTAGCGGATCGCGAGCGACCGAACGTGAGCGAACGCCACCTTTCGCCTCCGGACGGCGGGGTTAGTTAGGCCCTGCTCCTGGAGAACACGATGGCGCCGATCGCAGGTCTCGATCTCGACACCGCCCGGATGGGCGCGTGCTCGGACGAAGGTCTGGCCGCGGCCTTCGAGGCCATGGACGCCCTGGAGTCCGGCGCGATCGCCAACGCGGACGAGGGCCGTCGCGTCGGACACTACTGGCTCCGAGCCCCGGAACGCGCGCCGCCGGCCGAGGCCGCCGCCATCCGGGCCATGCAGGCGCAGGTCCTGGACTTCGCCGCCGGGATCCGCGACCGCGGCACCTTCACGACCGTGCTCCAGGTCGGCATCGGTGGCTCGGCGCTCGGACCCCAGCTCCTGTGCCACGCGCTCGACACCGATCGCACGGTGGCCTTCCTCGACAACACCGACCCCGACGGAACGGCACGCACCCTCGCTCAGCTCGACCCTGCCCACACCCTGGTGCTCGTGGTGTCGAAGAGCGGCGGCACCAAGGAGACCCGGAACGCCATGCTCCAGGCACGTGCCTGGGTGGAGCGCTCTGGACTGGGGTGGGCCGAGCGCGCGGTGGCCGTCACCGGCGCCGGCAGCGTGCTCGACGAGCTGGCGCGGGAAGAGGGCTGGCTCGCGCGCTTCCCCATGTGGGACTTCGTGGGGGGACGCACCTCGGTCACGGCCGCGGTGGGCCTGCTCCCGGCGGCGATCGCGGGGATCGACGTGCAAGGACTGCTCGCGGGGGCGGCGGCCATGGACGCGGCAACCCGCCGCCACGACCCGGCCAACCCTGCTGCGCGCATGGCCGCGGCGTGGCGCAGCGCGGGGCGAGGCCGCGGCGAGCGCGCCATGGTCGTCTTGCCCTACAAGGATCGGCTCGCGCTGTTGAGCCGCTACCTCCAGCAGCTCGTGATGGAGTCCCTCGGCAAGCGGCTCGATCGCTCGGGCAAGGTGGTCCACCAGGGCCTGGTCGTGTACGGCAACAAGGGCAGCACCGACCAGCATGCCTACGTGCAGCAGCTCCGGGACGGGCGCGACGACTTCTTCGCGGTCTTCGTGGCCGTGCTCGACCACGCTGGCCACGACCTGGAGGTGGAGCCGGGGGTCACCAGCGGTGACTACCTCCTGGGCTTCCTGCTCGGCACCCGCCGGGCGTTGACCCAGGCGGGTCGGCCCAGCATGACCCTCACCCTCGAACGGCTCGACGCCCCGGCGCTGGGCGCCGTGATCGCCCTGTTCGAGCGCGCGGTGGGGCTCTACGCCGAGTTGATCGACGTCAACGCGTACCACCAGCCCGGGGTGGAGGCGGGCAAGAAGGCGGCCTCCGAGGTGCTGGCGCTCCAGGCCCGGATCCTCGCTGGGGAGCCGATCGACGAGACCGACGACAGCCGGCTGGTGCGCGCGCACCTGGAGGCCACGGGCCGCCTCTGAGGGTGCCGGGAGCGTCCGAAACAAGCTGGTTTCGGTCCCTTCGCCTGTTCGTCACGGAAGCTTGGTAGAACCTCGATAGGTCGCGCGCAGCGCGGCCTTCTCCCCCTCCGGGGTGCCGTCGCGCGCTCCGAACCCTCCACCGACATCCAGGAAGACACCCCATGTCTGTCGACACGCAGGTCCAGGCGCGCTTCAGCGCCCTCCGCGAGGCCACGGCCCGCCAGCCCCGCACCTTCGATCGCACGGTCAACGGGCAGCAGCTCAAGACCACGGAGCTCTTCGGGTCCAACACCTTCTCGATGACCGTGATGGAAGAGAAGCTTCCCCGCGCCGACTTCGACAAGATGAAGCGCGTCCTCCGCGGCGAGGGGCAGCTCGACGCCGAGCTGGCCAACACCGTCGCCCACGCGGTGAAGGAATGGGCGCTCGAGCGCGGCGCCACCCACTACACCCACTGGTTCCAGCCGATGACCGGCCTCACGGCCGAGAAGCACGATGCCTTCCTCGACTTCGACGGCGCGGGCAACCCCATCGAGCGCCTCACCGGCAGCCAGATCATCCAGTCCGAGCCCGATGCGTCCAGCTTCCCGAGCGGCGGCCTCCGCGCCACCTTCGAGGCCCGGGGCTACACGGCCTGGGACCCGTCGAGCCCGATCTTCCTGATCGACACCGAGAACGGCGCCACCCTCTGCATCCCCTCGGTCTTCATCAGCTACACCGGGGAAGCCCTCGACAAGAAGACCCCGCTGCTCCGCTCCATGGCCGCCCTGGAGAAGGCCTCGAAGGGCTTGCTCGCGGCCATCGGTCTCCCCACGGAGCGTGTGGTCGCCAACCTCGGTTGCGAGCAGGAGTACTTCCTGGTCGACCGCGCCTGGTACGCCTTGCGCCCCGACCTCGCCATCGCCGGCCGCACCCTGGTCGGTGCCCCGGCCCCGAAGGGTCAGTCCCTCGACGACCACTACTTCGGAGCGGTGCCCCCCCGCGTGCAGGCCTTCATGCAGGAGGTCGAGCACGAGCTCTACAAGCTCGGCGTGCCGGCGAAGACCCGCCACAACGAGGTCGCCCCGAGCCAGTTCGAGCTGGCGTCCATCTACCGCGAAGCCAACGTGGCGGTGGACCACAACCAGATCATCATGGAGGTCCTGCGCCGCGTCGCCCAGAGGCACGAGTTCCAGGTGCTGCTCCACGAGAAGCCCTACGCCCTGGTCAACGGCTCGGGCAAGCACTGCAACTGGTCGATCGCCACCGATGAGGGCGACAACCTCCTCGAGCCCGGCACCTCCCCCGGCGACAACCTCCGCTTCCTGGCGGTGCTCGCCTCGGTGCTCTCGGGCGTGCAGAAGCGCCAGGGCCAACTCCGTGCGGCCATCGCCAGCCATGGAAACGACTTCCGCCTCGGCGCGAACGAAGCCCCCCCGGCGATCATCAGCTGCTTCCTCGGCGACACCCTCACCCGGGTGATCGACGCCCTCGTCAGCGGGGAGGGCCTGTCCCCGGACCCCGAGCGCGCGCTGATCGAGCTCGGCGTGTCCCAGCTCCCCGACCTCGTCAAGGACAACACCGACCGCAACCGCACCTCACCGATGGCGTTCACGGGCAACAAGTTCGAGCTCCGCGCGGTCGGCAGCAAGCAGAGCCCGGCGGTGGCCATCACCACGCTCAACGCCGCGGTGGCGGAGGCGATGACCGCTCTCACCTTGCGCATCGAGAAGCTGGGCGGCGGCGAGGCGGCGGTGCTCGAGGCGGTGAAGGCCGTGTTCACCGAGACCCGCGACATCCGCTTCGAGAAGGACGGCTATGCGGACGCCTGGGCCGACATGGCCGAGTCCCGCGGTCTGCTCAACCTCCGGAAGACCCCCGAGGCGCTCGCGCAGCTCACCACCGACGGAGCCCTGGAGCTGTTCGCCGAGACCGGGGTGTACACCGCAGCCGAGCTGAACAGCCGCTACAACGTCTACCTCGAGCAGTACGTGACCACGGTCGGCTTCGAGGTGCAGCTCATGCAGAGCATCGTCGACAGCATGGTGCTGCCGGCAGCGCTCGCCGAGCGTGCTGCGGTGGCCACCGCGCTGAACGACCTCGTGGCGCTCAACGCTGCGGGCATCACCGTCGATCTCGAAGCCGACAAGGCCCGCTTCGCCCTGCTGAGCCAGCTGGTCAGCGAGCTGCAGGGCCGGCGGACCGCCCTCGCTGCGGCCATGCAGAAGGCCCACGACGCGGGGGACGGCGAGGCCACGGTGTGCGCCTACGACGTGATGCCGGCGGTCGAAGCCCTGCGCGCCACCGTCGATCAGCTCGAGGGCGTGGTGGCCGACGGTCGCTGGCCGCTGCCCAAGTACCGCGAGCTGCTGTTCCTGAACTGCTCTAGCTGAGGCCCAGGGCGTGGTCCACGCGGGCCACGTCCGCAGGCTCGGCCAGCTGGTCCGGCGCGTCGGACTCCAGGCGGCGTCGGCCGGCTGGGGTGGCCAGGGCCGCGCTCCTCGCCTTGCCGGCGCGCAGCACGGACTTGCCGAAGCCCAGATCGAGGCCCGCGCTCAGGTACCTCGGGACCAGGTCCGCCGAGCCCGAGAAGCCGTGCACGAAGCCACGCAGGCTGTAGCCCTCGAGGATCGCCAGCATGCGCCCGTGCGCGCGCACCACGTGCAGGCAGACGGGAAGATCCCGGGCCTGGGCGAGGTCGAGCTGGGCTCGCAGCCAGCGCTCCTGCCGCGGCAGGTCGCCCGCGCGTCGGTCCAGCCCGCACTCGCCCAGCTCGGTCACGCCCAGGGCGGCGAGGGCCTGCTCGAGTGCACGGAGGTCCGGCTCGCCCTCGGGCAGGAAGCAGGGGTGGAACCCGGCGCCCAGTCCGACGACGAAGTCCGGATGCGCGTCCCGCACGGCGGCGCCACGCGGCCACTGCTCGGGGCCGATCCCCGGAACGACGACGCCCGCGACACCACGGTCGCGGGCGCGAGCGATCACCCCGTCGCGACGCCCGTCGAAGACGGGGAAGTCGAGGTGACCGTGTGCGTCGATCAGCCTCAGTTCACGGTGCCCTTGACGGCGCCGTCCGAGCCCCACGTGATCCGGAACTCGGCGCGCCGGTTCTTGGACCAGGCGACCTCGGAGGCGCTGCCTTCGAGTGGACGCTCCTCGCCGTAGCTCACCGTGGTGATGCGGCTCTTGGCGACGCCCTGACCCGACAGGTAGGACTGCACGCTGGTGGCCCGCTTCTGGCCGAGCGCGAGGTTGTAGTCGGTGGTCCCGCGCTCGTCGGCGTGGCCCTGGACCTCGACCTTGATCTCCGGGTTGTCGCCCAGGATGCCAGCGTTCTCCGCCAGCGCGGTCTTGCTCGAGCTCGACAGCGTGGCGCTGTCGAAGTCGAAGTAGACGCGGCTGAAGTTGGCCACCATCTGCTGCACCGCGGGGGGAGCCTCCTTGACGGGCTCCTCGGTGTGGCCTGGCGTGGGGAGGTCCATCGCGCTGGTGGTCTCGCCCGACTTCTTGCAGCCGGAGAACATCACGCCGAAGATCAGACCGGCGTAGCAGAGCTTCTTCATCGTCCACCTCAGAGGAATTCGGTCGGGGCGGGGCCCGAGACTGGGGGTGCGTAACGCGCCTCAGCGCGGCTTGCCGGTCGGCTTTCGCTGCATCGGGGGATCGGTGCGATCGTCGGGGTCGCGGCGTCGCACGGACGCCGGCGCACGCCACCGGCCGGCGTCACGGTAGCCTCGCCCCATGGTGCGCCGCGACGATCAGGGTCCTCAGCTCCCGTTGCCCTTCGGGTTGA
>CAZSAT010000065.1:0-35378 GCA_964604675.1 uncultured Enterobacterales bacterium
ATCAACCCGAAGGGCAACGGGAGCTGAGGACCCTGATCGTCGCGGCGCACCATGCTGGAAGTGTACAGCGCTCGCTCCAGCGCTACCGCCGTGGGCGTGCGCCTGTGGGGGCCTGCTCCGCGATGGGCACGTGCACCAGCCGGCAGTCGATCGGCCCGTTGTGGATCGGGATGCGTCGTTCGGAACGCAGGCCCAGGCGCTTGGCGAGCGGCAACACGGTCAGGATCCAGCAGTCCCAGCCGAGCCACTGGCGGCGCAGGTTGTCGCCCAGATCGCGGTAGGCGGGCGCGAGGTCCTCGACCTCGCCGAGCCGCTCGCCGTAGGGCGGGTTGCAGACCATCATGCCGGGCTCGGAGCGCGGGGCGAGCTCCCGTGCATCGGCCGACAGGGTGGTCACCCGGTCCAGGAGCCCGCGCGCGGCGAGGTTGCGGCGCGCGTGGTCCAGCACGTTCCGGTCCAGCTCGCTGACCAGCATCGGCGGCAGCTCGGAGGTGCGCACCTCCTTGGCCTCGTCGCGCAGCCGGTTCCAGGTCTGCTGGTCGTGCTGCTTCCAGCCGCTGAAGCCCCAGCGCTGACGACGCAGGCCGGGCGCCACCCCCAGCGCCATCTCCGCGGCCTCGATCACCAGCGTGCCGCTGCCCGCGAAGGGATCTGCGAAGGGCCGGTCGCCCTTCCAGCCCGCGAGCCGGAGGCACGCCGCGGCCAGGGTCTCGCGCAGCGGCGCCACGCCCGCGGTCCGTCCACCGCGCAGGTGCAGCGCCTCGCCCGACAGGTCGATCGCGAGGGTGGCGTGGTCGCCCCGCTGGTGCACGTTCAGGCGGAGGTCCGGGCGGTGGAGCTCCACGTCCGGACGCCGCCCGGTCTCGTCGCGGAGCCGGTCGCAGACCGCGTCCTTGACCTTCAGCGCGCCGTAGCGGCTGTTGCGGATCACGTCGGACCCACCGACGTAGTCCACGGCCAGGGTCTGGTCGGGGCCGAGGTGCCGCTGCCAGGCCACGCTGCGCACAGCGGTGTAGAGGTCGCGGTCGCTGTGCACGTCGAAGCGCTTCAGGGTGAGCAGCACGCGGCTCGCCACCCGGGACCAGAGGCACGCTCGGTAGCCATGCTCGAGCGGACCGCTGAAGGTCACGGCACCGCGGCCCGCGGTGGGATCCAGCCCGAGCTCGCGGAGCTCGTCGACGAGCACCTCTTCGGCGCCGCGGGTGGTGGTGGCCACGAAGTCCATCGCGCGCAGCTAACGCTTCGAGGTGTCGAGGGTGTCGACGCTGACGACAAGCCGCGCCCGTGGGTGGCGGAATCCGTCAGGCCGGACCCGCCAAGTCCCTTGAATCGCGAGCCCGAGCCCCTGGCACAGAGCCTGCGAGAAGGTCTGCCGAGGGCCGTCCCCAAGGGCCCCGTAGGAGAAGCCATGACCCTCGGCCACGCCGTCCTGTTCACCCTGCTGGCCCTCACGGTGGGGGTGGTCGACCGCGACCGCCGACGCCTCCACCGGCAGCTCGCCCGCCACAAGGAGCTCGTGCAGGCGTTCCGTCGCACCACCGCCCGCCAGATGAGCGCCTACCGCCGGCGCCTCTACGCCCTGGAGGAAGACGTCGGTCACGACCTCGTGCGGCTGGAGCGCGCCCTGGAGGAGCGCCAGGCCATCGACGAGCCCACCCGGGCGATCCCGCGCCAGCTGCTCCGCCAGGCGGAGCTGCGCGCCTGGGAGGCCAGCCGGCGCGAGCGCTTCGGCGGCACGCCGCGGGTGCTCGACGAAGCCTTCGAGCAGCCCGAAGCGCCCTCGCTCGCGCGGTCGTAGCGCCAGCGGAACCAGCGACGACGAGGTCGACGAGACGGGCGACCGCGGGGACTGATCGTCAGCGCGCAGCCGCCGCGAAGCGTGCCACCACGTCCCCCGCAGACTCCACCTCGGTCACCCCGCCCACCGACTTCCCAGCCTGGAAGAAGTCCTTGTAGTTCATGCCCTGAAGGCTCGCGCGCTTCAGCTGCCAGAGCGACTTGAGCGTGTAGTACATGCGGGCGTAGTGCTTGCCCTTGGGGTGGCGCAGCATCTTCTTCATCATCGGGCTGGCCTGGGTGCCCGTCTTGCGGATGTAGTCGGTCTCGATCACCGCCACCGGCACGCCGGAGATCTTGTCGGTGAGCACGATGTCGTCGGGCACGGCGCGGCAGATGGCCGACTTGTAGTCGTCGTGCGCCTGGCACTCGCTGGTGGCGATGAAGCGGGTGCCCATCTGGACGCCGGCGTAGCCCATCTTCAAGGCGCGCACGAAGTCCGCCTCCGAGCCGACGCCGCCGGCGCACACCAAGGGCACGCCCAGCGGAGCCAGCTCCTGGATCAGGGCCTCGGGATCGCGCTGCCCGGCGTGGCCGCCCGCCCGCGCGTTCACGCAGATCAGCCCGTCGACCCCCTCGGCGAGGGCCTTCTCGGCCCACTTCCGCTCCGTGACGTCGTGGAAGACCGTGCCGCCGACCGCATGCACCTGGTCCACCACCTTCCTGGGGTTGCCGAGCGCGGTGACGAAGAACCGGATGCCTTCCTCCAGGGCGATCTCCACCCACTCGTCCATCTTCTCCTCGTACTTCTTGGAGGACTTCTCCACGAGCGCGTTGAAGCCGATGGGCTTGTCGGTGAGCGACTTGATGTGGCGCAGGCCTTCGCGGAACTCGTAGCCCGACACGTAGGTCAGGCTGATCGGCTGCACCACGCCGATGCCGCCGGCTTCGGACACGGCGGCCACGAGCTCGGGGTTGGAGCAGGGGTACATCGCGCCGCAGATGAGCGGGATGTCGATGCCGAGGGTCTCGGTCAGGGGCGTGGTCAGCAGGCTCATGGCCAGGCTGTATCGCGATCCAGTGCTGGTTGAATGGTCATTCAGCGAGCCCGAGCCGCAAGCGGGCGTCGCGGCAGTTCTCACCGCCGAGCTCGAAGTCCCGGCAGGTCTGCGGGCGCGTGGCGTAGATCCGGCAAGAGAAGGTGCCCAGGCCGCCGTCGAGGCAGGAGCAGCGCTCCCGATCCCGCCGCAGGTTGAAGCGGCCGTCGACCGCCACGACCAGCTCCGGGTGCACCTTCAGGAACACCTCGTCGGGGTCCAGCTCGATCGCGTGGTAGGCCTCGCGGCAGCAGGCGCCGCAGTCCGCGCAGTCGGGTAGGTCCATCGCCACCTCGTTATCCCGCCGCATGGCCGACTCCTACGTCGAAGACCGCCCCGTCACCGCCCGCTACCTCGATCCGCTCGAGCTGGTCTGGCTGGCCACCGCCCGGCGGCTGGGGCTGACCGTTCGCCGCGATCCCGACGTGTTCGCGGCGACCGATGGCCGCGGGCTCCTTCGCCTCTCCACCCGTGAGCACCTCGACGCCGACGACTCGGTCGCGCAGATGGTCTTCCACGAGATCTGCCACTGGATCGTGAACGGCCGCGAGGCGGTCAACCAGCCGGACTGGGGCTTCGAGCTGGACTGGGAAGAGGACGGGCGCGAGTACGCCACGCAGCGCCTGCAGGCCGCCCTCGCCGATCGGCACGGACTCCGCAGCTTCTTCTCGTCCACGGGCAGCTACCGCGGCTACTTCGACCGCCTGGGAGACGACGCGCTCGCGCCCCTGGACGGCAGCCCGGAAGAAGCCCGCGTGGCCGGTCTGGCCCGCGAAGCGCTGGCCCGCGCCGACGAGGCTCCCTGGTCGGAGCCGCTGGGCGACGCCCTGACCTCCACCGCCGCCATGCACGCGCTGGTGTCGCCCTTCCTCGCCCACTACGCCACCGACGACGACGACCCGCTGCCCTCGCTCTGGGACCCCTCACGTCCCGTCGGAGTCGATCCGTAGCCTCGGGGGAACACCCCGGAGGCAGGATGTCCCGCAGCTACGCCATGACTGCGCTCGACGAGCAGGCCGAGCTCCCCCGACTCGAGCTCCAGGCCAGGGTCGCCAGCGAGCTCGAGGAGGCCCTGGTGGCACGCGCACCGATCGCGCCCAGCGACACCGTGGTGGACGTGGGGTGCGGGCCCGGCTTCTTCACCGGCACGCTCGCGAGCCTGGTGCCCGACGGCTGGGTGTTCGGCGTCGACATCGACGAGGGCCTGCTCGAGCAGGCGCGCGTCGGGGTCGACCATCCGCGCAGCGTCTTCATCCAGGGGAGCGCCGACGAGCTGCCGCTTCCGGGCGAGGTGGCCGACCTGGTCTACGCCCGCTTCCTCCTCCAGCACGTGCCCGATCCGACCGGCGTGCTGGTCGAGATGAAGCGCGTCGCCAGGCCGGGCGGGCGCGTGATGACCCTCGACACCGACGACGGCGCCATCGTGGTGCACCCCGAGCCCGTGGGCCTGCGCAAGCTGCTCAGCGCGTCGCAGACCGCTCAACGCCGGCTCGGCGGCGACCGACACGCCGGGCGCAAGCTCCGCTCCTGGTACGCGGAGGCCGGCTTCGGGCGAGCCAGCGTGGAGCTCGTGCCCTTCACCAGCGAGATGGTGGGCATCGAGGCCTGGGTCGAGCTGGTGTTGGGCTTCAAGGCCCAGATCATCACGCCGGACCTGATGAGCCCCGACGCCATCGCGCGCACGCTCGCCAGCTGCCGCGGTCTGGCCGGCGTGGAGGGCGCGTTCGCCCAGACCCTGGCCTACTTCGGGGACGGCAACGCCTGAGGCTGGTTAGCCCAGGGGCATGCTCACGGCTCTGATGCTTTCCTGCTCCGGCTGCTCCCCCGGCGCCGAGGTCCACACCATCTCCACGATGCCCGGCGAGGGCTTCGAGTGGACCTACGAACCGCCCGAGGGGCGCTACCAGCTCTGGATGGACTACGAGCTCTCCTCCACCCTGAAGGACGCCAACGAGGCGCTGACCTGGAAGATGAGCGGCCCGCTCCGGGTGAACATGGGCACGCGCAGCCTGCTCGACGCGAAGATGAACTTCCGCCGCGAGGGCGCGCCCACCACCCAATCGGGCGACCTGCGCAAGACGTGGAACGCGCGCGAGGAAGAGCTCGACGGCGTGCTGCACGCCGAGGGCACGATCTGGCTCGTGGAGCTGCCCGGCCTCGGCGACATGCGAGGTTGGGAGAAGCCCCTCACCTTCAAGGGCAAGCTCATCCAGGGCCGCGACACCACCGTCGAGTCCATCACGCTGAGGATCACCGAGTGAAGCCACTTCGCAGAGCCTTCGTCGTCGGCGGCGCGCACACCACCTACCTGGGCAAGGGGCGGCCGGAGTTCGTGCACCCGCGCCACGCCGAGTGGGGCGAGCGCCACAACCCCAGCCTGGAGGAGCACCTCCGCGAGGCCACCCTGAAGGCCCTCGAGGTTGCGGGCGTCACCCCCGCCCAGGTCGAGCGCGGGTACGTGTCGAACTTCCTGGGGGAGTGCTTCTCCAAGCAGGGGCACCTGGGCTCGATGCTCGCCGCGGTGCACCCCGACCTGGAAGGCAAGCCCTTCGGCCGCATCGAGGCCGCGTGCGCGTCCGGCTCCGCCGCGATCGCCGCGGCCACGGAAGCCATCTGCGCCGGCTGGGACGTGGTGCTGGTGGTCGGTGTCGAGGTCGAGACCAACGTCCGCGGGCGCGACGGCGTCGAGTTCATGGCGCGCGCCGCCCACTACGAGAGCCAGCGCGAGCTCTCCGAGTTCACCTTCCCCCACCTGTTTGCGCGACGGACCCGGGCCTACAAGGACGCCTTCGGCGCCACCGACGAGGACGTGGCCGCGGTGGTGCTCAAGGCCTACCAGAACGCCGCGAAGAACCCGAAGGCGCTCAAGCACCACGTGGAGATGACGCCGGAGCACGCCACGCATGCGGGCGCGCACAACCCCACCTTCCTCGAGGATCCCGAGCTGCGACCCCACATGAAGATGAGCGACTCCACCCAGTTCACCGACGGCGCGAGCGCCGTGGTGCTGTGCAGCGAAGCGGGGCTCGAGAAGCTCGGGATCGCCACCGCGCGCTGCACCGAGATCCTGGCCTGGGGACACAGCACACGGGCCCTGGGCGCGGAGACCGACGGGGCGCGCATGACGAACCTCCGGGCGGCCGCCGAGGTGGCCTACCGGGACGCGGGCATCACCGCCGCCGACGTCGATCTGGTGGAGCTGCACGACTGCTTCGCCATCTCCGAGCTCCAGCAGATCGAGGCCCTCGGACTCACGGACGAAGGCCAGGCCGGCGCGGCCCTGCGCGAGGGGACCTTCGACATCGACGGCCGGGTGCCGATCAACACCGGCGGTGGCCTGCTCGGCTTCGGCCACCCCATCGGGGCCACGGGCGTCAAGCAGGTCGTCGAGGTCTGGCGGCAGGCGCAGGGTCTCTGCGAGGCCTACCAGGTGCCGAACCGGCCGCAGATCGCCGTCACGAGCAACCTGGGCGGCGACGACCGCACGGGCATCGTGATGGTGCACGAGCGCTGCGGCTGAGGTGGCGCAGCCGCTCCGGGTGCTGGTCGTCGAGGACGACGCGGTCGACAGGAAGTTCCTGGTTCGTTCCCTCCGCCGGGCCGAGAGCGAGGTCGCGATCGAGCAGGCCGCGGACCTCGCCGGGGCTCGGGAGAAGCTGACCAGCCACCGCTTCGACTGCATCCTGACCGACCTCCGACTCCCCGACGGCGAAGGCACCGAGCTCATCGAGGAGACACCGGCAGCTGTCGTGGTCATCACGGGTGGCGACGGGCGGGATGCCCGCGATGCGCTCGCGGCCGGCGCCCAGGACTGGCTCGACAAGGGCCAGGTGACCTCACACTCCGTGGGCCGCGCGGTGACCTATGCCTGCATGCGCGCGCGGCACGGGGCCATCGAGCGCAGGGTGAAGCGTGCCGAGCGCTTCGCGGCCGTCGGCCAGGTGGCCGCGATCCTGTCCCACGAGCTCAACAACGCAGGGGCCGTGGTGGTCGGCGTGCTGGAGCTGCTGCAGCTGCGCCTCCAGGACGAGCCGGGCTTCGAAGACGACGCGGAGATGCTGCAGAACGCCCTCGACGCCGCGGAACGCACCGCGCGGATCACGCGCGGCCTGATGGGCTACAGCAAGCTGCGGGTGACGCAGGACCGCGACGTCTTCACCATCGACGAGCTCGCGGACTCCCTGCAGCACCTCTTCGGACAGCGCAGCGGTGGCGTGCGGCTGGAGCTGAGCCTGGGCGAGGTTCCGCCGCTGCGGGGGGCCGGCGGACCGCTGTTGGACACCCTGGTCGTGATGACCATGACCCTGGCCGAGCGGATCGAGCAGCAGGAAGGCGTGGTGTCGCTCGCCATTGCGTGGCAGGAGGGACTCCGCGTGCGGGTGAGCTGCGCGGGTCGCCCCTTCCCGCCCGAGGTCCGCGCCCAGGCCCTCGACGCCTTCCTCCACGTGCACGGAGCCGACTCCGACGCTGCCTTCGGCCTGTGGCTCGCCGACGACGTCACGAGCAGCCTCGGCGGAACGCTGCGCTTCGGTCGGGACGAGGAGCCGGCCCTCGAGCTGTGGCTTCCGCTCGAGCGCGCTGGAGCCCCATGACCCAGGCGCTGCTTCGCAAGCCCGCGGTGCAGGTGCTGGTCGCGGCACTCAGCTACTTCGTGCTGGCGAGGGTGGCGTTGCTGCTCGCCATTCCGCCGGGCTACGCCACGCCCATCTGGCCCGCGGCCGGCGCCGCGGTGTGGGTGGTGGCAGCCTGGGGCCGCCCCGCCATCCTCGGCGTGTTGCTCGGCTCTGCCGCGGCCAACTACACCAGCGCGCACACCGACCTCCTGGCCATGGCCACCGACCTGGTCGTCCCGCTCACCATCGGCGTCGGCGCTGCGTGCCACGCCTGGCTGGCGAACCGCCTCGCGGGCGAGGCCTTTCGCCACACGAGCTTCACCGGCACCGGTGTGGCGAGGCTGTATGCGCTGACCGGGCCGTTGGCGTGCGTCGTCAGCGCGAGCTGGGGCACCGGGACGCTGGTTGCGGCCGAGATCGTCGCGCCCGATGAGGCGCTGTACACCTGGTTCACCTGGTGGGCCGGCGACGCCATCGGCGTGTGGTTGGTGATCCCCATCGCCGTCCTCTGGCAACGGGGAGGCGCCTGGGCGACGCGACGCACGAGCGTGCTCGGGCCCTTGTCGGTGGCTACCGCGTGCATCGTGGGGGTCTACGTCGCGGCCAGCAGCTGGGAGTTCGCGCGGCTCGAGTCCGCGTTCCTGCCGGAAGCGACGGCGATGGAGAAGGCCGTCCAGCAGGAGCTCGACCGCCAGGACGAAGCGATGCTGGGCGTGGCACGCGCCCTGGAGGGTCACGGAACGCCGTCGCCATCGCGCTTCGCACACCTGGTGGAGCCGGTGCTCGAGCGCTCGGAGTCGCTGACGGCCTTGGAGTGGGTGCCTCAGCTCGCCCACGCCGACGTGCCCGACGTGCTCGCGCTCATCGGCAACGCGCTGGACACCGAGCTGAGCCTGCGGCCCATCGCCGACGCCCAGGACGACCACGCGCATCCCGTGCTCTACGTCCATCCACTGGACGGCAACGAAGCCGCCCTGGGGATCGACCTCGGTTCCGAGGTCATGCGCCGGGACATGCTGCACGTCAGCACGGACCGGGCGACCTCCAGCCTCTCGGCGCCCATCGAGCTCGTGCAGCTCAGCGGCGTGGCCGCGCTGCGCGCCGTGCCGGTGGTCGAGAGCGACCGCGTGCGGGCTCACGTGGTCGGTGTGCTCCACGTGCCTACGCTGGTGGCCGCGGCTCTCCACGGCTTTGGTTCCGATCACCTCGTTCGGCTGAGCGACGTCACCGAGGGCTCCAGCCTGCTGCACCTCCGGGGTGAGGCCTGGCCCGAGCAGCCGCTCTTCGTGCACCAGGTGTCGTTCCCGGTCGGGCAGCGCACCTGGAGCGTCGAGGTCACCCCGTCGGCGGCCTGGGTCCGCACCGACCGCGCGTGGAGCGCCTGGGCCGTGCTGGTGGGTGGCCTGGCGCTCGCCGGCCTGCTCGGCGCGACCCTGCTGGTGATCACCGGGCAGGCGGCGATCAACGAGGAGCTGGCCCGGGACCAGGAGCGCAAGAACGCCGAGCTCGCGTTCATCAACGAGGAGCTCGACCGCTTCGTCTGGTTGGCCTCCCACGACCTCAAGGCCCCGGCCCGGGCCCTGCGCCGCCTCGCGGGCTTCGTCTCCGAAGACCTCGAAGGCGCGGATCCCGAGGTGCGGGCCAACCTCGAGCTCATGCAAGCCCGCTCCGCCCGGCTCGAGCGCATGCTCGACGACCTGCTGGAGTACGCACGCGCCGGCCGCGCGTCGCCTGCCATCGAGACCATCGAGCTCGACGACCTCCTGATGCACATCCACATGGACCTGCGACCCGCCCCCGGCGTGTCCATCGAGCTCACCCGCAGCGTGCCCGCCTTCCCGGCCCAGCGCGTGCCCCTCGAGCGGGTGCTCGCCAACCTGGTCGACAACGCCATCAAGCACCACCCCACGCCGGAGCTCGCCCAGGTCGCGGTGGCCGCCACCGACCTCGGCAACCACAGGCTCGCCATCACGGTGGAGGACGACGGCGCGGGCATCCCAGAGCGCGACCGCGAGCGCGCCCAGCAGATCTTCCAGACCCTTCAGCCTCGGGACGAGGTCGAGTCGTCCGGGGTGGGACTCGCCCTGGTCCGCCGGCTGGTGGAGCGGGCCGGCGGTGAGCTCTCCTTGCGGAACAGCTTGCTCGGGGGGCTGGCCGTGCGCTTCACGTGGCCGATGGAGCCCGAGGCTTGAGCGTGCACACGAACAGGTGGTGCCGCTCGGGCTCGGTCCCGGAGTGCTCCAAGGGCAGGCATCGAGCCTCGAAGCCCGCCTGCTCCAGCACCTCCAGCCACGTCGCGCCCGCGCCGGCGCCCAGCTCCAGCACGGTCCGCACGGGTGCGGCAGCGGCCTCGTCGATCAGGCGGGCGTAGAAGGCCGCCTCCTCCACGTAGTCCTCAGAAGCGGTGAGCCGCGTGTACCAGCCGGCCAGGTCCGTGTACAGCCGCAACATCTCAGGTCTCCGTCCAGCCCCGCTTGATGTGCTTCTCGACCAGTCCTTCGGCGATCAGGAGCGCCACGTCCTGGTCGGGTGCGAGCTTCACCTCGCGCTTCAGCGGGGCCTTGCGCGTGGGGCTGTAGTCGGTCCAGTGCACGACCCAGGCGGGCCAGCGGGCATCGACCCGTTCCTTGTTCGTCTGCCACACCAGCAGCTTGCGCACGGCCACCGCTCCCTTGGTGTTCTTGGTCCACACCCGCCGCAGCAACACCGTGGACGCCGGGCGGTCGGGCGCCTCGGCCGGCGCGTCGAGCTGCTCGACCAGCACGGTCTCCAGCAGCTGGCCGACCCGGATGTCGGTGGGGTTGACCTGCTTGTCGTCCCGCACCCGCTTGAAGCGGGGGGCGAACAGGCTGACGCCCGGCAGGGCCTGCGTAGGACGCCAGCCATCGTCGAACTCCAGCACCATGCGCGGCACGGGCCGGCCCACGGCGTCCTCGGTCTGCACGTCGGCGATCTCGATCTCGATCACGACCTCGGGGCGCACCAGCTGGTACAGCGCGCCCTCCCGGCTCGCGTGCCGGTAGCTCGAGGCGCACTCCAAGGGCTCGAGCCGCTCCACGAACGCCGCCCGGTCCACGTCCGACAGGCCGCCGCCGCAGGTGCCGACCAGCTGGAACTGCCCGTTCTCCCGCATGAGTGCGAGGAGCAGGCTGCGCGCCATCGTGTCCTGCTCGCGGCGGCGGGTGTAGCCCACCACCACCGCATCGAGGGTGAACACGGGCTTCACCTTGTAGATGCGCGGCTCGGCCACGGGCCGGACCACGAGGCCTTCGCCGGCCCCGCCCTCGGCCCATTCCTTGTAGAGCCGCAGCACCTCGGTGGCGCCTTCGATGCGCTCGGTGCGCACGCACTTCAGCCGCTTGCCGCCCTCCAGCAGGCGCTCCAGCGCCGCCAGCCGCTCCGGGTACTCCTTCGGCGGCGTGGGCGCCTCGGCGTCGCCGCCCGCCACGAGGTCGAAGCCGAAGAAGCCCATCCGGGCCACCTCGGCGCGGGCGCCGCCGGACATGGCCACGGCCACGTCGCCCACCCGAGGGCGCCCACCGCGCCGGAGCGCGAAGAGCTCCCCGGCGATCACCGTGCGCCCCTGCGCCCGTGGTCCGGCCACCTGGGTGGCCTCGACCAGCACCGGATGCCCGCCCGCGATGACCCGACCGACCGGATTCACCAGGATGGCGTCGCCCTCGTCGAGCACCAAGAACCAGATCTGCCCGTCGACCTTGGGCGACACCAACAGCTCGCCCGCCGGCAGGTACTTCCTCAGCTCGTCCGGACGGATCGATCGGTAGCTCGAAGCGATCGTGCGCTTGTAGGAGGCGACCATGCCGGCCAGGGTCGGGTCGACGATCGCGCCGGCCGGCGTGAGCTTCGCGGGCCCCAGCGGGCTGGCTTCGTCGAGGGTGTAGTGGCCGGGCATCAGCCCACCTCGTCGGGGCGGCGGAGCTCCATGTTCGAGAGGTGCAGCAGCAGCTGGAAGCGGTCCCCGTCGAGCCGTCCGCTCAGGAAGCCGTGCCAGGGGGTGCCGTTCGACGAGAAGCGCAGGGGATCGCGCCCCTTGGGCCCGCCGCCCAACACGACCGCTTCACCGTTGTCGTGGAGATCCTTGGCCATCGCGTAGAGGAAGTCGAAGGTCAGGCCGTCCACGTGGCGCACCTGCAGGGTGCGCTGGAACACGAAGTTCCGAGCCACGTCCGCGAGCGGTCGACGCTGCTTCCGCCAGCGCACGGGCAGCTCGTCGTTCACGTTCGCCTCCACGTCCTGGGGCGCCCGCCGCTCCTTCTCGGTGCCGTCGGGTGCCAGGAGGATCTCGACGATCTCCGGAGGTGCGTGCAGCACCTCGCCCTTGGACGAGAGGTACACCTGCTGGGTCTCGGAGATCCGCCGCCCCACCTGCTCGAGGTCGACCTCGGGGTCGCCCGCCACGAGGGCTTCGCCGTAGTCGGCGCCGTAGCGCGCGACCAGGGCTTCGTGCATCGTGTCCTCGGTCGCGCCGAGGTAGCGGCGGAACTGGACCGACGCGCCTCCGGGCAGGCCGAGCCGCGGCGGCTTGGTCGCCTTGAGGGTCTCGAACTGCACGTGCGCGTCGCGGTTGGCGTCGTTGACCAGGTGCAAGGGGCGTGGCATGGACCTCGCGTAACGGAGCGTGGTAGGCGCTGGGGACGATGATCTCCGCCCCCTGGATCACCCGAGCGCTGATCGCGACCAACGCCACCGTCTACGCGCTGGTCGCCATCCCCATGGACGAGGCGGGGACCTACGGCGCGGTGCTCGCCCGGCACGGCTTCGTGCCCGCCGAGCCCCAGGCGCTGGACCTCTTGACCTCGCTCTTCCTGCACGCCGGGCTCAGCCACCTGATCGGCAACCTGTTGGTGCTCGGCGTCATCGGCCGTCGGGTCGAGGCCTCCCTCGGCCCGCTCGCCTACCTGGTGGCCTTCCTCGGAACTGGGAGCGTGGCCATCGGAAGCTTCGCGGTCTTCGCGGCGGGAACCACCGTCCCGCTGGTCGGGGCTTCTGGCGCCATCTGCGGCCTGCTGGGTGTCTACCTGCTCCGCGTGCCCGAGCACCGCTGGCGGGTCGCCGCCCTCGCGCTGCCGGTGCTGTTGGGCCCCTGGCTGGCAGGTGCGGGCACCCACGTGGCCTACGGCGCCCACCTCGGGGGCTTCCTCGCCGGCCTGCTCTACGCGCTGGCTCTCAAGATCCCCAGCATGCGGCGCAGGGGCTCCGCGGCCCCCCACAAGAGCTGATCGCCCACGGTGAAGCAGGTGACGTGATCGCCCCCCTGCTTCATCTTGCGCAGGCGACCCACCGGGACCCGCAGCGACCCGGCCACCGCCACCGGCGTGAGCCGGGTGAGCGTGGCCTGCTCGGCGTTCTCGACCAGGTCCACCCAGTCGTGGGCTTCGCCGATGAGCGCGGCCACCTCGTCCAGGGGCACATCGCGGGTCAGCTTGATGGTGAGGGCCTGGGCGTGGCAGCGCAGCGCGCCCACGCGCACGCACAAGCCGTCCACCACCAGGTCGGTTGTGCCCAACAGCTTGTTGGCCTCGGCCATGCCCTTCCACTCCTCCCTCGTCTGCCCATCGTCGACCAGCCGATCGATCCAGGGGAGCACGTTGGCCGCCAGCGGGGCTCCGAACTGCGTGGTGGGAAGGAGGGGTGAGGCCAGCACCTGGGCCGCGCGCTCCGACAGCTCCAGCGGCGAGGCCCCCACATCGAGCCCCCCGAAGGCCTGCATCTGCGCCACGAGCTCGGCCAGGTGGCGCGCCCCCGCACCGCTGGCCGCCTGGTAGCTCATGGTCGACACCCACTCGACCAGGCCCGACCGCAGCAGGCCGGCCAGCCCCATCACCATCAGGCTCACGGTGCAGTTCGCCCCCACGAAGGTGCGCGTCCCGGCGTGCAGGGCCGCTTCGATGGCGGGGCCGTTGACCGGGTCGAGCACCAGGCAGGCCTCGTCGGCCATGCGCAGCGCACCCGCCGCGTCGATCCAGATCCCGTCCCAACCGGCCGCGCGCAACCGTGGATAGATGGCCTTCGTGAACTCGCCGCCCTGGCAGCTGACCAGCACGGGCCAGGCGGCGAGCGCCTGGGGGTCGCGGGCGTCCAGCAGGAGCGTGGTGGCTTCCGGCGGACCGGCCGCCCCCGGCGACGACGTGGAGAAGAAGCCCGCTTCCAGCCCATCGAAGTCGCCACACGCGCGCATGCGTTGCATCAACACCGATCCGACCATGCCGCGCCACCCGACGAATCCGACCCTCACGAGCCCTCCTCGTGGGTCTCCGGAAGCAAGCCGCGTGCCACGCCGCTCTCGTCGACCAGCACGACCCGTCGGTGCGGGAACGGCAGCACGACGCCGTGGCGCTCCAGCTCCCGCTTCACCGCCACCGACAGCGCATCCTTGAGGTCGAGGAACTCGGTGCGAACCACCCAGTAGGCCACCACCAGGTCCACGCCCGACTCCCCATAGCGGGTGAACCGCACCATGGGGCGCGGCTCGTCGAGCACCCGCGGGTGCGCGTCGCCGAGGTCCATCAGCCAGGTGCGCACGGCGTCGAGGTCCGCGTCGAAGGGCACCGTGACGAGCAGGTCGAGGCGCCGGATGGGGAAGCGCGTGTAGTTCACGATCTCGCCCTTCATCACGGTCTCGTTCGGCACGCGCACGTACAGGTTCTGCGCCGTGCGGAGCTTCACGCTCAGCAGGTCGATGGCGAGCACCTCGCCCTCGCTCGTCCCGATCTGCACCCAGTCCCCCACGCTGAAGGGCTGCTCGCCGATGAGGAACAGGCCGCTGATGATGTTCGAGGCCGAGGTCTGGGAGGCGAAGCCGAGCGCGACGGTCAGGATGCCCGCGGCCCCGACCAGCACCGTCAGGTCGAAGCCGAGCTCGGTGAGCGCGGATGCCAGCGCCAGCCCGGACACCCCGTAGAACACGACCCGGCGGACCAGCACGGCGCGCTCTTCGCTGAGCACCCGTGCCACCGTGCGGTACGCCACGCCACGGAGCACGTAGGCGGCGCCGAAGCCCACCACCACCAGCACGAGGGCGCGGCCCAGCACCGCCAGCGACTCGGCGTCCACCGACGCCTCGAGCACTGCTTGCAAGGCCTCGCTCATCGCTCCAGCCCCGAGAAGAGCGCGTTGAACACCCGGACGATCGGGCTCTGCCGGGAGCCGTCCCGCGGGGACGCGAGGGCGGTGACGGACCCGGCCTCGGCCGGGGCGCCGGCCCCGATGTCGACCTGGTCGGTGTCGCCGTCGTCGCCTCGGACCAGCTTCAGCTCCTCGGTCCAGACCGCGGTCGCGCCAGCGAAGAGCGCGAGGTCGGCCATCGGCAGCCGCAGGCGGGTGATGCCGAGCGGCATGGGGCTGCGGTTCTCGATCGTGATGCGTGAGATGGCCCGGTGCGAGCGCACGCGGAGGCGCTCCAGGCTGGTCAAGAGCTTCGTGCGCAGCGCGTAGCCGAGGTGCCCCTCCATGGTCGAGGGACCGAACCAGGTGTCCGAGGGGCGGGACACGGGCAGATCGGCGAGCAGGGTGTCGCCTTCGCTCAGCGCGAGCCACAGGGGTGAGCTGAGGTACGCGACGAGCGTGGACCCTGCGGGCACGACCATGTGCTGCTCGGGGCGCGCGACCACGAAGCGATCGGGCAGGCGCGGGTGCAGCCGGATCGATCCGCTCCCCGCCGCGAAGCGTCGCACCTCGAAGCCGGGCGGGGCTTCCCAGGTGTCCAGGACCGACCACGCCTGCGCCTCGGAGAGCGGGTCGCCTCTGGAGCGCCAGGCCACCTGCAGCACGCCGCTGGCGCGGCTCAGGAGCAGCTCCATCGGCCCGAGCCGCAAGGACCGGTAGCCCCGATCGGGCAGCTCGACCTCGCCCCACCAGGGGTTCAGCGCCATGGACACGTCAACACGGTGTCATTGTACGTCTCGACACTGATCGATCGGCGCCCCGCGTCCGAACTACTCCAGCGGAGGCTTCCGATGGTCTGGTTCACGATACTCACGCTGGGCTGCGGTGCGGCCATCTCCGTCGACTACCAACAAGACGAGAGCTTCGCCGTGACCGCGATCGACTTCTCAGGCTTCCGGGCGGTCGAGTTCCTGGCCGACGTAGCCGCCGAGCGGGCCCAGGAGGAGTGCTACGAGACCGCGTACGAGGTCAGCGAGCTGCCCTGCGACCTGGACGAGCCCTCCACCTGCTTCTCCGCGCTCTACGTGTGCGACGAGCGCTCCTCAGCGGTGGCGACGCACCAGGGGTAGCGGGCCCTCGAGCCACAGCCCCGTGGCGGCCGCGGCGCTGCAGCCGTTGGACGAGGACTGGTCCACGCTCGGGTAGGGGCCGAGGGCACCCTCGGAGGAGCGCATCGCGTGGTCGAAGAGTCCAGCGCTCTCGCGGTCCACGAGCTCGATGTCGGCGGGCGCGTCCTGGCCGCAGGCCACGAGGAGGGAGAGGGTGAACAAGCTGGACTCCCGGGTGGATGCAGGAGGGAAGACAAGAAGCGATCCACCACGCGATTCCAGGTGGTTGTGCGTTGACGGTGCCCAACACCCTGCGCGATCGCGGCGCGCGTGTCATGGTCGGTTCGGAGGTCGTGTGGCCAAGCCGATCATCGTGCGCCTGGGCGGCGCGGACAGCGTGTTCCAGCACGCGCGGGTCGACCGCGCCATGCTCTACGGCAAGCGGCTCCGCGTGCCGCTCGATCCCGACGGGCAGCCCTGCACCCGCGCCTCGCTCACCACCGAAGGCGACCTCCTGCTCCGCGCCGGCATGACCAACCAGGGCTACTTCAACGCCGAGGGGCACCAGGTGCCCACCAGCGAGCTCGTGGGCCTCGACGACGACGACCAGGAGCTTCCACGCACCCCCGGCACCCTCGGCGAGCCCCAGGAGCTCACGCCCGCCGACCCGCGGGAGCTGCTGGAGATGCGGGTGCGCACGGTCTACGCCCTGGAAGCCGAGCACCTCGACAGCGAGCTCGCCAGGGGGCTCGAGGCGGGCGACCTGTTCCGCTTCCGCTTCAGCTACCGGGCCGACTGGCGCAGCGAAGAAGCCTTCCTCGTGCAGAACGACCACGGGGTCTTCGCGCTCATCGGCGCCACCGCGGCGCCCGTCTGGTCCGAGCTCGCCCAGACCTCGTCCCCTCAGCTCGAGGACGACGACGAGGACGACGAGCTGGACTTCGAGATGTTCTGACCCCGGCACGACCTTCGACCCCTCGGGGTCCCCGCCAGGACATTCGCTCAGCTCTCGCCCGCCCGATCCGATGGAGACGGCATGCTCTTCTTGTTCGCGGTCGGCTGCGATCCGTCCTTGCCCGACTCGAGCGCCCGGCAGGCCGACGGGGCCGACACGGCCGACACGACACACGAGCCCGAGGACAGCGGCCATGCAGGCAACCAGACCGGCAGCGGCGACACCGACACCCCGGACACCGGCGTCCCCGACACAGACGCGGCCAAACCGACGACCTTCGCTCTCGACGGCCAACTCGGCGTGGACGCGGCCACGGCCGTCGTGGGCGGCGCGGCGAACCAGGACCAGCTCGCCGAGTGCGTCGTGGCGGTCGGTGACCTCGACGTGGACGGCGCCCTCGACCTGGGGCTCGGAGCGCCCGGACACACCGACGACCGCGGCGCCGTGGCGCTCGTCCTGGGCCCGCTCCCCGCGCAGACCAGCCTGGCGAGCGCCACCCTGCTCACTGGCGAGGACGCCGGCGACGACGCTGGCCGGAGCTTCGCCGCAGGCGACCTCGAGGGCGACGGCGTCCCGGAGATCCTCGTCGGCGCTGCAGGCGCAGGGGCCGGCGGCCGGGCGTACCTCATCCGCGGCCCCACCGACACCATGGAGCTCGCCGCCTCGGACCTGGTGCTCGAAGGTACGGACAGCGAGGACCTCGGCACCTCGGTGGCCGTGCTCGGAGACCTCGACGGTGATGGCTGGCCCGACGCCGTGGTCGGCGCCCCGGACCTCGGCGGCCACCCCGGAGCGTTCTACCTGCTGCGCGGTGGCGCGTCGCTGCCCACCACGCTGACCACCGAGGACCTGCCGGTCGTTCGAGGTGCCCGCGACTGGGACCACGTCGGTGCCTTCCTCGCCGGGGCCGACGACCTCGACGGCGACGGCCGCGCCGACCTCCTCGTGGGCGGCGACGGGGGCAGCCGCGCCTGGGTCGTCTACGGCGACGACCAGCTGGCGGGGTCGCTGGACCTCGAGATCACCGCGCTCGGGCGTGTGACCGCGCTGTCCGGCAGCGGCAACGCGGGCGCCCGCATGGTCGCGCCTGGCGACGTGGACGGCGACGGCCTCGGCGACCTCGTGGTGGCCGCCCCCTCACGCGAGGACGGGAGCCTGGCCAACGCAGGAGCGGTCTTCGTCCTGCCCGGCCCGCTCGACGAGCTCGAGGAGGTCGACGTGGAGTCCGCAGCGGTGGCCTGGGCGTACGGGCTCGAGGAAGCGGCTCGCTTCGGCGACGCGCTGGACGCCACCGACCTCGACGGCGACGGCTCGATCGATCTCGTGGTCGGCGGGCGGGGTGCGGCGGGCTCGGAAGCTGGCGCTGTGTACGTGCTGCAGGGGCCCATCGAGAGCGGCCGACTGGCTCTGGAGAAGGCGCCGCGGATCGAAGGCGCGTCCGAGGGCGACAAGCTGGGCTATGCCCTCGCGCTCCCCGGCGACCTCGACGGCGACGACCTGCCCGATCTCGTGGTCGGAGCCTGGGGCACGGGCAACCGCGCCGGCTCGGCCTACGTGTTCCCCCTCTGGCGCCCGGCGGACTGACCCCCCTCCCGCACCATGCGCTACCGTGACTCGAGGAGGCTGCTCATGTGGCTCTGGCTCGCGCTGGCCTGCTGCGGCAAGGAGGGACCCGTGACCACCGGACCCGCGCTCATGGAAGCCACCGACGCCACCCGCTTCCTCACCGGGAGCTGGTACGTGGTGGGCTCCGACGACCCCACGCGCGTCACCCTCGACCCGGGCGGAACCTTCGCGCTCACGGCCGGGGACGACGGCGGCGGGCCCTTTGCCGACATGGTCGCCGGCGGCGCCTGGGCCGGTCCCTGGGGTGCGAACGCCGACAGCGTGTGGTTCGACGCGTCGGTGCAGCGCTACACCTACCCGTTGACGATGCTCGACGGAAAGCTCAACATCGAGGTCGGCGGGGTGCAGCTTCGGCGGCCCTGACCTGCAGCTACCGCAGGTCGGTCACCCCACGCCGCGGCCCGGAGGCGCGGCGTCCAGCGTTCACGACCTTGGCACGGCACGTGAACTGCAACGGGCCACATCCGAACCAAGGAGCCACGGATGCGCTACCTGACCCCCCTCGCGCTGCTCGTCACCCTGCCGGTCTTCGCCGAGCCCCCCGCCGAAGGCGACGAGCAGGTCGAGCTCGCCAGGGAGCTCCTGCCCCCGCCTCCCCGCGGCAAGGGGAAGGCGAAGGCCAAGGCACAGTGACTACGCGCCGAAGCTGAGGTCGAGCTTGATCAGGACCTCGTCCTTGATCAAGTCGTCCGGCTTGCCCGGGTAGGTCACGCCCCAGAGCTGGCGGTCGATCGTGAACTCGGCGGTGGCCTTGGCGCCACCCTCGGAGAGCTCGATGGCCGCCGGGAAGCTGACCTCGGCTTCCTTGCCCACGAAGTTCAGGGTGCCGGTCACCGTGTAGCCGTCCTCGGCCGCCGTCACGCTCGACGAGGTGAAGCTCGCGGTGGGGTGCGCCTCGATGTTGAAGAAGTCGGGGCTCTTCAGGTGGTTGGACAGCTTCTCGACGTCGGCCCACGTGGTGGTGGTGTCGATCGTGAAGCTGGTGGCGGTGGGCTGGCCGTCGGCCACGGTGAGGCTGCCCTCGAAGCCCTTGAAGCCACCCTCGTGGTCACCGGTGAGCTTGGCGCCCACGAAGCCGATCGTGCTGGCCTCGGCGTTCACCTGGAGCGTCTGGCCGGCGGGCTCGGGCTCGGGGGCGGGGGCCGGGGCGGGGGCCGGCGCGGGCGCGGTGACCTCGGCGGCGGGCTTGTTGTCGACTTCGGAGCCGCAGGCGAGCAGCACGGACAGGAACAGCATCAGGACCTCGTGGAAATGCGAAGGCCCGCCCACTAACCCTCGTGGAAGACCGCCACCTCTGTGAGCGGCTTGCGCGCGAGGTCCGGTACGTCCACGCCCTCCTCGGCGTAGCCCACGGGGAAGAGGATGGAGGCCTTCTCGTTCGCCGGGCGCCCGAGCAGGTCGCCGAGGAACTTCATGGGGCTCGGCGTGTGCGTGAGCGTGCAGAGGCCGGCGTGGTGCAGGGCCGCGATGAACAGCCCGCAGGCGATGCCCACGCTCTCCTTCACGTAGTAGTGCTGCTTCTTCGACCCGTCGGCCTGCCGACCGAAGGTCTGGGCGAAGCACACCACCAGCCACGGGGCACGCTCCAGGTAGGGCTTGTCCGCCGAGGTCCCCAGGCCTTCGAGGGCACGGCGCCACTCGTCGTTCATCCGGCCCGCGTAGTTCTTGCGCTCCTCCGCCTCGGCGGCCTCGCGGATGCGCTTCTTCAGGGCCGGGTCGGAGACCGCGACGAAGGTCCACGGCTGGAGGTGAGCACCGCTCGGCGCGGTGGAGGCCGTGGCGATGGCCAGCTCGATCAGCCGCCGTGGCACCGGTCGATCGGAGAACGAGCGCACGCTGCGCCGGGCATCGAGCTCCTCGAACAGGTCCTCGGCGCGCGCCAGCATCTCCTGCTCCGAGAAGCTCGGTGGGCGGTAGCGCACGAAGCTCACTGGTACCCCTGGGCCTGCAGCGTGAAGAGGTGGGCGTAACGCCCGTCCGCCGCCAGCAGCTCCTCGTGGGTGCCGCACTCCACCAGCTCGCCGCGGTGCAGCACCCCGATCCGGTCGGCCATGCGCACCGTGGAGAAGCGGTGGGAGATCAGGATGGCGATGCGCTCGTCGGTCATGGCCCGGAAGCGCTCGAAGATCTGGGTCTCCGCCTCCGCATCCATCGCCGCGGTGGGCTCGTCGAGCACCACGATGTCGGCGTCGGTGCGCATGAAGGCCCGCGACAGGGCGACCTTCTGCCACTGGCCGATCGACAGCTCCCGGCCGTCCTTGAACCAGCGGCCGAGCTGGGTGTCGTAGCCCGACGGCAGGCGCTCGATGAAGTCCTTCGCCAGGCCCTTCTCCGCGGCGAGTGCCCAGCGCTCGCGGTCATCGAGGGCCTCGCGGTCCCCCACCCCCACGTTCTCGCCCACCAGGAGCTGGTAGCGCACGAAGTCCTGGAAGATCACGCCGAGCTTTCGCCGCAGCGCGGTGAGCTCCCAGCGCGACACCGCCAGCCCGTCGATCGTGACCTCGCCCTCGTCGGGGCTGTAGTAGCCGGCCAACAGCTTGATGAGCGTGGTCTTGCCCGAGCCGTTCTCCCCCACCAACGCCAGCTTCTCGCCGGGCTTCACGTGCAGGTCGACGCCGCGCAGCGCCCACTCCTCCGAGCCGGGGTAGCGGAAGCCCACGCCCGCGAAGCGGATGCCGTCGCCTGGCACGGGGCCCTCGATCGCGCCGCCGGTGCGCTCGGCGTCGGGCGCCTCGAGGAACGCGAACAGGTTCGAGACGTAGAGGTTGTCCTCGTACATGCGCCCGATGGCGTCCAGGCCCGACGCGATGGCCGACTGCCCCTGCTTGAAGATCAAGAGGTACATCGTCATGTCGCCGAGCGTGATGCTCCCCTGGACCGTCTCGTAGGCGATCCAGGCGTAGGTCCCGTAGAACGCCCCCGTGCCGAGCAAGCCCACGAGGCCGCCCCAGAGGCCCCGCCGGACCGTGATGCGGCGGTCGTCGGCGTAGACCGAGCGGAAGATGGCCCGGTAGCGCTCGACGAACAGCGGCCCGAGCCCGAAGAGCTTGACCTCCTTCGCATAGTCCTCTCGTGCGACCAGCACCTCGAGGTAGTTCTGCTTCCGAGCCTCCTCGCTGCGCCAGTTGTAGAGGCGGAAGGCGTCGTCGCTGAACTTGGTCTCGACCAGGAAGGTCGGCACCGCCGCCACGGCGAGGATCAGCACCGCCCACGGCGAGAAGGCGAGCAGCAGCCCGCCGTAGCTCAAGAGCTGCACCACGCTGCGCACGATGCTGAAGGTGCGGCGGAAGAGCTGCAGCGGACGGGAGGACGCCTGGCGGCGCGCGCGGGTGAGGCGGTCGTAGGTCTCGGCGTCCTCGAAGGCCGGCAGCGACAGGGCGAGCGCCTTCTCGAGGATCATCACGTTCACGGCGTGGCCCAGCTCGACCCGCAAGAGCGCTTCCACGGTCGACAGCCCGCGGCCCGCCAGGCTCTGGGCGGCCACGAGCCCTCCCTCGACCAGCAGCCACCGCACGGTCGTGGACCAGTCACCAGCCACCACCGCGTCGACGATCAGCTTGCCCACGTAGGCGATGCCCGCCGGCAGCAAGGCCGCCACGACGGTGAGGGCGGCAAACGCGAGGGTGAGCGGCGCGTTGGTCTGCCGCACCAGGCGCAGGGCCGGGAGCGTGTGACGGAAGGCGGAGAGGCGGTCGCTCACCGGCGGAGGCTATCGCGCGGCCTCGATCGCTTCGATGACCGCGGCCGGGTCCGCTTCGTTGGCCAGGTAGGTGATGATCCCGTCCCGATCGATCACGACCTGCATCGGGAAGGGCGCCCACACCATGCCGGTCTCGCTCGGCGCGTAGCTGTTGTACACGTTCGACATGTCGTCGAGCAGGCAGGTGGTGTCCACCCCCGCGGCGACCAGGAAGTCCCCACCGATGCTGACGTCGTCGTGGGGTGCGACCCAGAAGGTGACCACGTCCTCGTCGTCGGCGTAGACGTCCATGATGCTGGCCTCGGTGTCTGGAACCTCCAGATCGCAGGCCGGTCACGTCACCGAGAAGTAGGCCAGGAACACCACCTGGCCGCGGTAGTCGGCCAGCGCGTAGCTCGACATCAGGGTCGAGGGCGGGGTGTAGCCGAGCAGCTCGAAGTCCACGTGCTCGGTGCCGAGGGTCTGGCTGCCCTTGTCGATCCGCAGCTCGCCCTCGGGCTCGTCGGGGTCATCGCTGGTCCAGGTGAGCGAGGTCTGGTTGGCGAAGCCGTCGGGCAGCGTGACCACCACGGCTTCCGCGCTGCCGGGCGCGACCGTGAGCGCGTCCGGGCTCGACGAGCCACCCGCGGGGCTGCCCACGGACACCTCGAGGTCGAAGATCCCCGCGTTCTCGAAGGTGACCGCCACGCTCTCCTCCCCCTCCACGACCCAGATGCCTTCCTCGACCACGATCTCGGGCCCGGCGAGCCCCGGCTCGATCTGCAGCGCGGCGCTGTAGAACCAGTCCGCCACCAGCACGCGCCCGTCGAGCGCGCCGACGCCCATGGACCACTGCACGGCGTCTTCGTGGCCCAACACCCGCGGCTCGCCGTCCCCGATCCAGGCGAGCACCGTGGCGTACCAGCCCGACGCGAGCAGGTGGTCGCCGTCGAGGGCCACGCCGTAGCTCGGGCCCGGGGTGGGGACGTCCCCGTCGTACACGAGGCTGCCCCCGTCGATGCTGTACACCGCCGCCCCAGCGCCCCCGAGCGCCACTGCCACCCGGTCGCCCTGCAGGTCGAGATCGCGCCCCTTCGAGCCGAGGTCGACCCGGTCCAGCTCCTCGAAGGCCTGGTCGAGCCGGTAGAGGATCAGCTCCTCCCCGTCCACGACCAGCGCCGTGTCGTCCTCGAGGGCTACGGCCAGCGCCTCGGTGGCGCCCACCGACGACACCTGGGCACCGTGCCCGTCGAGGAGCAGCACCCCCTCGCCACGGGCCGCGAGCAGCACCCGGCCGGCGTCGGCGGCCACGTCCTCGTGGTCGGGCAGCACGACCTGGGCGCCCGACACCGGCGCGGTGGGGTCGGACAGGTCGACCGGGTACAGGCCCGCGTCGCGGGTGGCGAGCCAGGCCGTGCGCGTGGAGGCGTCGTAGGCCAGGCGGCTCACCTGGTACGCGACCGTGGCCGAGGTCACGTACTGGCCGTCGCCCAGGCCGATCACCGCCACGCCCACGTCGCAGACCGCGAGGCCGTACTCGGCGTCGATCACCTCGGCGTCGGTGAGGTGGCAGATGGCGCCCCATGGGTTCTCCGACGAGCCCTGGTCGTAGCGCCCGTCGGTGCCCAGGGTGGTCAGCGGGTCGCCCAGCTCGAAGGCGGTGGGCGGCGAGGTGTCGACCGCTGAGCCACCGTCGGTCGGGGGCGACGTGTCGACGGAGGCGCCGGTCTCGTCCGGGGCGGCCACGTCGGGTGCCGAGCCGTCGTCGAGGGCGACGCAGACGCCGCTGGCGAGCCGGCCGTAGCCCTCCGCACATGGGGGGGAGGGGGAACAGGCAAACAGTGCTGAAAGGACCACGACCGACCCGCCTGGGGTGAGGATGTCCGCCACCGCTGGCGGTTTCAGGGTGCGCCGAGCAGCGCGTCGACGAGGCGGGCGGGCGCGCCCGGATCGTGCCGGAAGAACAGCGAGGGCTCGACCAGCTCCAGCTCGGTCACGAGCAGGGCCCCGCGGGCGTCCTCCAGCAGATCGACCCGTCCGTAGAGGAGCGGTCCCACGATGGACTCGGCCGCGGCGACCACACGCCGCGCGAGCTCCAGCTCGTCCCGTTCCGGGTGCCAGGGCTCGTCGGACGCGCCGAAGTCGTCCTGCACGCGGTAGTCGCCGGGCACCGGCACCTTGCGCACCCCGTGGCTCGGCGCGCCGCCGAAGAAGATCACGCTGCGCTCGCCCACCTGCTCGACCGCCGGAAGGTAGGGCTGGAGCATCATGTCCTCGACCGCCAGGGTGCGCTCCAGGAAGGCCTGCGCCACGTCCAGGCCCTCGGCATCGGCGGTGAAGCGCAGGGTCTCGCGCGCGGTCGCGCCGACCATCGGCTTCACGAAGCCCCGCGTCCAGCTCCGCTCTTCGCACACCGCCCGCACATCCACACCGCTCCCCCGTGGCAACCACACCGTCGGTGCGAGCGGCACCCCCAGCGCCTCGAGCTCCTTCAGGTAGCCCTTGTGGGTGTTCCAGCGCACCACCGGCGCGGGGTTGAACAAGCGCGTGCTCGCCCCGACCCGCTCGGCCCAGGCCACGAACTCGGCGAGGTGGTCGGTGTAGTCCCAGGTGGTGCGGATCAACACCGCGTCGAAGGCCGACCAGTCGACCTCCGGATCGTTCCACACGGGCTGCGCGACCTCCACGCCGCGGGCCACCAGCGCGGCGCGGAACGGGCGGTCGTCGACCTCCCAGGCCATCAGGTCGGCCTGGGTCGCGAGGGCGACCCTCAACAGTCGCCGTTCTGGCTGCCCGGGGTGGCCGACTGGGAGCACCAGGCGCCCGCGTCGTCGTTTCCGCTGACCGAGGCCGCGTCGGGGTCCAGCGCCGCCGACCGCCCGGTGGGCGCGAAGCCGTCGTCCCACGCGACCCGGTCGAGCATCTCGAGGTCGCGGTTGTAGAACACCACCTCGTCGCGGGTGTTGCTCATGGCGAAGCCGTCGCCGAAGGTGTCGTAGGGCACGGTCGCGTCGCACGCGACCCCACCGTTGTCGGTGGACGACACGCAGACCACCATCGCCTCGCCCGGCCCGAGCACCAGGTCGCGGAGCGGCTGCAGCTGCACGAGGTCCAGGTCGTCGTCGCCGATCCAGGCTTCGTTGACGTCGAGGTACGCGCTGGAGGTGTTGAGCACCTCGACCCACTCGCCCAGGGCGTCGTCCACGCTCGAGGGGTCGATCATCAGCTCGTTGACGACCATGTTGCCGGGCTCGGGCCACTCCGGCTGGTCGGCGCGGGCCTCCGAGCCGGTGTCCTCGCGCAGCCCCGTGTCGTCGCCGAGATCCAGGCTGCGGCCGGTGTCTTCGGCCACCACCTCGCCGGGGGATTCGTTACCCGGGCGCACCGACTCCGCGTGCGTCTGCACGCGGTAGTCCATGCAAGCCAGCGAGATCAGCAGCAAACAGTCCTCTGTCGGCGCGTAGATACGTTGTGTCATGCGGCCGCCACAAGCAACAGCTGCGTGAAGAAAAGCTCTGCGGGGGCGGCTCGGTCGGGCAAGCGTCTGCCATCCGCATGCGATGCTCCCCGCGATGTTGTTGTTGCTCGCCGTCGCTCTCGCTGAAGACGACCCCATCCTCGAAGCCCTGGCGGAAGAGGTCGACCGCGAGCTGGTGCACCTCTCCGCCGCCGAGGTGCCCGCATACCACCTGGCCGCCGAGCTCACCGACACCCTGAGCGTGCGCGTGCTGGGCGAGTACGGCGCCCTGCAGCCCTACGACGTGCGCCGCTCCCGGCGGGTCGACGTCGACGTGCGCGTGGGCAGCCCCGAGCTCGACAACACCCACTTCCTCCGCAACACCGCGGATCGACAGGGCACCAACGGGTGGTCGCTGGGCTGGGGCGACGACCCCGGGCCCCTGAAGCGCGGCGTGTGGCGCGAGACCGGCAAGCGCTACGACCAGGCGGTCGAGCGCTACGCCAAGGTCGCCGCCGAGGCCGCCACGCTGGTCGAGGAAGACCCCGCCCCGGACCTGGTGCCCGTCGACCCGGTGGTCTCCTTGGAGCCGCTTCCGGAGCGCGACTTCCCCCTGCTGGAGATCGAGGCGCTGGTCCGCACGGCGAGCGGCGCGCTCGCCACCTCCACCGTGGCCCACACCAGCTCGGTCTTCGTGCAGGGCGAGCAGACGTGGCGGTGGCTGGTCACCGGCGACGGCACCCGGATCCGCGACACGGCCAACCACTACCGCATCGGCGTGAACGTCACGACCACCGCCGACGACGGCGCCGCGCTCGGCCTGGGCACCGCCTGGGATGCCGAGACGGTCGCGCACCTGCCCCCCACCGCCACGGTGCTCGAAGCGGCGCGCTCCCTGGAGGCCACGCTGGAGCAGCTGCGCGAGGCGCCGGACGAGGGACCGTACGAAGGCCCCGTCCTGCTCAGCGGCCGCGCCACCGCGGTGTTCTTCCACGAGATCTTCGGCCACCGGGTGGAGGGCCACCGGCTCAAGCAGGTCGACACCGCCCAGACCTTCAAGACCTTGATCGACCAGCCCATCCTGCCGGACTGGATCTCGGTCCGCGACGACCCCACCCAGGCCCAGGCGGTCGGGATCGACCTGAACGGCCACTACACCCACGACAACGAGGGGGTGCCGGCGGAGCGAGTCACCCTGGTCGAAGACGGCGTGCTCCGGGGCTTCCTCAACAGCCGTTCTCCCTACCAGGAAGGCGAGACCAGCAACGGACACGGCCGTCGCCAGGCCGGACACGACCCGGTCACCCGGCAGGGCAACCTGCTGGTCACCGCCGCCGAGACCACCACCCTGGACGAGCTCCGCGCGCAGCTCCGAAGCACCGCCGCGCGCGAGGGGCTCGACTACGGGCTCTACCTCGAGGAGATCCGCGGGGGCTTCACCTTCACCCAGCGGAACATGCCGAACGCCTTCAAGATCGACGTGGTGCTCGCCTGGCGGGTGTACGTCGACGGGCGCCCCGACGAGCTGGTCCGCGGGGTCGACCTGATCGGCACGCCGCTCGTCACCTTCGGGCGCATCGTCGCCGCCGGGGACCAGCCCGAGGTGTTCAACGGCTACTGCGGGGCGGAGAGCGGCTACGTGCCCGTGGCGGCGGTCTCCCCACCCATGCTGATCGAGCGCGTCGAGACCCAGCGAAAGGCGAAGCAACAGCGCCCGCCGCCCCTCCTCGCGCCACCCTGGGAGGGCTCGTGATCCTCCTGCTGGCAGCGGCCTGGGCGGGCGACCCCTGGCTCGACACCTACGCCGAGTGGGGCGAGCGCGCCCTCACTGGCATCGCTCCGGAGGGCGCGCCGCCTCCCTACCGAGCCACCATGGCCGGGGCCGACGCCTGGGACGTGCAGGTCTCCGCCAAGTTCGGCCAGCCCTTCAAGCACGACGCCCAGCGCATCCGCCCGGGACGGGTGGAGCTGGTCATCGGCGACCCCCGGCTCGACTCCGCGCGCTTCGCCGGGGACCGCGGAACCCTGGGCATCGTGAACTGGGTGGTCGACGACGACCCCCTGGCCTGGTCCCGCGACCTGTGGCTGGCCACCGACTCGGCCTACCTCGGCGCCCTGAGCCAGTACGGCATCAAGTGGGCGGCGCGGCAGGCCCAGGGCCCCGGCTCCGCGCCCGACGACTGGACCCTGGTGCCGCCCGTGGTCTCCGAGTCCCCCGTCTCGATCGAGCGCCCCGACGACCAGGCGCTGCTCGACCTCGTCACCCGGGCCTCCGCGCTCTGGCTGGATCACCCGGAGGTCCGCTACGGCGGGGTGAACGGCCGCTGCCTCGAGGGCGCGTACAAGCTCTGGACCAGCGAGGGCACCCGCCTCGTCACGCAGGAGGGCTTCTGCGTGATCTACGCCTGGGCGGACGTGGTGAGCGACGGGGGCGTGTGGCTCTACGACCGCTCGCAGTGGGTCGCGCGCAGCCTGACCGACCTCGACGAGCCGGCGATCCTGGCGGGGGTGGACGACATGCTCGAGAGCCTCGAGGCGCGCAACGCCGCCGCGTCCGTCGACTACTACGAGGGTCCCGTAGTGTTCGCCGACACCGCGTCGGCGGACTTCTTCCGCTACCTCGCGGCCTCCGAGCTGCTGGGCACGCCGCCGCCCCCCAGCGCCGACCAGACCTACCAGCGCCTGATGCGCAACCAGCCGCGCGTCGGCCGGCGCCTCCTGCCTGCGGGCTGGTCGGTGCGCGACGACCCGAGCTCGGCGAAGGCCGACCAGGCGGGTGGCTACACGTGGGATCGGGAGGGCTCGCCCGCGCAGCCGGTCCAGCTGGTCACCGATGGCTACGTGGTCGACCTGGCCATGTCCCGTGTGCCGCGCACGGAGCGCACCGAGACCAACGGGCACGCGCGCGGCGCGATCAAGGGCGACTGGAGCGCCCGCCTCTCGCTGTGGGAGGTCACCGCTCCGAAGAACCTCCGGGAGCGCGCCTTCTGGCGTCGGGTCGACCGGCTCATGCGCACGGCGAGCCTGGACCGCGTGCTGGTGGTCGAGCGTCTGTCCAACGGCAAGCACGGCAGCCTGCCGCGACCGACCAAGGGCCACTGGCGCTACGCCGACGGGCACACCGAGTCGATCGAGTCGCTCTACTTCCAGAAGGACGACCGACGCGCCCTGCGCGACGTGGTGCTGACCGGGGGCGGCGAGGTGGTGCGGCCCTACCTGGAGCCCTTCGAGCCGACCGCGACGGTCGACGACGTGACCGGCCTGCCGAGCGTCATCACGGCGCCCCGCCTGCTCCTGGTGGAGACGATGGAGGCCGCCCACCCTGGCCCGGACCGCAAGCCGGCGCTGGTCCCGATGCCCGAGCTGTAGGGCGCGATCGCCGGACCACAGGCTCTTAGTCGGCGCCCGAGCCGTCGGTGCCGGTGTCGGTCGTGCCCGTGTCGACCGCGACCCCTTCCGCCGCCGCGACGGTCACGGCGGCGCTCCCGGCCTGCCCGTACACGTCGGTGCAGTGGAGGGCGAGCGCCACGTCGGCGGCCACGGTGTCGTCGGCGGTGACCGTGATCTCGGCTCCCTGGAGGGCGACCAGTCCATCCAGCAACGAGCCCTCGCCGTCCGACACCGCCACCCCGCCGGAACCCTGGTCCCGGGTGGCCCAGCAGGTGAGCGCACTGCCGTGGCCATCGACCACGAGGGTCCACGTGGCGGGTGCCGCCAGCGTGAGCGCGTCCGGCGTGAACACGGGCGGACCCGCGACCGGCACGTGCACACTCGCGCCGATGGAGGGGTCCGAGGTGGGCTGTGCGCTGACGCTGCCGTCCCCCCCGTCGCCGCCGCGCACCCAGGCCTCGGCCTCGGCGTCCGTGGCGCCGGCGCCCAGGGTCAGCACGAGCTCGTCGCTGCCGAGGCTGGCGCCTCCGGAGGCGCCGAGCGCGACGCTCTCACCCGCGGCCGAGGCGTGCGCCGTCACCAGCAACCGCGCCGATGCGCTGCCGTCGGCCGGGAGGTACGGCTCGTCGAGCTCCAGGCTCAGGGCCAGCTCGTCCAGGCTCGGGGAGCCCCCCAGGATCAGCACGAGCTCCAGGCACGCCGAGGAGCCCGCGCTGTCCTCTGCGCAGGCCTGCAGCGTCAGCCCGTGATCCTGGGTCCGGTCGCTCCAGTCCTCGGCCCACGCCACCAGCTGGGCGTCCTCGAGCTCCACCGTGTAGGTGTCGCCGCTCGCGGTGGCCGCCGAGCCGCCGATCGTGACGGTGATGGGCAGGTGATCGGGATGCGTGGCGACCACGCTCACCGCTTCGGTCTCACCGTCGGTCACGTCGAGCGCGCGCCAGGAGCTGCCCTGGAGCAGGATCACCGGGGAGGACGCTGCCCCGGTGTCGCTCTCGGGGCCGGCGCAGGCGAAGAAGAGGCTCAGCATCAGGTCGTCCCCGTGAAGTCGCCGCCGCTCGCCTTCTTCACACGGCGGAAGAACTCGGGGGACAGGTTGACGACGAGGGCCACGCCTGGCCGGTAGACCCGCTGGGTGAGCTCGGTCTCGTCGTTCACTTCGCGCCCCAGCACCACCCCGGGCTGCAAGCCCTCACCGGCCTGCAAGGCGCCGGCGAGCGCGACCGAGAACTGGGTCGCGAGCTCCACCTCCGCCCCCACATACACCGCATCGAGGAACGCCAGCGCGCTGCTGCTGACCACCGACGCCGGGTCCAGCACCCCCAGGCCGACGTAGGGAGCGGGCTTGAGCGACAGGCCCTCCGAAGCGCCGAGCGTGTAGCTCCGACCGCCGGGGTCGAAGAAGGGCGCGTAGCCGACGACGATGCGGGTGTCCGGCTGGAAGCCACCCGGGCTCTGCTCGACGAGCACGCCGTCGCGCTCGCCGTACGCGGCCGCGCCGGGCACCCAGCCCGCGCCGATCCCGATGCGCACTGCGCCGATGTAGCGGACGTCGGTCACCAGCTCGACGCGCGCGGAGGTGCCGACCTCGGTCGGCATGCTCAGCGTCAGCTCGAGCGCTTGCCCTGGTGCCCGTGGCGCGAGCACCCACTCGGTCCAGGTGGGTTCCGCCCCCTCGGTGCCCACGCCGGCGGACGGGTCGCCGTCGGGCACGCCGCTCTGGACCGAGAGCTGCTCGAGGAGCGCCCCCGCGGTGTAGCCGACGGCGCCCGTCGTGGTCAGCCGCGGGTTCAGGCCCGCGGGGTGCCACGCGTAGACGCGAACCGTGCTGTTGGGCGGCAGGAGGGTCTCCGGCAGCTTCTCGGCCTCCGCGGCGCGCCGGACGTGGGAGCTCAGCCCGCCCCCGCTGCTGTCGAAGCACACGTGCACGTCTTCGCGACGGGCGGGGTCGGGGCACCAGCCGTCGGGTGCCGTCAAGATCCTGGGGGCGCGGGTGAAGCGGTGCTCGACCACGCCACCGGAGGTCGCGTAGCGGACCACGTACACACCTTCGGGCGCGTCGGCTGCGACCCAGTCGCCCAGGCCGCCGAGGCCATCGACAACGCCCTGCTGCACACGCTGCGAGGTCCAGGCGCTCGCTCCCGCGCGGCCCCCAACGACCTTGTCGACGTGCGTCGGCACGGTGGGCCAGTCCCCGTGCTCCACGCTCGTCTCGGCGCGCGTGGCCGGCGCCTCCACGGCGACCGGCACGCTGTAGGTCTTCTTGGTGGCCAGGGTGACGGTCAACACGCCGGAAGCATCGGGGGACCACAACCGGGCACAGGGCGTTCCGCCCCCCGCAACGAGATCGAAGGTCCCGGCCTCCGCGCGGGGTTGCGCGGCACACACGCTGCCGTCCACGGTCACGGAGATCTTGGTGGCCCCCTCGGCCGAGAGCGCGATGGCGTCCTCCTTCGCCAGCACGAAGGGATCGAGGCGCACCTGTGCGCCCGGCTCCAACACCGTGGGCGCAGCACGCTCCACCGCGCCACCAGCCGCCCAGGCGAGCCCGATCGTCAGCCACAACCCGCCCATCCGCGCCTCCGCGCCCACCGTACCTCAGCCAGGCGATCGCTCCGTGACCCACCCCTCAGCTACGAGAGGCGCCGTGCCGATGGGGAGGAGGTCACCCCTTCTCTGGCAGGAGTTCGCCCATGTCTCGCTCGATCGTGCTGTTCCTCTCCCTCGGTCTGGTCGCCTGCGACAAGTCCGAGCCCACCGACACCGGCACGAGCGACCCGGGAAGCGACACCAGCGAGCCCGCCGACAGCGGCAGCACCCCCGACCCGGTCGACGCCGACGGCGACGGCTTCTCCGAGGACGAGGACTGCGACGACACCGACGCCACGGTGAACCCCGACGCCGTCGAGGCCTGCGACGGCATCGACAACGACTGCGACGGCACCATCGACGCGGGCGCCGAGGACGCCGCCACCTGGTACTTCGACGCCGACGGCGATGGCTACGGCGACCCGGAGACCACCACCGAGACCTGCGACGCGAAGAAGGCCGACTACGTGCTCGACGCCACCGACTGCGACGACACCGAGGCCGCCATCTTCCCGGGCGCCGAGGAGATCTGCGACGGCCTCGACAACGACTGCTCCGGCGCGGCGGACCCCGACGACGCCGTGGACGCCGCGGTCTGGTTCCGCGACGAGGACGGCGACGGCCACGGCGCCGCCGAGAAGTACATGTCCTCGTGCGACCAGCCCTCGGGCTACACCGCCGAGGCCACCGACTGCGACGACGGCGACAGCGCGGTGAGCCCCGACGCCACCGAGGTCTGCGACGGCGTCGACAACGACTGCTCCGGCGTGATCGACGGCGGCGACGCCGCCGACGCCACCGAGTGGTACAGCGACGCCGACGGCGACGGCTACGGCACCTCCGACGCCTCGGTCTTCGCCTGCGACGCGCCCAGCGGCTTCGTCGGCGACGCCACCGACTGCGACGACAGCGCGAGCGCGGTCCACCCCACCGCCGACGAGGTCTGCGACGGCATCGACAACGACTGCTCCGGCGACATCGACTCGGACGCGATCGACCCGACCACCTGGTACGCCGACAGCGACGGCGACGGCTTCGGCGACGCCGACACCACCAGCGAGGGCTGCATCGCCGACGTGGGCTACGTGGCCGACGCCACCGACTGCGACGACACCGCCGCCGCCGTGAACAGCACGGCCGAAGAGGTGTGCGACGGCATCGACAACGACTGCTCCGGCGACGCCGACACCGACGCCACCGACCGCAGCACCTGGTACGAAGACGCGGACGGTGACGGCCACGCCGGCTCCACCGAGGTGCAGGCCTGCGACCAGCCCGCCGGCCACTTCGCCAGCATCACGGACTGCGACGACAGCGCCGCCGCCGTGAGCCCCGACGCCGAAGAGGTGTGCGACGGCATCGACAACGACTGCTCCGGCGACGCCGACAGCGACGCCACCGACCGCAGCACCTGGTTCGCCGACAGCGATGCCGACGGCTTCGGCGACGCGGCCGCCAGCACGCTGAGCTGCGACGCCCCCAGCGGCTACCTCGCCGACGCCACCGACTGCGACGACAGCTCCGCGGCCGTGAGCCCCGACGCCGAAGAGGTGTGCGACGGCATCGACAACGACTGCTCCGGCGACGCCGACAGCGACGCCACCGACCGCAGCACCTGGTTCGCCGACAGCGATGCCGACGGCTTCGGCGACGCGGCCGCCAGCACGCTGAGCTGCGACGCCCCCAGCGGCTACCTCGCCGACGCCACCGACTGCGACGACAGCTCCGCGGCCGTGAGCCCCGACGCCGAAGAGGTGTGCGACGGCATCGACAACGACTGCTCCGGCGACGCCGACAGCGACGCCACCGACCGCAGCACCTGGTTCGCCGACAGCGATGCCGACGGCTTCGGCGACGCGGCCGCCAGCACGCTGAGCTGCGACGCCCCCAGCGGCTACCTCGCCGACGCCACCGACTGCGACGACAGCGCGGCCGCCATCTCGCCGGCCGGCACCGAGGTCTGCGACGGCATCGACAACGACTGCTCCGGCGACGCCGACAGCGACGCCACCGACCGCAGCACCTGGTTCGCCGACAGCGATGCCGACGGCTTCGGCGACGCGGCCGCCAGCACGCTGAGCTGCGACGCCCCCAGCGGCTACCTCGCCGACGCCACCGACTGCGACGACAGCGCGGCCGCCATCTCGCCGGCCGGCACCGAGGTCTGCGACGGCATCGACAACGACTGCTCCGGCGACATCGACGTGGACGCGGTGGACGCCGCCACCTTCTACGCCGACAGCGACGCCGACGGCTACGGCGACGTGTCCGCGACCGCCACGGGCTGCGAGGCACCCTCGGGCTACCTGACCGACGCCAGCGACTGCGACGACGACGCGGTGGACGTGAACCCCGGCGTCACCGAGGTCTGCAGCGACGGCGTGGACAACGACTGCGACGGCGGCGCCAACGGCTGCTTCCTCGAGGGCGACTACGACCTCGGCGTGGTCGACGTGAAGATGACGGGTGTGGCGGCCTACGACTACACGGGCCGCTCCGTGGCCTGTGCGGGCGACCTCGACGGCGACGGCTACGACGACATCGTGGTCGGCGCGCACAAGTACAACGACGCCACGGTCGGCGGGGACTCCGGCGCGGCCCACATCCTGTACGGCCCGGTCAGCCTGGGCAGCATGAGCCTGGCCGACGCCGACGCCCGCCTGATCGGCGAGGTGGCGAGCGACCTGGCCGGCTACGCGGTCAACGGCGCGGGCGACGTGGACGGCGACGGCTTCGACGACGTGCTGGTCGGCAGCTACGCCCACGACGGCGCCGGCTCGAACGCCGGCGCGACCTGGCTGGTCAACGGCCCGATCACCGGCGAGGTCGGCCTGGCCTCGGCCGACGCCATCATCAACGGCACCAACGCCGGCGACGGCTTCGGGGTGGCGGTGAACTCCGCTGGCGACCTGAACGGCGACGGCTACGACGACCTCATCATGGGCGCCTACGGCTACCAGTCCTCCAAGGGCGCGACCTACGTGTTCTTCGGCCCCGTGACCGGCGAGTTCAAGTCCGACACCGCCGACGCCGGCTTCGTGGGCAGCAACGCGAGCGACAGCCTGGGCTGGTCGGTCGCGCCCGCCGGCGACCTCGACGGCGACGGCTACGACGACATCGTCATCGGCTCGAACCAGGGCGGCGCCGACGACGCCGGCGAGGTCTACGTGTACTACGGCGACGCCGCGGGCAGCTTCAGCGACTACGCCTTCATCACGGGCGTCTCGAGCGCCGACTACGCCGGCCAGGACGTGCGTGGTGCCGGCGACCTGAACGGCGACGGCTACGACGACATCGTCATCGGGGCCTACGGCGAGGACAGCCAGGGCGGTGGTGCCGGTGCCACCTACGTGCTCTACGGACCCGTGGTCGGCGACGTGGACCTGTCCGCTGGCGCCGACGCGGTCATCTACGGCGAGGTCGGCGGCGACACCAGCGGCTACAGCGTGGCCGGCGTCGGCGACGTCAATGGCGACGGCTGGGACGACCTGATGATCGGCGCCTACAACAACGACCAGGGCGGCTCGAACGCCGGCGCGGCCTACCTCGTGTACGGCCCCGTCGAGGGCGAGTTCGACCTGACGGAGGCCGACGTGCGCTTCACCGGCGAGTCCAACGGCGACAGCGCCGGCCGCTACGTGTCCGCTGCGGGCGACGTGAACGCCGACGGCTACGCCGACATGCTGGTCGGCGCGCAGTACGACGACGACGCGGGCACGGACGCCGGCGCGGCGTACCTCATCTACGGCCGCGGGCTCTAGCGCTGTGCCGGCGCGTGCGCGCCGACACTGCGCTTCCCCTTCCCTGGCCCTTCGGGCGCTCAGGGGACCGATTCTTCCCTGAAGGGGGGCCCTCAACGGCCCCCCTATGCACCCTTCGGGTGCTGACCCCCCACCGTAGGTCTGCGCTCTGCCGGCGCGTGCGCGCCGACACTGCGCTTCCCCTTCCCTGGCCCTTCGGGCGCT
>CAZSAT010000065.1:35478-39556 GCA_964604675.1 uncultured Enterobacterales bacterium
ACCCCCCACCGTAGGTCTGCGCTCTGCCGGCGCGTGCGCGCCGACACTGCGCTTCTCCCCTTCGCTGGCCCTTCGGGCGCTCAGGGGACCGATTCTTCCCTGAAGGGGGGCCCTCGACGGCCCCCCTATGCACCCTTCGGCTGCTGACCCCCCCACCGTAGGTCTGCGCTGTGCCGGCGCGTGCGCGCCGACACTGCGGCTCCCCACCGTTGCCGCTGCGCTACGCGACAGCAGCAGCGACCCGCGCTCGGAGTGCGGGGAGCACCTCCTGCTCGAACCAGGGGTGCTTGCGCATCCAGGCCCGACTCCGCCAGGAGGGGTGTGGGAGCCGGCCCTGCGACCGCTCTACGACGCGCTGATGGCGTACCCCGGCTGCGCGGACCTCATCCTGGGCGAGCCCGGCCCGCTCGACGTGCTGTTGCCCGTGAGCCTGGCGAAGGGCGGCGTGCGCCTGCGCTTCGCCACGCTCATCACCACGCTCGGAACCCCCATCGACGCCACCGCCCAGGGGCTCTCCGTCGAGCTGTACTACCCCCTGGATCCGGCCACGGAAGCCTGGCTGAACGGCTGACGCGCTCACCTTCGGCGGTGCCAGGGACAAGGACTCCAGGATCCTGGAGTTCCGTCAGGGGCGGGAGCGCCGTTCGGCAGGCAGCGTCCGTGTGGCCCGAACAGCCTCTGTTGCGCCGGCGCAACAGTCCTACTTTTCACCAATGAAAAGTGGATCCTGAGCCCGCCCGGCGGCCCCCGCTACGCGGGCCGGGGTCCCAGCTCCGACACCTCGCTCCACGGCACGAGCTCCACCCCGCGGCTCCTTCGGCGCTCGGCGCCCCCGTAGACCAGGACGCTCTCCGGTTCCAACCCGACCTCCTCGACGAGGGACGCCAGGTACTCCAGCTGCCGGAGCTGATCCCCGGTGACCGTGCGGCCGGACTTCACCTCGACGGCACGGACGATCCCGTCCTCCTCCAGGACGAAGTCCACCTCGTGGCCACGGCGGTCCCGGTAGTGGAAGAGCTCGGCGCGCTGGCAGGCGTGCCGAGGTCGCGGGCGATCATCGGGCAAGTTTAGCCTCAAATACTAAATCTGCCGAAGTGCGCTCGGACGGCGACGGCATCGGGGGTGCGAGGTCGTCTTCGGGGGCTGCGACACACCCTGGTACGCCGATGGGGACGCGGACGGTACGGCGACCCGAGCGCCAGCGTGACGTCGTGCCATGCCCTGAGCGGAACCGTCGACAACCCGGGCGACTGCGACGACGGCGAGCGCCTGGCGTGGACGGGGGCCGCTGAGGTGTGCGACGGGGTGGACGGGGCCCGCCGCCTCTCAGGATTCCCTCGAAACGGCTACGTGCATCGCCGATGCCCAGGCTCCCCAACGCGGACAGCGCCCACATTCCGGAGCAGAAGCTCCGGGCCTACCTCCTGTCCCCCAGTCACCCCGTCGGGCGCTACAAGGCGGCGTGGCTGGCGCGTCTGGGGTACACGCCCGACGACTCGTCCCGCTTGGCAAGAGACCTTCGAGAGCAACACCTCGTGCGGGACGCACGACCTGCCGGCCACAACGACTTCGGCCAGAAGTACCACATCGAGGGCGCCCTCTTCGGACCGGCTGGCGTGGCTGCCTCAGCCGTGTCAATCTGGATCCTGGAGCACGGACAGGACGCTCCGCGACTCGTCACCCTCTACCCCGGAACCACTTCGTGACCTTCGCTGCCCTCGATCCCGTCGTGCTCGTCCGCGATCTGACGGACCACGGCCTCGCGCGCGGCGACCTGGGGGCGGTGGTCGAGGTGTACGACCAGAGAACCTACGAGGTGGAGTTCGTCACCGCGGGCGGCAGTACGCGGGCACTGGTGACGCTCGACGGCCGGGACCTGAGGCGAGTCGACCCTCATGACATGGTCGCCGTACGCCCGACGCGTCCTGCAGCGTAGTCGGTCGGTTCGGGCCCGCAGGCCCTCCCGGCGTCGGGCAGAGCGAAGAGCCTGACGACGGGCGCGCCAAGCGCACGACGCCACCCCGAGCCACCGGGGTAGGCTCATCCATGATGTGCGTGGTTCTGTCCCTCCTCTCCCACGGCCTGATGGCGAGCGCAGCGGCGACCGAGCCCGCCCTGACCTGGGAGCAGCAGAAGCTCACCGCCACCGACGACGACGACCTGGATCACTTCGGCTACGCGGTCTCCGGCGCCGGTGACCTCGACGCCGACGGCTACGACGACCTCGTGGTCGGCGCACGCTTCGACGAGGAGGCTGCCGACAACGGCGGCTCGGCCTACGCCTTCTACGGGACCGCGACCGGGGTCGACGTGGGGCGACAGGACGAGCTGGTGGCCTGGGATGCACGCACGGAGGACTGGTTCGGGAGCGCGGTCTCGGGTGCGGGCGACCTGGACGGAGACGGCTACGACGACCTGGTGGTGGGGGCCCCGCTACACGACGATCCGGTCACCAGCGCGGGCGCCGTGTACGTGTTCGTGGGCGGCGCGGCAGGCGTCGACGCGGCGAGCGAGGTGCAACTGCTGGCCTCGGACGCCGAGGCCGGCGACACCTTCGGCACCGCGGTGTCGGGGGCCGGGGACCTCGACGGCGACGGCTACGACGACCTGGTCGTGGGCGCTGGCGGCGACGACGGGGCCGCCTACGATGCCGGATCGGCCTGGGTCTACTTCGGCGGCTCGGCAGGGCTCGACGGGACACGTCAACAGGAGGTCTTCGCCGACGATGCGACCACCGGAGCGGCCTTCGGCTCGGCGGTCTCGGGTGCAGGCGACGTGGACGGCGACGGCTTCGACGACCTCCTCGTCGGCGCCCATGGTGCCTCCCCCGAGGCCTGGCTGGCCGGCGCCGGGGCCGCGTACGTCGCCTACGGTGCGTCGACCGGGGTCGCAGCCGGCCGGCAGGACGTGCTGACGGGGTCGAGCGCCGACGACTACTTCGGCGGTGCCGTCTCGGGCGCAGGTGACGTCGACGGAGACGGCTACGCGGACCTGCTCGTGGGAGCCCCCTTCGACGACGACGCCGGGGAGAACGCCGGTGCCGCCCACGTCTTCTACGGGAGCGCCGGCCGCGTGCACGGCGAGCGTCGGGATCAGCTCACGAGCTCGGACCCTGCGGCCGGAGCGTGGCTCGGGAGCGCCGTGGCCGGCGCCGGGGATCTGGACGGCGACGGCTTCGCCGACGTGCTCGTCGGGGCCTACGTGACCCGCTCGGCGCATGTCTGGCTCGGAGGTGCCAGCGGTGTCGACCTCGAGAGCGAGGTGAAGCTCCAGGCCTCGGACATCGGTGGCGGCGACCAGTTCGGCCACTCGGTCTCCGGTGCGGGCGACGTGGATGACGACGGCTACGGCGACCTGTTGATCGGCGCCTACGAGGACGGGGAGGTCGCCCTCGGGGCGGGCGCGGCCTATGTGGTCTTCGGGGGCTGCGACACGCCCTGGTACGCCGACGACGACGCCGACGGCTACGGCGACCCGAGCGCCAGCGTGACGGCGTGCCATGCCCCGAGCGGCACCGTCGACAACCCGGGCGACTGCGACGACGGCGAGGGCCTGGCGTGGACGGGGGCCGCCGAGGTGTGCGACGGGGTGGACAACGACTGCGACGGCGTGGTCGACGGCCCGGGCGCCGAGGACGCCGAGACCTTCTACGAGGACGCCGATGGCGACGGCTGGACGGTGGGCGGCGAGGGCGTGACGGACTGTGAGCCACCGAGCGGCTACGCCAGCGCCTCGGAGACGGTGGACTGCGACGACGAGGACGGGAGCGTGCACCCCCAAGCGGTGGATGCAGCTGGCGATGGGATCGACCAGGACTGCGATGGACGGGATGGCACGTCCGATACGGACGACCGCGGCGACACGCCGCTGGATCAGGCCCAACCGGCTGTCGGGGAGGGCTGCGGCGGTTGTGCATCCTCCGAGCGCGCGGTGCCCTGGGTCTACCTGTTGGGGCTCGTTGTGTTGACGCGACGGCGGCCCGCTCCCCGGTGCCGTCCGGGTCCTCGGAGCCACTGCCGTGGAATCAGCTGCTCAGAAGCCCTACATGAGCAGCACCGCCGACGGCCCCGGCGGCTTC
>CAZSAT010000066.1:0-1488 GCA_964604675.1 uncultured Enterobacterales bacterium
GTCCCGCGTTGGAGTTGGCGTTGGGGATACGATGAGGTGGCCTGCTGGGCTGGGGCGGGCACGGCGAGGCTTGAGGAGACGGCCAACAACAACGACGAGAGCAGGTGCGATCCAGCTCCATCCTCGCGGGGAGGCCTCGGCCCGGGTGCGACCTCGACCTCTCAGCTGCGGACGAAGCTCCTGACCGTGGCCAGGGTGTCGGCCTGGTCCGCCGACTTGTCGGGCCGGTAGCACTTCAGGCGGGCGAAGCGAAGGGCCACACCACCCGGGTAGTGCGGACTGGTCTGCACCTCGTTGAACGCGATCTCCACGACCAGTCGGGGCTCCACGTGCACCGTCCAATCTGTCTGCTCGCGCGCGATGGCCTGGAGCGCTTCCGTCTGCCAGGCGAGGACCTCGTCGGTCATGCCCTTGAAGGTCTTGCCGAGCATCACGAAGTCGCCAGACTTTGCTTCGCGGGCGCCGAGGTGCAGGTTGGAGAGCCATCCCCGGCGGCGTCCGGATCCCCAATCGGCGGCGAGCACCACCAGGTCGAGGGTGTGGGCGACCTTCAGCTTGTACCAGGCGCGTCCGCGCTTGCCAGCTTCGTAGAGGCTGTCGGGGTGCTTGGCCACGAGCCCCTCGTGCCCGAGCTCCAGCGCGGCCTCGAAGAAGGCCGCCGCCTCGTCGGGTGCGCTGGTGGTGATGCGCGGGACCACAGCGCCCTCGCCGACGAGCGCCAGCAGGCGGGCTTGTCGATCCGCACAGCGGCGATCGATGAGCGCCTCGCCGTCGATCTCGAGCACGTCGAAGAACAGGGTGGTGAGCGGGAGCTCCGCCACCAGGCGCGGCACGTCGACGCGCCGGCCCAGCCGCTTCATCGAGACCTGGAAGGGCGCCGGTGTGCCGTCGTCGCGAAGGTGGAGCGTCTCGCCGTCGAGCACGCACGACCGGCACGGCAAGGCGCGGGTGAAGGTGACGATCTCCGGGACCATGCGGGTCACGTCGTGGAGACGGCGGGTGTACACGCGGACCTCGTCGCCGGCGCGATGGACCTGCACGCGCACCCCGTCGAGCTTCCAGTCCATCAGCGCAGTGCCGAGTGCGTCGAGGGCTTCCTCGGGGGTCTCGCAAGGGCTGGCCAGCATCGGCTTCAGCGGCCTGAAGTGCTGGAGCTCGAAGCCCTCCAGCGCGGCGGCCCCGCCGCTCAGGCCCGCGAGGGTCACGGCGGCGAGGTCCCCTCCCAACATGAACGCCCGTCGGACCAGCGCCGGATCGACCTGCGCGGCCACCGCCACCGCCTCGCACATCACGCCGTCCAGCGCGCCCTGCCGCATCTCGCCCACGAGCAGGCCCCCGACGAAGCGGCGCTCCGCGTCGGTGGCCCGAGCCATGAGCTCGGACAGCAGCGCGAGCCGCCGGGCCTTCGAGCCCTTCCCGCTCACACCCTTGACGGATGACAGCGCGGCGTCGACCTCGCCGACCGTGAGCGCAGGCCCGACCGGCGCG
>CAZSAT010000066.1:1498-39415 GCA_964604675.1 uncultured Enterobacterales bacterium
GAACGCCCGAGCGAGCTCCATCACCAGGGCGTAGCCGACGCCGACCTTGCCCTGTGGGAGCTCGGAGCAGAGCCATCGGACGACCACGCCACGGTCCTCGACGGGGGCCTGCGCCAGGATCCTCGCCAGGGCGTCGCGCTTGGCGTTGCGGCTCCGGGTGGCGCGCACGGCGGCGACCGTGGCCACGACCTCCGAGAGCTTCACTGGGCGTTCACCCAGCTCATCAGCTGCTGCGCGCCCTCGTCGACCAGGCCGGCCGTACGGATGCCCAGGGAGTTGGTCTCCTCGTAGTGATCGCCCTCCGCCTCGTCGAAGTAGGGGAGGGTGTCGTCGAGCACGAAGTTGTACTCGGGCACGAAGTAGCCCAGCTCGTCGTTGGCCAGCCCCACGATCCAGCGGTGATCCGCGCTCATCAGGTCCTTGAGGTAGGGCCCCTCGGGGGCCTGGCTCAGGTCGGGAGGGTTGGGGTTCTCGGCGTCGACGAGCTCGTGCTCGGTGGTGCCGACCGCGCTGCCGTCGTACCCACCGATCGCCAGCTCGGGCAGCACCTCGCCGGGGAAGGTGAGCCACTCGAGGTTTCCGAGCCGGACGTGGTCGAGCTCGGTCTCGACCCAGGGCGTGTTCTCGTCGCTGATCGGCTCGCTGGGGTCGTAGTCGATGATCGAGCGGGAGAGGATGTCGGTCAGGAACATGGCCTGGAAGCCGTAGTTGTCGACCGGGAGCTTCAAGGTGGAGGCAGCGAACGAGAGCTGCGGCTCCAAGGCTTCGCCGCCCGCCAGAGCGTCGAGGGCCATCTCGGCCTTCAGGCGGCCGATGCTCATCGCAAAGTCGAAGGTGTAGCTGTCGTAGATCTCGCCGGTGGGGGTCTCCACCGTCAGGCCGAGCGGCGTCATCATCCCGCCGACCGTGCCGGTGACGAAGACGCAGGTCCCGCCCACGCCCTCACGCTCCAAGGTGCCGTCGCCGTCGTAGTCCACGCCCTGTTCCACGCCCTCGCGCAGCCCGTGCACGTAGTCGCTGGTCAACAGGCCGTTCTCGTCGGCCATGGCCTCCGGGTGGTTCCCGAAGTGCACCAGCGTGGTGATGGTGTCGCCTGCCGTGTCGGTCAGGTGCAGGGTGGACAGCGTGGTGTCGACGATCTTGGGATCGCGCTTGTCCTGGAGCACGTTGAGGATGCCGCGCTCGTGGTAGCTCGACGCGTCGACCTCGCCGGCCACGGCGCTGCCGACCTCGCGGAGATCGGCGACCGCCTCGCTCACCGCCGTCACGCTCTGGTCGCGCACCCAGGTGTTGTAGTCGGTGTCCACGCCGGTGGCGGTCTCCTTCTCGCCCCACAGCCCCATGGTGTCGGGGCCCTCGTGCACGTGGGTGGCCACCACCAGCAGGTGGTCGACGCCGAGGTCCGCGGGCAGGGCTTGACGGGTGAGCAGGACGTCGTCGTAGAACCATCCCACCACGTCCAGCACCACGAGCGCGAGGCGGGTGTCGCCTTGATCGAGCACCACCGCACGCGCCCAGAGCTCATCGTGCACGCCCTGCGCGGGCCGGTTGTTCTGGAAGCCGGCCATCCAGACGGCCTGGAACACCCCGTCGTTCTCGCCTTCGTCCGCGCCGGGGTAGCCGGCGTCGCCCTCGCAGAGCCGGTCGCAGCCGCAGTCGAGGAAGTCTTCGTCGTCGTCTCGTTCGGCGTCGCCGTCCAGATCGGTCCACGACTCGAAGCAGGTGGGGGTGATGCTCACGGCGCTCGCACCGGCGGACAGGGACCCGGCATTCGTCTCGCAGCCGGTGTCGCCCGGGCAGACCACCACCTCGGGCCGCCAGGCCGCGTCACCCTGCGTGTCGCCGGGGAAGCCGCCGTCCTTTTCGCAACCGAGCCAGATGAGCATGAGCATGGGCGCCTCCTCGCACGAAGATGCCCTGGATATCCCGGCTTCAGGCGTGCGCGCTCTCGCGCCCCGAGTCCAGCACGAAGAGGCAGCCGGAACCGGCTCGCGTGCACCATCGGCTTCACGAACGCGAAGTCAGCGCGCGCCGCCTGCCGGTGGCAGGTGCATCAGCTCGCTGTCGGGCCAGGCGGGGTTGGCCCAGGGCTGCACCGGCGTGGCCACCGGGGCCAACCTGCCCAGCCAACACAGCTCCCCGTCGTAGTCCCCGCCGGGGGCCGCCGACGCACCTGGCGTCGACGATGGGCTTGATGTCGGCTCGGCAGGTCGGCGTGGAGGTGTCGCCGCACGCGAGCATGGGCAATCCCGGTGGTGACCCCGCTAGTTGACGGGCTCGTAGGTAACGAGCCCTTTCAACTACTGTCTCCTGCGGGGGCCAGCCCCCGCACCGCGCGCTGGGCGCGCTCCCCCCGGCCTTCGGCCGCCGCGCGCCGTGCGCGCGGGAGCGGTTCGTTACTAACGAACCGCTCAACTAGTCGCCCGCGTCGATCCGCTCCAGCAGGGCGACGGTGGTCGCGACGCCCCGGCGCTGGGCCATGCGTTCCCCCTGGCGCCGGGCCGCTTCGTCGTGTGCACCGCCCGTGAGGGCCTCGAGCGCCGCGGCGAGTCCCGCGACGGTGAGGCGCCGACGGTCCTGTGCGCGGGGACCGAGCCCGAGCGCGTCGATCCGCAGCCGCCAGTAGTACTGGTCCATCAGGTGGGGGATGACGAGCTGGGGCACCCCGGCGCGGGCTGCCGAGTGGGTGGTGCCTGAGCCGCCGTGGTGCACCACCCCTGCGAGCCTCGGGAACAGCGCCCCGTGGGGCGTGGCCCCCACCGTCAGCACGTGGTCCGGGGTCCCGCCGCCGAGCTGCGCCCAACCCCGCGAGAGCAGCACCCGAACACCGGCCCGTCGCGATGCTTCCACGACGATCTCGGTGGTGGTCCGGGCGTCGGCGTCGGGCATGGAGCCGAAGCCGACGTAGACGGCGGGTCCCGCGGCGAGGAAGGCCTCGATGGCCGGATCGAGCGGCTCCGCGGCCTGAGGCAGGTGCAGCCCAGCCGTCTGGACCGGGCCGTTCACGTCGTCGGGCAGAGGGGAGAGGTCCGGATCGGTGACCAACAGGCAGCGCTCGGCGGGAAAGGCCACCCTCATCATGGAGCGTTCCACGGGAAGCTCCCAGCGGTCGCGCCAGCGACGGACGCTCCCGCCCACCAGGACGCGGAACGCTGCGTCGTTCAGGCTGTAGAGCGCGCGGTTCAGGGTGCCCGGCAGCCCGTGCAGGGGGAGGTGGATGGGTGGGTAGACGCTCGTCCGGTGCACCAGGGGTGCGTACAGCAGGATCCGAGTGGGCACGCCGAGCGCCTCGCCCGCGGAGCTGAGCGCGAGTGCCAGGGGTGCGCCCACGGCCAGGTCGACGTCCTCCATCGCAGCGGACGTGCCTTCGAACAGCAGGTCGATCTGGGTCCTCAGAGCCGATCCGAGCGTCTTGAAGGTCCGCACGGGGTGCGCAGCCGCGTCGGCGTGCTCCTGCAGCAGCTCGTGGAAGTCGAGGCCGAGTGGCTCGAAGGGGAGGTCGCGTGCCTCGGCCAGGCGCCGTGCGTTTGGGCTGCCGAGCAGCCGGACGTCGTGACCGCGTGCCTGGAGCCCGCCGCCCAGCGCGATCAGGGGCTGGACGTCGCCACGGGAGCCGAAGCCTGCGAGGAGCACACGCACGCGGAATGTTCCCACGCTACGCAAGAGGCATGGATCTCCGCACCCTGTCCGACACCCTGCGCCGCCTGGCCTTCGCCCACGAGCTGGTGGGCAGCGAGCGCCGCGCCGCCACCTACGGCCGCGCGTCGTGGCCCCTCCGGCAGCTCGATGGCGACCTGAAGGCGCTGATCGACAGCGGTGAGCTCCTCGCTGTCCGTGGCATCGGCCAGACCGTGCTGGCGGTGGCCGAGGCCGTGGCGCGCGGGGAGGAGCCCCAGGAGCTGTCGGACCTCGAGGCGCAGATCCCGGAGGGCGTGTACCGGGTGGGCAGGCTCAAGGGGCTCGGTCCCAAGAAGGTCCGAGCCCTCTGGCAGGAGCTCGGCATCACCACCCTGGGCGAGCTCGAGTACGCGTGCCAGGAGAACCGGCTGGTCGACCTGAAGGGTTTCGGCAGCAAGACCCAGGACAAGGTGCTCGCCGCCATTCGGCAGGCCCGTCAGTGGGAGGGCCTGTTCCGCCGGGACACGGTGCGCGAGGCGGTCGAGGTGCTGGTCGGCGAGCTGGGTGAGGTGCAGCCGGCCGGGGACTATCGCCGTGGCTTCGAGCTGGTCCGGCAGCTCGATGTCGTGGTCGTCGGCGCCGAGGATCACGAGCGCGACGTGGACGGCCTCCCGGTGCGTGTCTGGGGCGCCACCGAGGCCACCCTGGGCACCGTGCTCGTCGCCCGGACAGGCTCCGACGCGCACCTGGCCGCCCTGGGCGACCTGCCGTCCGCCGCCACCGAGGAGGATCTCTACGCGGGCCTGGGCTTCCACTGGCAGCCGGCGGAACGCCGCGAAGCAGGCGTGCCGCTCATCCGCACCGGCAGCTCGCGCCCTCGGCTGGTGCGACGAAGCGATCTGGTCGGCGCCCTGCACAACCACACCACCGCGTCAGATGGGCGCAACAGCCTCGAAGAGATGCGCGCCGCAGCCGCCGCGGTTGGCCTGCGGTACCTCGGGATCTCGGAGCACAGCCAGGAGTCCCAGATCGCCGGCGGGCTCGACGCCGACCGCCTGGTGGCGCAGGTCGAGCGGATCGCTCACTTGAACGCCCAGGGGCACCCCTGCACTCTGCTCAGCGGTGTCGAGAGCGACATCCTGCGCGACGGCGAGCTCGACTATCCGCCGGAGATCCTGGGGCAGCTGGACCTGGTGGTCGCGAGCGTGCACCGGCGTCACAGGCAGGACGGTCCGGCGATGACGGCGCGTATGCTCGCCGCTGTGCGCAACCCCTGGACCGACCTCGTCGGGCACCCCACGGGGCGCCTGCTGCTCGGTAGGGCGCCCACCGATCTGGATGTCGAGGCGATGTTGGATGCCTGCGCCGAGGTGGGCTGCGCTGTGGAGCTGAACGCGAGCCCGCACCGTCTCGACCTCAACGCCGAGCACCTCGCCTGGGCGAAGGAGCGGGGCGTGCCCGTGAGCATCGGGGCAGACGCCCACTCCGTGGCAGCGCTCGACAACCTGGAGTACGGCGTGGCCATCGCCCGTCGCGCAGGCCTCACCGTCGACGACGTCATGAACGCCTGGGAGCTTCCGCGGCTGCGGCTCTGGCTCTCGGATCGCCGGGCGGCGCGCACGGCGTGAAGACGCCCATCGCCTTCGGCGTGGCGCTCGCGCTGCTCGTGCTCTGGCCCGGGTGGACCTGGCCGCTGACCGCCATGATCGGCGACGAGGGGCTGGAGACCTGGGCCCATGCCTGGGGCCTCGCCTGGTTCGCCGACAGCCTGATGTCCGGCTCCCTGCCCTGGGCGGTCGATGGGCTCGCCCATCCTCGCGGCGGGGTGCTCTGGTACATCGATCCGCTGGGTGCCCTGCTCACGCTGCCGGTGAACGTGTTGCTCGGGCCGGTGGCTGCCTTCAACCTCGTGGCGGTCGTCGAGGTGGTGTTGGCCGGGGCTGCGGGCATGCTCTACGGTCGCGCGTTGGGCGGCCCGGGCTGGGTGGCGGGAGCGGCCTGCGCCACCACGCCGTGGCTGCTCGGCGAGCTTCACAACGCGATCCAGGAGGCCTGCTGGATCGGCCTGATCCCCCTGGCGGGGTGGGCTGCGGTGTCCGGGAAGCGCTGGGCGGGTGCCGTGGTGGGGCTGGCGGCCTTGGCCACGCCGTACCACGGGGTGTCGGCCGCGTTGATCGTGACCGCCCACCTCGCGTTCCGGCCGCGTGAGCTGATCCGCGCCGGCGTCCTGGCCGCGGTGGTCGCGCTGCCGCCCTTCCTCGTGATGCAGGCTTCCATGGGGGGCGAGCTGGCGCTCGCCTCCAAGGCGCCGGTGGCGATCAACCTCGGCGTCCTGCGCATCAACGCCACCGACTGGGTCGCGCTGTTCACGCCGGGGGACTTCTGGACGGTGGACTTCGATGCCCCGCTGAACCCGCCGTTCAGGCGCACGCCCTACCTCGGGGCGGTGGTGGCGCTCGGTGCCCTGGCGGGCGTCTACCGCCGTCCCCGGCATGCGTGGTTGTTGGTTCCGGTGGTGGTCGGGGTGAGCTTCTGCCTGGGGCCGTACCTCTGGCATGACGGCGACTTCGTGCGGACGGCGGATGGCGCGCTCTTGGCGCTCCCGTTCCGCTGGTTCCAGCAGGCGCTGTCGGTGCCCATGGAACATCCACTGCGCTTCGTGGCCATGGCCGTGGTGGCCCTGGCAGGCCTGGCGGATGTCGGGGCCCGCGGGAGCTTGGCCCCCTTGATCGCGCTGTTGGTGGTCCTGGAACACCTGCTGGTGGCCCCGAACCCGTGGCCTCTGAACACCAGCCCCGCCGAGGTGCCCGAGGTCTACGATCATCTCGAGGACGACGGCCTGGCCGTGATCGATCTGCCGGCCGATCGCGGGACCAGCTTCGGCACCAGCCGCTACCTGTTCTGGCAGGCGCGCCATGGCCACCCCTTGCCCTACGCGTCGAAGGTGTCGAGCGAAGGCTACCCGTCGATGAACCACGCCCTGCGCACGTGGACGGCGCTGGGTCGTCTCCACCCCTTGCCTCCCGAGGCACCGGGCACCCCGCCCGCCAACGCCGACCTCCCTGCGGCGGTCGACGAGCTGAGGGAGGAGGGCTTCGGCTACGTGGTCGTGCACCCCGACCTCATGGCTGCGGACCACATGACCAACACCCACGTCTCGGCGCTGACGGGGCTGCTCGGCCCGCCCGAGGTGGTCGCTGGCCGCTACCTGTGGCGGCTCTCGAGCGGCACGAGCGAGCGCCGCTGACTCACCCACGGCGTGCCTGCGATCGCCAGGCGCCACGGTGCCTCGCGGTCTTCGGCGGTGGCGTAGTCCACGCCGACCCGCGGGCCGCTGAGCACGGCTTCCACCGGAGGAGCGTCGTGGCACATGAGCCCACCGGGCTGCCAGACCGGGTGGTGCGACCAGGAGGTGTCGACGCCGAGCGCAGCGCCGACCTTTCCGGGGCCCGTCAGCAAGGCCGGGCCTCTGAGACCTCGCCGTCGCGCCCGAACAGTGTCCAGCCCCTCCACCACCTCGCACGCCCTGATGAGCACGGCTGTGCCCGTGCCCTCGGGTTCGGTGACCAGGTTGAGCAGGTGGTGGATGCCGTAGCAGAGGTAGACGTAGGCTCGTCCCGGGGGGCCCCACATCGGCGCGTTCCGTTCCGTGCGTCCGGCGCGGCAGTGGTTCGCGCTGTCGTGCCGTCGGTAGGCCTCGACCTCGGTGATGCGCAGCACGACCTCGTCCCGGGCGAGCAACTTGCCCAGCAGATCGCGCGCTACCTCCAGGGTGCCCCGCGCGTAGAAGTCGGGCTCCAGGAGCATCAGCCCGCGAGGAACTGCGCGGCGGGCTCGAAGACCTCGGCCCGCGCGGTGTGGCCGACGAACAGGTCGGCGTGGGACCACGGGTCGTCGGGCCGGCCGACGGCCAGGTGCTCGCCGCCCGGGAACGCGGCGACCGCGGTGGCACAGGTGGCGGGCGGCGCGATGCCATCCCCGTTGCCTGTCACCACCAGCACGGGGCGGGGCCAGCTGGCGGCGGCGCGCCCGATCGCCAAGCCGCGAACGACCAGGTGCCCGTTCCGGACCCAGCGGCTGATCTCGAGGTTCATGCCCGGGGTCGGGTCCTCGACGATGGAGAAGAGCACGTCGGCTCGCTCCAGGTCGATGTGGTCGACGTTCAGGTAGATGCGGAGCAGCCCTGGGGCCAAGCGGGACGCCAGCGGCAGCGCAAGGCGTGCCTGGAGCTTCGTGCCCCTCATGGGCACCCGTCCGAGCAGGGGGCCCAGGCGCCCGAACGCCGCGATCCACGGTGGCTTCTCGACCCAGTCCAGCGGGCTGGCGAGGGCCACCACGCGATCGACCGGCAGGGCAGGATCGTGAGCGAGGGCGGCATAGATCAGGGTGCCCCCCAGGCTTCCGCCGACCAGGTGAACCCGCTCCGCGCCGGTCTCGGCCTGAACGTGTCGGATGGCGTCCGGCAGCTCGTCGAGCGCTCGAGCCGCCAGACCGTCTGCGGAGAGCTCCACGCGCCAGGCGTCGAAGCCGAACGCGTGCAGGTGGTCGAAGAGGCTCACGCCGTCGGGGTGCACCGCGACGATGTTGGAGTTCGTGGCGAAGCCGGGGATGCAGAGGACGGGAGGGGCTCCCGGACGCGCCAGCCGGGTCATCGCTTGTCGCATGGCGTCCTCGTGGTGGGCTTGTAGCATGGGCCCGTGAGCTTGTTGATCCCCCTTGCCCTGGCCCTGCCGATCGAGGACCCGGTCCGGGCTCGCGTGCACCCGGCGCTGTTGCACGGCGACCACGTGCGCACCGTCGTGTACGAAGCCGACGACCCGTTCGACGTCCTGGAGGGCTTGCAGGCGCTCGGCGTGCCTGGCCTGCGGGGCGGCGCCCTGGTGCAGGCGGAGCTCGAGCCAGCGGCCATCCTGGAGCTGGCGGCGCTTCCAGGTGTCCGACGTGTGCGGCCGCCACACCGCGCCGCTCCCAAGACCGAAGTCAGCGAAGGTGTCGACGCCATCCTGGTGGACGACTGGCGCGTGGAGGGCCAGACCGGGGAAGGTGTTCGGGTGGCCATCGTGGACGTGGGCTTCGACGGCTGGGAGGCGCTGGTGCCCAGCGAGCTCCCCGACAACGTGGTCGACCACACCGACGGCGCCACGCTGGGGAGCCGGCACGGCGCGGCCGTGGCCGAGATCATCCACGAGCTGGCTCCCGATGCGGAGCTGGCCTTCCACGCCTTCTCGACCGACGTGGAGTTCCTGGCGGTGCTCGACGAGCTGGCCGAGGACCCACCCGACATCGTCAACGCGAGCATCGGCTTCGACAACGTCTACCCCATCGACGGGAGCTCGCCCTTCGCGGAGGCGGTCGACGTGCTGGCCGACGAGCGCGTGCTCTACATCGGCGCGGCGGGCAACGAAGCCGAGAGGTATGCCCAGGGCGCGCTCACCGACGAGGACGGCGACGGTTGGGCCGAGCTCGGTGGACTGGAGACGATCCAGATCTGGGCGACGGGCACCGCCGAGGCCCGGCTGCGCTGGTCGGAGCCCTTCGGGGAGGCCGGCGTCGACCTCGACCTCTACCTGTTCGACGACGAAGACCAGCAGCTCGGCGCATCCACCGCGGCCCAGAACGGGAGCGGCGACCCCTACGAGGCACTCGAGGTCGACGTGGGGACCGCTGTGAGCGCCTTCGCCCGGATCAAGATCGAGAGCGCCGACGTCCAGGGGCTGGAGGCCTGGCTGTACAGCCCGTCCGGCATGCACTCCGAGGCGGTGAACCCCGCCATGAGCCTGACGCTGCCTGCCGACGCCGAGGGGTGCCTGGCGGTGGGTGCGTGGCTCTACGACGAGCAGGTCCTGGCGTCCTACAGCTCCCATGGGCCGACGCAGGACGGCCGCCAGAAGCCCGAGCTGGTCGCGCCGAGCCAGGTCACCACCGTCACCTTCGGCACAGCCAACTTCTCCGGGAGCTCGGCCGCCGCGCCGCACGTGAGCGGCGTGGCCGCGCTGCTGGTCGACCGCAAGTCGCGGGCACGCCCGAAGAAGCTGCGGACGCTCCTCTACGAGCGTGCACTGGACGTGGGCGATCCCGGTGTCGACGATGCCACCGGCCACGGGCTCGTGCAGGTCGTGGACCTCCCGTGTGGCTGCGCTTCGGCAGGCGCGGCGTCGTTCGGCTGGCTGTGGGCTACGCTGCTGGTCTGGAGGCGACGGTGCTCTTGATGCTCGCGGCCTGTGGCTCGGGTGTCGAGGGCTGGATCCTGATGGCGGCGGGCGTGGTCGTCGACGAGTTCGGGGATCCGGCGCCGGGCGCCGCGGTGTCCCTGGTCGCCGAGGACGGCTCGTTGATGGGCACCGTCACGAGTGGGGACGAAGGGACGTGGAGCATGCCCGTGCTGGTCACCGAGCTCGATGTGGCCGTTCCCGCTCGGATCCATGCCAGCCGCGCCGGCTACGTCGACGGGCTCACCTACACCGAGCTGCTGTTCTCCGAACCGTCCAAGGTCGCCTACGAGCTCTGGACCGGCCCGGGACAGCGGCTCCAGGCCCAGATCCGGCGCATGCCCCCCGTGCAGCTCATCGAGGACGGCGACGACGCGAGCGCCAACGGCGTGCTGCTGGATGCGCTGACCGGCCAGCAGGTGCCGCGCGCCCAGTTCGTCCTGCGCGCCGGCCTGCACGCGCCCGACACCGAGGCGATCAAGGGCCAGGGCTCGACCGACGCCGATGGTGCCTTCGACGTGGAGCTGGAGCCGGGGGTCTACACCGCCACGGTGGAGCCCTTCACCGGGTACGAGCTCTCGCGGTTTCCGGTGCGCGTCGTGCCCGGCGGCTGGCAGAACCAGGTGGGTGTGGTGGCGCCGCCCCCCGGCAACGGGGAGCTGATCGCGTCGGTGAGCTGGCTCGAGGGTGTGGTCGACCTGGATCTGCACCTGTCCGGCCCCCTCGCGGGCACCGACGACCCCAACGCCCGCTACAACATCTGGACGGGCGCGAGCCCCCACCCTTCGAGCGGCGATCCCGTCGCGGCGGTGGTCGTCGAGACCGGTCAGCTGGAGACCGCGGTGGTGTATGACCTGCGCGACGCGGGCGACTACCGCCTCTCCGCGATGGACGCGGACTGGGAAGACACCGATGCGTCCCTGGCCCTCGGACAAGGGCGGGTGCTCGCCCAGGTGTGGCACGACGGCCGAACGTGGAGCGAGAGCGTGTCGCCAGGCGTGCCGTGCAACCTCTGGCGGGCCCTCGAGCTCGACATCGAGACCGGCGACATGATCCGCCTGCAGGAGTACGAGTCCGGCATCGAAGCGAGCGACAACATCCGTTTCTGACCGGTTTCAACGCCGAATCCCAGGCGGTCGGGTGGTGGTAGGGTGGCGGCGGCACCGACCCGACCCGCCATGTTCATCTCGATGATGTTGTCGTGCACGGACTACGAGCTCACGGAGGACGCGACGGCGTCGGATCCCGGAGCCGACGATCCCGGCCGCCCCGACGACGGTGACGGCGGTGACGGCGGTGACGGCGGTGACGGCGGGGGAGACAGCGGCTGGGATCTGGAGCATCCACCCGACTTCGACGAGTGCGAAGACGGGTACCGGGCGGACTACTTCAACCTGCCCAACACCCACCCGGAGGTCGAGCTGGACATCGGGGGGCTTGCGCAGGGCGACGATCCGCTGAACCACGACTGGTGGGACGCCGCCTACTACGTGCGCACCGAGGTCGACACCAACCTGGAGTTCGGCAGCGGCTGGTGGCCCGTGGACGAAGGCCTGCCGGGCGACCCCCAGTACTACGCCGTGCACTGGTTCGCGTGGCTGGAGATGGCCAACGCAGGCGCCGTGAGCTTCGAGCTGGGGAGCGACGACGACTCGTGGGCCTACATCGACGGTGAGCTGGTCGCTGATCTCGGCGGCATCCACGGTGTCGAGGCCACCACCTTCACGCTGAACCTCGACGCCGGCGTGCACACGCTCGATCTCTACATGGCGGAGCGGCACACCTCGAACGCCGGCTTCTGGTTCCGGTGGAACAACACCGATCTCGGGTACTACGCCTGCGACTGAGCCGGCTGGAAGCGCACGGGCTCGACGTCGGCCCGCACGTACAAGGGATGGCGCGGCTGCCCCGATGCGGTCGTGCCGAGGCACCACATCTCGGTGTGTGCCAGCCGAGCGCTCACGGCTCTCCACCGCGCGTCCCGAGCCGCGTACGCGCCCCAGCCGACCACGAGGCGGTCAGCCCGTCGGACCGCTCGGGCAACGGCCCGGTCGTTGCCGCTGCCGACGGGCCAGCCAGCCTGCTCCAGGGCTGCGGGCTTGGGACCGCGCCAGCCATACAGGTTCACCACCTCGATGGAGCCGAAGCCCCAGCGCCACGCGAAACCGATGCAGCGCCGGATGGTGGGGTCGTCGTCGTCGGCATCTGCGGTGGACGGGTTGAGCAGCAGCCAGGCCAGCCTCGGCGCGTCCCGGTCCCACTCGCGCCAGAGGGTGTAGCGGTACACCGTCGATGGATCGAAGGACGCACCCGTCCTCATCGGCCCCGGAGGGCGGCCCGACCGGTCACCGCGTGGCTGGGTCGTCACCATCGCTGACACGGTGTAGCACCGGGAGCGACGGGGTTGCGCACCGCTGTATGGGCGGTTGCGAAGGGGTGCTTCGTCCAATATCTTCGCGGGCCCTCAACAGAAGGTCGCATCCGCACGGTGTCGCACGCGCCCTCCGCCATCTTCCCGGACAGCCTGGTCGCCGAAGTCCGGCGCCTGCCCGGTGCGCGGCACTCCTTCCTCAGGCAGCTCTGCCAGCCGGATGCCGACGTCACGCGAATCGCCCTCCGTCGGGCGGTTCAGGCCCTGCCGGACCCGGTCCGTGGGCGGGTCAGCGACCTGCTGCATTCGGTCGACAACCGGCGCTTCTTCCAGGGCTTCGCGGAGCTGGCCAGCTTGATCACGCTGATCAGCACTGGGTGGACGGCGCTGGAGCTCAGCTGGCCCGGCCCGGTGATCGCGATGAAGCGGCCGGACGGCCGCCGGGCAGATCTGGTCGCGCTGGCGTTCGTGCGTTCGGTGCGGCCCACGGGCGAGGCCGCTGCCGTCGCGCGGCTCCAGGACACCCTCGAGCGCGTGGCCTCCGATCTCCGCTTCGGCGTGTTCGTGCGCAAGTGGTTGCCGCACGACTTCGACCCCGAGCCGGTTCGGCAGGCCGTTCAGATCTGGCTGCGCGAGGTGGCTGCTGGCGCCTGGGAGGGCCGCTACGCTGCGTACGAAGACGATGCCGTCAGCCTGGAGTTCGGCCTGACGGGCGAGAGCCGAGCGAGCGAGGACGACGACCTCGTGGCGTTCTGCGTCGGGCCGTTCGCGGCCGCACGGACGGTCGGGGTGCTGGAGTCGGTGGTGGTTCGCGAGCTCGACCGGCTGCGCATGGGCGCGCATGGCGCCGCACCGGTGGTCGTCAGCTGCGTCTCCGACCAGCCCTGGGACCTGAGCCGCGGCTACGTGCGTGAGCTGCTCTACGGCAAGCCCCGCTGGACCACCTCGGCCACGGGCGGCCTCTGGGAGGCGGGCCTGTCCGCGGCCCGCGAGCCCTGCCTCTTCAAGGACAGCCTCTACAAGCACGTCGGCGGCTTGATGATGCTGGAGCGGCCGGTCGGGGTGCCGCTCGCGGTCTCGGGTCGGGTGTACTCCAACCCCTTCTCCCAGGCGGCCGTGGGCGCGTCGGACGTCGGGCTGGCGGTGCTCGCGCAGCGGCGCATGGATGGCAGCGAGCCGGTGATCGGTTGGCATGAGGCCCAGGCACCGCTGGTTCGCCTGGGAGCTCGCTGAGTGGACCCGCTCCCTTCCGGCATCGGCTGGCTCGAGGTCGTCACGGGCTGCATGTTCAGCGGCAAGACCGAGGAGTTGATCCGTCGTGTGCGTCGCGCCATGTACGCCCGGCAGCCGGTGGTCGTCTTCAAGCCCGGCATCGACGACCGGTACAGCATCGACAGCGTCGGCAGCCACTCGGGGCAGACGCTCAAGAGCTTCCAGATCGAACACGCGCGGCAGATCCCGCAGCTGGTCGGCAACGCCAAGGTGGTCGCCATCGACGAGGTGCACTTCATCGGCGCCGACATCGTCGACATCGTCGAGGCCCTGGCGAACGAGGGACGACGGGTCATCTGCGCCGGCTTGGACCTCGACTACATGGGGCGGCCCTTCGAACCCATGCCCCAGCTCTTGTGCCTGGCGGAGTACATCACCAAGAACCTCGCGATCTGCATGACGTGTGGCAACCCCGCTGACCGCAGCCAGCGATTGCTCGACTCCGATGCGCGCATCCTGGTCGGCGCCGCCGAGATGTACGAGGCCCGCTGCCGGGCTCACTGGTCGCCGGATAGGGATGCGGGTCGCCAGTCGCAGCTGCCCCTGGGTCCGAACCTCGCGGAGAACGCATGATCCTCGCCTCGTTGTTGACGCTCAGCTCCCCGGCGAATGCCGCCGTGCAGGGCAGGGTGCGCGCCTCCTCCGAGAAGATCGATCGTGAGAACGACGTGTCGTTCGAGGCCGAAGCCGTGGCCGATGGCCTGCTCGGTACCTCCTGGGCGGAGTCCGAGGACGGCTACGGCGAGGGCAGCTGGATCGAGCTCGACCTCGGCACCACGCGTGAGGTGTCCACGGTCAGCCTGTGGCCGGGCAACCTGAGCGAGGGGGCCAAGTCCTTCAAGGAATACAGCCGTCCCCGAACGGTTCGAATCAGCCTGCACGGCGCCGGCAAGGCCGATGAGGTGGTGGTCGAGAAGGTCCTCGAGGACAAGATGGAGCGCCTCGACCTGGAGGTGGCCGGCAAGGGCCGCAAGCTCCGCGTCGAGGTGCTGGAGGTCTACGAAGGCATCGTCTTCTCGGACCTGCACATCGCCGAGGTCGCGCTCGACTTCGAGCAGAGCGACGACCACATCCGCGCGCTGGTCGAGTGGTACCTCTCCGACAGCACCGCGGACGACTACGGCATCCACGAAGCCGGTGTGAAGGCCCTCTACAGCGACATCAAGAGCCAGGAGTTCGGCGACGACGAGTCGCTGGCCACGCTCATGGACATGGCGGCCGACGGTCCCTCGTACGTGCGCGCTCAGCTTCCGCGGCTGGTCGACATCGGCTACCGCGCCGCCGCGGTGAGGCCGGATCAGATCTCGGTCGAGGCCCTGCTCAAGCTGAAGGATCCCAACGCCATCCCCGCGCTCGAGCTGGCCCGACTGCGCTCGTACGGGGAGGAAGCCGCCGTGTTCGAAGAGCGCGTGGAGATCTTCCGCGCCTACCAGGAGCTCATCGGCGGTGGCGCCTTCTCGATCCCGCCCTGGGGTGCCAGCGGCTGGGAGCGAGGCGCCCTCCAGAGCTTCGGCGAGCCCCTGCCGATCGAGGTCGACCTCGATGGTCGCGTGTACGTCGCCGACATCGGCAACAGCCGCGTGCAGCGCTTTCGGCGTGACGGGGTGGTCGACCGCCAGTGGGGCCCCGAAGCCGACATCACCAACGTCTGGCTGCAGCGGGGTCGCCCGTGGCACGTGTCGGGGGCCGGTCCAGGCACCACCCCCGGCACCTTCTCGAACCCGCTCGACCTGGTCTTGCTCGAGGACAAGAAGCTCGGCACCTACATGGCCGTGCTCGACAGCAACCGTCGGGTGCAGGTCTTCGACGCTGCGGGCAACCACGTGGTGGAGTGGACGGTCGACACCAGCCGTGAGCTCGAGGACGGCGTGGGCGGCGAGGCCTACATCGCCTGGATTCCCAAGAAGAAGGCCCTCTACGTGGTCTGGGGCGACGAGCTGTTCGCCTACGCCTACCCGAGCGGTGAACGGCTCGGCTCGTGGGAGCTCAAGGACGGCACCCCGCACGCGGTGGAGGCGACCAAGAACGGCAAGCTGATGATGGCCTACGGCAAGCAGATCGTGCTCTACGACCTGGATGGCTTCCGGCACGGCACGATCCTCGACAAGGAGCACCTCGGGACCGGGTACGAGGACATGGACATCACGCTGGACGAGAACAAGAAGCTCTGGGTCGTCACCGACCAGGGCATCGCCTACAAGTTCAAGGCCACGATCAAGGGCACGTGGAAGGTCGACTACGCCGCGCGCGTCAGCCGCACGAGCCTCGACAATCCGCGTGTGGCCGTGCACGACGAGATCATCTACTGCGTGGACAACGACCGCATCATCCGGCTGGACGCGTTGCAGGCCAAGATGGACGCCGATGCGGAGGCGGCGGCGAGCGCGCCGTGATCGGGCTCCTCACCTTCGCCTGCAGCACCCAACCGGGGACCGACCCCCTCGTCGAGGGACCGGCCGCGGCCCCGGTCTCCCAGACGCTGGCCGCGCCCGTCGAGCCCGAGCGGTCCACGCCGTCGCCGTACGCGGTGCCCGCGGGACCGGACCTGCAGCGGGCGGTGGCGGAGCTCGAGCGCGTGGTCGAGACCTGGGGTGCGAACAGCCAGGACGGCTGGGCGATCGCGCATGCGCTCATGGCGAGGGGGCCGGACCTGGTGCTCGACAACGGCGAGCCGGCCGTGCAGTGGCTGTTCAGCGAGTTCGCCCAGGTGCGGGAGCTCGACGGGGAGCGTCTGATCGGCTTCCCCAGGGAGAGTGAGGGGCGGCGGGTGGAGCCCCACACCGACCTCGTGCTGAAGGTGCTCACCGAGATCGGTGTGTCCCCGTCCACGATGGTCGAGGTGGACGGTGAGGCCTTCTCGGTCGCCGACCTCTGGCGGCACAGCGTGCTCACCACCTGGATGAAGAAGAACGGCGACGCCAGCTACCTGGGCCCCAACGACATGCCGTGGGGCATGCAGGGCATCGCAGCCTGGGCGGACCCGTCGATGACGTGGACCGCCTGGGAGGGCACGCCGATGGATCTGGACGCTCTCGGTCGCCTGCTGAGTTTCATCGTCTTCAAGGAGTCCAGCGATCAGCTGAACGCGATGCAGCAGGGTCAGCCGCTGGTGAAGAAGGGCCAGGGGCTGTTCCAGTACACCTGCGGCGGCGCCCACCTGGTGCAAGGCGCCACGTACGTGGCCGCGCGGGGCGCGGGTGGCGAGCAAGCGCTCCAGGTGGCGCGGACGTATGGGGCGCTCTGGCTCTGGCGCTTTCCCCAGGAGCTTGCGCTGTATCAAGATGCGGTCGTTCAGCACCCCGAGAAGCGGCTGGTGCTACGCGCCCAGCAGCTGAAGTTCGTCGGGCACTGGCTCGAGACCATGCACAAGCTGGCCGCCATGGGCCTCTGGGAGGCCGACGCCGCCGGGCAGCTCGCGCTGGCCGAGGCGCTCGGGGTGCTGGTCGACACGGTGAAGGACCTCAAGGCCCTCGGCGCGCTCGACAACCTGGACGCCATCCGAGCCGAGAACGAGCAGCTGTACCTCGATCTGGTGGGCGACTCGGCCCATGCGCTCCGGGGCGTCTCGCTGGCCACAGGTGCCGGCACCGTGCGCTGGTAGACGCGTTATCCGCGGGGCTTCGGAGGCCCCATGGCAGAGCCCGTCGCAGCCGCAGAGAACCCCTTGGAGCAACTCCATCGGCCGCAACCGGGCGAGCTGGCGCTGACGGTACGGGCGGTGGCCGTGGGCTGCCTGCTCGGCGGTGTCGTCTCGGCGATGAACATCTACTTCGGACTTCGGACCGGGTGGTCCATCGGCGGGAGCCTCATCGCGGCCATCCTGGGCTACTCGTTCTTCGCTGCCGTGCCCTTCGGCAAGGGCTACACCGTGCTCGAGGCCAACATCACCCAGACCGCTGGCTCCGCGGCGGGCACGATGACCTCGGCGGCTGGCCTGCTGGCGTGCATTCCTGCGATGGGCATGCTCGGCTACGACCTGAGCTACCTGGAGCTCACGCTCTGGGCGGGATCGATCGCCTACCTCGGGGTGTTCTTCGCTGTGCCGCTCCGCCGCCAGATGGTGGTCGTGGAGCAGCTCCGTTTCCCCACCGGCACGGCCACCGCCAACACCATCGTCGCGATGTTCGCATCGGGCGACGAAGCGATCCGGAAGTCCCGCGTGCTCATCCGATGGGGCATCGGGGCGGCGGTCTTCACCTTGGTGTCGTTCTTCGTGCCCCAGCTCGCGCACCCGCCTCCCGAGTGGCTCGGTGCGGTGGGCGTGAGCCTCGGCGCGTTGGGATTCAGCCTCCTCATCAGCCCGCTGATGGCCGGGGCCGGCATCCTCATCGGCATGCGCGTGGGCGCGTCCCTGTTCCTCGGAGCGGTGTTCTCCTGGGGAATCCTGGGACCTTGGGTCCAGACTCAGGGCTGGGCGACGGGCGCGTTCATGTCCTACAGCGACGGCGTGCGCGGTTGGATCTTGTGGCCGGGGGTGGCCATCATGGTCGGGGATGCGCTCACCCAGCTGGGCCTGTCCTGGCGCTCCATCCTGAACACCTTCAAGAGTGCGGGGAACAGCGGCGAGGCCGAGGATCGGACGGCGTCCGACGAGCAGATCCCCAACAGCTGGTGGATGGGGGGACTGGCCGTGGCCACTCTGGCGACCGTGGTCTCCGCGAAGGTGCTCTTCGAGATCCCGATCCATCTGAGCGTCATCGCGGTCGCGTTGAGCTCGGTGCTCGCGGCCATCGCGGTGCGATCCACCGGCGAGACCGACATCAACCCCATCGGCGGCATGGGCAAGGTCACACAGCTCGTCTTCGGGGGTCTCGCTCCCGGGGCGATGGCGACCAACCTGATGGCGGCCGGCATCGCCGGTGCCGGGGCGAGCCAGGCCGGTGACATGATGCAGGATCTGAAGACCGGCTACCTCCTTGGCGCCAGTCCCCGGCGACAGATGATCGCCCAGTTCTGCGGTGTGGCGTGCGGCATCCTCTTCTGCGTGCCGATCTACAAGCTCTTCGACACGGCCTACGACATCGGCGGGGAGGAGCTCCCTGCCCCCGCCGCGCACGCCTGGCGTGCCATGGCTGAGCTCCTCGCCAACGGCCTCGAGGCGCTCCCCGCGAATGCCGAAGCGGCGGTCGTCGGCGGCTTCGCGTTCGGCGTGTTGATGCCCTTGATCAAGAAGTTCGTGCCGAGCGTCGCGGCCTGGTTGCCGAGCGGCCTCGCCTTCGGCATCGCCTTCATCGTGCCGGCCTACTACTCCGTGGCGATGTTCCTGGGAGCCGTGCTGTTCCTGGCTTGGAGCAAGAAGGCGCCCCAGGCCGCGACGGCGCTGGGCTTCGCCGTGGCCAGCGGCCTCATCGCGGGCGAGGGGCTGATGGGCATCGTCACCGCCGTGCTCACGCTGCTCGGGTTCGGCGCCCTGACCTGAGGGGTTCAGTCGTGGTCGCAGTGCGGACCATGCACATGCTCGTGGTGGTGGTGGGCATGGTCGTGCCCCGACTCGACCTGCGAAGCGGCCTCCGCAAGGGCCCGGAGTGTGATCTGGAACGCAGCCCAGCGCACGAAGGGGACCTCGGAGCCTGACGCGTCGGCGTTGAGCACCTCGACGAGCTGCGCCGACTCGGCGGCCAGCTCCTGATCGCCGCTCGAGGTCGCCCAGAGCGCGAGCCGGGTGGCGCGTCTCGCCCAGGCCGAGCGCACCTGCGGGTTGTCGAAGAGCGCCTCGCCGCAGCGCCTCTCGAGGTCCTCCTGGCGCTCCGCCTCCTGCTCGGACGTGAGCTCCAGCTGCGCGCTCGCCCGCTCGAGGATCTCCTTGGAGACCTCGACGAGCGTGTCGGGATCGGCCTCCCAGTAGGGTCCGGCGAAGCGCTTGAGCGCCTCGCCCTGCAGCGTCCCCGTGGCGGCTTCGATGCCGGCCAGCGGATCGATGAGCGCAGCGCTGTTCCGGATGCCGTCGGGCACCGCCGCGGAGAAGGCCTTCCAGTCGGGCGCATCCTTCCCTGTCAGGCGTCGGAGCTCGGAGACGCCCTGCGCGGCCATGCCGTACACGGTCGGAAAGCTCACCGGGACCAGCCCCTCGGCTTCGCCCAGCTCCCTGGTCAGGCGTCGCCAGCCGCTCCGCGACGTCGGCACGAACCGTGCGTCGCTGCGCACACCCTGGCCCCCGCCCACAAAGCCGATCCAGGCCCCGCACACGTCCTCGTCGGCCCAACCGAGCACCACGTAGCAGTAGCCCTCCTCGTCGGGAGGCCCCATCCAGGCCCCGCTCAGCGTCTCGAGACGCTCCTTGCCGAGGGAGAACGCGGCTGCAGGGCGCTGCGCAGCGACCTTGACCCCCTGGCTGCGGAGGCGATGGAGCGCCTTCTTCGCGGCCTTCTTGACCTGCTTGTCTCCCTTGGTGAGGGCCTGGAGTGCGCCCACGTCGCCCGCGGCGAGCGCGTCTTGGACCTGCTTGAATGCATCGGTGTTCATGTCAACCTGCCACAGCCTGGTTCACGGTCAGCGCCGTGATGTTCACGATGTCGTCGACCGAGCTGCCGGTGGCCAGCACGTTCACGGGCCGCCGCAGGCCGACGATGATGGGACCCACTGCGGTGGCACCACCGAGCTCTCGGAGGAGCTTGTAGGCGATGTTGCCGCTCTGCAGGTCGGGGAAGATGAGCACGTTGGCCTGGCCACCGAGCTCGGAGAAGGGGAAGAGCTCGCTGGCCTTGCGCGGATTGACCGCGGTGTCGGCCTGGATCTCACCGTCGACCTGCAGCTCGGGCCAGGCCTCGCGGATCAGCGGCAGTGCGTTGCGGACGCGCTGGGCGTCGTGGGATCGGTGCTCTCCGAAGTCCGAGTACGACAGCAGGGCGACCCTGGGCTGTGCACCCATGGCCTGGGCGACCCGAGCGGTGTTCACGGCGATCTGAGCGAGCTGTGTGCTCGTCGGTCGCTCGACGACCGTGCAGTCGCCGAAGAACAGGGTGTGCCCCTTGATGAGCATCGCGTAGACCCCCGACACGGTCGACACCACCGGGTTCCGGCCGATGGTCTGGAGCGCTGGGCGCAGGGTGTCCTGGTAGGGACGCTCGAGGCCGCCGACCAGGCCGTCGGCGAGGCCCTCGTGGAGCATCATGCAGGCGTACCAGGTGCTGCTGCGCAGGGCCTGCCGTGCCACGGCGTGGGTGAACCCCTTGCGCTGCCGCTCGTGCCAGAGCTGCCTGGCGAGCTCGTCGAACTGGTCGTCGCCGCCGATCTCCCGAACCTCGAACTTGCTGGTGTCGACGTTGGCGGCCTCGGCACGCATCTGGATCTTCCAGCGCTCGCCGATCAGCACGGGCACGCAGATGCCCTCGTCCGCGAGGATCTGTGCGGCGCGCATCACCTTGGGGTGGTTTCCGTCGGGGAACACGATGCGCTTCTTGAAGATCTTCGCGCGGTTGATGAGCGGGCGCATGAACTCGGCGCTCTTCTCGATGCGCTTCTCCAGACGCTCTCGGTAGGCGTCCAGATCCTCGATCGGAAGCCGCGCTACGCCGCTGTCGGCAGCGGCCTGGGCCACCGCCGGCGCGACACGGGTGAGCACCCGCGGATCGAAGGGCTTGGGGATCAGGTACTCCGGACCGAAGCCCAGCCGGTCGAGGCCATAGGCTCGGAGCACGGCATCGGGCACGTCTTCCTTCGCGAGCTGCGCGAGTGCGCGCACGGCCGCATGCTTCATGGGCTCGTTCACGCAACGAGCGCGGCAATCCAGCGCGCCTCGGAACACGAACGGGAAGCCGAGGACGTTGTTGACCTGGTTGGGGTGGTCGCTGCGACCCGTCGCCACGATGGCATCGGGGACGGCGGCCATCGCCTCGGCGTACGGGATCTCGGGATCCGGGTTCGCCATGGCGAAGACCAGGGGGCGTGCGGTCATGCTCTGGAGCATGTCGCCGGTGAGCACCCCGGCGACGGACAGGCCGACGAAGCAGTCCGCCCCGACCAGGGCTTCGCCGAGGCTCTTCGGGTCCCCCGGCTGCGCGAACGCCATCTTCTCCGGGTAGGCCTTCGGGCCCGACCGCGCGGTGGTGATCAGGCCCTTGCTGTCGCACATGTAGATGTGCTCGGTCTGCACGCCCAGGCTCACGAAGAGCCGCGCGGTGGCGACGGCCGCGGCGCCGGCGCCCGAGAAGACCACCTTGATGGCGCCCAGGTCGCGTTCGGTGATCTCGCATGCATTGAGCAAGGCGGCCGCGGCGATCATGGCGGTGCCGTGCTGGTCGTCGTGGAAGACCGGTATGTCGAGCTCCGCCTGCAGGCGCTGCTCGATCTCGAAGCACTCCGGTGCACGGATGTCTTCGAGGTTGATCCCGCCAAAGGTGGGCGCGAGAGCGCGCGCCGCTGCGATGAACGTCTCGGTGTCGATGGCGTCGAGCTCGATGTCGAACACGTCGATGTCGGCGAACTTCTTGAAGAGGTTCGCCTTGCCTTCCATCACCGGCTTGCCCGCGTGCGGTCCGATGTTGCCGAGGCCGAGCACGGCTGTGCCGTTGGTGACCACCGCGACGAGGTTGCCGCGGTTGGTGTACTTCCAGACGTCCTCGGGGTCCGCCTTGATGGCCAGGCACGGCTCGGCGACGCCTGGCGAGTAGGCCAGGGCGAGGTCCCGCTGGGTCAAGAGCGGCTTGGTGGGAACGACCTCGATCTTTCCGGGGCGGTCCTTCGCATGGTATTCCAGCGCGTCGCGGTAGCTCGCCATGGACAACCTCCTGGGGATCAGGATGCTTAGCCCGGACCGCCTCATCGGTCTTGTCGCCCTCGAGATCAGGAGGCTGGTCGAGGACATCGACCGACGCGCCGAGCTGTTGGTGGAGATCTGGGCCCGCTACCGGAGCCGAAAACCCTTCCTCGACACCACCTTCGCCCGATGGACCACCTTGGGGTTTCCCGAGTTGGCGCTGTTGGAGCCGGAGCAGCTCGACGCGCTCGAGACCTTCTACCGCGAGCTCGATGAGCTGCGCCTCTATGTGGCGTACACCGAGGACATGCCGCAAGCGATGGAGAACACGCTTCGCGGCGCGGTGGTCCGGCTGAAGAGCAAGGGTTCTGCGGCCCTCATCGTGCTCGGGCAGCGGCCCATCGACGACGTCGAACCGCTGGGTTGGGAGATCCGGAAGCCCGGAGCCGCCGTCGAGTGGGATCTCGGGCTCGAGGAGTGAGCCGGCTCCAGCTTCCGGAAGAGGGGACAGCTCGAAGAGGGCCGTAAGCCGGGTTCTGTGCCTGCGCGCGGTCGCCCGCGTGCAGGTGACGTCCATTCCTCTAGGCCGGCCGTTGCCGACCGGCTCCAGCAGCCTACCTGGGAGTTGGGCGGGCAGCCCACTCCACGCTCGGCCTTGCACCGGATGGGGTTTACCTGGCCGACCTCGTCACCGAGGCCGCCGGTGGTCTCTTACACCACCCTTTGAACCTTGCCCGCGGTCCGAAGACCCCGCCGACCTGCCACGCGACCACGCCCCCGTGATCGGGGGTTCGTCGCGCGCAGCGTTGGAGGCGTACCTGGCGGTCTGCTCTCTGTTGCGCTTTCCTCCGCGTCGCCGCGACTGGGAGTTACCCAGCACCCTGCCCTGCGGTGCCCGGACTTTCCTCCCGTCTCCCTTGATGGAAGACCGGCGGACGTCTGGCCCTCTTCGAGCTGAAAGGAACGTGGCCCCAAGGGGCCGGATCCTCAGCTTAGCGCGCCGAGGAAGCGTGAGCACGAGGGGCAGGTCTGCACGCTCACCGCGCGCTTGTGGGCCTCCAGCCGTTCCTGGGGGATGCGCTTGAAGCAGCCGCCGCAGTCCGCGCCTCGAAGCGCCGAGATCGGCTCGCGGCCCTTCTCGATGAGCAGACCGTAGCGGCTCAGGTAGTCGCCCCGGACGTGGGTCCTGGCGTCGTCTCGCGTCGAGCTCTGGACCGTGATCTCGGCATGGAGTCCGGGAGAGCGGGTGTCGAGCGCGGAGGTGGCCTCGCGCAGCTTGAGCTCACGGAGCTCCACGCCGCCGAGGCTGCGGTCCATCCGACCGTCGCAGTCCTCGATCTCCTCGTAGAGCTCCAGGAGGTCTGTCTCGATCTCATCGACGATGTCGGTGCATTCGCTGAGCTGTTTCTGCGCCACGAGGAAGTCCGAGACGATGCCCGCGTCGAGCTGCTGCTGCGTGCGGTCGCGGCGCTTCACGTAGGTGTCGAGGCGGCGTGACAACGCGTGGTCGCGCTCCTTCAGCGCAGCGCGCTCGGCCACCAGCACCTCGTGGGCGGCGCGGGCCGACACGAGCTCGCCCTTGCACGCTTCCACCCTCGCGTGGAGCGCAGCGAGCTCGTCGGTCAGGCGGTCAAGCGCCTGGTCTTCGGCCCAGAGCGCGGCGAGGGCTTCGAGTTCAGGATGCACAGACGGACTCCAGGGCGACAGAGAGGGTGGGCCCACCAGGATTCGAACCTGGGACCCTCCGGGTATGAGCCGGGTGCTCTCACCGCTGAGCTACAGGCCCTGAAGAGGCCTAACCGCCTGCCGCTCGAAGAGGGCTCAGCCCTCCATGAAGCTCTTGAGGCGCTTCGCCCGCGACGGGTGGCGGAGCTTGCGCAGCGCCTTGGCCTCGATCTGCCGGATGCGTTCGCGGGTGACGTCGAAGTCCTGGCCGACCTCTTCCAGCGTGTGATCGCTCCGCTCACCGATTCCGAATCGCATGCGCAGCACGCGCTCTTCGCGCGGCGTGAGCGTTGCGAGCACCTTGCGGGTCTGCTCGGACAGGTTCCGGTGGATCACCGAGTCCGAGGGCGACAGCGCGTTGGCGTCCTCGATGAAGTCGCCGAGGTGCGAGTCCTCCTCTTCGCCGATGGGGGTCTCGAGGCTGATGGGTTCCTTGGCGGTCTTGAGGATGCGCCGGACCTTGTCGGCGGTCATCTCCATCTTCTCGGCGATCTCCTCGGGCGTGGGCTGACGCCCGTATTCCTGCTCGAGGTAGCGGCTGGTGCGAATCACCTTGTTCATCGTCTCGATCATGTGCACCGGGATGCGGATGGTGCGGGCCTGATCGGCGATGGCGCGGGTGATGGCCTGACGAATCCACCAGGTGGCGTAGGTCGAGAACTTGTACCCGCGGCGGTACTCGAACTTCTCCACCGCCTTCATCAGGCCGATGTTGCCTTCCTGGATGAGATCGAGGAACTGCAGCCCGCGGTTCGTGTACTTCTTGGCGATGCTCACCACGAGCCGGAGGTTCGCCTCGATGAGCTCGCCCTTGGCGGCCTCGGCGCGCGCTTCGGCTTCACGGAGATCCCGTGCGAGGCAGCGGAGGTCGTCGCGGCGGACGTTGATGCGCTCCTCGACCTTGCGGATCTTGCGGAGCTCGCGGCGGACCCGGCTGTCGTAGTCGCGCCAGGTGTCGGCGCTGATACCGGTCTCGCAGACCACGTCCTGGCCGTGGGTGTCGGGGGAGCGGCGTACCTTCCGGATGTAGCGGCGCAGGTCCCGCACCGGCACGCAGGCTTCCATGGCCACCTTGGAGATTCCACGCTCGTAGCGGGCGGTCTCCTCCCAGGCGGTGCGGATCTCGTCGCTCCAGGCCATCAGGTGGGGCTTCGGGATCTCGAGGTGCTCGAAGAGCATCACCATGGCGGTGAGGGTGCACTCCAGGCGCTCCTCGATGACCTCCAGCTTCCGCTTCGCCTTGGTCCGTGCGATGTCCTTGTGGAGCTGGCCTCGGCGCCGGTCGAGCACACGCGCGAGCTGGTGCACGGCGGTGAGCTGGTCGACGCGCAAGGAGATGGCGGGACGGGGCTTCTTGCCGTTCTTGGCGGCCTTGATGGCCTTGCCCTTCTCCTCCGCGATCATCGCCTTGATGCCGCGCACCGCGACCGACGAGGTGAACAGCAGGCGCCTGGCAGCGACTTCGCCGTCTTCGATGCGCTTCGCGATCTCGATCTCGCCCTCTCGGGAGAGCAGGCTGACGGTGCCCATCTTGCGGAGGTACATCCGAACAGGGTCGTGGCTTCGCCCCGCGGGGCCCTTGTCGGCGGCGAGCTCCACACCACGGCGAGCGGCTTCAGCCGCCTTCCGCACCCGGTTCACCACCTCGATGTCGAGGTTGGAGAACATGATCATCAGGTCGTCGATGCGCCCCGAGTCGATCAGGTGTGTGGGCAGGACCGTGTTCATCTCCTCGTAGGTGACGAAGCCACGCTTCTTGCCCATGCTGATGAGCTGCTGGATCTCCTTGAGGTCCCTGTTCTTCAACATGCTGCTACCTGTGCTCGGGGGGCTGCTTCAACGCGCACCCTTCGAAGCCGTAACATGGCCACGAAAGGCGCCATGGGGGGCGCTTGTGGTAGGCGCGTGCGCTTGCGCGCGGCGCGTCTGGATCGGTGGGGAGGGTCGCCGTGCGTGCAAGGGCGGGGCTCTCTCCGGAGGCACGACGGCAACAGGACGGGCGCTGTCGTCGAGACGTCCCTCGTAACGTGACCCCTTTTGGACAAAACGGCAACGTTTTTTTTCTTGACAGTGCTGTCGAGCTCGTTCCACGGCCCCCGCACCCTCGACGTCTACGGTTCAGTCCGTGCTGTCCGCCAGCCCGCGCGCAACGAGTCGACGTAAAGGCGGCAGCTGCGCCTGCAGCTCTGCCCGCTCACGGACCAGCTGGAGCAGCTGCTCGGGGTCGGTGTGTTGCTCCAACCGGTGCTTGACGTCGCGCAGGCGACCTTGGACCTGGCGAAGCTGGAGGCGCGCGACGGTGCGGCGCGCGGCGATCGCGGCGGTGGGCGCGTCGTGGGGGCCGGGGCGAGCAGCCGCTGACGTGAACAGGGCCACCACGTCGGGGTCGTCCGTCTCCGACAGCACGATCGAGAGCGGCTCGCCACCGAGCAGGCGGGCGATCGTACGGCCAACCCCGGTGTGCTTCGTCACCAGCCGGGGCTCCACTTCGGTGAGCACCGGGGAGACGGCGGCCGTGTGGTGCACGAGCAGCCAGACGAGCTCCTTGAGCTCCAGGCTGGCGCGGAGCCGGCGGCGCGCGTCCGGGTCGGGCGCGCCGGGGGCTTCGCGGCGACCGCGTCCCACAGCTTCTCGCAGGGCGTACTCCTGAACATCCAGCAGATCGGCGACACGGGGGAGGGTGGTGTTTCGAAGTGCGTCCGGCATCCGTCGCAGCAACGGCACCACCTCCCGCACCGCCTCGGCCTTGCCGGCGCCGGAGCGTCCGTGCCGCGTCGAGAGCCGCCGCGCGACGTTCTCCAACAGAGGCGTGGCGCGCTTCAGGGCGAGCTCGAAGGCCTGGGTTCCATGCTCCTGGACGAAGTCGTCCGGGTCCTTGTCGTCGCCCAGGTCGAGTCGTCGGGCTTCGATGCCGGCGTCGAGGAACAGCGGCAGGCTTCGCTCGGCGGCCCGCTGTCCCGCCTCGTCGCCATCGAAGACCGTGACGACCGAGCTCGTGAGGCGCTGGAGCTGGGAGACGTGCTTGGGCGTGAGCGACGTTCCGCAGGTGGCCACGGTCTCCTTGAAGCCGGCCTGGAGCAGCGCCAGCACGTCGAAGTAGCCCTCGACCAGCAGAGCGCGTCCCCGACGCTGGATGTGCGGGCGAGCCCAGGACAGGCCGTAGAGCGTGGCTGACTTGTCGTAGACCTCGCTCTCGGGCGAGTTGAGGTACTTGGGACCGTCGCCGCTCATCACCCGCCCGCCGAAGGCCACCGGCCTGTCACGGCTGTCCAGGATCGGAAACACCAGGCGGTCTCGGAACACGTCGTAGGCGCCGCTGGAGCGCTCCCGCCGCTTCGCGAGGCCCGCTCGCACGGCCAGGTCCACGCCGATGCGCTGCCGGTCCAGCTCGTTCACCAGGTGGTCCCAGCCGGCGGGCGCGTAGCCGAGGCGGTAGCGCTGCGCCGTGTCCTGGGTGAAGCCGCGGCCCTTGAGGTACTCCCGAGCGGGCGCGGCATCTGGATCGGTCATCAGGTTCTTGTGGAACCAAGCGGCTGCAGCTTCACACGCATCGTAGAGCGAGGCACGGCGGCGCAGCGCCTGTTGCTCCTGCGGTGTGAGCTGCCGGTCTTCGATGGTGACGCCGGCCGGCGCGGCCAGCTCGCGCACCGTCTCCACGAAGCCGAGGCCCTGGGTCTTCTGCACGAACTTGAAGACGTCGCCGCCCTCACCACAGCCGAAGCAGTGGTAGATCTGCCGCTCGGGGAGCACGTTGAAGCTCGGCGTCTTCTCCCGGTGGAAGGGGCAGAGCCCGATCAGGTTGCGGCCGCGCTTCTTGAGCGTGACGACCCGACCGACGACCTCCACGATGTCCGTGCGGTCGCGGATCGCTTCGATCGTGTCCTTCGGGATCTGGGCCACGGCCCAGGCTTACTTCGCCGCGGCCTGCTTCTCCAACAGAACACCAAGATCGCGGCGTTCCTCGGGAACGCGTGCCACGCTGGCGCCGAGCGCACGCAGCTTCTCGACCAGGCGCTCGTAGCCGCGGTCGAGGTGGTGCAGCCGGAGGACCTCCGACAGCCCGTCCGCCGCGAGCCCGGCGAGCACGAGGCCCGCCGAGGCGCGGAGGTCGGTGGCCATGACGCTGGCGCCGCGGAGGCTCGGCGTGCCGGTCACACAGGCTTCGTTGCCGCGGATCTCGATCTCCGCCCCCATGCGAGCCAGCTCCGGCACGTGCATGAAGCGGTTCTCGAAGATGGTCTCCGTCACCCGGCTCGTGCCCTCTGCGCGGGTCAACAGCGCCATGAACTGCGCCTGCATGTCGGTCGGGAAGCCCGGGTGCGGCTCGGTGCGAAGGTCGAGCGGCCGCACCGGGCCCGTGCGCCGCACACGCACGGTGTGCTCGCCGACGTCGACCTGGCAGCCCGCGTTGCGGAGCTGCTGGATGACGGGCACGAGGTCGGACGGCTCGACCTCGGTCACCGTGACGTCGCCCCCGGTGATGGCGCCGGCGACCAGGTACGTGCCGGCCTCGATCCGATCGGGCAGGATGCGGTGGGGTGCGGTCGCCGGTCGGAGGCTGGACACGCCCTGGATGTGGATGGTGGGGGTGCCCGCGCCCTCGATGTGTGCACCGAGGCTCGTCAGGAAGCGCGCGAGATCCTCGACCTCGGGCTCGCAGGCCGCGTTCTCGATGACCGTCTCGCCCCGCGCGAGCACGGCGGCCATGAGCAGGTTCTCCGTGCCGGTGACGGTCGGTACGTCCAGTGGGATGCGCGCGCCGCGGAGCTCGTGGGCGGTGCCGTGCACGTAGCCACCGCTGAGCTCGAAGCGCGCGCCGAGCAGCTCGAGCCCCTTCAGGTGCTGGTCGATCGGCCGCACCCCGATGGCGCAACCGCCCGGGAGGGAGACGAGGGCCTCGCCCCGCCGCGCCAAGAGCGGACCCAGCACGAGCACCGACGCCCGCATCTTGCGCACGAGGTCGTAGGGGGCCTCACAGAAGATGATGCGCGACGTGTCCAACCGGACGCTGCCGGGGCTCACGAGCGACGGGCAGCCGATGCGACCGAGCAGCGAGAGCATCGTCGAGACGTCCAGGAGCTCAGGAACGTTGTCGAGACGGTGCTCGCCGGGAGCGACGAGCGTGGCGGCGAGGATCGGGAGCGCCGCGTTCTTCGCGCCGCCGATGGGGACGTGGCCGTGGAGAGGGCGGCCGCCGTCGATGACGATCTTGTCCATGCGGGGGGCTCCGAGGGGAGGGGGTCGAGCAGGCTCGAACGGGGCGCCGGCGCGCGGATAACCCGGTGGGGAACCGGATCGCAGCCGCCGGACGGGAGGATCCCCATCCTATGCCTCAGGTCTGGACGGGTCAAGACCTGAGTCCAGCCGTCCGTGCTTGGGTCCCTCAGGACCCGTGAATGGGTCAAGCAAGACCCGTGCCAGGCCCGTCACCCGGGCGTCGCCGGGTACACTGTCGTCGTGGCGAGCACCCGGTCCCTCCCGCGCAAGCCGAGCCAGGCGCAGGTCGACGAGGCCGAGCTTCTCGGTGCTGATCTCAGCGGCTGCGTGCTGCGAGGTCTCGACCTGCGCGACCGCGACCTGTCGGGTTCGCGGCTGATCGACTGCATCCTGGCGGACGCGGACCTCTCGGATGCCGTGCTGGACGGGGCGGATCTGAGCGACACCGAGATCGATGGCGCCCGGTTCGAGCGCGCCAGCCTGCGTGGCGCGCGTCTGTGCCGTGCGCGCGGGGATCGGAGCCGCTTCGACCACGCCGTGCTCGACGGAGCCGACCTCACGGGTGCCGTGCTCGTCGCGCCGGTGTTCGAGGGGGCGAGTCTCGAGAGGGTCACGGGGCGGGACCTGCGCATCGAGCAGCTCGCCGGCGCGGGCGCTTGCCTGGACGGCGCCGCGCTGCGCGACGTGGTGGTCGATGGCGGCACCTTGGCGGGTGGCTCCCTGAGGGGCGCCGACCTGGCGGGTGCGTCGCTCGTCCAGCTCGACCTCACCGGCAGCTCGCTGAGCGATGCGCGCCTCGGGCGTGCCCGCCTGGACCGGTGCGTGTTGGAGCGCACGGTGATGGAGGGCACACAGCTTCCGAAGGCCGTGCTGCGCGCGTGCAGCTTCGAGGGCGTGGTGCTCTCCGAGATCGACGCGTCGGGGGCCACGGTGCGCGACCCCTCCGCCCTCTCGCCGGACGCGGAAGCGCTCCTGCAGGCGGGCGGCGCTCGCCTCGGGCTCGGCGTCGTCGCTCGGCTCAAGCTCGCCTGGGCCGCCCGGCAGGAAGCGGCCGAGCAGGAGCGTCAGCGGAAGGAACGCGAGTCCGAGATCGCTCGCCAGCGCAGCGAAGCGGAGGCCGACGAGCGTCGGCGGGCCGACGAGGCGCTGCGCGTCGCCGAGGAGGAGCCGGCCGCGGTTCCCGCGCTGCGCACAGAGCCGGACACGGAGGAGGAGGACGTCGCGACGACCGCCTCGTCGGCGGATCCCGAGTCGAGGTCGGTCTCGCGCTCGGTCGGTGGTGCCCTGGCCCGACTCCGGACACGACGCGAGCGCATCGACGCGGACCTGGTCGTCGCAGGCGCCTCGCTGCGCGGTGCCGACCTCCGCGGCATCAAGCTTCGTGGGCGCGATCTCACGGGCATCGACCTCCGGGAAGCCCGTCTCGAGGGCGCCAACCTCACAGGTGCCAACCTCCACGGTGCGCGGCTCGCGGGCGCGCGGCTCGACCGAGCGCGGCTCAAGGAGGCGGATCTCGGGCTCGCCATCGCGGATGGCGCTCGCTTCGAGGACGCCATCCTGGCCGGGGCCTGCCTGGAGGGCTTGCGGGCGCACGATGCGAGCTTCATCGGTGCGGTGCTCAGCGGAGCGCGTTTCGGCGGGGCCGACCTCGCGCGCAGCGACTTCTCGGCGGGCCAGCTCGCCGACGTCGATCTCGCCGATGCGGACCTGAGTGGCACCCTCTGGGAGCAGGCGGACCTCGCCGGTGCCCAGCTCGACCAGGCGGTGGTCGCGGACGCCGAGATCGGAGGCGCACTCGGGCTGTCGTCCACGGAGCTGGACGCCCTCCGTGCGCGCGGAGCCTTCGCGCCCGGTCTGGGCCTCGGCCGCTTCGGAGAGAACCTGGGCGCGTCGGTCGTGGCCCGTGGCGCGGCGGCACTCTTCGCGCTCGCCTTGGGCAGCTACCTGGTGACCCAGTACCTGGACAGCAGCTCGTTGTCGGAGGAGGACCTCGAGGATCTCGCCGCCCAGGAGGCGAGCGCGGGCGAGCTGGACCAGGCGGTGGCGCGCTACGCCGACCTCATCGAGCGCACGGAGCTCCCAGCGGATCGTGCGCTCTACCGCTTCGACCTCGCCACCCTGTACTCCGGGGCTGGCCTGCACGACGCCGCCATCGAGAGCCTGCGGGAGGCCACGGCGGAGGTCTCTGGCGACGCCGATCTCGGTCCCGAGGCACGCCTGCGCCTGGCGAAGGCCTTCGGCGCTGCGTCGCGACACGACGAAGCCGTTGCCGCTCTGGAAGCTCTGCTGTCGGAGGGAGAGGGCCTGCCGGCCGGTGTCGTGGCCAGGGCGTCCGTGGCGCTGTCGGACGAGTACGCGCGCATGGGCTTTCCCGACAAGGCGCTCGCGATGCAGCGGGACTTGCTGGACCGCTACCCGCACAACCCCGGGATGGTGCTGGCGATCCACATCTCTCGCTCCGAGATCCTGGAGGGTCGAGGCGAGTACGAGGCGGCGCGCGCGGCCCTCGACACCGTTCGTGAGTTCCCCCTCGACGACGAGCAGCAAGCGCGGCTCATGGAGGCCGAGGCTCGCCTGTTCGACCACATGGGCGACACGCCGCAGAGCCTCGCGATCTACCGAGAGCTGCTGACACGCTATCCATCGCATCCGGACGTGGCCGGCGACATCGTGATGCGCGTCGCCTCGCTGGAGGCACGCGGGGGCAGCCGCCAGGAAGCGCGTCGGTTGATCCAGCGCTTGCTGGAGCAGGAGGCCTCGCCGCGCAACCGCGCCAACGGCCGGCTGCTGCGCGCCCAGCTCGACGAGGACGAAGATCTGCTGGAGGCCGCGCGCGAGGGCTACCAGGGTGTGATCCAGGGTCACGCGGACGATCGGGAGGCCCTGGAGGCCGCGCGAGCTGGGCTCTTGCGGGTGCTGATCCGACTCGATCCGCAGGGTGACGAGCTGCGCGCGCTGGCGGACCAACAGGACCCCGGCCTCGCGGCACAGCTCCTGCTCGGGCGTGCCGACGCGGCTGCAGAGCGGGGTGAACGAGAGGAAGCGCGCTCGCTCTACCAGCAGGTCCTGGACGACTTCACCGAAGCCCCGGGAGCGGTGAGCACCGCCCACACGCGGCTCGCGGACCTCTACGTCGAGGAGGGCCGCTTCGGCGAAGCCGTGAACGCCTACCGCGCGCTCCTGGACGCGCCGCTGGACGAAGACGGTCGCGTGTTCATCGAGGCACGCATCGCGGACGCCCTGCGTCAGGCGGGGCGTCTCGAGGACGCGGCCACCGCGTACCGCTCGCTGATGACGGGGGCACAGGCCGGCTCGGAGGCCATGTCGCTGGCACGTCTGGGCCTCGCTCAGGTCGCACAGGCGCGCGGCGACGTCGAGCGCGCGCGGCTCGAGCTCTCTCGGGTGGTGGACGAGACCGTCGATCCGACGCTCCAGGCGACCGCGCTGGAGGCGCTCGCCTCGAGCTACCTCGAGGCCGGGCAGGAGGAGGAAGCGCTGGCGGGTTGGCGTCGGTACCTTTCGGCTCTGCCCCCGGGTCACGAGGCGATCCTGCCCACCCGGCTCGAGATTGCTCGGATCCTGCAAGGCCGCGGGGAGATCCAGCGGGCTCGCGCGCTGTACCAGGAGCTCCTGGTGGACGCCGAGGCGTCTGGCCGTGACAAGCAGGTGCGCCTGGCACTCGCCGAGCTGCAAGAGGCCAGCGGAGACCATGCAGGGGCCCTGGCTTCCTGGCGGAGGCTGATGGAGGCCGAGCTGTCCGAACAGGACCGCACCGACGTGGTGCTCGGGCTCGGGCGTGCGTTGCTGGCGACGGGCGACGCCGCGGGCGCTCAGGCTCTCGGCGAGAGCTGGGCGTCCAGGATGTCCGCGCCGGCCGCCCAGGCCGCCCTGCTCGACCTGCGGGTGCAGGCGCTGCGTGCGCTGGGCGACAATGCCCAGGCGGAGGTCCTCGCCGCGAGGCTGCTCGAGGTCGCGGCGGACGACGGCGACGCCGCGTTCTCGGCGAAGCTGCAGATGGCGATTGGGCGGCTCAACGAGGGGGATGCCGCAGGCGCGGTCAGGCTCTACGAGGAGCTCCTGGCGCAGGTTCAGGACCGCCCTACGCAGGCCGCCCTGCGCGGGGACATCGCGCAGGCCTGGGCCGCGGGTGGCGACCCCGACGCTGCGCGTGCCGCGTGGGCGGCGCTGTCCCGGGACTATGGCGACCTGGCGGAGGCGCGGTTCCGGGTCGGCATGGGCCTCGCGGAGCTCGATCGCCGATCCGGACAGCCCGAGGCGGCGGCGAGTCGCTACCGGGAGCTGGTGGCCCCGGATCCCGGTAGCGACACGTGGCGTCAGGAGCAGCTCGCCCAGACCTTGCTCGAGGCCGGCCAGGACGCCGAGGCGGAGGCGTTGTTCAAGGCCCTCGTGGCGTCGGGGAGCCTGCAGGCACAGCTGGCCGGCACGGCGGGGCTGGCGGGGCTGCTTCGCGCGCGTGACGAGCTCACTGCAGCGCGCGCGCTCTACCTGCAGGTCGCCCAGGACGCGACGGACCCAGGGCAGCGTGCATGGGCCACGCTGCAGGCCACCCAGGTCCTGGTGGACGAGGGCCGGCTCGACGACGCCTTCTTCGGATTCCGGGACCTCGCGGAGGCGGGCGACCCCGAGATCGTGCTCCAGGCGAAGCTGGGCATGGCCAACGTCTACCTCGACAAGGGCAAGCCCGACTCGGCGCTCGAGCGACTGGAAGCCCTCGATGGCGCCGCCATGGGGCCGGCCTGGGACACCGAGGTCGTCATGGCGCGGATCGCTGCCTACGAAGCAACGGATGCCATGAGTGACGCCGCAGCCGCCGCAGAAGGCCTGCTCGCCCGATGGCCCGTCGATGACGATGTGCAGAGTCGCGGCCGCATCCGCCTCGCCGAGCTCCACGTGAGACTCAGCCGTCCGGACGACGCCTTGTCCCTGCTCGACGCGGTGCTCGGCGACACGGGTGACCGCTTCTACCAGGCGCTGGCGCTGCTCACGAAGGCCCAGGCCCTGCGGAGCGCAGGACGTGAGGGCGACGCGCGCGGTGTGTATCAGTCGGTCGTGGCCGACTACCATGACCAGGGCGAGCTGGTCGGCGTTGCGGAGGATGCGCTCAGCGGCGGCTGACGTCAGGGGTTCGGTGGACCTCGCCGGGGGACCCGCTCGGGCAACTCATCGCGTGGGATGGCGAACACCTGGGCGCTGAGCGTGCGACCGCGCACCGAGGCCAGCGGCGTCCACGTCTCGGCCACCCAGGCGTCCATCGCCTTCCGGTGCTCGTTCCGCTCGTCGAACTCCTCCTTCTTGACGGCGACGTAGGCCAGTCCGCCCTCGCCGTCGCACTCCTCGTTCATGATGGCCAGGCACTCCCAGAAGCTGGCCGTGGAGCTGCCGAAGGGGCACGTGGTGAGCGGGCAATGCGCTCGCCCCGCCATGGCGGTGGACTCGCGGTGGGTGCTGGCGACGTGACCGCCCCGCTCGAAGTGTTCGCGCAGCGCCCGTCCGATCTTCCAGCCCTCGACATCCTGCAGCAACACCGGACGAGGGTTGAGGCTCGGCTGCGCCGTGGTCCAGGCGTCGTGTCCCCACCACGATGCCAGGACCAGCATGACGAGGCCGCTCGGCCAGCTCCGCGAGGCGCGCTCGAGGAGCGCATCGGCGGCAGCCGGGACCACGGCCGCGCCACGGAAGACCAGCAGGATGACGATGGGAAGCAGGTTGTAGGTGTAGCGAGCCTCCGCTCCGGCGGCGCTGAGGAACGGAAGGGGCCCGAGGCAGAGCGCGAGGGTGAGGCCCATGGGAAGGCCTGCGAAGAGCCCTCCCAACCGATGGGGCGCGCCGGGAGCGCGCAGGAACAGGCCGACCGCGCCGAGCCATGGCAGCACCATGCAGGCGACCCATGGCATCCACCCGGGACGGATGGCACGCCAGACGCCGATGATGGCGTCGTTCACGCTCCCAGGTCCCACCGATCCGAGCATGGCCTGGATGTCGGCCACGGAGAACGAGCGGTCGCTGCCCGCCGCGACCTCGGTCTTCTCGATGCCCTCGCCGATGTCGCGGAGGAGATCCGCCGCGTCGATCTCTGGAAACACCTGGTAGACCGCATGGACGGTCGCCACCGCGCCCGCTGCGAAGAGCAGGGTGCCGCCCAGCCGTGGCCACACCCGCCGGCCTGCGAGCAGCACCAGCAGCAGCGGCGGGATGGCGTGTGCCAGGGTGGTGTAGTGCGACAGCATCGCGAGGCCGGCGATGGCCCCACCAAAGGGCGCCAGCCACCACCATCGGGCGCTCGCTGCGGCCGCCAGCATCGCGAAGGGCACCATGAAGGCCACGGTCGTGTCCACGCCGTAGCGGCGGGAAGCGTCCACCAGCACCACCGTCGACGCCGTGACGACCCCGGCACCGAGACCCACGCCGCGCCCCCCTGAGAAGCGGCCGAGGCCGAAGATCACCACTGGGAGCAGCAGCATGAGCGCGTGGTTCACCAGGTGGCCCGCCAGCACCACGTCGGGTTGGAGCTTCATCGTTGCTGCGGTCAGCAGCGTCCAGACGGGCATTCGGTGGCTGTCGAGCGCGTCGTAGCGGCCCTCGTCGAGGCGCAGCGCCGCTACCGCCCACTCGCCCGCGTCCGGTCCCGCCAGGAGCAGATCGTGGAACGACGCCCAGCCAGGGGTGCCCTCAGGGAGCGGCGGCGTGCCGAACACGGGACCGCTGGGCCAGGCGACGACCCCGATGGCGACGAGCACACCGATGCACGCCAGGTCCAAGGCCGCTCCGAGGAGAGCTCGCTTCATCCGTTGTCGACCTTCCAGCGTGTCTTCTTGATCATGCCGCGGAGGATGGCGAGGTCCTGGCGGTCGGGGTGTGCACGCTGCAGCAGGCCGCCGAGGAAGATGCGGACCATCTCCCGCGTGCGACCGAGCATGTACGGCGTCTCGGCGAGCAGGTCCAGACCCTCGTCCACCACCTCCCGCTGTTGGTCCAGTGTGGCGAGTGGCACGGGATCACGGCTTCGATCGACCGGTGCCCCACCGCTTCGGCGCCCCTGCCGCGTGGGCACCTCGGCCTCGAATCCCCGGTCCCGTGCTTCGGAGAACACGCACCAGGCGGTGACCAGCACGGCCTGGGCCAGGTTCAGCGAGGGCAACCCAGCCGTGGGGATCGACAGCAGCGCGCGGCAGTGGCTCAGGGCCTCGTTGTCCAAGCCGGCGTCTTCCTGTCCGAAGAGCACGGCGACCGGTCCCGGGCTGTCGAGCACATGGGCTGCGAGCTCGGGCGGCTCCCACACGGGCCAGTTGTAGCGCCGCGCTCGGGCCGTCGTGCCGACCGCCAGGGTGCAGTCGGCTACGGCCTCGCTCACCGTTGCAACGAGCTTCATCTCGTCGAGGATCGTGCGACCTGCCGACGCCATCCAGCGCGCACGCTCGAGGTCCAGGGCAGGGGGGTCCACCACCACCAGGCGCCGGAGCCCGGTGTTGGCCATGGCACGGGCGACGGCGCCCACGTTGCCGGCGTGCTGCGGACGGACGAGGACCACGCGTGTGGTCTTCAGGGCCGTCCCGGGATCAGCTGCCAAACAGGTTCTTGAACCAGCCGCTGACCTTGTCCCAGAGACCGGGATCCGAGGCTCCGGCGCCACCAGCCGATGCAGACTGCACCTTGCCGACGGCCCTCCGGACTTCCTTGTCCTTGTCGGCCTTGGCCGCTTGGTCCATCGCCTTCACGTCGTCGGGCTCGAGGCTCTCGGGTTCCAGCTCTTCGAGATCTTCGGCTGTGACCCCCTCGACTTCGTCGGCGAGGGCGCTGCGCGGCATGTCGAGGGCGCTCGGTGCGGCCGCTGCTTCGGCAGCCTTCTGCTTCGCCGCTGCGTCCTTCTTGCGCTTCTTCCGCTTCCGGTCTTTCTTGCCGAGCTTCAGCGTGGACTCGACGGTCTGGCCGGTGGCCTTGTCGCGGGCGGTGAGGTTGAGGATGCCTTCGCTGTCGATGTGGAAGGTGACCTCGATCTGGACCTTGCCCTTGGGTGCCTGCCGGATGCCCGAGAACACGAAGGTGCCCAGGAGCTCGTTCTCGGCCACCCTGTCCGACTCGCCCTGGTAGATCTTCAGCATGATCGACTTCTGGTTGTTCTTCGAAGTCGTCAGGGTCCGGGTCTTGTAGTCGGGGAGGGGCTGGTTCTTCGGGAACAGCACGTGCATCGTGCCGTCGACCTTGTTGATGCCGATGGGCATCGGGAGGACGTCGAGGAGCGTGACGTCGCTCGGTTCCCTCCCCGCCAGGCTGTGCGACATGATGCTGGCGCCGATGGCCACCGCCTCATCGGGGTTGACGCTCTTCGAGAGCGCCTTTCCGAGGAAGTCGGTGGTCCGCTCCTGCACCAGGGGCATGCGGCTCTGGCCGCCGACGAGGATCATCTCGTCGAGCTCTTCGACCGAGGTCGACGCCTCCCCCATGATCCGGCGGACGGTGTCGAGCGTGCGCTCGACGAGGTCTTCGCACAGGGTGTTGAGCTCTTCGCGCGACAGCTCGACGTCGACATCGAGCGGCCCATCGTCGCCGCGGGCGATGAAGGGGATGTGGATGCGCGTGGTCTTGACCGAGGACAGCTCGATCTTGGCCATCTCAGCGGCATCGCGGATGCGCTGCACGGCGACCCGGTCCCACGACAGGTCGATCCCGTGCTCCCGGTGGAAATCCTCCAGCAGCTTCTGCATGATCCGGTCGTCGAAGTCCACGCCGCCGAGGAAGGTGTCGCCGCCGGTGGCGATGACCTCGAAGATGCGGTCCTTGATGTCGATGAC
>CAZSAT010000067.1:0-39334 GCA_964604675.1 uncultured Enterobacterales bacterium
GTGTCGGTGTCCGTGTCCGTGTCCGTGTCCGTGTCCGTGTCCGTGTCCGTGTCGGACTCCCCGGTGTCCGTGTCCGCGACACACGAACCGTCTTCCTCATGGGTGCCCTCGCCGCAGCTGAGGTCCGTCCCACCCGTGCACCCCAGCCAAAGCGCCATGAATCCCATCGTTCCTCCACCACCCCAGGCTACAGCACCCGCGTCGCCTCATGGGGATCTTCACGTCGAGGGGCTCGCAGCGACGGCGAGCTCCTCACGAGCTTCCGCACGACGGAGGCCGCTGAGAGCACGCGGCCTCCCGACGCCGAGCCGACCGTCGTCTGCGCGTCGGCCGCCAACCCCTTCGGCGGCGCTTGCCTCGGTCCAGCGGTCCAGTTCGACCTCGCTCCGCTCCCACACGGCTACTACGTCGCTGAGGTGACGCCGGATGGAGGCGACGAAGCCATGCTTGTCTACGGGGACGCTCAGGAAGTGGACGTGTTCTTCCATCTCTGCGCGTCCAACGTGTCGAGCGAGATGGTCGAGTGGTCGAGCCTGAGCGTCCGGCTGGCCTCGGTGTCATCCGCCGGTCGGGTGGGTGCGTGGACCAGCCGGATGGTGGTCGAGCTGCCATGGTCGGACGGCGAGGTGTGTGTGCCCGCGCACCAGGTGATGACCCAGACCGAGGAGATCTCCTCGCGCGGATGTACCGCGGGGCCCGGGTCGTTCGGGAGGGCTTCCGCACTCCTCCTCCTGCTCGCCTGTAGAGCAGGTCGGCGACGGAGCGCCACCAGCCTGCACGGTCGCCGGTGATCGCGTCGATGGGCTACCGTTCGGCGGGCTGGGCCTCCTTCCGTTGGCTCCGTCGCGTCAGCCCATGCAACGCCTACACCATCAGCCCGCCGCCGAGGCCGCCAGCCACCCTTCGGACACCCACCTCCTCGACCGACACCACCAGGTAGGTGAGTGCGGCCTGTCCGCCCGTGTACCCAGCCACCCTGTTGGTGTGGAGGTTGAGCAGCATTCCTGCGCGGCGCCCCCCGCCGTCCAGGCGAGCAACCGGCGAGGGTCGAGGTGGGCATGTTTGCGCAGGTACCGCGTGGGAGGGCGCTCGAGCCGCATGATCGGTAGCGATCAGGCAGCCCGAGCCCGCAGCAGCGCCTCCGCCACCGGCAGCACCACCTCCCGGAGACAGCGTCCCGCCGCCGCCTGCTCGGCTACGGGGTCCATGCAGCCGTGTGCCGCGAGGGCTTCCGACCACTGGCGGGGGTAGGCCTGCGGCTCCGCGGCGGACGAGAGGAAGCTCCGGAGGGCTTGGGCGACGCGTGCCCCACCGACGTCGAGGGCCCACGCCAGGGTGGCCCAGGCCAGCTCCGCGTGCTCGGTCTCGTCGCGGACGACCTCTTCGAGCGCCTCACGAGCCGCAGGATCCGTCGTCTGTTCCAGGGCGCAGTCGGCGAGGTAGGCGGCGAGGGTCTCGCCCAGAGCGCCGTCGCGAAGGGTCCAGATCGCCAGCTCCTCGAGGTTGCGCGCTACGGGCACTCGTCCGCCGAGGTCCATCGGCGCTGGCCCCAGTGGCTCCCCGGCGTACCTGGACGCCAGGGAGAAGCAGCGTACGGCGTGGGCGACTTCCTGGCGAGCGGCATGCTGGGCGGCGAGCAGGAGCTCTGGAGGCGCGCCGTGTGCGAGGAGGTCCAGGGCGAAGCGGTGGAAGCCGGCGACCGAGGCATGCTCGGCCTCCGCATTGTGGCGCCAGAAGGTCGCAAGGGCACGCCGCTGCTCGTCACTCAGCGGCGCCGACGCCGGGAGTGGCTCGCGCCAGGCCTCCGAGCGCCGTGTCTCCGAGGTCACCGGACGACCCTCCTCGTCCAGCAGCGGGCGCCCGTAGCCGCAGCACGTGAAGCAGCTGTGCTCGTAGGTGCAGAGGTCCTCGTCCTGCGCGAGGAGGGTCACGTACTCCGTGCACCAAGCACCCGCGCCGCCCGCCTCCTGGATCAGCCCGGCGGCTACGTAGGGGTCGGGGCAGGTCGCTGGACCGGTGTCTCCCGTGTCGGCTGTGAGCGAGATGGTGGTCCTGTAGACCGGGTCCTCGTGGTCGCTACAGTCGTAGCCGCTGTCTCCATCGTCGCTGCGGTCCTTCTGCTTGTCGCAGGCGGTGCCCAGCGCCACCAGCCCGAGCGACAGCAGAAGCCGTGTCCTGAAGCGTGCATCCCTCTTCGCCATGACTCCTCCGTGTGCTGATCGATCCTCAGGCCGCCTGCGCCACCGCGTCCAGCAGCGCTTCCGCCACCGGCAGCACGACCTCGGCAAGGCAGGTCCGGGCCGCCTCGTGCTCGTCGTCGGGGGAGAGCCAACCGTGGGCCCCCATCGCCGGCGTCCAGCGATCGGAGCGACGCTCGGGCGGGCCCAGCTTGGCGAGGAAGCCGCGGATCGCGACCGCGACCTCGTCGCCGCCCAGCTCCAGGGCCCAGCGCAGCGTGGCCCACGCCAGCTCGGCGTGCTGCGTCTCGTCGCGCACGATCTCCTCGAGGGCCCGCCGCGCGGCCGGTGCGGTGGTGTGTTCGAGGGCGCGCTGCGCGAGGTAGGCCGCCAAGGTCTCCCCGACCGCACCGTCCCGCAGGGTCCAGACCGCCAGCTCGGCCAGGCTGGACGCGATCGGCGCCCGCTCGCCGAGCTCCATCGGCGCCGGACCCACGGCCTCGCCGCCGTACACCGACGCGAGCGAGAAGCAGGTCACCGCGTGCCGCACCTCCTGCGCCGCGGCGTGCTGGACCCGGAGGAGGAGCTCGGGCGGCGCGCCGTGGGCCAACAGGTCGAGGGCGAAGCGGTGGAAGCCGGCCACCGACGAGTGCTCGGCGCGGGCGTTGTGCAGCCAGAAGCCCGCGAGTGCCTCCCGCTCCTCAGCGCTGAGGGTGTCGATCGGCACCACGACCGGCTCCCGCCAGCGATCGGTGGGAGCGGTGGGGGACTCGACGGGTTGGCCGTCCTCGTCCAGGTAGGGGCGACCGTAGGCACAGCAGCTCCAGCACATGTGCTCGTAGGTGCACTGGTCGCCGTCCTGCTCGAGCAACGTGATCTCGTCCTGGCAGTGGTCCCCCTCCTGGCCGCTGCCTTCGATGAGGTAGGCGGCTTCCCAGCTGTCGGGGCATGTGGTGGGAGCCTCCGCCGGCGCTCCCGTGTCGGCGGTGTCGGCCGAGCCGGTGTCGCGCTGGGCGACGAGGTCCACGGTGGTCACGTAGGTCGGGTTCTCGCAGCCGCCCGGGACCACCCAGCAGCCGGTGCCGACCGCGCCCAGGCCGAGGGTGACCAGCAGGTGTTGCCGCAGGATGGCCGCATCGGAGCGGTGGTTTCGGGACATGGTCCCTCCTCGACTCAGGGTAGCTGCTCGATCCAGGCCACGGCGCGGCCCGGGCCATCGAGCGCCGCGAGGGCCGCACGGATCCGCTTGCGGGGCGCGCCCGGCAGGGCGATCGCCTCGTCGATGGCGGCTCGGAGTCGCGCGGGGCTCACCTCTTCGGCGGGCACGGCACGGGCGAGCCCGCGGGGGACGAGCAGCTCGGCGAGGGCGTGGTGCTCCCCGCCGGAGGGGACCAACACCAGGGGGACCCCGTGCTCCAGAGCGCCCAGCACGGTCGCCGTCGTCCCGCTGCAGACGACCACGGCCGCGTGGGGCAGCACCGCGTGGTGGGGCACGGTCGGCCCCGCGAGCGTGCCCCGCGGCAGGGCACGGATGGCCTTGTCGAGGCGCGACGTGGACATCGCGAGCCGGGCGCCCGGGGGCAACGCCGTGGACAGCGCGGGCCAGAGCCCACGTCCACTGAAGGTCCGGCCGGGCTGCGCGTAGACCACCGGGGCGCTGGACGCGGCCAGCCACCGATGCACAGCGTCGGGCACCGCGGGGTCCCAGCGGCAGCTGCCGACCAGGTAAGCGGCCCCCGACAGCTCGGGCACGCTCCGCACCAGGTGCAGGTCGCCGAGCAGGGTCCCGACGGGCAGCTCGGCGAGCCCCGCCTCTGCCGCACGCTGTCGCCAGGCCGCGGCCAGCTCGTCGCGCCGGGAGCCGGTGTCGGGGAGCAGCGGCGTGCACGGGCCGATCACCGCGACCGGGATCTGGTGCCTCGCGGCGACGAGCAGCGCACCCAGACAGAGTGCGCTCGCGAGCACCACGTCGGGCTCCTCGGCATGGCACGCCCGGTCGAGCACGGCGAGCTGGTCCCGCACGGCCTCCCGGGTGTGCCAGCTCCCGACCCGGAAGGGGGGACCGTCCACGCGCACGACCTCGTGTCCGGTGGCCGCGAGCCGCTCGGCTACGGCGCGTACCGGGAAGGCGAAGCCCGGGGAAGCGAGCGCCGAGCAGAGGATGCGCACCTTCGGATGGAAGCACGGACGAGACGGGGTGGCCAGCGGGCCTGCCTCGCCGACGGCTCCCCCGGCTTCTGCCTTCGCGGGTCACTGGACGTACCGGAGCGCCCAGCCCGTGGGCGAGAAGCAGGGCCCCCTCCCCCGTGCCCTACCGTGGGCCGCCTCCGGTCACTGGAGTCCAGTGTGACGGCTCTCGAAAGACGGCCAGGGTCGCGAAGGCCGAGATGTACCCGTCGTCGTCGACACGGACGCTGGTGGCGAGGCGTGCGTAGTCGAGCGTCGCGGGCACGACGGAGGGCGTCTCCATGTTTCTCCGGATTCCGCGCGTGGACTCGACGAGGTGATGGCGGGGTGCCCTGGCCTAGCGTGTCACATGTCCGTGGGCGGTAGGATGCGGGATGCTGATCTGGCTCCTGCTGGTGGGATGTCCGTGCTGCACGCGTTGCTCGGGGTGCACGGGGTGGGGCGATCCGTGCAAGGTCGACACGGGCATCGTGCTCACGGACGAGCAGAACTACGCCATCGACGTGAGCATGGAGCTGGAGCTGCTCACTGCGGCGCCGTGGACGGACCTCGAGGTGTGCTGGGACGAGCTCAGCACCGACCTGTACGGCGAAGAGCTGCATCCGCTCGACGAGGTGGTGAAGGTGCAGCTGGTGCTCTTCAACCGCCTCACGTCCCAGGAGGTGCTCGACAAGCTGGCGGGCTGCGGGCTGCGGCAGGCGGACGTGAGCGGCTATACGAGCGCGGACATCGACACGCCCTCGGATGGATGCCTGCGGCTGAGCGAGCTGGACTTCCTGGGCACGGCGCTGGACCCGACCGAGGAGATGGACCCCGACGCGAGCTTCCTCCTGGTGTTCTACACCGAGGCAGGGATCGCCTGGATGGCGTTGCTGGAGCTCGACGAGGACATTGACGTGACGCGGGTCTCCGTCGATCCCGACGTCGGGGTGGTGCTCACCGACGCGGACCTGGCCACTGCCGAGCAGATTTCCTTCGTGCCTGGCTGTAGCAGCTGGGTGGACTGGACGGGGCTGGAGGCTTCGTCGTCGCCTTGCGAGCTGAAGCTGTCGGACGTGGAGCGCCTGCGGCTGGGTCGCTTCGACGTCGGTCGAGAAGAGCTGGAGGTGGCCTTCCCCGCCGTCGACGAGCTGGCGCTGGAGATCTGGGAGGCAGACGTCGACGGCCTGCCCGGCTTCGACCTGGTCGACCTCCCGCCGAGCGACCTGGGCAACGACTTCCAGTTCCTGGACCCAGCCTACACCTGGGTGCTCGCCCTGGACTGCGTCGACTGCTCCGCGGTCCTGGCCCCGGTGTTCCTGGGTGTGTTCGACCAGAACGAGGGGGAGGCTTCGGAGGATGAACCGACATCGGGAGCGAGTGATGGGGATGAGCAAAGCACATCGGGGCGCGATGCCTGTGACTGACGGGATGGCTCGAGCGGCGTCGCTGTCCCGCGTGGTGGGCGCGTGAAGCTCCTCGCGCCTCTCTTGGTGGCCACAGCGCTCGCGGGATCGGCCATGGAGACCCGTGGGGTCACCGACCGCGAGCTGAAGCAGCTCCTCCGAGACCACTGGGTGTGGCTCCAGGAGCAGGAGCCGCGGGTCGCCATCGCTGCAGGGGACCGCAACGCCGTCTGGCGGTTCGGGCTCCGGAGCCCGAGCGCCCTGGGCGAGCGGCGCTCGGAGGCGGCGGCGCTCTTGGAGCGGGCCGAGGCGTTGTCCACCGCCGGGCTCGACGTCGAGGACCTGGAGCATCACGGGCTGCTCGTTCGCCATCTGGAGGGAGTGGTCGACGAGATCGCCTGCGGCTTCGAGCAGTGGCGGGTGGTGCCTCAGGCCAACCCGCTGATGCGGGCGAACAACCTCGCGACCATCCGGGAGCTGCACATCGTGTGGTCGGACCGGGCCGTCGCCCAGGTGGAGCACGTCGCCCGGGATGTCGACGAGAGCGTGAAGAACCTGCGGCTGGGGCTGGCCAAGGGCCTCGTCTCCGACCGGGAGTCGATCGAGCTGGTGATCGAGCAGCTCGACGAAGAGCTGGCGCAGGACGTGTCGGCGTGGACGATGACCACCGTCGCCCGCGACCCCCACCCCGCCTGGAGCGCGCTCCAGATCGCTGACTTCACCCGCGACATGGACCTGGCCGCGGAAGAGCACGCCCGTCCCGCGCTGCAGCGCTACCGCGACTTCCTCGCCGACGAGCTGCTCCCGGCCGCGCGGGAGTCGGGCAGCCCGGGGCTGGCCGGCCTGACGCTGGGCGAGCGCTGCTACTCGGAGCGGCTGGCCTGGTACACCTCGCTCGAGCTCGACCCTGGGGACCTGGAGGCGCAGGGTCGGTCCGCTCTGGCGGACCTCGGCGAGGAGCTGGTGGCGCTCGCAGGACCGCGGCTGGGCACGACGGACGTGCCGTCGACGCTGGAGCGCCTGCGTACCGACGACGCCCTCTACTTCACGAGCGAAGAGGGTGTGGAGGCCGCAGCGAAGGCCGCCGTGAAGCGCGCGTGGAAGGCGCTGCCCGCGTGGGTGGGCAGGCGGCCCAAGGTGCGCGTCGCCGTGGAGCCCGTGCCGGCCTTCTACGCCGAGCGGGCCTCGGCGGGCCTCTACATGGACCCGCGCTGGGACGGCGACGTGGGTCGCTACATGGTGAACACGTCGCGCCCGACGACCCGCCCGACCTTCGAGGCGGAGCCCCTGGCCTTCCACGAGGCCGTGCCCGGCCACCACCTCCAGCGAACCCTGGCGAAGAAGGGGGTCCCGGGCTTCCGGCGGTTCACCGGCTACTCCCCCTTCATCGAGGGCTGGGCGCTGTACGCGGAGGAGCTGGCGCTCGAGATGGGGCTGTACACGGGGGACTTCGACCGGGCCGGACAGATCACGATGGCGATGCTCCGCGCGGCGCGGCTGGTGGTGGACACCGGGCTGCACGCCGGTGGCTGGAGCCGGGAGGAGGCGCAGGCCTTCCTGCTCGCGAACACCGCGCTCACAGCGGAGGAGGCCGAGGTGCAGGTCGAGCGCTACCTGGCGCGGCCGGGGCAGGCGGTGTCGTACTGGGTCGGGGCGGCCGAGATCCGCGCGCTCCGGGAGCAGGCCGAGGCTGCGATGGGGGACCGCTTCGACATCGTCGGATTCCACCGCCTGGTGCTGGAGGCCGGGGAGATCACGGTGGAGATGTTGCGGGAGCGGGTCGGTCGCTGGACCGGTGGTTGAGGGCGCGTCCCGAGCTGGGCTACCGCGTCCGCACCGCCACGCATCGTCCCCGTCGGCAGGCCGGGCGAAGCGACGTCCAGTCGTGGCAGTCTTCGGTCGCGCAGATGATGCACGAGTCTCCGCAGTGCTCTGCGCGCGCCGCCCACCATGTCTCCGCCCCCTGTGTCGACATGGGCTGACCGTCCGAACAGTCGCAGTCGGGGGTGCAGTCTGTGGGGTCTGGCGCGTAGCACCCGACGATCTCGCACTGAGCGTCGAGGATACACGCGCAGTCATCGCCTTCACACGTCTTGTCCGTGCACGAGAAGAGCGACAGCGCCATGACCATGAGTGACGCTGCCGGAGCGCTGTCGAGGTACCCGCGCAGGCGCCGCTGTGGCCCATCGCTCACCCGAGCGCCTGCTCTGCTGTGCTCACGTCGGGATGGTACCGCGTGCCCGAGACCGTCCGGCGACTGCGGAACCTCGGCTTGCTCGCCTACGGGCTCCCTCTCGTCGCTCAGCTTCTCCGGCGTGACGACGTCGGCGGAGAGCATGGCCGTCGCGGTGGTCGAGGCCAAGGAACCGCGGACTACCGCGAACGCCTACGCTTCCTGGACGTCACCGGCCTCCAAGGGGTCGTTGGTCGCCAGCCCTTCGGCCTACACTGGGGCATGCCCCCGCCCTGGGACGACCGCCCCGAGCCTCCGCCCAAGCCCGAGCGCTGGACCACGGTGGCCATGGTCGTGGGCGTCGCCTTGCTCTTCGGTTTACCGCTCGCCCTCGACGGCTCTCTGTTCGACAAGATCCCACCCGTGGTCGCGCTGAAGGTCGACAGCCCGAGGAGGCTCGCGCCAGAGCTGGATCTCGAAGCTGAGAAGGCCGTTCGCGTACCTCGCGGAGTCGTCGTCCAGGCCGTCGGCAGGGATGCACCTCTCGCGCCGTCCTGGTGGGGCCTCTTCGAAGGTCGATCGGATGCATGCCGTGAGACGGCCATGCAGGTGGCAGCTGGTTCCACACGTTCGGAGATCGAGGCTGCTCTGGAGGCGCGGGATCCGCGCGTGCGGTTCGACGAGGCCTGTTTCCAGGAGGCCATCGAGCTCCGCGGGTTCGCCGAAGAGGTCGACCGCCGGATGGGAGAGCAGGGCTTCGTTCCCGTAGCTCCCGCCGACTGAGGTCTGCCTACGTGGAAGCGCTGGGGTGTTTCTCCCCGCGCGGGCAGTGGCCGAGGTCTATTCTGGGCGTATGATCGCCCTTCTCGTCGCTGGATTCACGCCCCTCACCGCATGCACCGGCAGCAAGCTCGACGAGGAGATCCACGGTCGCGATGCGGGACCCGATACCGCCTCCCTCGGCGATACCAGCTCGATTCGCTCGACGCCCGATCTGCTGGCCAACGCCGAGTGGACACGCGCCTACGGCTGCGTGTGGGCCTATGTCGTGGTGCAGTCAGAGCACGGAATCCTCGTGCTGGACGCGGAGCTCGACGCGGATCTGCGGTATGCGGAGGAGGACTTCCAAGAGACCCTGCCGCTCGCCGAGACCGCCGGTGTGAGCGTGTTGATGGCAGACGACGGCGAGACCCTATGGGAGGTGTGGGACTGCAACGACACCGCGTCGTCGCATGCGGGCACGGAGTGGCTCTCCGTGAGTGGCACCGTCGAGCTCACGGCGGAGTTCCTCTACGCCAAGGAACACAACGAGTGCACCTACCCCCACGACAACGTGCACTACCTGGCAACGGCCGTCGTGGCCGACGTGGTGTTCGAAGACGCCACAGGCGAGCGCGTCGGCCCAATCTCCTTGCCGACGTTCACCACAACGATCGGACAGAACGTCTGTGGAGGTTGAGGGGGACCCTGGCGGCAAGGGTCGTTGGCTCGTCCTCGTTGGCTTTGGGGGCAGCGCTGGTGCTCGTGGGCCTGCACAAAGCCGATACGTCCTCGACGTGCTGTCGATGGCGAAGATGCTCGCTTCGATGGGCGTTTCGGGGCTACGCTCGCGACCTCATGGAGGTGAGGGGTGCTCTTCCTGCTTGCGGTGGCCGCCGCGGAGCCGTCAGGGACCTACCAGGTCGACGTGACGGCCTCCTTCCCCGATGGCACGCCCGCCGCGGGGCTGTTCGCCGCGGGGCATGTGAAGAAGCTGGTAGAGCTCGACGACGATGGCCGAGCGGTCCTCGAGCTGAGTGGCACGGACCGTGGGCCTGCCGGCTGGCGAGCCCTTCCCCGACACGCTGGACATCCAGCTCCCGCCGCCGGAACCGCGAGAGGGCTGGTGGGGCCGGGCGTGGCGTTCCTATGCGGTGCCGCTGGTGTGCTGGCTCACGGTCTCGGCGCCGAGCTGGGCACCGGCGATGATCAGCGCTCTCGTCGGTGTGCTCGCGGAGCTACCCTTGCCGCTGAAGGGTTGGCAAGGCGCGCTCGTATCGCAGTGCTTCGCGGAGATCCTCGGACTCGAGGTCCGGGTACTCCGCCAGGATCTCCTCGTCGGCCACGCCCTGGGCGATGAGCCCGACGACCGTCGCCACCGGGATCCGCAAGCCGCGAAGGCACGGCACCCCGCCCATTTGCTTGGCATCGACGGTGATTCGGGAACCTCATGGGCATGGCCTCCTCCGAGAGCATGGCCGTGCCGACGGATCACGAGGGCGGCGGTCTGGCCGCCACGTTCCTTCATCGGCGTCGCCCGGCGAGCTCTTGTCGGTGCAACCGGCTGGTGCCAACACCGCCAGGAGCAGGGCGCGTGCAAGCACGGTGGGGAGCGAGAGCGGGTCCTGAGCCCGACCACTCGGGGTGTCGAAGGTGACCAACGGGGGTGTCGAGCGCTCGACACCCCCCGTGGAGGACGGCTTCGCACCGTGGGCTCCGCCTGCCCCGTTCGTCGGGGATCGCCGCCTCGGCACGCACCGTGCACTGCGGTGGGCATGCGCCTGGAACCGCTCGCTCACCACGTCACCTGCCGGCTCGTCGAGGACCGCGTGCTCGCGCCGTCGCGGGTGGCGCGGCTCGCCGTGATGCGCTGGGTGCTGCCTCGCGTCGAGGAGGCGGAGTTGATCGCCTTCGCGCTGGCGGACACGCACCTGCACGCGGTGCTCCTTGGGCCACGTCGGCGGGCGGGGTGCTTCGTGCGCAGGCTCGAGACCGGGCTGCACGTCCGTGCCCGCCCGGGGGTGCCCTTCGCGGCGGCCCACTTCAAGCCGGTGCGGGACGTGTGGCACCTGGAGAACTGCTTCTGGTACGTGCTCGACCAGCACGCGAAGCACGAGCTCGCCGCCGACCCGCTGCGGGAGGGCACGCTGCTGCCCGACCTGCTGGGGCTCCGGGTGGGGGGCACCTGCCTGGCGGCGCGGGTGCGGGAGCAGCTGCCACGCGTGGGCTCCGCTGCGCTGCGCCAGCGGCTCGGGTTCGACCGCTCGAGCGAAGGGCGCCCCGAGCACCTGGAGGTGGCGGCGGCGGCGGCGGTCCTGCTCCCCGACCTTCGTGGCGGCTGCCGGTCGACGCTGGCCGCCCGGCGCGCAGCGGTCCACCTCGGCCTCGCGCGCTGGCCCGCCGCTCGGGTCCGCGAGACCCTGGAGCTGCCGCGGCGCACGATGAGCCGCCACGCGGCCACGTCGGTCGAGCCCGGGCTGATCCGCGCCGTGGCGCTGCAGCTTGCGCTGCGCGGCGGGCGGGCCATCCATGGTGACCCTGAAGCTCAGCGTGGGCCGATCTGGCCCGGATGAGGCCAGCTAGCTAGCAGGCCCTCGAGCGTCAGGGTAGGGCGATCTGGCCCATTAGCGACTTCTTCGGCGTCCGGGCGGGCCAACCAGGGGCACCTTCAAGGTCAGGGTGGGCCGATCTGGCCCGCCCGTCCGCGCCACGGGTCACCCCACCGCCGCACCGCGGGCGGCGCCCCAACCTGCCGCAGCGACCTGCGAGCGGGTGGCCTTCACGTTCGACATCGGCACCCAGAGCCCCTCGACCCAATCGCCGAGGGGCTGGCCGGCCACCGTGCAGTCCCCGGCGTGGGCCGGTGCGGCGAGCGCCGCCCACAGGATCATCGACGACAGCATCTCGGCTCCTGGAATCGAGGCGCTGCTTCCCCGGGATGAGCCTACGCGCAGAGGTCGCGGGCCGGATCGCGTAGTGACATCGGCCGCCCTCAGGCGCGGGGCCTCCTCCCCTCGAAGAGGTCTCGCTCCTCCGCCACGATCCCGCGCACGAAGCGCAGGAAGGCGGAGATGCGGGCGGTCCCTCGCAGCTCGGGGTGGGTCAGCGCCCAGAGGTGGCTCTTCCCGGCGTCGGCGGGCCCGAGTCGTCGGAGCCGCGGGTTCGAGTCCCCTACGTGGCAGTTGAGGATGCCGATGCCCACCCCGTCCTGGATGGCGGCCACGAGCAGGTCGATGCGCGGCACCCGCATCACCACCCGCGCGTCGGGATGGCGTGCGGCCAGGAAGCCGTCCACCCCGCGGAACACGGCGAGGTCGTAGGCGATCCAGGGCAGCGTGTCCCGGCTGGCCTGCTCGCCCTCGGCGTCCAGCAGGTCCTCGGAGCCGTACACGGCGTGGGCCACGTCGCAGAGCCGCGAGCCGATGAGGTGCCCGGGCGCCTGTCCGGCGATGCGCACCGCGACGTCCGCCTCCCGGTGGGTGAGGTTGGCCATGCTCATGCCGGAGGACAGCTCCAGCGCGATGTCGGGGTAGCTGTCCCGGAAGGCCGCGAAGTGGGGCATCCAGAGGCGGAGGATGCTGTCGACCGAGGTGAGCCGGATGGTGCCGGAGAGCAGGGTGTCCCGCCCCTGCAGCCGCGTCGACAGCTCGTCGACCAGGCGGCGGACCTCGCGGGCGGTGTCCACGGCCTCCGCACCCGCGGCGGTGAGCACCACGCGGTGCCGGTAGCGCTCGAACAGGGTCACGCGCTGGCTCGCCTCGATCGCGCGGAGGCGGCGGGAGACGGTGGTGGGGTGCACGTCCAGGGCCCTGGCCGCGTCCTGGAGGCCGCCGTGCTCGGCGACGGCGAGCACCGTGCGCAGCTCGGTCCAGTCCATGAGGGAGGATAGCGCGAAAGCTGCGTTCATGCAGTCTTACGAAGCGCAGATACTGACGCGCAAGCGTTCGCGCACGTTTAGCTTGCTGAGGTCACCAAGCCGCGGTCGGGCCGCTGCCGGTCACCCAGCTCCACCGCCAGACCGGCTGACCCCTCGGAGTCCCCATGAAGAAGACCCTCGCGAAGATCCTGCTCGGCCTGCCCGGCCTGTTCATCCTGGTGTCCGGGATGATGTTCCTGACAAGTCCGGAGGTCGGCGCCGCCAAGCTCCTGCTCGAAGCCCAGGGGCCCGAAGGCCTGTCCAACCTGCGTGGCATGGCCGGGGCCCCTCTCGCCTCCATCGGCGTGATGCTGCTGCTGGCTGCGTGGACCGAGAAGCTCGAGTACGCACGGCCCGCAGCGCTCTTCCTGTTGCTGCTCGTGGGCGCCAGGGTGGCGTCGCACCTCGTCGACGGTCCGTCGGGCGCCCTGGCGCTCTTCCTGGCGGTGCCGACCGTGACCTTCGGGCTGATGCTCGCAGGGCACAAGCTGCTCGCGTCCGGCGACGGACAGGTCGGACACGCTGGGGACGTCGCCCGCTGAGGACCGAGAGCGCTCGTGCCTACGCACCGCCCCAATCCCGGGTGCCGCGAGGGTCTTGGGCACTCCGCCCCCGGGCGTTCCACACCTCCGAGAGCTGTCCTCGCAGCCCCCTTGCGCGCGCGCGCCGACGCCAGCCACCGACCCCGCTCGGAAGGCACTTGAACCCACGTTTCGTGGCTGGGAACGCCAGGGAAGCCACGTTTCCCTTGCTCGAGACGCCGTCGACGCCTGGCCCGGGCCTGTTCCGCGCCGATCCGGCCTCGCGAAGGCCCGAAACGTGGTTTGCGGACCGCTCCGGGCTTGCCAGCGTGGCTTGCGGTGCGCTCCGCGCCCGCTGAACCTTCGGCCTTGCGCCAACTCGGGAGGCGAAGCTCGCGCAAACTCCCTGCGGCGCTCGCCCTGCACGGTCGCCCGCTGCGACGCAGCACCCATGGGAGGCACCCCCGCGGCAAGTCCTGGAGTATCCTTGGCCATGGTTGCCTGGATGATCCTCGCGGGCTCCGCGCTGGCAGGCAGCATCGAGGTCTCCTGCGCGGACGGTGCAGCCTGCGGCGAGGGTGCGGTCCCCCAGGCTACAGCATCCGCGTCGCCTCCTGGGCTCAGAGCGTCCACCACGCCCGCACGTCGACCTCGCCGCGGCGCTCGTTGCGGTCTCCACCGTAGACAAGGACCTTGCGCGCCGCGCCACCCGCGAGCGATGCCACGTGCTCCAGGCCCGTGAAGAAGTCTCTCGACAGCGTCTGCCCCGACTTCGCCTCCACCAACACCTGCTCACCGCCGAAGTCCAACACGCCATCGACCTCGCGACCGCGCGCGTCCCGCCAGAAGTACAGGTCGGGGTCGACGCCGTGTGCCCATGCGCGCTTGTAGAGTTCCGAGACGAGGAAGGACTCGAAGAGGCCTCCGCGGGCTGGATGGAGCTCCAGGTCCTCGGGCGATCGGATGCGGAGGAGGCTGCACGCCAGGCCCGTGTCGAGGAAGTAGAGCTTGGGCGACTTGATCAGGCGCTTCCCGAAGTTTCGATGCCACGGCTGCAGCCGAACGACCAGGAAGCTGGCCTCCAGGATGGCGAGCCAGCGGCGCGCCGTCGTGTGGCTCACCCCGCAGTCCGAGCCGAGCGCGCTCAGGTTCAGGATCTGCCCCACGCGGCCGGCGCAGAGAGCTACGAAGCGTCGGAAGGTGTGCAGGTCGCCGACGTTGAGGATCGTGCGGACGTCGCGCTCGACGTAGGACAGCACGTAGCTCCTGAGCCATCGCTGCGGCTCGAGGCCCCGGTCATGGATGCGTGGGTAGCCCCCCGAGAACAGCACCTCGAACAAGCCCCGCTCGGGTCGCTCCCTCACCGCCCCCAGCGCGTCCACCGCGATCAGGTCGCGCCCCAACAGCTCGTCGTGGGACAGCGGAAGCAGGTGATGGATGGCAGCCCGGCCCGCCAGCGACTGAGCCACCCGCTCCAACAGCAGGAAGTTCTGGGAACCGGTCAGGACGAAGCGCCCCGGCCGGTCGTCGGCATCGACGGACACCTGCAGGTACGAGAACAGGTCCGGCGCATGCTGGATCTCGTCCAGGATCAGCGGGCCGTCGTGGCGTGCCAGGAAGCCCCGCGGGTCGGACAGCGCAAGGCTGCGCTCCTCGGGGTCCTCCAGCGTCACGTAGCGATGCTCGGGGAAGGCCGCCCGCACCAGGGTCGTCTTGCCAGACTGCCGCGGACCGGTGACCGTGACGATCGGGAAGTCGCCCGCGTCGACGAGCAGTCGGTCCTGGAGATGCCGCCTCAGCACCGATTGAACTTACCACGTTCAATCTGCACGCCTCCGCTCGCTCAGAACCCCAGCGTGCCCGCCACCTCGCTCCCCGACCGCACGAACGCCGGGTAGCTGTCGAGCGGCACCGTGAGCGTCTCGGTGCCCTCCCCGGAGAAGGCCTGCCCTCCGAAGATCCAGATCCAGTCGCCCTCGGGGAAGGTCACCTCCCGGGTCTCGCCGCTCTCGATGATCGGCGCCACGAACACGTCGTTGCCCAGGAGGTAGCTGTAGTCCTCCTTGGACTCGAAGGTCATCAGGCTCTCGCCGGCTGCGAAGGCCGCCGCCCCCTGCTCCATCAGGTAGGGCACGAGCGCCATGTGCAGTTCCACCAGTCCCCGGTAGATCGTCACCGTCTCGTCGTCCCAGGCCCACGGGTGGTGCAGGCCCCCGCCCCCGTTCTCCATCACCGGCGAGAAGGCGCCGAGGCCCGCCCACCGGAGGAACAGCTCTTTGGTGCGACCCTGCTCGGGCTCGTCCTCGTCCCGGTACCCGCCGATGTCGCTGCCGAAGGCCAGGTAGCCGTAGTCGGCCGACCACCAGAAGTTGTTCAGGGCGGCCTTCAGCCCGTCGAAGGTCGCGTCCTGGTCGCCGACCCACAGCCCGAAGCCGATGTCGATCGGCGAGAAGGCGACCGCATCGCCCCCGAGATCGGCGCCGTAGTTGTCGATCGGCCGCGCCGAGATGAGCCGGTCGTCTCCCAGCTCCGACCGTGTGTAGTCGTAGAAGTCCCGGTAGTAGGCGTGGCTGTACTCCAGCCGCTCCACGCTCCGACCCGCCCCCGGCGAGTAGTCCGCCAACAGCGCCGAGAAGTCCAGCCCGTCGGTCTTCCAGCCGTCGATGCCGTAGGCCAGGGTCTTGTCGACCAGCCCGTGCCACCAGTCCACCGCGTCGGGGTTGAAGTAGTCGATCAGGCTGCCGTCGCCCTTCCACCACGACACCACCGCCGGGCCGCTCTCCGCGCTGTCCTGCATGAAGTAGCCCAGCTCCGACGCCTCGGTGTAGAGCGCCTCCTCCACGTTCATGCCGGGCACCGTCCAGAGCATCACCCGCACGTCGAGCCCGTGGAGCTCGTCGATCAGGCCCTGGGGGTCCGGGAAACGGTCGGTGTCCCACTCGAAGGTGGAGTACCCGGTGGCCCACGGGGAGTCGATGATGATCGCACCCACCGGCACGTCGCGGTCGAGGTAGCCGTGGACCAGCTCCAGCGCGGAGTCCTGGGTGGACTCGTCCTCCCAGACCCAGTGGTGGAAGGCCCACTCGGGCCACACCGGTTGCGGGGCGGCCTCGCCGGTGGCGGTGTCGACGGCGGAGCCCTTGCAGGCGAGGAGGAGCCAGAACATGGGCCTCCCTATTCCGGCTCAGTCCAACACGTCCCGGATCCGCTCGAGCAGGCCGCGCGCCGAGAAGGGCTTCTGGAGGAAGTTGGTCTCGCTGCCGAGCGCGAAGCGCTGGGCCACCACCCCCCGTGCGTAGCCCGACATGAAGAGTGCCTCGAGACCCGGACGCAGCTCGAGCAGGCGACCGTGCAGCTCGCGACCGTTCATGCCCGGCATCACGATGTCGCTGAGCAGCAGGTCGATCGTCCCGCTGTGGTCCGCCGCCACCTCCAGCGCGGCGGCCGGGCTGTCGGTCGACAGCACCTCGTACCCGCGCTGGGACAGGATCGTGCAGGCCAGCTCCCGCACCAGGTCGTTGTCCTCCACGAGCAGGATGACCTCCGACCGCACGGTGGGGTCCGGCGCGAGCCGGGCGGGCTCGGGCTGCACGGCGGCCTCGACCGCCGGGAAGTACAGCTTGAAGGTCGTGCCCTGGCCGGGCTCCGAGTACACCCGCACCGCACCGCCGTTCTGCCGCATGATGCCGTAGGTCGTGGCGAGGCCGAGGCCGGTGCCCTCGCCCAGCTCCTTGGTGGTGAAGAAGGGCTCGAAGATGCGCTCACGGGTCTCGGCGTCCATGCCCACGCCCGTGTCGGTCACGGCGAGCTGCACGAAGCGGCCCGCTGGGCTCCCCTCTCCGAAGACCTCCGGCTCCGCCTCCAGCACGACGTTCGTGGTCTCGATGGTCAGCTGCCCACCCTCGGGCATGGCGTCGCGCGCGTTGACGGCCAGGTTCAAGAGCACCTGATCGAGCTGGATCGGGTCGACCGAGATGTTCCAGAGGCCCTCACCTGGCAGGAAGCCGACCTCGACGTCCGCTCCGATGATCTTCTTGAGCATGCGCTCCGACCGGCCGATGATCGTGTTGGGCTGCACCACGCGCGGCTCCACCACCTGCCTGCGTGCAAACGCCAGGAGCTGCCGGGTGAGGTCGGCGGCCTGTTCGCCGCCTCGCCGGACCTCGGTGGCATAGCCCCAGGCGGCCTCCCCAGACGGCAGGGTCTGCTCGAGCATCTCGGCGTAGCCCAGGATGCCGGTCAGCAGGTTGTTGAAGTCGTGGGCCACGCCACCGGCCAGGCGACCGATCGCCTCCATCTTCATCGCCTGCTGGAGCCGCCCTTCGAGGCGCCGCCGCTCTTCCTCGGCCCGGCGCTGCTCCGTCACGTCGATGAACGTGATGATCGCCAGCTGGAGCGCGCCGGACGCGTCGAGCACCGGGTAGCCCTGGCACTGCACCCAGATCCGGTCGCCTTGCACGGGCCGGTCGACGCCCACGACCAGGTTGTCGAAGCCGGCCCTGGTCTGGAGCACACGGACGACCGGGTACTCCTCGAGCGGCATGACCGACCCGTCCTCGCGCACGAACTGCCACTTGGGGTCGGGTGCGGTGACGCCGACCATCTGATCCATGGTCAGGCCGAGGATCTCGCAGGCGCGTGGGTTGCACACGCGGATGGTCGTGTCGGCCGCGTGGGCCACCACGCCGGAGTCGAGGTGGTTGAGCACCTGGCGCAGGTCGTCCACATCGCCGAACAGCACCGCGCCCGTGTCCGAAGTCCCGCTCGGGCCCGACCGCTGTTCGTCCACGCTCCCTCCACCGTCGCCAGACCCGCGAAACCAGGGCGAAGCCAGCATACGACGTGGCCCGACGAGGGTGCGTCAACCAGCCCGGGGCGTCCCCGCCCGCACGGGCAGCTCCTCGCCCATGAGCTCGGCGAAGCGAGCCAGCCGAAAAGGCTTCGCGAGGTGCCCGACCATGCCGGCTTCGAAGCAGGCCGCCACGTCCTGCTCGCGGGAGTGCGCGGTGACCGCGATCACCCGAAGCTCGGGCCAGCGCGCCAAGGCGCGGCGGGTGGTCTCCAGCCCGTCCAGCCCCGGCATCTGGAGGTCCATCAACACCAGATCGAAGCGCTCCTCGCTCAAGCGCTCGAGCGCCTCGAAGCCGGATCCCGCCAGCACGTAGGGGTACCCGAGCCGCTCCAGCATGGCCCCGACCAGCTCGCGCAGATCCAGGTTGTCGTCCACCACCAGCACCCGGCCCGCCGCCGAAGGCAGCCCGGGCTCGGCGGGAAGTGGCGGCTCCGTCGTGCCCGACGCCAGCGGAAGCGCCAGGTCGAGCTGGAAGCACGTGCCGTGCGCGACGTCCGAGCGCACGTCGAGGGTGCCGCCCATCGCCCGCGCGAGGCCTGCGACGATGCTCAGCCCCAGCCCGAGCCCAGCCTGTTCCCGGCGCATCGACGCGTCCACCTGGTGGAAGGAGTCGAACACGCTCGCGAGCCGGTCGCCGGGGATGCCCACGCCCGAGTCCTCGACCTCGACGTGGAGCGCCACCCGCCCGCCTTCCAGCCGGTGCTCCACGCCCACCCGCACGAAGCCGCGGTGGGTGTACTTGACCGCGTTGTCCAGCAGGTTGTGCACGAGCTGGAGGAGCCGAGCGCTGTCGACCAGAACCAGGTCCCCGGGCAGCACCCACGGGGACTGCTCGAGCCTCAGCCCCTTGGCCTGAGCCGGCTCCTCGTGGGCTTGCACCAGCCCGTCGAACAGGCTCCGCAGGCACGTGGGTTCCGCCTCGAGCCGGAGCGAACCCGCCTCGATCCTCGCGAAGTCGAGCACGTCGCCCACCAGACGCTCGAGGGCCGCACCGGCGAGGTGGATCCGGCGCACGTAGCGCCGCTGGCGGGGGCTGAGCTCCGTCGCGTCCAACAACGACGCGCTGCCCACGATGGTCGTCAGCGGCGTGCGGAGCTCATGGCTCATGTTGGCCAGGAACTGGGACTTGGCCAGCGCCGCGGCCTCGGCCTCCTCCCGGGCCACCACGGTGGCCTGGAGCTCTTCGCTCAGCGCGCCGAGTCCCGCGGCCACCGCCGCGACGGGCCCCGTACCGGGCACCGCCGGCACCTCGTCGAAGCGCAGCTCGCACATCGCGACGATCACGTCGGCCAGGCGAGCGAGCTGCTCGGTCCACGGCCCTTCCGGCTCGTTGCCGATGGCATCGCGGATGGCGGCGCTCATGGGCCGGCCTCCAGCTCCCGGAGCCACGCGAGGGCGGGCCCCCGCTCCTGGAACATCCGGCAGGGGTAGGGCGGCTTGTTCACCCGGAAGAAGATGTTGCCCAGCATCCGCTGGAAGGGCGAGGGCGTGATCATGGCCATGCCGATCTTCAGCCGCGCGGACTCCTCGCTCACGTAGTGCTCGCGAGCGTGTCGATCGGCGGGCGCGGTGATGTGGGTGAGGTCGGCGAGCACCCCACGAGGCACGCCCTGGGCGAGCTCGTTGTGGGCGGTGACCAGGGCGCCGGCCTCCTCCAGGCCGTGCACCGGGCACGGCTTGAACACGATCTCGACGATGCCGTCGCGCAGCGACAGATCGCAGAGCTCCAACCGGATGTCTGACGGCTCCAAGCAAACCCCCTTCCTGGCAGCCACGCAGCTAACGTCTCGGAGTCGGACGCGCCGCGCGTTCCCCAGAGCTTCCACCGCAGCCGTCTGGCTGGCTTACGATCCGCCGATGCCACCCCCCCCACTGCTCCTGCTCCTCGCCTGTGCCGGTGGTGCGCGCACGGCCGACAGCAGCCCGCCAGCCGACCGCCTCGTCGAGGGCGGGGTGACGATCTGCGCGGATCCTGGGCTGCGCACCAGCGAGGGTCCGATGGCGCTCGTCGACTCCGGGGACTGGGCCGAACAGGCCGTCCGGAGCTACGAGGGCACCTCCGAGAACTGGGGCTGGGGCGTCGCCCTCGGCGATCTCGACGGCGACGGGCGCAAGGACATCCTGCTGCCCGACGCCGGGGGCAACGTGCTGTACCGGAACCTGGAGGAGGGCTGGACGGCCGAGGGCCTGCCGCAGCCGTTCTTCCCCCAGAGCAGCGGCGCGGTCATCGCCGACGTCAACGGCGACGGGCGGCTCGACGCCTTCTTCCCAGGCGGTGGCCCCGACTCCCTGCTGCTCGCCGACGGCGCGGGTGGCTGGGAGGACGGCACCATCGCGGCCGGCCTCTGGGAGATGGACGACACGAACTTCAGCGCCGCCTTCGCCGACTACGACCGCGACGGGGACCTCGATCTCCTGATGCCGGTCTTCGCCCCCGACGACGGCGCAGGGGCCGAGGATCCCAGCCAGATGCCGCCGGGGGATCCCACCGTGCTCCTCGAGAGCCAGGGCGACGGGGAGTTCGCCGACGCCTCCGAGCTGCTCCCCGCCGACATCGCCGGCTACCCCTTCATCGCCGGCTGGACCGACTTCGACCGGGACGGCTGGCTCGACATCTACCTGACCCACGACCACGGGGAGTGGGTGAGCCCGAACCGGATGCTTCGGAACGAGGGCGTCGACGGCGATGGCCAGCACAGGGGCTTCTCCGACGTGTCCGAGGCCACCGGACTGCTCCTCGCCGCCAGCAGCATGGGGCTGGGGATCGGCGACATCAACGGCGACGGCAGCCCGGACTACTTCGTCACCTCCACCGAGAACAGCCACCTCCTGCTCAGCGCCGACGGCCCCACCTGGGTCGACTCGGCCGTGGCCCTCGGGCTCCAGCCGGAGGGGGACCGGCAGGTGGGCTGGGGAGCGGAGATCGCCGACCTCGACAACGACGGCCTGCTCGATGGGATCGCGCTGTTCGGCTACTGGCAGCCCGAGCCCGGAAGCCCCGAGCAGCAGCCGGACGCGCTCTACCTGCAGCAGCCGGACGGCACCTTCGAGGAGGTCTCGGCGGCCTGGGGGCTGGACGACCGCGGCTGGGGCCGGGGGCTCGCGCTCGCCGATCTGAACGGCGACGGCTGGCTCGACGTGGTGAAGCGGGAGCTGCACGCCCCGGCACGGCTCTACCTGAGCCGCTGCGGCGAGGCCGCGTGGCTCGAGGTCGCCCTCCGGCAGGCGGGGCCGAACCCCTTCGGGGTGGGGGCCGAGGTGGTGGTCGAGGTGAAGGACCGCACCCACCGGCGCTGGCTGACGGCCGGGGGCACCGGCCTGTCCTCGGGAGGCCCGATGACCGTGCACGTCGGCCTGGGCGAGGCCGAGACCGTCGAGCGGCTCACCGTGCGCTGGCCCGATGGGGGAGAGAGCCTGTTCGAGGGCATCGCCACCCGCCAGCAGCTCACGGTGCTCCGAGCGGGAAGCGAGTGACGAGGCGCGTTCCTACGCCCACTCCGCAACGCTGCAGTTCGCCAGCATGCGCTCGTCGGCGCTGAGCAGGGGCAGGTCGTCCACCAGGGCGGCGGCGGCGATCAGGCGGTCGAAGGGATCCCGTGTCCAGCACAGCCCCCACGCGCGTGCCGCGACCGCGGGGAAGGACTGCTCGGACACCACCAGCCCGAGCCGCTCCCGCATCAGGTCGAGCAGCACGTGCGCAGGTTCGGTCAGGCGACCGATCTCGTGCAGGCACTGCAGCTCCAGCCCCACCATCGGCGAGACCACCGGCGTGAGGGCCTGCACCTTGCGCATCACCGACTCCGGCAGCCGCTCCAGGTCGCCAGCACAGATCCAGACCACCACGTGGGTGTCGAGGTGGATCAAGGGGTCCACTCCTCGGACCAGTCCAGCGCCGGCAGGTCGGCCGGATCGCCCGACACGAGCTCCGGCCGCGGCGGGAAGAGCTCCGCCAGGATGCGTCGCTCAGCGGGCACGATGCGGAGCAGGCGGCCGTTGCGCTCGACCTCGAGCGGCTTCCCGGTCGCGAGGACCTCGTCGAGCAAGCGGTAGATGTCCGCGCGCAGGGCGGTCGCTTTGATGGCCATGCGTACGTTGTACCAAAGAGGCGTACGTACGTCCACGGTGATCGACGTACGCATCGCCCCGCGCGCGTGCCCACCACGTCGATCTCGGTGGGGCTCCACCGCGCGCGGACCTCGAGCTCCCTCACCGCCCGCCCCTCCGCTCCCGCAGCTCCTCCAGGGTGCCGGGCACCTCGACCGCCAGCACCTCCTCGAAGTCCCTGAGCCGGCCGAGCGCCGCGCAGACCTGGTACAGCGTCGAGAGCTGACCCTGGCCGCTCGCCTCGAGGCGTCCGATCGTCGCCACGCCCACGCCCGCGCGCCGAGCCAGCTCCGCCTGGGTCCAGCCCACCCGACGACGCGCAGCGCGCACCCGATCCGCCACGAGCGCCGAGGCATCGGCCGGTGTGAGCAGCAGGGTGGACAAGTCGGCCACGTCTTCACTCGAGAACGATGGATTCGACCCAAATGTACCACAAAATCCATCGTTTTCGATGGCAGCATCGGTCCCTCGACCGTCAACCTCATTCACCGATCGAGCTGCGAGATCACATCCAGCTCGACACCAGCTGCACGTCCACCCGCTGCGCGGCCTGCTCCCCGTCGCTGGTGAGCACCCTCAGCTCGGCGCTGCTCACCGCCAAGCCCGAGAAGTACACGCCCACGCTCAGCTCCAGGCTCTCGCCGGGGGCCAGGGTCGTCTCGGAGAAGCCGGACACGCTGAACAGGTCGCCGCCGTTGTAGGTGAAGGTGGCGTCCCAGAGCTCCAGGTCCTCGTCGCCCACGTTCTGCAGGGTCACCACCTGGCTCGTGGGCACGCCGGACTGCACCTTCTCGAACACCACCGCGTCGTCCAGGCTGGCGCTCCCCGTCTGGTTCCACGCGCGCTCGCCCTCGGTGCGGGTCTGGAGCGGCTTCACCTCCTCCGCATCCACCGGCTGCCAGGCTGCCAAGCCCTCGCCCTCGGCGAACCACCAGGTCCCCGCCAACACCCCGTCGGGGATCTCCGCGGTGACGCACGACCAGTCCTCCTCGGCGTACCAGGTCGAGCAGGGCTCGCCGCTCTCCGGATCGACCACCACCCGCTCGGCGGGCTCGTGCCAGACCACCGCTTCCCCGCTCGCCTGGGTGGCGTGCACCACCAGCGCGTCGTCGTCCACGCTGACCACCATCCCCGCCTGCCAGACCCCGTCGCCGCCCAGCACGTCCAGCCAGTGCTGCGCGCCGCTCTGGGCCACCTTCTCGACGCGCGTGGTGCCCCCTTCCGCGGACCAGAGCTGCCACGAGCCCTCGTCCGGAAAGCGCACGAAGTCCTGCGCCGTGGGACCCGCAGGCTCCGCGGTCTCGACGGCTGATTCCGTGTCGACGGGCACCGCGGTGTCCTCCACGTGCGGCGAGACCCCGGAGCGGCAGGCGAGAGCGAAGAAGAGCATGGGGCATGCTACGCCCAGCACCGGCGCCCGGCCCGCTACCGTTCGACCGGATCGGACCCGATGCGATGATTCCCGTGGGAGATCCCCATGTACGTCCTCGCGCTCCTCGTCCCGGCGTTCGCCGAGCCGCCGCAGAACTGGACCACGCTCGACGAACAGGCCTGGGGCAGCCGCCCCGCGCCCGACCCGAGCGTGCAGGCCGAGATGCTCGTCCGCGCGGCCGACCTGGTCGAGCAAGGGGAGCTGTACCGCGCGCTGGCGCAGGTCCAGGAGGCGCGCTGCCGCACCGACCCGGCGTGCGCCGCGGCCGCCGCGGAGGTGGCCACCGCGGTGATGCGTGCCGAGCTGGCCCGCGTCGCGAGCCAAGCCGATCCCGCCTCGAGCTTCGGCCTCTACAGCACGTGGATGCAGTGGCCGCTCACCGAGGCGGGGCACACCGACCTCCAGCATCACTACACCACGGCGACCGCGAACACCGATCCGGACACCAGCGTCACCGTGCTCGACGACCTGGCGCTGGAGCTGCCGAAGGATCACCCGCTCCACGAGCGCCTCCGTGCACACTTCGAGGCCGCCGCGGAGGAGGCGCAGACGCCCGGCGTCGCCGCGCTGCTGGCGGCAGCGTCAGCGCGCTACACGGACGACTCGCCGGCGCTGGACCTGCCGTACCCCTCGCACATGGGGTTCCGGCTGCACCCCTCGGCATGCGCCGACCTCCTGGGGGAGGACGCGAGCGGCGACCTCGTGGCGGAGCTGGCGCTCGACGTGTCGCGCTGCGAGACCACCACGGATGTCTGGTCGGAGGACGAAGCGTACGAGTACGAGGACGTCGAGTACTACGAGGTCTGGGAGGAGGTCCAGATCGGCAGCAAGGAGGAGTGCCACGAGCGGCCCTACTACGACGACAACAACATCCTGAAGGAGGGCTGGACGGAGACCGTGTGCGAGGACGTGCCCATCACCGAGATGCAACAGCTGCAGCGCTCGCGTCCCGTCACCCGTGCGGGCGTGCGCACCGTGGAGCACCGCCGGTACAGCGTCCACTTCGACGCGAGCCTGTCGGGCGTGCTCGAAGACGAGCTCGGCCAGGTGGCGGCGACCGCACCGCTCTCCTGGAGCTTCAGCCAGGAGGACCACGCCTTCGACGCGCCGGGCGGTTCACGCTCCTGGGACCCCGAGCTCAGCGAGGCCTCGACGCGCGCGACCGCGGCCTCGCCCCTGCGGGGTCAGATCCTCGAAGCTGTCGCCGCCCTCGACCAGGCCTACGCCCAGCACCTGGTGGACCAGGCGTCCGGACGCTCGGAGGCGGAAGCGGACGAGCTCCTGGTGCGGGCCTGGTGGTGGAACCGCCACGTGGAGCCCGTGGACGGCCCGGTGTGGGCGGCGATGACGGTCGTGGAGCGCTCCACCGCCGTGCAGGACGTGGCCTACGCCATCGGTCCGCTGCCCGAAGCCGACCTGATCGTCGACGGCTACGGGCGGCTGCACGACGCGCGCAGCCAGAGCGGCTGGATCGTGAAGAGCCCCGGCCTGTTGAAGGTGTCGAACTCCGGACGCACGATCGGGCTGGACCTTCGCGGCAGCTACCTCGGTCCTGGCTGGGCGCAGACCGTGAGGCTCGAGAGCCGCGGCGGCGGGAGCAGCGAGTACGGCGGCGCCGCGACCTTCGCCGGCAGCGTGTACGGCGGCGTGAGCACCCAGCTCGACAGCGTCGACGACGCGGCAGCGTCCGTCGCGCCGCTCGGCTGGTTCGCGGGCTTCTCCACGGGGGGCGCCAAGGGACTCCCCGACCAGCAGCGCGGGTGGGTGCTCAAGTTCCGGTTGGAGTACGAGGCCCAGGACGATCCCGAGGGAGGCCTGGGCTACCGCAACCTCGCCTCGGTCTTCCCGGACCTGCTCCTGGTCGTGCCGGGCACCCGCTGGAAGCTCGGCGTGTACACCGAGGTCAAGTGGAACTGGCTGGGCCTGCAGGACCCCAAGAAGCGCGAGGCCGGCGATCCCCTCGAGCACCACCACTTCACCCCCATGACCGTGGGCCCGGCGCTGGCCCTCGGGCCCGTGCACCTGAAGGGCTCCGCGACCTGGCTGGCCTTCCGGCCCGAGCCCGTCCGCTTCGGTCTGGCCACCGACCTCGTGTTCTGAGCGAGGATCGCTGGTCCACGGGCGCCGGCCGTCCTACATGGAAGCCTGCTCGAAGCTGGAGATCGCACGATGACGCCAACCCACGCTCCCGTGGTCCGACGCGCCGGACAGGTGCTCGTCGCCCTCGGCGCCCTGCACACCCTCGCCACCCTGGGCGGCGCCGGCAGCGCGCTGGTCGCGATGGTCCAGGCCGGGTGGTGGCGTCGTGCCGACCCGATGCTGGACCCGGACTGGATGCACGTGGCCGTGTTCTGGTCCTTGTGGTTCGGCGGCCTGCTCGCCTTCCTCGGGGTCTCGCTGCTGAGGGTCGGCGGGGGGCAATCCGCCCTGAGCAGGCTGTGGGGCGTCGCCTTCACCGTGTTCTCCCTGGTCGGTGCCCTGGCCGTTCCCGTCGGAGGCTTCTGGTTCGGCGCGGCGCTGGGCGTCTGGGTCGCTGTGAAGCAGCGGTGAGGAGTCCGCACGCCCACCGATCAGGGCGCCGGAATCCGCTCCACCGGAACCGCGTCCGCGTGCTCGTCGCCGGGCGCCAGGAAGTAGATCGGGTTGCTGAAGAGCGCCGCCGAGTCCTCGGCGTCGTACACCTCGACGCGCACCGCGGTGCCCTCGCCCGCGTCGATCGTGGCGGCCTGCGCGAAGGCCCCGTCGGACTCCGTGACCCAGCTCTCCAGGACCCCGGTCGCGTCCACCAGGAACACCGTCCACCCTGCCCCCAGCCAGGAGATCGCGAGCTCCAGCTCCTGCTCGGGATCCGCCTCGACCACGACCTGGCCTGCGGTCGCCTGGGCGGTGGTCGAGACGAACGAGAGCGAGACGTCCGCGTCGGGGAAGAGGGTCGGGTCGCCGAACCAGGCCGCGCCGCGCTTCAGGTTCCAGATCAGGTCGTCCTCGTCGGTGCTCGAGGAGCTGATCCAGGTCACGAAGTTGTTCTTGGTGGTCTCCATGTAGACCCGGGCGTGCTGGTCGCTCACGCCGATGCCGGTGATCCAGACCCCGCCCTCCGAGAGCTTGTCCCACACCCGGAGGAAGTGCTCGACCGCCCCGCCGCGCTGCCGGTAGCCGACCTCCAACAGGTCGCAACCGTAGACCTGGGTCCGGACCAGCTCGGCGCTGCGCGCATCGATCCGCTCGAGGAGATCCTCCCGCTCGAAGAGTGCGCCGGAGGTCGAGAACATGTGGTTGTAGGACACGATCCCGCCGGCATCGTGCACGTGCTCGACCGCCTCCTGGAGCCCCCAGCCCCCGGCCTGGGTGTAGTCGATCAGCGGCACCTCGGAGCCGTAGGCGTTCATGTGGTCCATGCCGTAGCCGCTGATCTCGAAGCCCACGAGGTGGCGGGTGTCGAACTCCATCGCGGCCAGGTGGGCCCGCTGGAGCTCGCGGAGCTCCTCACCGTGGACCGCCTGCGGCCACGAGAAGTCGTCGATGTCGTAGGACATCTGCCGGCCGCCGCCGCCGATCAGGCTCACCTCGACGAACTCGGCGTGCTGATCCAGCCCCAGGTCGGGGAAGGCCTCGGGGGCGAGCGCGCTCAGGTCCAGGCTCACCTGCGTCCACGCACCCTGCTCGAGCTCCATCGGGATGTAGTAGGCAAGCTCCTCCCTCGGGGGCTCCTCGTCGAGGTGGTGGAGCACGATCTTGTTGTAGCGATCCGAGCGGGCCGCCTCGCCAGCCGCGGTCGCGCTGAGCGGGATCTCGATCTGGAGCCCGGGGTCCCCCTTGGCGCGGATCCACACGCTGAAGCTCACCTCGGCCAACAGCGACTTGAAGTTCACGTCGGGGGTGGCGTCCAGCCGATGGTAGAGCCGCTGCCCCTGGGTCCCCAGGCCCTCGATCCGCCAGCCGAAGTCGCCGCTGCGCGCGGCCGTCCGCCTCACCTCGGAGCTGGACTGCTCCAGCGAGCTCTCCACCTCGGTCCACTGGAGCGACGCCGTGCGCTCGGAGAAGATCGGGATCTTGGACTGGAGCGAGCCGCTCTCGAAGTCGAGGCCGGTCGACTCCCCGTGGCCCCCCACGTAGTAGCCGGTGTCGTGATCGGTCCACCAGAGCATGTCCACGCCGCCCACCGAGGCCACCGACGCGTGCCAGCTCATGCTCGCGGTGCCCTCGGAGAGGCTGCCGTGGAGGTGCAGCTGCGCGCTGACCGGGTCGCCGGGGAGCAGCTCGAGCTCCAGGTCGCCGGAGAGGGCCCATTCGTCGGACGTCAAGGTGCTCGTGCCGGGCCAGGTTCCAGCGCGGAAGATCGCCGTGGCCGCGCCGTCCGAGACCGGCTCGATCTCCAGCGAACCGAGGGTGCAGTCGACCGAGAGCTCGGTGCCGTCGGGCGCAGGAAGCCCACCCCGGGTCGGGTAGAGGGTCAGCGTGGTCGACGAGAGCCCATCGGCCGTGAGCGAGGTGCCGCCCGCCTCGACCGACAGCGCCAAGGGGCCCGAGTCGGTGTCGTGAGCGCTGTCCGCGGGGCTCGCGGGTTGGACCGAGCTGTCGCTGGCGTCGGGGGGTACCCGCACGACGCCGTCGCAGGCGGGGGCCAACAAGGCCAGGGCGAGAGACGGCATCGAAGCTCCAGGACGACCACCGCGTGGCTCAACCGGGATGCTCCTTCGAGGGGACTCAGGAAGTCAACCGCCTGCTTCGGCCGACGGCCGGGTGTAGTGTCTGGCATGGCCGGCCACTCCTACCGCTCCCCGCGCGCCGCCGACGACGAGCAGCGCGTGCCCTCCGTCTCCCCCTCCCCCGCCGAGGACGAGACGCTGGCCCACGGGAACGCCGCGGCGCTGGAGCAGCTCGGCCTGGCGCGCGATGCCGAGCCAGGCCCCCTGACGCAGGCGCGCTCCGAGCTCGCGGAGATCCGCCGGAACATCGTGCTGGAGGACGCCGACCGTGGCCGCGGCCACCGCACCAAGCGACCCGACGAGACCGTCGCGGCCCAGGTCGCGCGCGAGCTCGCCGCGGCCCTGGCGGCCGAGGCGGCGGCTCAGCCGAACGACTCGGCCTCCATCCAGGGGCTCGTGACGGCGGTGGCATCCCTCCGGACGGCGTGGGAGCAGAGCACCCTCGTGGCCACGGACACCGCGGAGGGCCTGTCGTGGACGGCGGACGAGAGCCGGTGCGCCCTGGGCGACCCCGACGCGGCGCGGCTGATGGCTCGGTGGCAGGCGGCCACCGGCTACGTCAAGTTCGCGGTGGTGCGCGGCGAGGACGGGCCCATCGTGCGCGTGGGCGATCCGGCGGTCTACTCCCACGGCGAGGTGGGCGGAGGCCCGGCCATCTCGGCCGGGCTGGTGGAGGTCGACGCCGACCGGCACGAGATCGCGCAGCTCGAGAACGTGTCGGGGGGCTACCGCCCCGGCCCGATGCGAAACGCCACCGCGAAGAAGGGCTTCGAGGCGGAAGGCTGGCGGGTGCGGGCGGTGCACGCCTCCCAGACCGGCGGCTACGACGACAGCGTGCTCGCCGGCTGAGGTCCAGGGTTCGACCAGAGCGCCGCGATCGGTGTCGCCACGATCCCTGCGTCCAGCTCGAACGCCCGCGGGCCCGTGTGGAGGACCACCCCTGCGTGGAAGCGGTCGCCCAGCCGCTCGCGCAGCCAGATCAAGTGACGAACATGCTTCCGCGTCGGCGCTGCGGTTGCCTTCACCTCGACGGCCAGCATCCGGCCCCGCCCCAGGTCCACGAGCAGATCCACCTCCTGCCGTCCCCCGCCCGTGCGCAGGTGGAACAGCCGCCGCGGCACATCGCTCAGTGCGACCTCGGCCCGGATCTGGGCCACCACGAAGCTCTCCAGGAGCGCACCCAGGAGCCGACCCTCACGCATCACGTCGTCGACCGTGACGCCGAGCAGGGGGCCGGACAGGGCGGGCTCGACCAGGAAGCGCTTCGACGACCGGCCCAGCTGGCTGAGCCGCTTCGTCGTCCAGGCGGGGACCGCATCGACCACGAACAGGTTCCGCAAGAGCTGCTCATAGGCATGGGCCGTGAGGCGGTTGATGTGCGCCGCCTCCAAGATGGTCTTGTCGTGCACCACCTGGGCGCTCACGATCGCCAGGGCCTCGAGGTACCGACGCAGCCTGTCGGGGTCCCGGCCCCGGTCGACCAGCGCCACGTCCCGCGTGAGCAGCTGGCCGACGTAGCTCTTCAGCCACGCCCGCCGCGCTCGGCCATCCAGCCGCAGCGCGGTGTCGGGAAAGCCACCGCGCAGGGCCAGCCCGACGTAGTCGCGCAGGTCCGGAGGGTCCGGGCAGCTGACGAGCGCGCCCGCTGGGCCCTGGATCGCGATCCGGTCGATCAGCCCGGGCCCCTGCGCCCGTCCCACCAGCTCGCGCTGGGTCAGCCCATACATCGGCAGGCGCACGAGCCGTCCCGTCCCAGGCCACGTCGGCTGCTCCAGGTCCGCCCGCACCGAGCCGGTGACCAGGAAGCGACCCGGCCGCGGGTCCCTGTCGATCGCCCGTTTCACGGCCCCGAGCACGCCTGGCACCAACTGCCACTCGTCGAGCAGCACGGGCTCCGGCAGGCCGCGGAGGGCCGCGTCGGGGTCGGCTTCGAAGGCCACGGCCTCAGCCGCACGGTCCAAGCGCACCACCGTCTCGGCGTGCCGCAGGGCGGTCGTGGTCTTTCCGATGGCGCGGGGGCCCACCAGCAGAAGGGCTGGCAGCGCGCTCATGAGCTGGTGCAGAACGTCGTCTGCCAGACGTTCTACATAGCCGCCGACTGACGGTTTCATGGGGGCAATAATATCGTTTTTCTGCATTGGCGGCTATCGGTTTCTTGCATGCCGCCGCCCACCCTCTGGCAGACTTCCTTCGTGCCCACCCCCCGCGAGACGATCGGCCTCGAGCCCGACACCCTCCCTTGTCCCGTTCCCCTCGACGACGAGGGCGATCTCCGCCTCGGCCAGACCCTCGGCGAGGGATCGATGGGGCAAGTGGTGAGCGCGTGGCAGGAAGGTCTCGGCCGGCACGTCGCCGTGAAGCGTCCGCACCCGACCGACGACGGCACCTGCGCCCGGTTCCTGCGCCTGGAGGCCCGCGCCACAGGCCTGCTGGAGCACCCCAACATCGTGCCCGTGCACGACCTGCGGGACGAGGGCGAGATCCCGTGGATGGTGATGAAGCAGGTCTCGGGGGATCTCTGGAGCGACCTGCTGGCCGACCCCGAGCGCTGCCTGCCCTACCTGGAGGGCCGCGATGGCCTGGCGCTGCACCTCGGGGTCCTCATCGCCGTGTGCCGGGCGCTGTCCTTCGCCCACGAGCGCGGGGTGCTCCACCGGGACGTGAAGCCCGAGAACGTGATGCTCGGCCGCTTCGGCGAGGTCTACCTGCTCGACTGGGGCGTCGCGGTGGCGCTCCGTCCGGGGCTCGGCCTGCCGCTCGCCGCCGACCAGCGGAGCCCCGCCGGCACCCCGTGCTTCATGCCGCCGGAGCTGGCGCGGGGCGACGGGGGCGCCCAGACCGAGCGCAGCGACGTCTTCCTGGTCGGCGCGGCCCTCCACTTCCTGCTCGGAGGGCAGCCGCTCCACGAAGGCGAGACCCTCCTCGAGGTCCTGCGGAACGCCCGCGACGGCCGCCGGACCCCGCTCGGGGCAGTGCCCGCCGAGCTCTCGCAGCTCGTGGAGCGCTGCACCGCGCTCGACCCCGCGGAGCGTCCCGCCAGCGTCGACGAGGTCCGGATCGCGCTCCACACCTTCCTGCGTCGCCGCACGGCGGCGAGGGTGGTCGACGTCGCGGAGCAGCGCCGGCGGGAGTTCGAAGACCTGGTGAGGTCCGAGCGCGCCGGCGAGGCCCACGACCCGCGCCTCCGCACCCTCGCGACCGAAGCCCGCTTCGGCTACCTCCAGACCCTCCAGGAGTGGCCCGACGACGCCCGTGCGCTCCAGGGCCTCCTGTCGTTGCGCGAGACCCTGTTCGGCTACGAGCTCCACCGGGAGAACGCCGACGCGGCCCGCGACCTGCTCGCGGAGCTGGGCGATCCGCCCGAGCTGGGCCAGGCCCTCGCGGAGCTGGAGGCGCGCCTCGCCGAGCGGGCGGAGGCCGCCGCCGAGCTGGAGCACCAGCGCTGGGAGATGTCGCCGCACCTCTCCTCCCGCACCCGTGTGCAGGTGGGGCTCGCGATGGGCAGCGTCTCGATGGCGCTCCTGTTGGGACTCGGCTGGGTGGACCGCCAGGTGGGCGTGGGGTGGCCCGAGCTGCTCGCGTGCGTCGGAGCGTCGGTGCTCGTCGGGGTGGTGGGGGGCCTCGTCGGGCTCGCGCGACCCACCAACACCTTCGGGCGCACGCACGCGGCCGTGACCCTCGGCATGACCCTCGGTGTGGTGGTCCACTGGGGCGCTGCCTACTGGATCGGGATGAGCCTCCACGAGGGCATCACGGCCATCTCGGTGATGATCGCGTGGGTGCTGTGCACCGTGGGCCTGGTCCGGGACCGGAGCGTCCTGGGCAGCGGGCTCTGCTACCTGGTGGCGGTGCCGGCCTTGATCCTCTGGCCAGGTGTGCTCTTCGAGGTCTTCGGCCTGGCCAACGGCGCCGCCTTCTTCGTCTACGCCGCGAACGCGTGGCGGGAGGCCTGAGGGCTCGCGATTCGACGACGCGCGTCCGGACGCCGCCGAGCTCGCGCCCTGGCTGGCGCGCCTCGTCCCACGTGCCAGGCCTGAACGCTCCGCGGTAGGCTCGCGCGATGTGGCGCTTCCTCCCGTCGATCCTCCTGATCCTCTCCGCCTGCGCCGACCCCGACGTCGCGATCAGCAACGACGACGGGAGCGCAGCCGACGACTGGACGGGGGCCGACGGGGCCTCGGAGGACTCCGACGGCTCCGACGAGACCGGCATCGACGTGCCGGAGCTCGGCGCCGAGGTGGATCCCCCGGTCGCGGGCACGGCCTGGCGGGTCTGGCTCGCCGACGTGGAGGTGAGCGAGCCGCCCGGCGGCGCGGCCCTCTTCGACACCCTGCTCGAGGAGGACAGCCTGATCTTCTACGTGGACTGGGCCGGCGCCCAGAGCTTCGGCATGCTGGTCGCCGTCGGCGTGGACGGCGTGCAGGACCTCTGCGAGGTGCCCCAGGAGCTGCCCACTGCGGACTTCGGCGACAACCCGCTCTTCCGGATCGAGCACGTCGACCTCACCATCGACCCCAGCGGCACCGGCGTGACCGCCCGCGACGCCACCCTGATGGGCATCCTCGACGGCTCGGGCTGGTCGTGGGGGGCCCTGCGCGCCAGCCTCGACAGCCGGGACTTCCAGGAGGACCTCGACGCGCTCGGGCTCGACGCCTGCGAGCTGCTCGAGGATCTGGGCAGCGCGTGCGTGGCCTGCGACGACGGGGTCGAGACCTGCATGGACCTCGCGATCGACGGCATGACCGCCGAGCCCTACCCCGGCACCTTCGACCCGAACGCCGGAGACGCGTGCTGAGTCCTCGGAACGGGGGCCGGCGCAAGCTGTGGGGGCGGCTGGCCTTGTCGGCGGCCTCCGTGCTCGTGGCCCTGGCGATGCTCGAGCTCGGGCTCCGGGTGGCCCGTCCCCACAGCACCGAGCAGCTCGACATCGGGGCCTTCATGGCTCCGTCCAACGCGGCGGGGCCCCGCAAGGTCCTGCTGCCCGGCGCGGAGAACCCCCACTTCGTCGGCGGCCCCGTGCGGGTCAACCAGGACGGGCTTCGCGGGCCGGAGGTGGTGCGGCCGAAGCCCGCCGACACCCTGCGCCTGCTCGCGGTCGGCGACTCCAACACCTTCGGCTACGGCGTGGCCGAGGAGCAGACCTGGCACCACCTCGCCGCGGCGCGCCTGGCCGAGGAGCGCGGCGCGCCCGTGGAGTCCCTGAACGCGGGGCTGCCCGGCGCCGGCTTCGCCTGGCAGTTCCACTTCCTGCGTCGACGATGTGCCGAGCTGGAACCCGACCTGGTGCTCCTGAGCATCGTGATGAACGACATCGAGGCCTACCCGCCCACCGCCCTCGACACCACGCCGCTGCCGCCGGTGTCCACCTCTCCGGTGCGCGTGCTCGCCGGCTTCCTGAACCGGCACTCCTACCTGGCGGCCACCCTGTACCGCGACGTGCGCAGCGCGCTGTACGAGGCTGGCGTGATGGACGTCGCCGACGAGCAGGGCTACGGCTACGCCCCGCTGGAAGCCCCGTCGGCCGCGCTCGACGCCGCCTGGCGGAGCAGCGAGCACATGCTCCGCGCCGTCGACGAGCAGGTGCGCGCCTGCGGGGTGCCTGCGGTCTGGGTCGTGTTCCCGCTCGAGCTCCAGCTCAGCCCCGAGCTGCTCACGCTCTACCAGCGCGACTACCGCCTGCCCGTCGGAGCCGACGCGCTGGACGGTCTGCCGCAACAGCGCCTCCGAGCGCTCGCGGCGAGCCTCCAGGTGGGCTTCGTCGATCTGCTCCCCGCCTTCCAGGCGCGGGCGGCGGAGGGCCTGTTCCTCCGGGACAACCTGCTCACGGTCGACCCTGTGCACCCCTCGGTCCTGGGTCATCAGGTGACCGCGGACGTCGTCGCCGACGCGCTGTCGGCGCGTGCCTTCGCGGCGGGCCCGGAGGGTGTCGGTCGCGCTACACTCGACACCTCGGACTCGGAGACGCCGTGAACGCTTGGCCCGCGGGCTTCGACATGGCCCAGGCGAACGGCGAGGTGTGGTTCGGGCGCGGCCTCGCCGCAGAGTTCCGGGACCTGGCGCTGCGTCCGGCGGAGTGGGGCTTGCTCGAGCGGCATCGGGAAACCCTGGGCGGCCGGGTGCTGGAGCTAGGGAGCGGCGCGGGTCGCCTCACCGTGCACCTGGGCCAGTTGGCGTCCGAGCTCTTCGCCGTCGACGGCTCCTCGGAGATGGTGACGCTCTGCCGCGACCGCGTGCCCGGCGCTCGGATCGAGGCGGGCGACCTGCAGGACCTGAGCGGCTTCGAGCCGGGGAGCTTCGACGCGGTGGTCGCCGGCTTCAACATGTTCGACGTCGTCACGCACGACGAGCGAAGGGAGCTCCTGCGGGCGGTCCGGGGCAAGCTGTCCCCGGACGGGCGGTTGCTGTTCTCCTCGCACAACCGCGGCTACGAGCCTCGCTTCGGCACCGCCTGGCACCTGCTGCTGGGCCGACCTCGCGAGCCCGTGGCCAGCCTGCTCGCCCTGCGGCAGCGCCTCGCCAACCGCCGCCGGATGCGGGCGCTCGAGCGCCACGAGGCCGACTACGCCATCCTCAACGACCCGGCCCACGACTTCGCCCTGTTGCACTACCACATCACGCGCGACGCGCAGGAGGCGCAGCTCGCCGCGTGTGGCTACGAGCTCTTGGACTGCAGGGACCTCGACGATCGGCCGGTGGCCGCGGGGGCTGCGGCCGCCCACTGCCCCGAGCTGCACTACGTCGCGCGGGCCGCGGTCGGCTGAGCGGTGCGGAGCCGGGCGGCGTAGGAGAGCTCGGGACAGCGACGCGCCCGGGCGCCCGGCGGCACGGGCTGGCCGCGCAGGTCGAGGCAGGCGAGCAGCCCGAAGCCGATCGCCGCCAGCTGCGCCTCCTGGGCGTCCCGCGAGATGAAGTAGTTGAGCAGGGAGAAGTCGTGGGAGGCGTCGTTCCGCACGGCGTAGCCCGGCTCGTCCCGGAGCAGCGGCCGCAGCCTGCGACGGTTCCGCAGCCGCAGCGGCAGGCGGGCCAGGCCGTGGAGCGGCGCGCGTGGGTCGCCGATCACCAGCCGGACGGCCTGCGCGAGTCGCCCGTGGAAGTGCCGGTTGTGCGAGGAGAAGAGCAGCAGGCCCCCCGGCACGAGCAGCCTCGCCAGCTCGGCGAGCGCGGCTCTGCGCTCCTGGTCGGAGAGGTAGTCCAGCACGTTGAAGCCCGCCACGACCGCGTCGAAGCGGCCCGCCTCGAAGCGCGAGAGGTCCAGCAGGTCACCCTGCTCGACCCGCGCCCCGGGGCAGCGCAGGCGGCACTGCGCGACCATCTCGGCCGACAGGTCGAGCGCCACGAGCTCCCGGCTCATCCGTGAGAGCGGCTCCGTGAGCCGGCCGGTGCCGCAGCCCAGCTCGAGGGTGCGCTGCGACAGGGCCTCGCGGTGGTCGCGGAAGAGCCGCGCCTCCACCTCGCGCAGCTGCAGCGCGCCGTAGTAGTCGACCAGGCGGCCGCCGTCCCAGACCTCGGCGTTCCGGCCCGACTGGGTGCCGGACTCGTGGGCAGCGCTCACCCAGGCTCCTCGCCGAGGCCGAGCTTCTTCGTGATGTAGTCGCTGGTCAGGTGCTTCATGACGTCCACGGGGTCGCAGCCGCGGTGACCCTCGATGCGTCCCATCTCCAGGGCGGCCACGCGCGCGGCGGCGTTGAGCGTCTTGGAGCGCTTGCCGACGCCGATCAGGGCCCCGCCCATCGCACGCCGCACCGGGTCGGGCGCGGTGAGTTGTGTGTCACGCAGGTGCCGCAGCTGCCGCAGGAAGAAGGCCTCGTCGGGGGCCCGCTTGCGCTTGTCCTTGGAGATCTCGTAGAGCAGGCCGTAGCCACAGCTCTGGCGCACGATGTCGTCGTCGCGGATCCAGTCCTCGGCCAGCTCGGCCGCGAACGAGGTCTTGGCCAGGGTGGCGTCGCACGAGGCGAAGACGTGGGCCAGCAGGCCCGTGTGGAGCTCGTCGACCTGCTCTTCGGCTTGCTCCCGGGTGACCTTCTTCGGCTCGTCGATCAAGAGCCCGATGACCTTGGCGTCGTAGACATCCGACGCCCACAGCCGCAGCGCCAGCTCGTGGTCGCGGCCGATCTGCTTGGCGAGCTTGCGGAGCACGGTGAGGCCGATGCCGAAGCTGCGCAGCCCCGAGTCGCCGTGGAGCCGCTCCCAGTGGTCGAGCCCGCGGGGGTTCTGGTGGTCCTCGAGGAGGGTCAGGACGTGATCATGGGTCATGGCTTGCCTCCGACGAGAAGCCTAGCGGATCGCGTAGCCCCAGGTGTACGAGCTCCCGCGGCTGCTGCAGGTGGAGCCGTCGCTCCAGGCCCAGGTGTAGTCCAGGCGGCCGCCGGAGCAGAACTCGCCGGCGTAGTCGGCCAGGTGGCCCTTCACGCCGCCCGTCGAGTCCACGTCGCAGGCGTAGGTGTCGAAGGTGCCGCTGTTGCTGTAGTACTGGTAGTCCACGCAGCCCATCATGATGAGGCTCGAGCTGGGGCCGTAGGTGCCGTGCTTGAAGGCGTCGGGCTCGCTGCCCACGCTGAAGTTCGACGCGGTGTAGGCCCAGACCTCCTCGCTGTAGGACTGGCTGTACCAGTCGTCCAGATCCTCGTTGAAGACCATCACCTCGCCGAAGCTGATGCAGGCCAGATCGGAGCTGAACTCGGTGTCGCCCACCGTGCCCCAGTCGCTCAGCCCGAGGGTGGTCGTGGCGTCGGCCAGCTGCCAGCCCGCCAGGGTCCAGCCACCCCCGTCGCGGCTCATGTCGCACCAGAAGTCGGCCAGGGTGCCCGAGCCGCACGGGTCGAGGCTGTACACACCGTCGGTCGAGCTCGCGTCCAGGTCCAGGATCTCGAGGCAGGAACCGCACGGACCGACCGCCGCGTCGCTGTCGTCGCAGTCGCTGGCGTCGTCGGTCCAGCCGCTGGTGGCCCCGCAGAGCTCCGCGCTGGTGTCGACGTCGCCGTAGCCGTCGCCGTCGGCGTCGGCGTAGAAGGTGCTGCTCGCGTCCACCAGGTCCTCGTCGTCGTCGTCGACCAGCCCGTCGCAGTCGTTGTCGAGCCCGTCGCAGAGCTCGTCCGCGCCGGTGTGGATCTCGGCGTCCAAGTCGTCGCAGTCGCTGGCGTCGCCCACGTAGCCGCTCTCCGCCGAGCAGCCCGTCGTGCTGTCGTCCGGGTCGCCCTCGCCGTCGCCATCGGCGTCGGCGTACCAGCTCGACACGTCGGAGGCGTCCTCGTCCACGGCGTCGTCGCAGTCCTCGTCCTCGTCGTCGCAGGTCTCGCTCCCGGCGGGGTTCACGTCGCTGCGAGTGTCGTCGCAGTCGCCCCCCGAGCTCGCGTAGCCGCTGGGCTGCTCGCATTGCTCCACCGTGTAGGCGTCGAGCCCGTAGCCGTCGGCGTCCGCGTCCACGTAGAAGGTGTCGGCGTCTGCGAGGTCGGGGTCCTCGTCGTCGACGAGGCCGTCGCAGTCGTCGTCCACGTCGTTGCAGAGCTCGGTGGCTTCCGGGTGGACCGCGCCGTCGGTGTCGTCGCAGTCCGAGGCGTCGGCCACGGCCCCGCCGGGCTGCTCGCAGGCCGCCTCCGAGTCGTCCGCGTCACCGAAGCCGTCGCCGTCGCCGTCGCCGTACCAGGTGGTGTCCGGGTTCGTGGCGGCGTCCGCATCGTCGCAGTCCGTCGCGTCGTCGACGTAGCCACTGGGCGCCTCACATCCGCTGCTCGTGGTCTCGGCGTCGCCGTAGCCGTCCCCGTCAGCGTCGGCGTACCAGGTGGCCGGATCCGAGGCCTCCTCGTCCACCACGCCGTCGCAGTCCTCGTCGGTCGCGTCGCAGGTCTCGGTCCCGGCGGGGCTCGTGGAGCCGTCGCCGTCGTTGCAGTCGCCGCCCACCGTCGCGTAGCCCGTGGGCTGCTCGCAGCGCTCCACCGTGTAGCCGTCGAGCCCGTAGCCATCGCCGTCGGCGTCCACGTACCAGCTCGTCGTGCCGCCGACCGGCTCGTCCTCGTCGTCGACCAGGCCGTCGCAGTCGTCGTCGAGCTCGTTGCAGAGCTCCTCGGCCTCGGGGTTCACCGCCCCGTCGGCGTCGTCGCAGTCGCTCGCGTCGGCCACCGCCCCGCTGGGTTGCTCGCAGGCCTCCGCCGTGCTCGCGGCGTCGCCGAAGCCGTCCCCGTCGCTGTCCGTGTACCAGGTGTCGGGGTCGCTCGCGTCCTCGTCGACCGTGCCGTCGCAGTCCTGGTCCGCCCCGTCGCAGATCTCCTCCGCACCGGGCCACGACGCGGCGTCGCCGTCGTCGCAGTCGCCGCCCACCGCGGCGTGGCCCTCGGGCTGGGAGCAGCTCGACGTCGCGTAGTCGTCGTGCCCGTAGCCGTCGCCGTCCTCGTCCACGTACCAGGTGTCCGCGCCGACCAGCCCGGGGTCGTCGTCGTCCACGAGCTCGTCGCAGTCGTCGTCGACGCCGTTGCAGACCTCGTCGGCGTCGGGGTTCAGCGCCGGGTCGCCGTCGTCGCAGTCGCCGTCGAGGTCCACCGCGGTGGCCGGCCGCTCGCAGTGGAGCACCTCCTCGTCGCCCCAGCCGTCGGCGTCGGCGTCGAGGTACCAGACCGTCTCGGGGTGCAGGTCGGGGTCGCTGTCGTCGCAGTCCTCGCAGGCGGGCCAGCCGTCGCCGTCGGCGTCGGAGTAGCCGGACGAGCCGTCGCAGTTCGCGTCCACGTCCGAGGCGCAGTCCTCCTCCGCCCCCGGATGGATGGCGTCGTCGCCGTCGTCGCAGTCGCCCCCCTGCGCCGCGTAGCCGCTGGGTTGCTCGCAGGCGTCCAGGGCGAAGCCATCGTGCCCGTAGCCGTCGCCGTCGGCGTCGAGGTACCAGGTGCTCGCGCCGCCCACCGCGGGGTCCTCGTCGTCGCAGTCCTCGGCGGCGGGCAGGCCGTCGCCGTCGGCGTCGAAGGGGCCGGTGTCGACCGGGGGCGCGGTGTCGACGGGCTCGGCGGGGTCGGTGTCGGTGGGGACCGGTTCCTCGGCCAGCCCGGCGGTGTCGGGGCCGTCCTTGGCGTCGTTCCGGCAGCCCGCCAGGGCGAGGAGGACGAAGAGGGAGCGCATCGTTCCAGCTTAGCGCTAG
>CAZSAT010000068.1:0-38389 GCA_964604675.1 uncultured Enterobacterales bacterium
CCTGCGGGAGCGCGACATTTCCGCATCCAGCCGTTCCAGGAAGTGCCGACGATTGGACGTTTGTGTCAAAGTGTCGGTGGTGGCAAGGATATGGAGCCGTTCAATCGTTTCAGCCAGCTCAAGCTGATTGGCGCGGAGTTTCAGAATGTTCTTTGAGCGGGCGATCAGTTCCGCCGGGTCGGTACCCCGTTCGCAGCCGACACCTACCGCCACGCTCCGCGGGTGGTAGACGAGATGCTGTTCATCCCCGGACAGGCGGTGCGGGGTTGCGCTGATGCGCAACATGCCGCCAAGATCGCGCGGAATGTCCCCGTCGGTCAGGAAAGACGGCAGCGCCGTATGGGCGCCGACGGTCGCGCCGGCGAGCAGGTCGGCCTCTCCGTCACCGGTCAGGTCGCCCGTGGCCAGGAAGCTCCCGAACTGGGAGTTCGCCGTGTAGTCCGTGATGGCGCCGTCGTACACGTCGATGATGGACCGGAAGGCGCCGCTGTCCGGTGGCAGCACCCACACCGTCTGGTCGGCCTGGTCGTCGGCCACGACCAGGCTCGACGTGGCGTCGGCGTGGTGAGCCCAGGCCACGGCGATGCCGAGGCTGGTGCCGCCGTCGCCGCTGTAGATCGCGGTGACGTCCTCTTCACTCGTCACGCCGGAGAGGTCGCCAGGGACCACGAACACCGCGCCCGAGTTCTCCCCCTCGGCCGAGCTCCGGGTCGGCGCGCCCACCAGCAGATCGACGCGTCCGTCGGCGTCGAAGTCGCCGCCACCGTCGAGGGCGTAGCCGAAGAGCATGCGCTCGCCGGCCGTCAGGCTCGCGGTTGCCTGGCTGCTGGTCCGCATGCTCTCGATCGCGCAGGAGGGCGCGTCGTCGTCGCAGTCGTCGTCGCGCTCGTCACCGCAGATCTCCAAGGCCTCGGGACCGACCTCCTTGTCGGTGTCGTCGCAGTCCCCATCGATCGAGACGTAGCCCTCAGCTCCGGTGCAGACCTCCGTGGCCGTGTCTTCGGCGCCGAAGCCGTCGCCGTCGTCGTCGACGTAGGCCGTGACCAGCTCGGCGTCTTCGTCGATCCGATCGTCGCAGTCCCTGTCGAGGCCGTCGCACGCTTCGTCGGCCTGGTCGGGGTGCGTGTCGGCGTCGTCGTCGTCGCAGTCGGTGGGTTCCGGGCTGTGGTTCGTCAGGTCCTCGCAGGTCCACACCGCCTTGGCGTCGGCCGCTCCGTAGCCGTCGCCGTCGGTGTCCGCGTAGAGGGCGCGCCAGTCGCTGTCGGGGTCGTCGGCGTCGCCCAGACCGTCGCAATCGGAGTCGTGGCCGTCGCAGATCTCGTCCGCGCCCGGATGGATGGACGCGGTGCTGTCGTTGCAGTCGCCGCCGGTGCTGGCGAAGCCCTCGCCCGGGGTTCCGCAGATCGACTCGGCGACGCCCGTGCCGTACCCGTCGGCGTCGGCGTCGACGTAGGCCTCGGACTCCGCCCAGACCGCGGGGTCGCGGTCGTCGCAGTCGACGAGCCAGTCGTAGCCGTCGTCATCGAGGTCGTGACGGGCGACGTCCTCCTCGCCCGAGATCCAGGTGCAGGAGAGGAGCAGCGTCAACACCGCTGCAGCTTACTAGAGCACCCATCAAGCCGTCTCGAGTCGCATGCTTGCGCCCGCCGGCCGTGGCCGGCGTCCCGGCTCCTCGACGTGCCCCTGTGCGCCCGTCTCCCGCTCAGGCCGCCATGACCACGCCCGGATCCCACTTCTCGGCCGCTCCGTGCAGCGCTGCATGGAGGGCACGCTTCACCCGCGCGGGGAGCCCGGGGTCGTGCCCCTCGGGCGGGAACTCCAGCTCCAAGCGCGCTTCGATGAGGCGCTCGAACACCGGGCTCATGTCGATGCCGGTCGGCAGCTGCTCCAGGAGCAGCTGGGCCGCGTGGGTCTGCTTGGCGATGCCGAGCCTCAGCGCATCCCTGGGCGAGAAGCCGAGCGCGCGGAAGTCCTCCTCCATCTCGGAGAGGCCGTCGAGCTGGATCATGAACATGCGCATCTGCCAGCGCCAGAGGCGAAGCGTCTCGATCGGTCCCATCGTCTCGAGGAGCCGCGGCAGGAAGTGCACACCGAGCGCCACGTGCCGCGCTTCGTCCCGCTCGTAGAGCTTCAGCAGGTCGCAGAGGACCGGGTCGATCTGCTTCTCGCGCACCATCTGGAAGAAGGTGAGCGCGATCGGCTCCACCATCAGCTGCATCCCGAGCAGCTTCCGCGCGAGGGTCTTCGCGCCGACCACCTCGGCGAGCACCCGGCTCGCGGAGTCCGGCAGCTGCTCGGGGGTGTAGCCGAGCAGCGCCAGGTAGTCGTGGAGCACGTAGAAGTGCCTCGACTCGTCGTGGGCCTGCGCCGTGGCGGCCATCTTGGCCTCGAGCGGCTCCAGCTCGAGGGCCAGCTCGGCGCTGATCTTCCACGCGGCGAGCTCGCCCCAGAAGATCACCGCGAACAGGCGCTTGATCGGCTTCAGATGCTGGGGATCGAGCTGGATGCCGCCGTGGCGGGCGAGCGCCGCCTCCAGCTCCACCTTGCCGTCCCACGCCTTGGCCTGCCCCTTGTGGTAGACGCCCTCGAGGATGCGCCACGACCGGAGCTGGTCCATGGTGCGGTTCATCGTGAACATGCCGTAGGGGATGGGGTCGCGGCGGATCATCGGTCCTCCTCGCGGTGCGGGCCGGTGGTGACCACGCGCGCGAACAGTGCGCGCAGGTCCTGGTAGGTCTGGTCGACGACCTGCAGGTCGTCGGTGTTCCGGGCGTAGGCCAGCTCGACGACGAGTCCGTGCAGCACGGTGCGCACCATGCGGGCGAGCCGCTCGGGCGGGAGCACGAGCTGGTCGTTGACGAACAACTCCCGGATGCTCTCGACGAGCAGGGGCTCCGTCTCGTCCAGGAAGGCGTCGACGTGATCGCGGATCGGTGCGTTCTGCGCGGCGAGGCTCATGGTCTCGACCATGAACGGGGTCCAGCCCCGCATGTCCCACACCGCGTCCCAGAGGGCGTCCAGCGCCTCCAGTGCGGTGCCGGTGCCGGTGTCGCCGCGGCGGAACCGGTCCTGGAAGCGCGCGTGGATCTGGCGGAAGGTGGCGCGCTGCGCCTCGAGCAGCAGGTGTTCCTTGCTCGAGAAGTGGTAGTGCAGCAGGCTCTTCGACACGCCGGCCGCCTTGGCCACGGCGTTCATCGAGGCGCCCCGGTAGCCCTCGTCCCCGAACATCCGGGCGGCAGCGTCGACGATGCGGCGAATGGTCCGCGCGGAGCGTGGATCGGAGGGTGTCGGGCTGGAGAAGGGGTTTCGGGACATCTAGGACTGGCCGGTCAGTACAAAAAGTCTGCCAGCTTCCGACACGGTGCGCAAGGTCAAGCATCCGGGCGTTCGATCCGAGGAGAACGGTGCCCGGAGGTTCCCATGGCTTCGACAGCGCTCGCGCTCGACCCCCACGATGAGCTCGTGGCCCGCCTCCGTCGCATCCGTTCGGGCGACGAGCCCCGGCCCATCAGCCTGGACCTGGCGGGTGCTCGGCTCATCGGCGAGGACCTGCGCGGCCTGAACTTCTCCGGCTGGGATCTGCAAGGGACGGATCTGTCGCGAGCCCAGCTGGACGGCTGTCGGTTCGTGAAGAGCAAGCTCGCCGGCGCGAGCTTCTTCGAGGCCTCCCTGCAAGGGGCGGAGCTGCTCGGGGCGGACCTGGCCGGAGCGGTCTTGAGCGCCGCAGACTGCAGCCGGGTTGGGTTCGGGCACGCCGTGCTGCGTCAGGTGCAGGCCGTCGATGCCTGCTTCGAGGGCGCCACCTTCACCGAGGCTGACCTGCAAGACGCGGATCTACGCGCGTCCCGCTTCCACGGCGCTCGGTTCGTCGAGGCCGACCTGCGTGGCGCGAGCTTCGAGGCGAGCTCCTTGGGGGAGACGGATCTCGAAGGCGCCCGGCTGGACGGGGCCTGCTTTCACCGCGCCGACCTCCGCCGCGCCCGTCTGCGCGGGGTGCGCGGCTACCCCACGGCGGGTTGGGTGCACGCCGACGTGCGCGACGTGGACTGGAACGGCGCGTGGCTCGTCCGGCGGCACGTGCTCGACGAGAACTTCCTGCACGAGTTCCGGAACGCCAGCCCGGCGCACGCGAGGCTCTACACGGCGTGGAGGTTGACCAGCGACTGCGGCCGCAGCCTGACCCGCTGGGGCGCGTGGACGGCCGGCATCGCGGTGGTCTTCGCGCTGGTCTACACCCAGGTCGGCATCGACTTCGGCGACAGCCCCACGTGGCTCTCACCGCTGTACTTCAGCGTGGTGACGCTCACCACGCTGGGCTACGGAGATGCGCTTCCGACTTCGGTTTCCGGCCAGGTCGCCGTGATGATGCAGGTAGTCTTGGGCTACGGCATGCTGGGCGGTCTGCTCAGCATCTTCTCCACCAAGATGGGCCGCAGGGCCGACTGAGGCGGGCGATGTTCGGGCTCTTCAAGCGGAAGCGGACCGACCCCGCAGCGGAGCTCCGCAAGGCGCTGGGAGGCGCACGCCTGCCCAGCTTCCCCGCGGTGACCATGCAGGTGCTCGAAGCCGTGCGGGATCCGCACGCACCGCTGAGCCGCATCGGCGAGCTGGTCCAGCAGGACCCCGCGCTCACGGTGAAGCTCTTGAAGTCGGTGAACACGGCGGCGAGCGGGCTCCAGCGGCGGTGCGAGAGCGTGCCTCACGCCGTGGCGCTGCTCGGTCGGTCACGGGTCGAGCAGCTGGTGCTGGCGCTCGCGGTCTCCGAGGCGCTGCCGAAGCTCACGGCGCCCGGCCACTCGCCCGACAGCTTCTGGCGCGCGGCGGCACGGCGCGCGACCGTCGCCCAGTGCCTGGCCGACGTGCTCGACCCGAAGAGCCGGTCGGTCAGCTTCACGGCGGCCCTGTTGCAGGACATGGCGGTGCCCTTGCTCGTGCAGCGCCGCGGCGGTTTCTACTGCAAGCTCCTGGAGCAGTGGCACGGCGACCAGGGCGAGCTCGACGCCTTGGAGCACGAGGCGCTCGGCTTCACCCACGCCGACATCGCCAGCTGGCTGGCCGCTGACTGGTGCTTTCCGGAGGCGCTCGGCTACGCCCTCGGTGGGCACCACGGAAGCGACGAGCCCGAGCTCGATGCGCCGGCTCCCGTGCGCCTGGTCGCCGTGATGGGCGAGCACGACGAGGTGCGCATGGAGCCGATCGTCGAGACCGCTCGGACCCTCTATGGCGCCCGGTCCGACCACGTCGTACGAGCCGTGAACAAGGGGCTCGACAACGCAGCCGAGGTGGCGGCGCTGTTCTCCGCGTAGCGTCGATGTGCGTGCTACGTTCCGGCTGATGATGCTGTACTGGGCCCTGGCCTGCACCTGGATCTCCGACGGGGAGGACGCCAGCCGCTGGGACGCCGACGGCGACCAGATCCCAGCTGATGTCGACTGCGACGACGCGGACCCGGCGGTCGGCGCTCCGAGTGCCTTCTACGCCGACACCGACGGGGATGGCCAGGGGGACCCGTCCAGCTCGCTGGAGGCCTGCATCGCCCCCAGTGGCTACGTCGTCGGCGACGGTGACTGCCTCGATGGCGACGCGTCGGTCTACCTGGGTGCCAGCGAGCTGTGCGACGGCGTCGATCAGGACTGCGACGCGGTGGTGGACGAGGACGCGGTCGACGGTGGCGTCTGGTACACCGACGACGACCGGGATGGGTGGGGCCTCGACGAGGGTGTCGCGGCGTGCGAGGCGCCCGAGGGCACCGCTGACCAGGAGGGCGACTGCGACGATGGCGACGACAGCGTGCACCCGAACGCGGACGAGGTGTGCAACGGGGTGGACGACGACTGCGACGACCTGTTCGACGAGAGCGCGGCGGACGCCGTGACCTGGTACGTCGACGCCGACGGCGATGGCTACGGGGCAGGGGACGCCTCCTCGGGATGCGGCATCCCGTCGGGGCACGTGGCGTACGACGGCGACTGCGACGACTCCGAAGCCACCACGTACCCGGGCCGCGACGAGTGGTGCCACGACGGGGTCGACAACGACTGCGACGACGTGATCGACGCGTGCGACCAGGTGGTCTACGAGCTCGCCGATGCCACGTACGTCGCCGGCACCTTCGACGCGGACCGCGCTGGTTCGAGCCTGGCCACAGGTGACCTCGACGGCGATGGCGTCGGCGACCTCCTGGTCGGCAGCCCGGGCTACGAAGGCGCCGGCCGAGGGGCGGCTCACGTCGTGCTCGGCACGGCCGGCCTGCCTGCCTGGCTCTACTACGACGAGAGCTTCACGTTGATGGGCGACGGCGAGGGCGAGCTGCTGGGAACCGACGTTGCGCTCGGCGACTACGACGGCGACCTGCTGGACGAGATCGTCATCGGCGCCCCGGGTGTGAGCTCCGTGGGCACCGGTGGGAGCTCCATCGCGGTCGGCGAGGTGGTGTTGTGGGATGACGACACGAAGGCCTGGGCTGAGGGAGGCTTCACCGCGCGTGCCTACGCCGACGGACGCATCACGGGCGAGGCCAGCACCAGCGAGTTCGGGTTCAGCGTGTCGGTCTTGGCGGCTGACGCGGGCGAGGAGGAAGACCTGCTCGTGGGCGCGCCGCTGTTCGAGTGGAAGGGCGACGTGGCGGGTGCCGCGTGCGTCTACGAAGGCGGCGAATGGGGTGCCTCGAGCTGGGACAGCGCCGAGCTCTGCGTCATCGGGCCGACCACCGCCGAGTCCTGGCTCGGGTGGGACGTCGAGGGCCGCGCCGACGTGATCGAGGGAGACGGGCTGAGCGACGTGGTGGTGGGCGGCCCCTACGCCACCTACGACGCCAGCGCCGACAGGGGCGTGGTGGTCGCAGTGGACGGGAGCGCGTCCAGCCTCGTGAATGCCGCAGACGCGGCCGCCCGGTTGTATGGCGCGCCGGGCGACGAGCTGGGCACGACCCTGCGCGCCGCGGGGGACCTGAACGCCGACGGCTACCACGACCTCGTGCTGGGAGCACCGGCGGCGGGCGATTCGACGGGCAGCGTGTACGTGGTGCTCGGCCCGCTTCTCGAGAGCTCGCCGGTGAGCGATGCGGCCGTGGCCACGATCACCGGCTCGCAGGCCCTCGATCGCTTCGGAGAGGCCCTCGCCAGCGACGACTTCGGCGGCGACGACCACAACGAGCTCGTGATCGGAGCGCCCCAGGCGGAGCGGTCCGGCATGCTCCGAGGCGAGGCGTACCTCTTCCAGGGCCCTGTCAGCGGCTCCTGGAGCGCGGACGACGCGTCCGTGCTGTTCGAGGCCGAGGGGCTGGCCGGCCGGGCCGGCTACGCCTTGGAGACAGGGCACTTGGACGACGACGGGGTGCCCGAGGTCCTGATCGGCGTGCCCTACGCCAGCTACGACGGTGAGCAGAGCGGCGGCTTCTATGCGATCTGGAGCGAAGAGCTGTTCTGAGCCTTCGGAGGCTCAGCTGGGCTCCACCCAGATCGGCGAGCTCCAGGCGCGCTCCTGCACGATCTTCTCGATCTGGTCGGTGTCGCAGTTGTCCTCGCCTGCGCCGTCGGCGAGGCAGTCGCGCCAGGACCAGCGGCAGCTCGGATCCTCCACCACCCGCGCGTAGTACCAGGCCGGCCCATCGGGCGGAGAGGGGTCCGTCCACACGCCGCAGAGGCTGGACGCGCCCGCGGTTACGACAGCGCAGGTGTCGAGATCCACGCTGGCGCCGTTGTCACCGCCCGCCACGTCGACGACCTCGACCCGCGGCTCGCCGTCCTCCAGCCAGCCCTTGATGATCTGGGCGCGCTGCAGGGGCAGTCCGTCGACATCCTGGGCCGCCGAGACGACGAAGGTCGGGGTGCCCGTCCACGTCGCGCCCATGGGCACGCCCACCGAGTCGGCTGACGCCACCAGGTCGGCGTCGTCGCAGATCCCTGGCTCCAGGTCGCCGGCGAAGAAGCGCAGGCTGATCCGTGGTCCACTGGTTCCGTAGGTCTCTCTGCGCTTCAGCGCGTCGAAGATGGCGTCCCGTCGGTTCTCGGTGGCCCACACCGCGGCCAGTCCACCGCCGCTGTTCACGATGCCGCCGGGGGTGAGCCCGGGGTTCGACAGCCGCTCGGAGGGCTCGTCCTCGGCGATGCCCAGGTGGCCGGCGAAGCCTTCCTCCAGCGTGAGGCCGGGCGTGGCCTGGTGGGTGTCGGTGCTCGCGATGACGCCGAGCCGGTAGGGGTTGACCCCGACCGAAGACTCGACGCGGAGCCCCTCCGCGAGGATCCCCCTCAGGTAGTCGCGGTCCGACACGCAGCCCCCACCCGACATCCCACCCGCGCCGTAGTCCTCGCCGCAGTCCTCGTCGTCACCGTCGTCGATCGGGAACTTCTCGAAGCTGCAGAGCTCGTCCTCGCCGAAGGCCAGGCCGTTCCGGCACTCGCTATCGCCCTTGTGCTGGTAGATCTCCATCAGCGGCTCCAGCGTGGCTCGGAGGGTGGCCAGCTCCGCGTCCCCGTCGAAGTGGAACTGGCGGCCATTGGAGAGGTTGGCGTTGTGCGGGATGCTGATCACGTCGCATCCCGGCAGGCCCAGACAGTCCTCGGCGAGGCGACGCAGCATGCCTTCGGGCGTGGGTTCGTCGTAGTAGCTCACGGGCAGGACAGGCACGTGCTCGTTCCGGAACAACACGTTGCGGTGCAGGTTGGTGTTGGCGGTTGCGCCCGTCCACTCGTAGCCCACGAAGGTGGTGAGGCTGCAGGCGTCGGTGCCGTCGTAGGCCGCGTGGGCGGCCTGCTGCAGCCGTGACCAGGTGTCGGTGGCCTGCTCGGCGCAGAGCGCCTCGTCCGCGCAGATCTCGGAGTGGCGCTCCGGCTCCTCCAGCGCGAGCTGCACGCCGAGGGCCTGGAAGCCCTGCTCACGCTCCGTGCGGTAGTCCACGCACGTGGTGGAGTCGTAGACCGCCGAGCCCTCGGTGGTGCAGAGCGAGACCTCGCCGAGGAACTCCGAGTGGTCGGTGACGGCCACGAAGTCCAGCGGTCGTTCGAGCCTGGTGCTGACCGTTCCGACGCCGTTGGCGTCCAGCGGAGGAAGCAGCACGGCCTCGCCGCGCGCGAAGGCGTAGGCGTCCTCGGGCTCGAGCCGGATGTCGTAGGGGTAGGCGTCGAAGGAGTACGAGGTGTGCACGTGCAGATCGCCCCAGAACAGCTGCCGCTGCTCGGAGCGCGCGGCGCACGCCACCTCGCCCTCCGCGGTGTCCGCAGGCTTGTCCTGGCAGGCGACGATCAGGAGGAGCGGCATCAGGTCCCCAGGGCGGCGAGGCGTTGAAGGGTCCAGCAGGCGGCGACGGCGCCGAGCGGCCAACCGACTGCGGCGGCCGGGAGACGCGCCACCAGAGGCAGGGCGATCAGCACGACGAGGAGCTGGGCGAGCTCGATGCCGACGTGGAACGAGAGGAGCGCGCGCGGCAAGCTGTCGAGCCCGAGATCGCCGAGACCCGCGGCGAAGCCGAGCCCGTGCAACAGCCCGAAGACCACCGCGAGCTGCAGCCCCCCGTCGCGTGGGTCGGGCGTGAGCAGCGCCCGGGCGAGCCACACCACACTCAGCGCGATGAGCGCTTCGAGCGGGGCGCCGGGGAGCGTCACCAGGCCGCTCGCCGCGGCCGTGAGGCTCAGGGCGTGGCCGGCGGTGAAGCCGGTGACCGTGGCCAGCAGGCGCCTCCGAGGGGTGAGGGCGACCAGCCCGAGGATGAAGAGCACGTGGTCGAGGCCGCTGAGGGCGTGGGTGAACCCCTGTCGGAGCCAGCGTGGCGGCACGGGGCGTTGCAGCGCGAGCAGGGGGGCGCTGGCCGTGAGCGTGTGCACCTCGCTGCCGACCCGCACCAGCACCTGATCCGAGCCGCCGAGGCCGTGGACGCGCAGCGTGGTCGGCTCGCACGCCAGGTCGGGTGGCGCTCCGCAGTCCGTGCTCAGGGTGACCGAGGCGTTCGGGGCCTGGAACTGGAGGGTGGTGCCGTCGAGCACGGCCAGACCGCCGGAGAACCCGTGTGCGAATGCCATGCCCAGCAGGAGGCCGATCAACGGATCTCCGTGCTCGCGCGGAGCTCGGCGAGGGCCTCCTGGCTGGCGCGCTCGCGGTGGGCGTCGAGGTAGTCGGCCTCCACAAAGGCGTGGATCTCGTCCAGGGCAGGCAGCCGGGCGGCCGTGTGATCGGTCACGGAGATCGTCACCGATCCGTACACGGTGTCCTGCACGCTCTGATCGCCCGCCGCGAGGTGCTCGACGTCGATCCCGTACCTCGAGCGCCAGCTGATCGCCGTGAGGGCGCCGTCGACCCGGCCGTGCGGCAGGGCGCGCTCGGCCTGGACCTCGAGCGCCCAGCGCGCCGGCACCCGGAAGCGCTCGGGGTGTTCGGCGAGCCAGGCCTCCAGCGCTGCGGTGCTGGGCGGATCCACCCGCTCCTGCAGGAACCGCAGCTTCTGGACCAGGCGGCGACGTACGACTGGATCGCCGCGGTCCAAGCCGAGTCGCTTGGCCTCGCGCACCAGCAGCTCCTCATCGATCCAGCGCTGCACGGCCGCGTCGACCTCGGCGGGGTCGTCGACGCCGGCGGTGAGGGAGGCGCGGCGTTCGGCCGTGACCACGACGGCGTCTGGCGGGCGGAGCCAGGCATCCACGGCGAACAGCACGGCACCGGCGAGGAAGAAGTGGACGAGGGGATGACCGGACATGGCCCGATGCTACCGGCTCACTCCACCGCGGGGAGCGCCTCACCCTTCGACCACGCCACCGCGTCGGCGTACACGGCGGTCACCCAGTCCTCCACCGCGGCCGGGTCGTCCCCCACCGAACCCACGTGGTAGATGAGCTGCACCTCGGTCACGTTCGTGTCGGCGGGGCGGAGCAGCACCGAGCCTTCGAGGAGCTCGATGAACTCGGAGCCCTCCACCTTCTGCACGCGCCCCACCACCTCTTGTGGCGCCGCGGCGGTGCCGGCATTGAGGGACTGGAACCAGCCCACGTCCCAGGCCACCTCGACCAGGTCGTTCACGAGGCAGTGCACGAGGAAGCTGACGTCGTACCCCTCCTCGTCGCTGTCTTCCTTGGTCCAGGTGTCGACGTTGGCGCGGTCCGTGACCACGTCGACGTCCTGGAACGCGGCCCAGACCGTGGCGGTGTCGGCGTGCACGTAGCCCTTGGCGTGCGCCCAGGCGTAGTCGTCGGTCTCGCCGGTGACGTGGTTCAGGGTCTCGGGATAGGGCTCGGCGTCGGTGCCGCTGGGCAGGGTGGCGGTGTTGTCCGAGAGGGTGTCCAGGCCGCCGCCAGTGTCGCCTTCGAAGGGGGTGACGCTCTCACCCACGCACGCCAACAAGATCCAGATCATGCACCGAAGCATAGCGGCACTTGGCCTCCGGCGGAGCGGTGGGTAGGCTTCGCTCGTGAAGCCCGTCGTCGTCTTCCTGCATGGTCTCGCACGCAGCCAGTGGTCCATGGCGCGCGTGCGCTACTGGGTCTCCCGTCAGGGCTTCGAGACCTGGACGATGACCTACCAGAGCCGCAGCCAACCCATGGAGGCGCTGGCCGACAGGGTCTACGATCGGATCGTGACGGATCTCGGCGTCGACACGCCGCTCCTCGCCGTCACGCACTCCATGGGCGGCATCCTGGTGCGGTACCTGGGCGACCGGCTCAACTGGCAGGGCGCGTTCATGATGGCGCCGCCGAACCAGGGCAGTGAGGCGGCGCGCACGCTCGACCCCTTCAAGCCGTTCCACGCCTTCTACGGCCCGGCGGGTGAGGCGATGACCGGCGTGCGCCCCTTCCCGCCGCCGCCGGAGCCCACCGTGATCGTGGCCGGGAGCCTCGGTCTGAGCGTGGGCAACCCCCTGAGCGTCTTGACGAGCGCGGTCGGCGTGCACGGGGAGGCGCCACACGATGGCCTCGTGGCGGTGCACGAGACCCGCCTCGACGGCGAACACCCCCACCGCGTGGTGGCGGCGAGCCACACCTGGATCATGGATCACCCGGAGACGAGGCGCCTGCTCGCCCACTTCCTGGAGCACCGCGAGCTGCCCGAGCCGGTCAGTCCTCCAGCACGAGCGTAGGTCCGCTCGACGGCGAGGGGTCGATCTCCGCGGCCAGCTCGGGCGAGAACAGTGGCTCGGCCTCGGGGGTGGCCGGTGTGATCTCGCGCGCCTCTCGGAGCGCGCGGGCCAGGCGTTCCATGCTCGGGTAGCGATGCTCCGGCGCGTCGAGTGTGGCCCGCATCACCACCCGTGCCGCTGCGTCGGGGAGCTTGCCGCCGTGGTCCCGCAAGTCGTTCTTGATGAGACCGGGCGGAATGCCGGTGAGCAGCGTGAACAGGGTGGCGCCGAGGCCGAAGACATCCGCCCGGTGGTCGGCCGCCTTGGCATCGCGCGCCTGCTCGGGCGCCATGTAGCCGATGCTCCCCATGCGCACGCCGGTGCGGGTCAAGCTGATCGCGGCTTGTTCGAGGCGGGCGATCCCGAAGTCGGCGACCGCCACGCCATCGGGTCGGATGAGGAGGTTCTGCGGCTTCACGTCGCGGTGCACCACGCCGACGCCGTGGGCGTAGCCCAGGCCTTCGGCGGCCTGGACCGCACAGTCGATCGCCAGGCGCGGCGGCATGGCTCCGTTCCGCCTCAACCAGGTCAGCAAGCTCCCGCCTTCGGCGAGGTCCATGACGATGAACAGACCCTCGTCGGTGTCGCGCAGCTCGTGCAGGCGCACCACGCGATCGTGTCGCAGCTTCTGGAGCACCTGCGCCTCACGCCGGAAACGCTCTCGGACCTGCTCGTGCCGGGCCATCGCCGGGCTGAGCACCTTGATGGCGACCCAGCGGTGCATGTCGCGATCACGCGCCCGCCACACCGTGCCCATCGTGCCCTGACCGAGGGGATCGGTCAGCTCCCAGCGCCCGTCGCCCAGGGTGGTGCTCACGCGAGCAACGTCACGGCCCAGGCCACCGCGACCACCAGCTGCACCACGAAGAAGGTGAAGCGCACGTTCACCGCCATGTTCGAGCCGCTGGAGACGTGGGCCACCGTCTGCCCGACGCGGGCCACCAGGTAGGTCATGGCGAGGCCGTCGACCTGCGCGCTTCCAAGCTCGGCCACCTCGGTGACCAGGACGAGCGCGCCCAGCACCGGCAGGTTCTCGACGCAGTTCAGGTGGGCGCGGTTCAGCCGCCAATAGGCTTCGCTGCCGTGCTGTTGACCGGAGTTGAAGCCCTTGGGCGGTACCTTGCCCTGGAGGACCTGCACGACGCGGATGGAGCCGATGCCCGTGACGAGGAGCAGGGCCCAGAGGGCCATGCCGAGCAGCGCGAGCAAGGGGGTGGACACCGGGGCAGTCTAACGAAGCGCCCACCAGTCGTGGCCCTCGACCCATGCGGGGCGCAGGCTGGTGACGCGGGCGCGGATGGCTGCCCGGGCCCCTCGGGCGCCCACGGCGACCAGCATGTGATCGGCCTCGAGATCTGCGAGCCGTTCCGGCGGCAGCACGGAGACGCCTCCGACCTCACCGCGGTCGACGATGTCGAGGACCGCCGGCACCGTGTGGCCGGCCGCCTGCAGCCAGCGCAGCCAGCGCTTGCCGGCCTTCCCGCCGCCCCACAGCACGACCCGTTTCGGCCGAGCGAGCACGGTGGACGCAAGCCACGCCTGTCGGACCCGGTCGAAGCCTTGGATGCGGTAGCGCGGGTCGGTGCGCGTGGCCCGCTCCGGACGATCCCGCATCCGCACGAGCGGGGAGGGGACCTTCTCGAAGCGCCAGCCTGCGGCGTGCAGCCGGAGCCAGAGATCGTAGTCCTCGGGGAAGTCGCCGTCGCGGTAACCGCCGGCCGCGAGCACGGCCTCGCGGTGGAAGGTGGCGGCGGGGTGCACGACGAAGCTCTCGACGAGCAGGTCGCGCTCGACCACCGCGGCGTTGACGAAGGCCTCGTAGCGGCGCATCCCCGGTGGCACGTGGCCGCGGTCCCGGAAGAACCGTACACCGCCGTCGACCACGGTCCTCTCGCGCACCAGCGGCACCTGCCGTGCCAGCCGGTCCGGCGCCGCGACGTCGTCGGCGTCCATGCGCGCGATGATGGTGCCCCGCGCCTGTCGAAGTCCGGTGTTCAGGGCATCGACCAGCCCACGGCCCTCGCACGGGATCACGCGAGCGCCCGCACGTCGCGCGAGCGCTGCGGTGTCGTCGGTGCTGTGGTCGTCGACCACCAGGACTTCGGCGGGCGCGTGGCTCTGGGCCAGGCAGCTCGCGACCGCCTCCTGCACCGTCCGCGCTGCGTTGCGCGCGGGCATGCAGAAGGCGATCACTTGATGCGGTAGCCGCCCATCTCGTTGTTGAAGATCCAGGCGGCCACTTCCCCCAGCTCGAAGCGGTCGGACATGTAGCTCTGGATGGTGGCGGCGGCGGAGCCGGCGTTGCGGAGATCGGTGCGGGCCTGCTTCATCTTCGCGATGCGCTCGCGCCAGCGGGTCACGTTGACGGGGCGCAGGTCGACCCAGCCCTTGCGCGCCCACCGATCCACCGAGTCCCGGTGCAGGGTGACCGACGTCGCGTGTCCGGTGACCTCGGGGACGTTGATCCGGGGGCCGCGGAGCAGGGTCTCCCCGTCGGGGAGCAGCACGGGGATGCCGATGCTCGGCGCGAGCCGCCCGACCCGGCTCGGCTCGAGCGCGGCGACCAGCGCGTCGGCCACGGCGTGGGCATCGCGCTCGTCGGCCAACAGGGCCGACATCGAGCCGTAGACCTGCTTCAACAGCGCCGCCTCGAAGAGCAGCTTCGAGAGCTCCGGCGGACCGAGGCGGCCGAGCGCGATGCTCGGCACGCCCGCATCGGTGGCGAGCGCCTCGTTCTCGGCGCTCTCGAGATCGCGCAGGGCGACGCCGCGCACCAGGCCGGCCTTGTAGGACGGGTTGAGCACGCTCCCGTCCAGCGCCGACACGATGTCCTGGCCGGTGTTGGCGCCCCGAAGCTCGAGCACGACCGTGCGCGCGATCTCCTCGGGGGTGATGTACTCCATCTGGCCGAGCGCGGTGATGGCGGAGAACTCGCCGCGCGTGAACACGCCGTTCTCGCCGGTGTCGACCACCGGCACCTCCAGCGCTCCGACCTCGTCGTAGGTGGTCTGGTCGGCGCGCAGCTCGAGGTGTTCGCCGCGGCGGAGCGCCAGGGTCTGGGCGGCGAAGAGCGAGCTGTTTCCGTGCTTGTCGCGCACCGTGCGGGTCTGGACCGCGCGGTAGCCGATCATCGCGGCGGGCTTGACCTCCTTGACGATGGGGCTGTCGGGGGTGCGCGCCAGCAGGAAGAGCAGGCCGGTGTGACCGAAGGCGGCTTCGTTCTTGGCCAGGAGCTTCTTGGAGGGACGGTCCTCGGAGTGGGTGTAGGGGATGTTGAGCCCCATGCCTCCCGTGCCCGTGGTGCCGACCTTCAGGTACACCTTGGTACCGTACTCGGTGGTGGCGCGGTGCACGAAGCGCACGTGGCGGATGAGCTGGGGCACGGACTGCGAGAGCAGGAAGGTCTCGAGGTCCTTCACCCCCTGGGCGTCGTAGCCGTCCTCCCCGATCCACTCGCGCACCTTGGCCGCGCCGTCGAACACGTCCTGGTAGCTGAAGCCGGTGGCGGTGTTCACCGCGTCGACGATCACCTCGGGGCGGTGCTGGCGGATGAGCGTGACGAGGTGGTTCTGCTTGTAGGCTGCGCTGAAGTCCTCGTACACCGCGCCGAGCAGCGTGCGCCGGGCGTTCGGGTCGTCCAGCAGGTCGGCGCGTGAGAGCTGTGCGAAGCGGCTGGGAACGAACAGGTTGCCCCAGGCTGGCACGAAGCAGACCGTGTCCCCGAACTCCTGCTCGTGGGCCTGGCAGGCCGCGACGGCTTCGTGTTCCTGCAGCGAAGCGACGACGATCCGGCGCGGATTCAGCGAACGCACGATGTGCCGAACGACCTGCGTGCCCACGAGGCCGGCGCCGCCGAGGATGAGGAAGTCGTGGTACATCGGGCCTCCGAGGCCCCCCTGTCTAACGCGGAGCGACCGCTGCGGCCCTATGCCCCGCTCGTGGGATGCGGGGTCGTGTCGCTCTGCCTCGTGACGCCGTCGCTGGCCCTCGGCGTGGTCGAGGCGCGCCTCGTCGATGGGCAGATCCTCACCCCCGAGCTGGCCTGGGCGGCGACCAGCCTGTTGGGGCTGGGGTGGCTCGTGCCGGTGTTGCTGGTGTGGTGGCACGTGAAGGGGATCTGGCCGCGCCTGCCCTCGCGGCGGACCCGAGCGGGCTGGCTCGCGGGCTCGCTCGGCGCGCTCTTGGCGCTGATGTCGGCGAGCTCTGGTTGGGTCGCGACGGTGGGCGATCCCTTCCGAGAGCACCTGCTCGCCCAGCAACGCAGCCCCGATCGCGAGCGCATGGCCTACCTGTTCGAGGAGCTGCCGCTCTGCGGGTTCTCGGTCTACGAGCGGCCGATGGACAGCCTGCTGGCGGATCGCGTCGTGTCCCGGCCCGCCACCTGCGATGCGCCGGCTCCGAGCCTCGTGTACCGGGACGGCTCACCCGCACTCTCGTGCGAGGAGCTTCCGGGCCAGCACCGTGACTTCTGCCTGCACGACCAGCTCGTCGCGCTTCCGAGCTCCGAGCTGGACCGCGCCCTGGAGCTGGCTCGGAGCATCGAGGCCGACGTCATCCAGGGGGCGGCCGTCTCGGGCTGGGTGGGGGCCCATGCCGCGACCCTCGGCTCGGAGGCCGTGCCGCTCTGTCGACTCCTGCCGGGCGCACAAGGGGCGCAGTGCGTGCGCAACCTGGCGCTCCCGCAGCCCGCTCGGTGATCGATCCGTTCAAGAACGATCGTTCGAAATCCCTGACGTGGGCTTGACGGAACGACGGGCGATCCCGGTGCTACGGTGAAGCCGCACCGACGGGCTCCCCATGTTGCTCGCACTGTTGGCCTTCGCGCACGCCGACGAGATCGTCATCGATGACGAGGACGGCTCCCCGACCTTCACCACCACCGGTGACGACTGGACGACGTGGAGCCACCTGAGCACCGGCTTCGACGGCGGCGACACCGAGTACCACTACCTCTCGCACACCGTGGGCGGCAGCGACCGCCGGGGCACGGCCACTTGGACGCCCGACATCACGACCGAGGGCACGTGGGAGGTCTTCATCTGGTTCCGCTACACGGAGAACCGGACGAACGACGCCGACCACTACGTCTACGACGGCTACGGCGCCAGCCACCACCACAGCATCGATCAGGGCGCCTACGAGGACGGCGCCAGCGGCTGGATCAGCCTGGGCGACTACTACTGCACGGCGGGGTCCGGCGGCTGCTACCTCACCCTCGACGGCACCGACGACGACGAGAGCGACGAGGCCAACGCGGCGAAGTTCGTGCTGCTCAGTGCCGGTGGCGGCGACGGTGGTGACGGCGGTTCGTCGTCGGAGACCGACCCGTGCAGCGAGAACCCCGGCTACGGCTACCACACCCAGGTGCTCTACGCGGGATCGGCCGAGGGCAGCGGCCAGAGCGACGACTGGTCCAGCGTGTCGAACGCGAAGGGCGAAGCCGACGGCAACGAGGCCAGCACGCCCAACGCCGACGCCGGCGAGTACCTGCGGGTGGGGGCGTGGGGAGCCTGCGATCCAGAGGGCGACGAGGTCATCACCGACGTGACCCTGGAGGTCTACGGCCGCACCCAGTACGAGAGCGGGAGCTACGACATCGAGATGGCGCTGCACGGCGGCGGTGCCGCGGAGACCATCTGGGCGGGGACCTCCTCGGCGTGGCACGAGGTCGACCTCACCGGCGACGACGGCGCCTGGACCTGGGACGACATCAACGCGGTGGTGGGGCAGGTGGAGCTGCACGATCATCCCGGCGGCAACCGCGACAGCGACGTGTGGGTGGACGCCTTCCGGCTGACGGTCGGCTTCGAGGCCGCCGAGGAAGGCGACCACGTGGACACGGGCTCGGGCGCTGGAGGCTTCGACACCGCCACGGGCGACGTGGTCGGTGACACCGACGCGGCGGTCGAGGAAGAACCGCCGGACGACGACGAGCCGGACTCCTACCTCCGCGAGACCGACGACTCCGAGGCGGCGGCCGGGTGCGGCTGCGCCTCGGGCAGTGTGGGCGTGGTTTGGTGGATGGCGGTCTTGGCGGCTGCGCGGCGCCGGTCGGGGTCGTAGCGACCCTCGGGCCTCAGACCAGCGCCTGGGCCACCGCGTCGTGCCCCTTCAAGAGCGGCGTGACGCGCTCGCGCAGCCCCGGCGGGAGCTGCTTGTCGAGCGCCTCCTCGATGTCGGAGGCGCGGTAGCGCGCCGAGAAGTGCGTGAGCAGGATCTGCTGGTTCTCGAACAGCTCGGCGCGGTCGCGGATCTCGTAGAGGTGCACGTGGCCCTTGCTGCGGCACTGCTCCACGCTCACGCGGTCGTCGACGAAGGTGCACTCCAGCACGAGCACGCGGGCCTTTCGCAGGGCCTCCTCCTGCTCGATGACCTCGATCCGGGTGTCGCCCGTGAAGGCGAACACCGGCGAGCTCACGGTGTCGGTGATCGCCACGCCACGCTCTTTCATGGCCGCGATCTCACGCCCCGGCGTGCCCAGGAGCTCCGCCTTGAGCTTCTGCTTCTCTTCCCAGAGGACGTAGCCCTGGCAGAACACCCGGTGAGGACTTCGGAAGGGGCGCAGGAGGAGCCCGCTCGCGAGCCGGTGTTCTTCGCCGGGACCGATCGGAACCAGCTCGTGCCGCAGCCCGCTGCGATCGAGCTGCCGCCAGGCGTGGAACAGCGCGTTGAAGGCCTTCACGTTCTTGTGGGGCACCAGGTAGGTGGGCGGGCTCAGCCCGAGCAGGCTCCGGGTGGCGCAGTGGAAGGCCACGCCCCCCATGTGGTCCATGTGGGCGTGGGTGAAGGCCACGGTGGGGCGGTACACCGCGCTGCGCGGGCAGCGACCGATGTCGAAGGCGAGCTTCTGGCCCGGAAGCTGGATGCAGGTCTCCAGGCCCCCCACGGAGACCGCGTCGATCGCGATGCCGGACAGCTGCAACATGCCGCCTCGGTATCCCGTGAAGCTCGTTGACACTGTGTGACCGGACGCACGGGCTCAGGGTGGTGACAGAGGTGTCGTACCCACGGCTCTTCCCACGAGGTCTCATGCGTACCCTCCGTTCTTTCTCGGCCCTCACCCTCGGTGTGGGCGTCGGCCTGGCCCTCTCCGGCTGCTCGCAGCTCGACCACGACGGCGCCTCGGAGGCCGTGGTCGGCTCCGCGTGGGCCGCCCCGTCGCCCACGACGATCAGCGTGCCCAGTACCGTGAGCTACGCGCCGTTGGTCGAGCAGCTCGCACCTGCGGTGGTGAACGTCAACGTGGAGGCCGAGGTCGAGAACCCCTTGAAGGGCATGGAGCAGAACCCCTTCTTCCGCTTCTTCGACGTTCCCCAGGAGCTGCGCGAGCAGTACGAGCAGCACGGGGGCACGCCCCTGCGCCACGGCCAGGGTTCCGGCTTCTTCATCTCGCCCGATGGCTACCTCATCACCAACAACCACGTGGTGGAGTCGGCGTCGGGCATCACGATCACCACGTCGGACGAACAGACCTACGAAGCCGAGGTGGTGGGCACCGACCCCCGCATCGACATCGCGCTCCTGAAGGTCGAAGGCGCAGACTTCCCCCACCTGCGGCTGGGCGACTCCGAGGGCATGCGCGTGGGCGACCACGTGCTCGCCATCGGCAACCCCTTCGGGCTCGGGCACACGGTCACCGCGGGGATCATCTCGGCGAAGGGCCGGGCGCTCGGCTCGGGCCCCTACGACGACTTCCTCCAGACCGACGCGGCCATCAACCCCGGAAACTCCGGCGGGCCGCTCTTCGACCTCGCCGGGCAGGTGGTCGGGGTGAACACCGCCATCACCGCGCAGGGAAGCGGCATCGCGTTCTCGGTGCCGATCGACATGGTGGAGGAGGTGCTCGACGACCTGAAGGCCGATGGTGAGGTCCACCGCGGCTGGATCGGGGTGTCGCTCCAGACCCTCGACGAAGGGCTCGCGGCCGGTCTTGGCCTCGCAGACGTCGCAGGCGCGCTCGTCAACGAGGTGCACGACGGCACGCCCGCCGCCAAGGCTGGACTGCAGGCGTGGGACGTCATCGTGTCGGTCGACGACGAGCCCATCGGCTCGAGCGACGACCTGGTCCAGGCGATCGGTCGCCGTCGCGCGGGAGAGAGGATCGAGCTGGCCGTGATCCGCGACGGCGACACCGAGCGCCTGTCGTGCAAGCTGGGCGAGCGACCGACCGAAGAGGCCATCGCGCAGGGGGAGTACCAGGGCTCGCCGGACGCCACGCCCGAGAAGCAGCCCGACACCGCGAGGACCCTCGGCATCAAGCTGATGGACAGCCCCGAAGGCGTGGTCGTGGTGGAGGTCGACCCCTCCGGGCCGGCCGCCCGCGTGCTCCGCGCCGGCGACCGGATCGTCGAGGTGGGCCGTCAGCCGGTGACGAGCGCCAGGGACGCAGGCAAGCGCCTGAAGGCAGACGACACGGTGCTCGTGGTCGTGGACCGGCAGGGCCGGCGGGTGTTCGTGAGCCTGCAGAAGAGCTGATCGGGGCTACTCGCTGACCCGGGGCACGCGGATGAACATGCCGATGCCCTCGGTCGAGCCGCCCAGGATCTCGTAGTACTCGTTGGCACCGTCGTCGGCGGTGTAGCTGGACACGATGCCGGCGGGGATGAAGAAGCCCACGTTGGTGCTCGCATCGGTGGCGGTGTTGGGCTTGCCTGCGGTGGTGAAGCGGCCGTCGCTCAGGTCGTTGTCGCCGTAGAACACGCTCAGGGTGTCGTCCTTGGTCGAGAAGACCGTGGCGCCGCCGACGGTGCTGGCGGTCGACGGGTCCTCACCGTCGATGACCACGCCCATCACGTAGCCGTCGGTCGCGAGGCCGTTGCCGCCGCTGTACCCGGCGGTGGCGAGATCGGCTTCGATGACCGCGAGATCGGCGTTCGACATCACGTAGGCCTGCTGGCCCTCGATCAGGTCGCCGTAGTCCATCTCGCCGACGGTGTCGCTGGGGATGCCGGTGCCGAGCGCGGCCCAGTTGTCGGTGCTGTCGTCGCAGTCGTCGGTGATCATCACGAGCCCGATGATCGAGGTGGTCGTGACCAGGCGGAACGCGAAGGTGCCGTCGTCACCCACGGGCACGCTGGACTGGAGGTAGGTGAGGGGGCCTGTCTCGTCGACCACGGGGGTCGGGTCCACCAACGACGCACAGAGGTTGTCGGGTGCGGACACGGTGGCCTCGGAGAGGAAGTCGTAGCCGTTCCCCTCGATGTCGAAGCCCGGGTAGAAGCAGTCGTCGGTCACGCTGGACGCGGTGACACCTGCCGTGTCGCAGTCTCCCTTGTCCGTGCAGCCCACCATCATCGCCAGAACCAGCATCGTCGTCTCCTCTCCGGGGCGCGCAAGCTACCACCTCCTCCACGACCCGCAAGCGGCCGAGTCGGATAGGCGCCCGCTATGGTGAAGCCGACGCTGAACCTCGCTGTCCACCGCCTCGCCACGGGGGTGACAGAAGAGGACACGCTCGTGGTCGAGGAACCCCTCGAGCTTCGGGTCGGCGGGCGCTCGCTCGTGGTCACGATGCGCACGCCCGGGCACGACCGCGAGCTCGCGGCCGGCTTCCTGTACGCAGAGGGCTTGATCGATGGCCCCGACGACCTCGCGGCCCTCGAGAAGGTCTCCGACCCGGCCGACCCGAAGGACAACACGGTGGACGTGTTGCTCGCCAGCGGGATCCGCGCGGACGAGGAGCGCTTCGCGTCGGCCCGCCGGGCGCTCTACGCCAGCTCGGCCTGCGGGGTGTGTGGCAAGGCCACGCTCGAGCAGGTGCTCCAGATCGCAGCGCCGCTGCAGGCGCCTCGTCGCTTCGACCCCGCGTGGCTGGCCGAGCTCCCGGCACAGCTGCGTCAGGCGCAGGCCACCTTCGCTGCCACGGGCGGCTTGCACGCCGCGGCGCTCTTCGACGCCCAGGGCCGTCTCGAGGTGCTTCGCGAAGACATCGGCCGCCACAACGCGGTCGACAAGGTGCTCGGCTGGCGGCTGCTTCAGGACCGCGCGCCGGTCGACGACGCGGTCCTGGTCATCAGCGGACGCCTGGGCTTCGAGATCGTGCAGAAGGCGTTGGTCGCCCGGGTCCCTGCAATCGTGTCGGTGGGCGCCCCGTCCAGCCTGGCCATCCGCCTCGCCCGGGAAGCGGGCCAGCAGGTCGTCGCCTTCGTGCGGCCGGGTGGCGGCAACGTCTACAGTCCGGAGCCCACGTGATCGCGCGCGTCCTCGCGGCCCTGCCCGCTGTCGGTGCCCTGATCTGGGTCGCCAGCATCCTGGTGGACAGCTTCGGCGTGCGCGCCGCCTACGGCTTCGACCTGGAGTGGATGGAGGGCGGCATGCTCGTGCACGCCCTGCGCCTCCGGGAGGGCGAGCCGATCTACGTGGCGCCGACCGCCGAGTGGGTGCCCTACATCTACCCGCCGTTCTACGCCTGGCTGCTGTCGCTGGTGGAGCCCAGCTACCAGGCCGGACGCACGCTCTCGGCCGTCGGTAGCGGTGCCGCCGCCGCGGCCCTTGTGGCGGCGGTGCGTCAGGAACACCTGCCGTGGGGCTTCGGCGCGGGGGCCGCCGCGCTCTTCCTCTCCTGCTACGAGAACAGCGGCACCTTCTACGACCTGGTGCGCATCGACGGCCTGGCGATCGGGCTGGCGTCCTGGTCGCTGGTGCTGGTGCGCCGCGCCACGCGACCGGCCATCGTCGTCGGCGGTCTGCTGCTGGCCGCGGCCTTTGCGACCAAGCACAGCTACGCGGCCTGTGGCCTGCCCATGATCTGGTGGCTCTGGCGGTACCGTGGGGGTCGACCGGCCCTCACCTTCTTCGCAGCATCGGCGGTGCCTGCCTTGATCTTCACCGGTGCCGTGCAGATCGCCACCGACGGCTACTTCCTGACCTACCTGCTCGAGGTGCCCGGAGCCCACCCGCTCGTGGGCCAGCGCGCCTGGCCGAACTTCGGCCTGGAGACCTTCAAGGCCCTGAAGTGGGCGGCGATCGGAGGCTCGGTGGCGGCGGTCGTGCTCCTGCGAGCGCCCCTCGCGCTCGGCGTGCCGTTCCTGGGCCTGGCGGCCGTGTTGAAGCAGCCGCCGATCGTGGCCGACCTGGCCTACGACGTGTCGAAGGCGCTCGACATCGAGAAGCTGGAGGCACTGGGCGTGGTCAGCGCACCGCTGCTCGCCTGGGTCGCCATCGCCTTGCTGGTCCGCTTCGCCCGTCGGCCGTCCCCCCGGGTGGGCGACGGCGCCACCTACTGGATGGCCCTGGCGGTGCTGCTCTTGCCGCTGACCGCCATCATGCGCGCGCACCACGGTGGCTTCGTGAACGTGCTGATGCCGGCCCACTGGATGGTGGCGCTCGGGGTGGTCTTCGCCATGGGCAGGGTCCGCGGCGCAGCGCTCGTCGCGTCGGCCGTCATCGCGTTCCAGGTCTACGAGGGCCGCTGGGAGGTCGACCGCTACCTGCCCACCGAGGCCGACAGCGCCGCTGGCGCGCTCTTGATCGAGAAGATCGCCAGCTACGACGGCGAGGTCTTGATGCCGCACGCTCCCTGGTACCCGTACCTGGCGGGCAAGCAGCCCAGCTTTCCTCTGATCGCGCTGTGGGACCTGGAGCACAAGCGCGGGCCGCTCTTCAAGGAGCGCAAGGCGCTCGACCGCGCGATGAAGGCCAAGCGCTGGGACGCGGTCATCGTGTCGGGCGACATCAAGCACGGCTTGAACCGCTACTACGAACGGGCCGGAGCGGTGAAGATGCCGTCGACCGCCTTCCGAACACGCACGGGGTGGCGCGTTCGCCCCAACCAGGTCTGGGAGCCCAAGCAGGGCGCTCAGCCCTCCTCCAGGCCCAGGTAGGCCGTGCGGCCCCAGCGCTTCTTCGCCACGTTCAGGCCCGAGCGCGCCTGGGCATAGACCGTGAAGAAGCCCTTGAGCAGCAGGCGCTGAGCCTCGGTCAGCGGCGCGTCGCTCAGCACCAGCTTGTGGTCCTGCTCGCCAGCGTCGAGGAAGCGCACGACCGCGACCAGCGGGCACTCGAGCTCGGCCCCGAGGGGGATGCGAGGGCCCAGGATCACCGCGTCGACGGGGTCGCCGTCGACACCCAGCGTGCCCGTGACGTGGCCGTAGTTGAAGGGGCAGGGCACCGGGGAGACGAAGTCGACCTCGGCGCCGGCGTGCAGCTCGCGCTTCACGAAGCTCCCGAGGGGCACCTCGATGACCGCACGGTGGGGCTCGCCGAACCGGAACACAGCGCCTGGCTATCACGGCTATGCTTCCGCTCCGGAGATGCCCGTGCTGATCGCCTTGATGCTCGCCTGTGACCCCGGCGAGACCACGTTTTCGAACATCAACTCCGACGTGGACGAGGCCAGCGGCGTGGCCGCGCTCACGCTGTCGGCCGACGAGCTGGTGTTCACCGATCTCCAGCCGGACCTGGCCTACTCCATCACGCTCACCCTCGGCTCCGCGGGCGAGTCCAACCTGCTGATCTACGACGTGCTCATCGTCGAGGACGACCAGGCGGTGTTCTACCTCTCCGCAGCCAACAGCGAGGACCCCTCCGACGAGCTCGCGCCCGGCACGGACGCCGACTACGTGTTCACCGCCAACCTGCCCGAGGGCGTGGACTCGGCCACGGCCAGGGTGCGCATCAAGACCAACGACCCGGACTGGCTCGACTTCTACCTGCCGATGAGCGCGAGTGCTTTGGTGGACACGTCGGACACCGCCGACACGGGTGCGAAGGGCGACACGGGCAAGGCCGCTGGCGGCCAGTGAAGCTGCACGCGCGGTGGTCGGCCCAAGCGCTCGACCTGCCCTCGCACGCCACCTTCCGCTGCCTGCTGGACCTCGGTGGCGGCGACCTCGCAGCCGGGTCCGACTACGGACTCGCGCTGCGCCGAGGTGGGGCGTGGTCGCCGTTCCCGTTTCCCGCGGGCGCGCGTCGGGAGGCGCGTCGCGTGGAGAGCCTGGCCCTGCACGAGGGCGCGCTGCATGTGGTCAGCGCGCGGAACCACTACGCGTGGCCCTTCGCGGGCGTCGCCCGCGGCGCGGGGTTCCCACGGGATGCCTACAAGGCCGACATCGAGCTCCGTGCGGTCTTCGCCCACCCCGACGGTCGCCTCTTGCGCGCCTGGCGGACCCACCTCGAGGGTGCCGGAGGCCCTGGAGACCTCATCAGCTTCGCGACCGACGGGGAACAGGTGTACGCCGGCTCCTTGGATGGCCGGCTGGTCGTGGTCGACGGACCCGAGATCCGACGATTCGACGGACCGGTCCGCTACCTGGCGTGGTCCGACGGCGCTCTGCACGTGGCGGCTGCTGGGGGGCTCCACACCTGGCGGTCGGGCGCGTGGAGCGAGCAGTCGGGTGAACCCTACGCCCTTCATGAGCACGAGGGTGCGCTGTATGCGCTCCGTGGAGGGGCGCTCTGGCGCGACGGCCTGCGGCTCGCCATCCCCTTCGTGCGGCCGTGGTCCCTCGGCAGCGCCGGCGTGCACCTGGCGGTGGGTGAGGTGGGCGGCTTGAGCATGCTGCGCTGAGGCGCTGGCCGACCTTCAGTCCGAGCTGACCTCGACCTGCACCACCTCGGGGGTGGCCGGCTGCGCGAAGAGCGCGGTCACCCACGCCTGGCGCCCGGTGGCGACCGTGGGGCCGCCGAGGCGCACCAGGCCGTCGCGCATGGCCGCGGCCAGCTCGCGGGCACTCTCGGGCCGTCGGTCTGGCCGCTCGTCGAGGCAGGCGACCAGGGCCTTCCTGGCTGCGCGTGGCAGGCCCTTTCGGGGCAGGTCGAGGCTCTCGGTCAGCACGGCCAGCACGGTGCTCGACACGTCGTCCCGTTCCAGCGTCCGCCCGCTCGCGAGCAGCGTCGCCGCGAGGGCGGCCACGCTGTAGAGATCGGAGGCCACGGTGGCGGGTTCCCCGCGGAGCTGCTCCGGGGCGGCGAAGGCGTAGCGGTGCAACGCACCGTTCACAGCGCACGGGTCGAGCGGGAAGACGTCGCGGAAGCCGAGCAGCACCACGGCGCCTTCTTCCGTGACCATCACCTGGCGCGGGTGCACGTTTCCGTGGGGCCCCCCGGGGTGCAGCACCCTCAGCGCCTCGGCGAGGTCGGCCGCGATCGCGAGCGCTTGCCAGGGGGGCACGGCGCCCTCGTGCTGTCGAACGTGCTCCACCACCTCGGCCAGCGTTCGGCCCCGCAGGCGCGGCATGGTCGCGAAGGCCAGGTCGTCCTGCTCGCCCAGATCGAGCACGCGTGTGAGGCCCTCGCCGTGGAGCTCGCGACCTTCGGTGTAGGCCGCCAGGAAGCGCGCTCGGTGTCCGGCGGAGGCGCGCGGGTCGAGCACCTTCACCGCGAGCTCGGGACCGTAGGGCTGCGCCGCCAGCCGCGCGAGGTGCACCACGCCCGAGTCGCCGGCGGCCAGCTGCCCTTCCGGCGCGTAGGCGTCGAGGCGCCCCGTGGGGTTGTTCAGCACGATCGGCGCTGCGCCCTCCACGAGCACTGTGCCTTCGCGGAAGCAGAACTCGATCTCGAGCCGGTAGACGGCGTGGCACGCGGGACAGTGCTTCACCAGCGCAGTATGGCTCTGGCGGTGGCCGCGTCCAGGGTGGCGGGTACCCTTGAGGCCGCATGAGCACTCGTCGTGTCGACGCCGTCCTCCCCTGGGCCTTCGGCCTGGTGCTGGCTTGGTGGCTGCATCGTCCGATCTGGGCGGCGCTCGGGCGCTTGCTCCCCGGCGAGGCCGGGTCGGACGTCTTCCGCGCTCACTGGTCGCTCTGGCTCGGCGCAAGGTCCTGGCCCGAGCTGCCGCTGCCCACCAACCTCGCGGCGTTCCCCGCTGGCGCCGACCTGGTTCCGTTTCCGGGCGTGACCATCTGGTCAGCGGGTCCGCTGGTCAACTGGCTGGGCGCCGACGTCGCCCTTCCCCTCGTGGTGGGTGCGCACGCGGTGTTCGCGTTCGTCGCTGCCGCCTGGTGTGCGAAGACCCTCGGCGCGAGGCCCGGTGGGCAGCTGCTCGCCGGCGCGCTCTATGCGACGCAGCCCGTGCTCGGTGGCGCCCTCCGGGACGGCACCCTGGAGATGCTGGCGGCGGGCTGGATGCCGCTGGTGCTCGGCGCCACCGTGGCGGTCGCCGGCGGCCGGTTGCGCTTCGTGCCGATCGCGGCGCTCGCCTACCTCTGCACCTGCCTCGAGTCGGTCTACCTCGCGAGCTTCACCGCCCTCGCGGTGCTGTTCGCGACGACCACCGTCCGGAGCCTCCGCGGGGCGCTCGGCCTGTTGGTCACGGCGGTCTTCGTCGGGTTCGGGGCGCTGGGGCTGTACTCGGTGCTGGAGCCGGTGCTCGGCCACGTGCGCGAGGCGATGAGCGTGGCCGGGGACAACCTGGGCACCCTGCGGCGCAACAACGCGGCGCAGCTCGGCTACCTGTGGGACCTGGCGGTCGCGCCGGGGAGCAGGGGCTGGTTCGTAGGGGTCATGTGGGCACCACCGCTGGCGCACCTCGGTGCGTTCGGGCTCGGGGTCTTCGCGCTCCGGCGTGGGTGGTGGCTCGCGGCCTTGGGGGTCGTGGCGCTGTTGCTCGCGATCAACCACGAGCTCGTCTCGGCCTGGGCGAACAGCCCGCTCGGCGAGGTCGTGCGCTTCCCACGTCGCTATGCCCTGCTGTCTGCGCTCGCGTTCAGCCTGCTGGCTGGCATGGGGCTCGCGGTGCTTCCACGCCGGGTCGAGCCGCTGATCGGCGGCCTGGCTGCAGGCTACGTCGCCGGCTGGGGCGCGCACGCAGGCGGCTGGGTGAACGGCTACCCGAGCGTGGAGCTGCCCGAGCTCAGCTTCGCCGACGCGTTGGCGTCGGACGATGAGGAGGGCGCCGCCATGTTGGTGGTGCCCTACGAGCTCCCCGGGTCCCCCGACCGCCTGCGCAACGAGGCGCCAGTCTTCGCCGACCTGGGCGCCGACCTCGCGTCGAGCGACCTCTTCTACCTCCAGGCGCGGTCCGACAAGGCGTCGCTCTACGCCCCAGCGTTGCTGACCCTGGCGCCGCGGGACACGGCTCCCATCACCTTGCACAAGAACCTGAACGACCTCGCCTTCGCCTCGGTGGGCCAGCAGGTGCCGGGCTCCGCCAAGCAGGAAGCCGACGCCTACCGCTTCGAGCTGCCCTGGTTGACGGGAGAGGGCCTGAAGTATGTGGTGGTCGACGAGGCGCGCTTCGGGGACGAGGAGCTGGGCTGGCTCGAGGCCGCCCTGGGCCCGTGGACGCTGTCCCGGACACGCTACGACGATGGCACCGGCGTGCTCGTCTACCAGCTCTACGACGAGCGTCCGGAGCCGGCGGATCCCCCCACGGCGCGCGCGTGGTGAGGCTCGGCGAAGGGGTGCTGGCGGCGCAGCAGCTGGGCTGGCGGGTGCGGCACCACGAGGTGCGTGCCCGCGGTGCGTCGATGGCTTTCTACCTGATGCTGGCCATCGCGCCGGCTCTGCTGGGCCTGCTCGGGGTGCTGTCGTTTCTCGATCTCGACAACGAGCTCATCCTCCTGCAGGGCCTGATCGATGGCGCCATGCCCCCGGAAGTGGCCAGCGTGCTGCAGCAGGAGCTCGGCAAGGTGCTCGACGTCGACGTCGGGCGCCCGCTCACCCTCGCCTTGCTGCTGACCGGCTGGTACGTGAGCCGCGCGGTGGGGGCCGGCGTTCGGGGTGTGCAGACCGCCTGGCAGGAGGAGCAACACACCTGGCTGGCGCAGCGGCTCCTCGGGTTCGGTGCGGCGTGGTTGGTCATCCTCGGCACGGTCGTGGCCCTGGTGGCCCTGACCACAGCGGGCTGGTTGCTGAACTGGACCGTGGACCAGGGCTGGGTGCCGAGCCAGCTGGCCGGTGTGCTGACCCTGGTGCGCTGGCCCGTGCTCGCGCTCTTGTTCCAGCAGGCCGTGAACCTGATCTTCCGCCTCGGCCACCCCACGTACGCGCGCTGGGGGTTCTTCTCCACCGGCAGCCTGCTCGCCACCGTCGGCTGGATCCTGGTGACGCAGGCCTTCGAGCTCTACGTGCAGAACGTGGCCGACCTGGGCGCCACCTATGGCTCCCTGGGTACCGCGGTGGGGTTGTTGGTCTACCTCCACCTCGTGGCCACGGGCATCCTGCTCGGGGCGGAGCTCGACGCCTTGCTCGAGGACCGGCGCCTGGCCGCGGCCGCCAGGGCGAAGAGCCAGAAGCCGCCACCACCGGTGCCGCAGGTGCAGCCACCCGGTTCGTCCGCTGTGCCGGTGCCTCCGCCGCCTGTCGACGCTTCGCTGTCCACTCGGTAGCGCCACGAGAGCGCCGTGTCCGGCACGCCGCGTCTCGCGGTCGCGGCCACGACCAACCAGGCCTCGTCGGCGCCGTCCGCGGCCGGGATGGTGGCGCTGCCCGCGCCGTCGGAGATCGGGACCACCGTGTGGTAGCCGCCAGGGACCACCAACCGGACCGACCAGTCCGCGGCATTCGTCGCGCTGACGTCCGCCTCGAAGCCCACCCGAACGTCCTCGCCGAGGTCGGTGAACCGCAGGTAGGTGATGCCCCACGGGTGGGTCTCGAGTCCCTCGGGCACGGTGGTCCAGCCGTCGGTCGCGCCTCGATGGGTGGCCGCCTCGAAGGCGCTGTCGAAGGTGAACTGGTAGGTCTGCACCCAGTCGTCGTACGCGTCGCCGTGTTCGTAGTCCCAGGTGACGTTGCGCCGGCCGAAGTCGGAGAAGGCCTCCTGGAGGTCCTCGCCGCGGTCCGCCAGGAGGCTGTCGAGCACGGCCATCGGGTCGGAGGGGTCGATGGCTTCGCCCTCGAGCCAGGCGTCGCGGATCAAGGTGCTGCCCGCCACGTGCTCGGTGAGGTAGCGCGGCCAGATGAAGGCGCCGTACTGGTGGTACTCCGAGAGGTCGAAGGTGCCACCGTCCGGGTAGTCGAAGAAGTCCACGGGCAGGTGAGGTTGGTAGGCCCAGCCGAAGAGGAACACCGCGTAGTCCGTGTTGTCGGGGTAGACCTCGCTCACCGACCAGGTCGCCGTGGCCTCCCAGAACCAGGCGCCGTCGCCCTCGTAGCCGTAGGTGCCCACGCCCGCCTGGATGGCGTGGAAGAACTCGTGCACACCGGTGACCTCGAGCAGGGGTTGGTCGTCCAGTGCCCCGGTGGACATCACGACCATCGGCCAGCCTTCGCCGTCGACCCAGTAGTAGCCGCCGTAGCCGAGCGAGCTGGGCGTGTTGCCGCCGGTGTCGCCCACGTAGACGTTGAACTTGTAGGCGTCGGAGCCCCATGGCGCGGTGTAGCCCTGCTCGTCGATCAGCGCCGCCCAGGTGTCTTCGAAGACCTGGAGCGTGGCCTGGGCCTCCTCGTCGCTCACGCCGTTGCCCCAGCGGAGCACGAAGTTCTCCGACTCCAGCGCGCTCGGCGTGCCGTAGCTGTCGCGGGTGGCCTTCGTGGCACCGGGCGGGGGAGGGGAGGGGCGCACGCGTCCGAAGGCGCGCTCGGCGTCGGGCAGGCAGTGCTCGAGGCCCTGGTCGTGAGCGAAGGCGGCCACCGCCAGCAAGGCATCCGTGGCGCACAGCTCGACCTGGTCGAGCTGGTCGAGCGCGGCGTCGACGGGGGCGCAGGGGAGCATCGGGCCAGGGTAGCCGGCTCAGTGGCCGCTTGGCGATGGACCCGGGACGGGGACGCTACTCGTCGTAGTCGTGCTCCTCGCCGACCTCCGCAGCGTTCCGGGACACGCAGATGCGGTCGCCCGCCTGCTCCGGGAGCTCGGGCCAGTTGCACGGCAGCACCTCGAAGCTGATCTCGATGCTGTCCCGACCCTGGCGCGCGAGCTCGCGGAAGAGCTGGGGGTCGGTCTCGAGCTCGTCCTTGTAGGGCTTTGCGCAGCCCTTGATCTTCAGCTTGGACACCTCGGCACCGTCGAGCTGGAAGCGGACCATGCACAGGTCCTCGCCACCGCTCACCGGGTGTTGCGGGCGGGCGTACAGCCAGTTCTCCTGGCGACGCAGCAGGTCGCGAGCCACGTCCACGTCGACGACTTCGACAGGCGGCTCGAAGCCCACCGTGACCACCGTGCGCGCAGCTACCGGGTACAGGCCATCCTTGTGGGGGTAGAAGCGCCACATGTTCGCCGCGGCGACGAGCGTGTCGACGAACACGTCTGGACAGTCCAGGACCTTGGGGTTCGAGGTGACGCCGAAGGGGTCGACGTCGACCTGCACGGTGCAGCTGGCCGACAGTCCGTCCTCGCGGGCGGCGAGCGGGTAGTCCGGCACCACGTCGTTCTGGAACCGCAGGTCCTCGACCAGCGGAGGCGTGACGCTGTCCTCCGCGGGGTCGACGGGTTCCTCGGCCAGCGCCAACGCGGTGAGCAACCACATCGCTACTCCAGGGTCATGCCGAGCCGGGACAGGCGCGGCTTGCCGAAGAAGGGCGGGCCGCCGGCGCACGTGTCGCCGGAGAACCAGGTGATCTTGGCCTTCCCACGCATGTACTCGCGGGGGACGTAGCCCCAGACGCGGCTGTCGGCGCTGTGGTCGCGGTTGTCGCCCATCATGAAGTAGTGGCCGTCCGGCACGGTCACGGGGCCGTAGTTCGACAGCGTGGACCGTCCGGTCGATGTGAGCATCTGGTGCTCCGCGCCCATCAGGTCTTCGGTCAACAGGCGCGTGGGGTGGCTGTCGCAGCCGTCGTCGGTGAAGGTGTACCGCTCCTCGTACTCCTGATCCTGTGCGACGCCGTTGAGCACGAGCACGTTGTCGCGCACCTCCACGGTGTCCCCTGGCAGTCCCACGACGCGCTTGATGTAGTCGACCGCGGGCTCCGGCGGGTACTTGAACACCACGATGTCCCCGCGCTCCGGGTCGTCCCAGCTCATCACCTCCACGGTGGTGAAGGGCAGTCCGAGAAAGCCCGGTCCATGGGCGAGGTCGAGCCAGGGCACGTGCAGGCCATAGGAGAGCTTCGAGACCAGGATGTGGTCGCCGATCTCGAGGGTGGGCACCATGGACCCGGACGGGATGCGGAAGGGCGACGCGAGCGTGGACCGGATGAAGATCACGGCGAGGATGGCTGGGCCCCAGGTGACCAGGGTCTCGCGCCACCCCCCCTTGGACCCGTCGCTCACTGGATCGCCGTCGCGAAGCGCTCGCCGCGGAAGCTGCCGAAGTGGGGGATGTCCCCTTCGCAGACGTTCCAGGAGAGCCAGATGGTCACCGCGCGTCCCAGCAGGTGGCTTCGCGGCACGAAGCCCCAGACCCTCGAGTCGGCGCTGTTGTCGCGGTTGTCGCCCATGACGAAGTAGTGCCCGTCGGGCACCGTCCGGGGCGACATGTCACCGATGGTCATCAAGCGGCTGTTCAGGATGGGGTGCGGGTGGCCCTCGAGCTGCTCGGTCAGCAGGGTCTGCTCCTGGGCGCGGCAGCCATCGTCGATGAAGGTGTAGGTGCCCTCATGCTCCCTGGCCTGCTCGATGCCGTTCAGGAAGACGGCGTTCCGACGCACCTCGATGGTGTCGCCGGGCAGCGCCACGATGCGCTTGATGTAGTCGAGCTTGGGATCGGGGGGGTACTTGAAGACCACCACGTCGCCGCGCGCCGGCTCCCGCCAGGCGACCAGCTCCGCGGTGCCGATGGGCAGCCAGAGGAAGCTCCCGTTCTCGAGGTCCGGCCAGGGCACGTGGAGCCCGTAGCTGAGCATGTTCACGAAGATGTGGTCGCCGATCTCGAGCGTGGGCACCATGGAGCCCGATGGGATGCGGAAGGGCCTCAGCAGGGTGCTCCACATCAAGAGCAGGATGCCGATGGCCGTAACGCCCACGACCAGCAGGTTTGTCATCCACGCGACGACGTCGCTGCCCCCCTCCTCGTCCTCGTAGTCGAGGATGTCCGGCTCGACGGGTGCTTTCACCGGCGGGGTGTAACCCGATAGGGGACACGGCATGGGCCGACAACGCCTCCGCCGCGCACTGGCTTCCCGCGCTCCCGCGCGGCCGTCGTTGTTGGCCACGGGCGCCCCTCGGGCAGCGGTCGCGCTCGCTCTCGCACCGGGGCCGGCCGGGCTCGACCTGCTGATGATCAAGCGTGCCGAGCATCCCGCGGATCCCTGGTCCGGGCACATGGCGTTCCCCGGAGGTCGCGTCGACCCGGAGGATGATGGGCCGCTTGCGGCCGCCCATCGCGAGTGCCGGGAGGAGCTAGCGCTGTCGCTCGCCGGCGCGGAGCTGAGCGGTGAGCTGGACCCGGTGCACTCCCCCGTTCGTCGCCGGCTCGTGGTGCACGCCTACGTGTTCCTGTTGCCCGAGAAGCCTGCGCTCGCGCCGAACGAGGAGGTCGCGTCGGCCCACTGGTTCGGGCTCGACCGCTTCGTCGCGGACGAAGGGCGTGCCACCTTCCAGCTCCCGCTGCGGGGGGTGACGATGCGCATGCCCTGCGTCGACCTGGACGGCTGCCGCATCTGGGGCATGTCCCTCCGCATGATCGACGATCTGCTGGCCAGGCTCCGGGAGACCGAATGACCCTCTGGATGTTGACCGCGCTCGCCGCTTCGCCCGAGAAGCACGCGGCGCGCCTGGTGAAGAAGTGCGAGAAGCCCGACCCGGAGGCCTGCATCGAGCTGGGTTGGTTGACCCTCGCCGGCGAGGTGGTGCAGAAGGACTACGACGAGGCCATCAGGCTGTTCGGCTTCGGGTGCAACGCCAACGTGCCGGAAGGCTGTGTGGGGCTCGCGCGGCTCAGCCTCGAGGATCCCCGCTTCGACCTGAAGACCCAGATGAAGGTGAACAAGAAGGCCTGTGCCTTGATGGATGCGACGGCCTGCGACTGGCTGAGCGCGAGGAACGCCGAGGAGCGCCTGGTAGCCGACGCCGAGCGGGAGGCCTTCTACGCCGCGGAGGCCGAGGCCCTGGCCGCCCGCACGCTCGCCATCGACCTCGAAGCGCGGAGCGTGGCCGATGAGTCGGCCGAGGATCTAGTCGCGGCCCTCGCGTCCAGCGGCATGGGCAACCCGACGGCGGACGAAGAGCACCGCGCGCGCCTGACCGTGTCCGGTGCCGCCGGCACCGCGCGCGAGGCCTGGGCGGTGCTGTCACCCGCGGCCGACCTCGGCTTCTCCACGCTCCTGGTGGGCGAGGAGGCCCTGGAGGTGCGCTTGCCGTGGTCGGGCCCGGCCGGGGAGCGCGTGTTTCCCGACCCCCACGCCGAGTTTGCGAGCGGCGAGGTCTTGCCGGTGCTCGTGCTCGACGAACGAGGCTTCCAGGTGCTCGGCGTCGATCACGAGCTCCGAAGGCCTGGGGAGCCGGACCTCTCCTCGATCCCCTGTCCCCAGGACTGCAGCCGAGGCTACGACATCGAGACGCTCCACGAGGTGCTCTGGACGGTGAAGAAGCGGAACCACGGCTCCAATGGGCTCTTGGTGGTGGCCGGGCCCGACGTGGCCTGGGCCAACGTGCTTCGGACGCTGGACGCCGTTGTCGCTGTCCCGGGCACGGCGATCGAGACCTCGCGTACCTTGTTCCCGAACCCGTACCTGCTCGTCGGCTCGGTCGTGGGCGATCCCGAGCCGCTCCACCCCGACTCCTCGAACCCCGACAAGGCCCCTGATGGGGATCTGCCCCGGCGCACCCTTCGTGTGGCGCACGGCGATCCGGGAGCGTGCTCGCTCGACGGTGGGGTGTGGGTGGCGGCCACCGCGGTGGGGGCCCCCTTCGTCACGGTCGCGCTCGACGACGCCCCGACGTGCGCGCTGGAGCTCGCCGACACACTGGTGCCCGGAGCCATCGCGCGCAACCCGAGCCTGACGCTCTTCGAGTAGGGCTACCTGTCGTCCAGATCGATCTCGAGGAGCTCGAGATCCTGCGTGTCGATCGACGCCATCTGCTCGAGCACGCGGGCATTGGTGCTGCGGAGCAGCTGGCTCAGGCGGATCAACAAGCGCCACAGGAGCTTGTTCGCGAGCACCGCCTCCCCCTGGAGGAGCGCCAGGAACTCCCGGCCGCGGAGCACCAGCACCCGGGTGTCGCTGGTGGCCAGCGCGCTGGCCGAGCGGCGCGGACTGTCGAGGAAGGAGAGCTCACCGAAGAAGTCCGCTTCGCCGAGGTGCGCCAGCGCGACCCCGTCGCGCAGGATCTCCACCGATCCCGTCTCGACGACGAAGACCTCGCGGCCGCGGTCTTCCTGGCGGAAGATCATGGTGCCGCGCTCGTACTCGCGTGTCTCGGCGACCGACGCCACGGTGACCAGCTCCCGGTACGTGCAGACCGCGAACAACTCACAGCGGCGCAGGGCGTCGATGTGCTCGGCGGGGGCGATCCTCAGCTCGTCGCTGGCGTCTTCGGGCCGCTCGGCGGACAGCACCACCGCCGTGATGTTGTCCTTGCCGCCCCGGTGGTTCGCAAGGTTCACGAGGTCGTCGGCAGCGTCGGCGTCGGGCGCACGGAGCAGCTTCACCAGCTCCTCGCCCGCCACGTAGCCATGGAGTCCGTCGCTGCAGAGCAGGATGCGGTCGCCGGCCGCGAGGTCGACCTGGAGCAGATCGACCAGCACCGACGGGAAGGCGCCGAGCGCGCGGGTGATCACGTTCCGGTGCCGGGAGCGCTTGGCCTCTTCCTCGGTGAGCACTCCGGCCTTGATCTGTTCCTGGATCAGGCTGTGATCCTCGGTGATCTGGTGAGCCTCGCCGCTGCGGACCATGTAGACCCGCCCGTCCCCGACATGGGCGGTGAAGGCGGTGCCGTTGATCAGGAGCACGGCGTCGAGGGTGGTGCCCATGCGGCCGCTGGTGGCCAGGGTGGCGGAGGCTTCGTAGATCTCGGCGCAGGCCCGGACGAAGGCTTCCTGGAGCACGGACTCGACGTCGGCTGCGGTCTCCGGGCTCGGCGAAGCGCGGTAGTGAGCCAGCACATCCTTGCGCTGCACCACCTGCTCGCGCAGCACATCGCACGCGAGCGCCGACGCGACCTCGCCGCGGCTGTGGCCGCCCATGCCATCGGCGACGGCGTACAGGCCGAGCTCGTCGTCGATCAGGTAGCGATCCTCGTTGTGGGAGCGCACCCGACCGACGTCGGAGCTGGACCAGGCAGAGACGGTGAGAGCCATGGAGGTTTGCTAACCCTCTCCGCCGCGCTCGCGCTCCAGCCCGGCCAGGCGGGAGGAGGTCTGCCGCAGGTGGGAGCTCAGCTCCAAGAGCATGTTCCAGAGCACCTTCACGGCCAGGGTGGGGTCGCTCTTCAGCAGGCGGAAGAAGGCCTCCCGGTGGATGACCAGGAGCTCGGCGTCCTCGGCCACGCGAACCGAGGCGGATCGCCGCGGCTCGTCGAGCAGGGCCATCTCGCCGAAGTTCGAGCCGGGGCCGAGCGCGGCGATGGCTTCGCCGTCCTTCTCCACCGTGAGCTGCCCCGCCACCACCAGGTACAGCTCCTGGCCCGCGTCGCCCTGGCGGAACACCAGCGCGCCCGGCGGCAGCTTCACGGGGCGCGTGCAGCCCGCGATGGCGAGCAGCTCGGGCTCCGTGCAGTAGGCGAAGAGCGGGATGCGGGCCAGGGTGGCGAGTCGGCTGTGTCGGCGCGAACGCCGCACACCCTCGGCGCGTACGTCGCCGACCAGCACGCCGAGATCGTGGTTGGCTCCGGCCTCACGCGCTGCGGTGAGGATGCGGGCGGCCGCACCGTCCGCCTGTGGGTCGTCCGCGAGCTGTCCGAGGTGCAGCTCGTCGATGGCGTCGACCAGCCCCGGGGACAGCAACAGGATCCGGTCGTGGGCGCTGAGGTGCAGGCTCATCGTCTCGGCGCGCGCCACCTGCTCCAGCCCACACGCGCGGGTCAGGCGCCGCTCGCTGGGGGTGGACTCGGGGGTGGGAGCGTCCGCGGTGGCACCGGTCACGTGGTCCTGCGTGAGGCGGTGGACGAGCCCCTTGCGACCGAGGTAGCAGCGGCCGTCCCCAATGTGGGCGAGAAAGGCCACCTCACCCTGGCACAGCACCGCGTCGACCACGACGGCGAAGGTGGTGCGTTGGCGCCGACCGAAGATGTGCACCTCGCGGGACGCGATGTTGAGCGCGTCGGCGAGGAGCGCCATCGCGCTCCGACGCAGGGGATCGTCGAGCGCCCCGTGGAGCTTCTTGAGCAGGGCCTCGTCGCGGGAGACCTGCGTGAAGAGGGTGTCGAGGACCAGCTCGGCGGCCGCGTGGGCGAGCTCGGGGCCAGCGTCTCCCTCGACAACGCGCCCGTGCGCCTGCGCCGCGAGCCCCCAGTCTCGATCCTCGCGCGCGACCACGGACGAGGGCGTGTCGCGCCTTGCCGGATCGAGGACGGTGTGAAGATGCAGGTTCATGGTCGGAGGGTCTCGCCCTCCGAGCTTATCGCCTTCCGAGGTCGCCCTCTGCTCGCTCGCCGCCCGGGACTGTTGCTCGCTCTCGAGGGGCTCGCCGTGGCGGCGTGGGTGGCGCTCGCCGCCTACATGGTCGCGACCCGCGAACCCGAGAGCCAGCTCCGCGCCATCGACCCGGCCGCCCTGGTCGTCGGCGAGAGCCAGGACACCTGGATGGGCATCTATTTCCAGGGTCAGAAGGTGGGCTACGCGGTCACCGCGACCGCACCCACGAGCGATGGCGGCGTGCTGATGCAGAACCGGTCGGCGTTCTCGCTGGTCGCCTTCGGCGAGATCAAGGAAGTGGTCACCGCCGGTAGCGCCGTGCTCGACGCCGAGCACCGGCTGCAGCGCTTCGACTTCTTCATGTCGAGCGATCCGGTCCGGCTCGCGGCGCGCGGCGAGGTCCGGCCGGGTCAGGTGGTGATCGAGGTCCACCAGGCGGGGGAGGTGCAGACCGTGACCCTCCCCATGGACGAAGCACCCCAGATCAGCCTGTCGTTGTCCCGCTACATGTCCACGCTCGGCGACCTCCACGAAGGCCAGGTGCACGAGGTGCCGTACTTCGACCCCGTCACGCTGGTGCAGGACAAGATGGTGCTTCGCGTGGTCGACACCGAGATCCTGCCCAACGGCGACGAGGCCTACTGGGTGGAGCGCTCCTTCGGCGAGCTGAGCACCAAGGTCCTCGTCACGCCGGACGGTCAGACCGTGCGCGAGGAAGGGGCGCTGGGGCTGAGCCTCGTGCGCGAGACCCAGGAACAGGCCCTGACCATGCCTTCGGAGGGTGACCCGGTCGACATCATCGCGCTCTCCGCCGTCAAGCTGCAGGGCTTCCTCGAGGCCCCCCGCGAGACCACCTCCCTCGAGCTCGCCATCCTGCACGTCCCGCCCGAGAAGGTGTGGCACCAGCCCCCGCAGCAGGTGGTGGAAGGTGACAGGGTGCGGATCGAGTCGCCCATGG
>CAZSAT010000069.1:0-38212 GCA_964604675.1 uncultured Enterobacterales bacterium
CGTCGCCGCCGTCGCCGCCGTCGCCGCCGTCGCCGCCGTCGCCGCCGTCGCCGCCACCGTCGCCGCCGATGCCGCTGTCGCCACCACCGTCGCCGCTACCGGAGGCGGTGTCGCCCCCATCGTCGGTCAGGGAGCCGGTGTCGTCGGCCGTGATGTCGCCGCCTTCGCAGGCGGCCAACAAAGCCAGGGAGGAGAGTAGGACAAGACGCATGGTGCCACCTCGAGCGTTGCGGAAGCGGGGTTTTAGCCGACCTCTCTAGGGGTCGGCACGGGATTTGAGGGCTCCTCTACCAGGGCAGGGGGAGCGTTTCGATGCCGGTCGGGTCGAGCGCCGGAACCGCCTCGGCGTGCAGGACGAAGCGCTCGAACAGCGCCCGCATGTCGGCGTAGGCCTGATCGACGCGCGCCAGCTGCCCGGGCGTGTGGGCCTGCGCCAGCTCGACCGCGAGCCCCTCCAGCAGGATGCGGATGAGCACGGCCATGCGGTCGGGCGGCACGGCGAGGCTGTCCAGGTCCTCGGCGAACACGCGGCGGATCCCATCCTCCAAGAGCGCCGTGGACTCCACGTAGAAGCGCCCCATGCGCGCCTGCAGGGGGCCCTGACGGCATGCCAGCGAGAGGGTCTCCACCACGAACGGCGCGCCGTCCTGGAGGGTGCGCACGCTGTTCCACAGGCTGTCGAGCGCTTCGAGGGCGGCCGGCAGCCCGCGGCGGCCGGAGTTGGCGCGCTCCACGAAGCGGCGGTGCAGCTCGGCGAAGGTGAGCGCCTGCGCCTCGACGAGGAGCTGTTCCTTGGTGGCGTAGGTGGCCTTGACCGAGTCGGCGGAGACCTCGGCGTCCCGCGCGACCTGGTCGAGGCTGGCACCCTCGAGCCCGCTCCGACCGAAGCGGCGCACGGCGGCGCGGACCACGCGACGGGCGGCTCGGCGGGAGAGACCTTCGTCCATGGAGGAGGCTTAGCCGGGTGACCTCCACGAAGCGAGTGCTGTCTCCGCGCTACGATGGCGGCATGCTGTGGTTCGTCATCGCGTGTGGGGCCCCCTGCGGCGAGGTCGCCGGCTGGACCTCGTATGCGGCCGGCACGGAGGCCCAGGATGGCACCTTCACCGGCTGCGTCGACGTGGCGGTCGACGGCGAGATCGAGGGGGAGAAGCACCACTGGGATCTGTCCTGTGCCGGGGCCTTCAACCGTCTCGACGGGGAGGTCGACTGGGCGGTGGTCTGCACGCCCGAGGTGAAGGAGCAGGAGGCGGCGGATCTGCTGCTCGGCTCCGAGCTGGTCATCGGACCGCACCCGGACGATCGGGCGGTGACCGGGGAGACGTGGGAGGGGTGGCTCTTGATGGAGTCCAGCGGCGGCTGGGACAGCGAGGGCGAGTCGGGGCAGGCGATCTGGGCCGACGACGACTCGGTGGACCTCACGTTCCGACGCGAGACCACCTTCCTCACGGTCGACGGCTCGGCCACGCTCCACCGGTCGGGTTGAGGTGCGGCACGACACGGCGCGTCTCTGCCTGCGTCCGCCTGCTCGTGGCGACTTCGAGGCCTGGCGGGTTGGGCACCGCGCGATGCAGGTCGACGGTGCCTTCGACCTGCCGCCGCGCGGTGAGGATCGCCTGACCCGGCGCGCCTTCCGCGAGCTGCTCGACCACATCCACCAGCAACACACGCGGGATCAGGGGCACGTGTTCTTCGGCTTCCGCGACGGTGCGTGGACGTGCACGGTGTCGCTCTTCCACGTGCTCCGGAGCGAGCTGAACCTGGCCTGGATGGGGTGGCACGTGCTCTCGCCGTACCGACGGCAAGGGCTGGCGGTGGAGAGCGTGCGCGGGCTGCTCGACCTGAGCTTCGGCCCGCTGGCGCTGCACCAGGTGGTCGCGCTCTGCGAGCTCGAGAACGAGCCGTCCCAGCGGGTGGCGGCCGCGGCGGGTCTGCGCTTCGAGGTGGAGGCGCCGCGAGCGGTCTACCAGCGCGGTGCCTGGCGCGACGTCCGGCGCTATGCGCTGACCGAGGAGGAGTGGCCACCCGGTTGACAGGATGCTGAAGAGCCGTCCCGTCGGCTGCTCGGTCCGACCGTCCAGCAGCCTGTTAGCGGGAGCCATGCTCGCCCTGTTGCTCGCCTGCTCCGATCCGCCTCCCCCGGGCGAGCTGATCTTCGTCCGCGACGGCGTGCTGATCGACGGCGAGACCCGGCGCTTCGTCCCTCGGCCCTGGGTGCCGGGGGAGGCCGTCACCGTCGAGGGGATCACCGACACCGCGCCCGCCCGAGCCGAGTGCGTGAAGCTCTTCTCCGAGGCCTTGGGAGACGTCGACGCGCTCGTCGCCTCCGGAGGCGCGGCACCGCACTCCTCGGTGGCCTTCTCGCCCGATGGCGAGCGGCTGGCCGTGGGCTCGTACCTCGGCGAGGTCGTGCTGCTCGACGGCTGGACCGGGCAGGTGCTGGGGCGGCGCCAGCTCGCCGAGACGATGGTGAAGCACGTGGTGTGGAGCGCCGATGGCGGCACCCTCTTCGTGGGTGAGCAGTCGCCCGACGCCAACCTCTACGCCCTCGATGCCGCCACCCTGGAGCCGCGCTGGACCTGGCGCGGCGCCGACGTGGTGGAGAGCTCCTCGCCGCCCGCCGGCGAAGACCTGTACGGTGTGTACAGCCTGCCGGGGATCTACGCCCTGCAGCGCCTCGATGGCGGGGAGCTGCTCGTCACGGTGGTGCACGGCTGGAACACCGACGCCGCTCGGCGGAACGCCAGCCAGGTGCTGCGCCTCTCGGCCTCGTCTGGCGAGGTGCTGGCGAGGTGGCCGGCCGACGGGGTGGCCGACGCCACGCTCTTCGGAACCCGGACCGACGGTCGGCACGTGGTGGTCGGCGTCAACCGATCGGCCGACGGGCCGGACCCGGACCTGCCGATCCACGGCGTGCAGGTGCTCGAGCTGCCCGGCCTGGAGCCCGTCTTCCGGCACGTCGAAGCGCCGCTCGCGCCGCACTACGACAAGGCCTTCCTGTGGGAAGCGGTGGATGTGCGCGATGGGCGCGTGCTGCTCGGCTACGGCGACGGTCGCGTGCGCCTGGTGGGCCTGGACGGCACGGTCGGCGGCGTCGACGCCGGCACGCCCATCCTGGCCGGCGACGTGCCGATCGGCGCGTCGGTGGGCTTCGGGGTCTGGCTGGACGAAGGCTTCGCGTACAGCACGTCCGGCACCGTGATCCCCTGGGGAGCCGCGGCACCCGAGCTGCGCCCGCCCACCCTGCACCCCAACGAGAACGCCATCTGGGTGCATGGTGCCGATGGGGAGCTCGCGTGGACGTGGCGCGGCGAGCAGCAGGTGGCCGGCTTCGTGCGGCGAGGCGACCACCTGGTGGTGGGCGCGGCCGACCGGCGCACCGACGCCCGCCGCGACCTGTACGGCGCCGTGGTGCTTCGCCTGTCCGGGGAGGGGGCCGGCGGCGACCGGCTGGAAGCCTTCTGCGCCACCGAGGGCCCGGTCTTCTTCCGCCAGGACATGAGCGAGGATGGCCGCGTGGCGGTCGTGGAGTACCCCTACGTCGAGAGCGAGGGCGTGTTGCGCGGCGGCTACCGGGTCACGGTGCTGCGCTGAGCCGCTGGGCCGCCGCGCTCCTGGCCTGGGCGGCCCTCTGCTTCGTCGGCTGCGGTGGGGTGCCCTTGAGCGTGCACGTGGAGGCGGTGGACGGCGGCTTCGCGGTGAGCGCGTCGGAGCCGCTGGTCCGGGTCACCCTCGAGCGCGACGGCGTGCCGTTGGTGAAACGGCGCCTGCCCGCACCGACCGCGGAGCTCACCGTGGCCTACGACTGGGAGCAGGGGCGCTACGACGTCGTGGCCGCCACCGCGCGCGAGTCCGTCCGGGTCGGCGTCGACGCACCGGCGCCGAGCGCCTCGGTGACCGTGCAGGCCCCGGTGGGATCGGCCCCGCGCGCGGTGGAGGACGGGGACCTGGTCGAGCTGCAGCTCGTCGAGGGCGAGACGGTGCAGGTGGCGGTTCGTGCCACCGCCCGGACGGCGGGAACGCTCTCGGTGCGCGTCGGGGACCAGCTCCAGCAGCGGGCGGCGCGGGCCGGCGAAGACCTGCTCCTGCTCACGCGCATCGACGCGGCGACGTCGGGCACCGTGACCACGCCCGACGGCGTGCGGCACTTCGAGCTCGCGCCGCGCACCGTGAGTCGCGAGGACCTCGCCGAAGAGCTGGCGGTGGCGCGCACCGCGTTCCCCGTGGGGGCGTCCGGGGGCGTGGACCTGGCCCGTCCGCAGGGTCGGGTCACGCTGCCTGCCGGGTGGTGGCGGACGCTCATGGACACCTTCGATCTGGGGTTCCGTGCACGCGACGACCACCTGCCCTGGGCCTGGCGCGACATCACCCTGCGCAACGACGGCAGCGAGACCCGCGACGTGGTGGTGACCCAGCGGGTGCTGCTCGGCGACGACCACGACCCGGTGTTCCGCCCCCAGATGCGTGGGGTCGACGATGGCACGGGCCGGACCTCGGCGTTGTTGCGCGTCCCTGCGCTGTCCGAGGCCACCGCGCGCCTGCCCGTGTTCGTCGACGACGACCGCCTGGGTCCTGGCGTGCCGGCGCCCCGCGTTCTCGAGACCCGCGTCTCCCTGTTGGGCACCAGCGGTCACGTGGCCGAGCACCGGGTGCCGCTCTACATCTCGCGCGGCAGCGACGTCGCCAGCCTCGGGGTGGCCGGGGCCTTCGCCATGGCCCTGGCCGGCGTGGTCCTGCTCGCCCTTCGGCTCCGCCGCTGGCTCGCCGCGCCCACCAGCGAGCTGGTCACCATCGCGCTCTTCGCGAGCCTGATGTTCGTGGTCGGAGTCGCTTCCCAGCTCGTCGGGCTCGGCTTCGCGGCGGTGCTCGGGCCGTTCAGCAGCGTCTTCACAGCCCTGATCGACGACGCGCTCCGGTACGCCCTGTTGGCCACGCTCATCGGGCTCCTGCCCCGCCCCGGCGTGGCCGCGCTCGCCACCTTGCTGGTGTTCCTGCTGCGCGGGATGGCGCTCGGCTCGCTCGACCCCGTGGGCCTGATCTACGTCATGGCCCGGATCGCGTGGCTCGAAGGGGCCTTGTGGCTCTTCGGGCTCACCCGCGGACGGAGCTGGCTGGACCGACCGCGCACCACGCGGCTCTTGACCGTGACCCTCGGGTTCTCACTCGCGGCGGTGTGCAGCGCCGCGACGGGGCTGGTGTTGCACGTGGTGCTCTACCGGCTCTTCCTGGCACCCTGGTACGTCGCGATGATCCTGCTCGGACCGAACCTGCTGTACGTGGCTCTGGCGTGCTGGCTCGCCACCGGCTTCGGCGACGCGCTGCGGAGGGTAGAGGCGTGATCCTGCAGGCGAGGGGTGCCGGGTACCGCTACCCGTCGGCGCAGGAGGCGGCGGTGACCGGCGTCGATCTGGAGGTCGACGCCGGGCAGGTCGTGCTGGTGACCGGGCCGACCGGCTGCGGGAAGAGCACGCTCTTGCGGCTCTGCGCGGGCTTGCTCGGTCGGCACGGACAGGGAGAGGTGCTCGGTGCCGTGGCGGTGGCCGGCCGCGAGCCCGCTTCCACGTCTCCGGCCCGGCGGGTGGCCAGCCTCGGCTTCGTCTCCCAGGTGCCCAGCGACCAGCTGGTGACCGGCACGCTGGGGGACGAGGTGGCCTTCGGGCTGGAGTCTGCAGGCTGGACCGCCGACCGCATGGAGCAGCGGGTGGCCGAGCTGTTGCTGCTCCTGGGCCTGCCCGCGGAGCCGAGCCGGAGCGTGCGCGCGTTGTCGGGCGGTCAGCAGCAGCGCCTGGTGGTGGCGTCCGCCCTGGCGGGCGGCGCACCGCTGTTGTTGCTCGACGAGCCGCTCGCGCAGCTCGATCCGGTGGGGGCCCAGCGCCTGTTGCAGCGGCTGCGCGCCCTGGCTGACGACGGGGTGGCGGTGGTCGTGGTGGAGCACCGCCTGGAAGCCTGTTGGCCCGTGCTGGACCGGGTGGTGGTCCTGGACGACGGGCGCGTCGTGTGCGACGCCGCCGTCGACGAGGTGCCCTTGGGCGTGTTGCGCGGCCTCGGGCTCACCGTGCCCGGGTTGCTGGATCTGGCCGACCGTGTCGGTGACCTCGCGCTCGTCGAGGCGCGCGCCCACTCGGTCGCCCCCGTCAGCGACCACAGCGAGATCCGACCCTTGGGCCCGATCCTCCAGGCGGGGCCGCTCACGTGGTGCTGGCCGGGTGCCTCGGCCAGAGCGCTCGTCGACGCCGCGCTGATCCTGCGCCCGGGCGACCGGGTGGCCATCGTGGGGGCCAACGGATCGGGCAAGAGCACCCTGCTCGGCGCCCTGTCGGGTCACCTCGACGCCGGCGCGGTGCAGTGCGACGGACGGATCGTGCACGTCCCCCAGGATCCAGACCTGGCGCTCTTCTGCGACTCCGTGCTCGAGGAGCTGGCCTACGGGCCGCGCGAACAACGGCTCGGGCCCGGCGAGGTGGCCGCCAGGGTGGCGCGTTCGGCCAGCGCGCTGAGCCTGGAGGATCTGCTGGATCGCGCGCCACAGGCCCTGTCTCGCGGTCAGAGGCTGCGCGTCGCCGTCGGCGGAGCGCTGGCCTGCCAGCCGACGATCCTGATCCTGGACGAGCCGACCTCCGGGCAGGACCACGATCAGGTGGAACGCATGATGCGGGCCTTGAGGCTCGCGCTCGCCGACCGTGCGCTGGTGTTCGCCACCCACGACCTCGACCTGGCGCTTCGGCACGCGAACCGGGTCATCGTGCTGGACGAGGGGCGCGTGATCGAGGACGGTCTGCCCGCGGAGGTGCTCGCGGCGCTGCCCGAGCGCCTGCCGTTGCGCCTCCCGCCGCTCGCCGCCCACTGCCTGGCCCAGGGTTGGCCGCTGCTGTCCGCCGAAGCGCTCGCCGAGCTGCTCCGCTGATGGACCCGCGCACCCGCATCGTGCTGCTCGCGTGCGTCGGCGTGCTCGCCGTCACGCTGGACCACGTGGCGTCGCTCGGCGCGCTGGCGCTCCTCACGCTCCTGCCCTTGGTGGCGCTTCGCATCGAAGGCGTCTGGTGGCGCCGGGGTGCGATGGCCGTCGCCACGATCGTCTGGAGCACCGTGCTCTCGCAGGGGCTGTTCTACGCCCAGGAGCCCCGCGTGGCGCTCGCCACGTTCGGGCCGCTCACCCTCTGGGCAGAAGGGGTGCGCTGGGGCCTCGTGCAGTCGCTCCGGTTCGTGGCGGTGAGCCTGGCGGGCATCGGGCTCGCGGTGTCCACGCCTCCCGATCGCCTGTTCGCGGCCTTGCTCCGGCTCCGCGTGCCCTTCGGCCTCGCCTTCCTGGGCGTGACCGCGCTCCGCTTCGTGCCCGAGATCACGCGGGAGTGGCTCACCGTGCGGCAGGCCCGCGCGCGCCGCGGGCGACCTGCCTGGCGGCGCCCGCCCTGGGCCTGGCTGGCCCTCGAGGTGCGCCTGCTCCGTCCGGTCGTGGCGCGCACGCTTCGCCGGGCGCGGGCCCTCGCCGAGTCGATGGATGCGCGCGGCTTCGACCCGTCGGCGCCGCGGACGGTGCGCCGTCCGCTTCGCTGGGCGCGCTGGGAACCGCCCTTCGTGGCGCTCTCCATCGCGGTGACGTCGGGCGTCGTGTGCCTTCGGATCGGCTACCTGCTCTACACCACCGACGTGCTCTACGTCGGTGCCTGGCGGCCGGTCTACGGCTTCGTCCGCACCTGGCTCTGAGGACCATGAGCGACCACGCTTTCGAGACCGCGGCCCGCGAGGCCGTGTACCAGGCGATCTACACCCGGCGCGACATCCGTCACTACCGCCCGGACCCGGTCCCTCCCGCACTGCTCCGCCGGGTGCTCGACGCCGCCCACCACGCCCCCAGCGTGGGCTTCATGCAGCCGTGGAACTTCCTGGTGGTGCAGAGCCGCCCGGTCCGGGAGGCGGTGCATGCGCACTTCCTTGACGTCAACCATGCCGCAGCCGAGGTCTGGAGGGACGACCGGAAGCGGCTCTACCAGGGCTTGAAGCTGCAGGGCCTGCTCGACGCGCCACTCTCCGTGGCCGTGACCTGCGACCCGACCCGCGGCGGACGCCAGGTGCTCGGCCGGCACACGATGAGGGAGACCGACGTCTACAGCACCTGCCTGGCGGTGCAGAACCTCTGGCTCGCGGCGCGCGCCGAGGGTCTGGGCGTGGGCTGGATGAGCATCATGCAACCCGAGGTCGTGAAGCGGCTGGTCGGGATCCCGGACCACGTGGTGCTCGTGGCCTGGCTCACGGTGGGGTGGCCGGTCGAGGTGCCCGACGAACCCATGCTCCAGTCGGTGGGGTGGCGTCGACGGGGGCCGCTCGACCCGCTGGTCTTCCTCGATCGATGGGGCGCGACCTACGACGGCCTGCCGGAACCGGCGGCCCCCGCGAGCGAGCCGGACCGTGCCGCACCCACCGCGGCCGTCGATCGGCTGGCCGCCCTCACCCGGCCGCCGGGCAGCCTCGGGTTCCTGGACCAGGTAGCCTTGCGGATGTGTGGCCTCCAGGGTCGCCCGGATCCGTCGGTGCGCCACAAGCACCTGCTCTTGCTCGCCGGGGATCACGGCGTCACCGCGGAAGGCGTCAGCGCGTACCGGCCCGAGGTGACCGCGAAGATGGTGCTGCAGTTCGTGGCGGGTGCGGCGGCGGTCAACGCCTTCGCCCGCCAGCATGGCGTGGAGGTCCACGTGGCCGACCTGGGCGTGGATCACGACTTCCTGGGCGCGACCGGCGTGATCGACCACAAGGTGCGCCGAGGCACCCGCAACCTGACCGAGCAACCGGCGATGACCGAGGGCGAGCTGGCGGCGTCGCTCGCGGCCGGGGCGTCGCTCGTCGACGGGTTGGAGGCCTGCGATCTGCTGGCGGTGGGGGAGATGGGCATCGGGAACACGACGGCGGCGGCGGCCCTGGCGTGCGCGCTGCTCGACGAGCCGCCGGAAGAGCTGGTCGGCATCGGCACGGGCGTCGGCGAGCGAACCCGTGCCCGCAAGCGCGAGGTGGTGCGTCGGGCGCTCGATCGGCACGCCACCACCGATCCGCTCCAGGCGCTCCGCTGCCTCGGCGGCTACGAGATCGCGGGGCTGGTGGGCGTGCTGCAAGCCGCGGCGCGGCGGCGGGTGATGGTGGTGCTCGACGGGCTGATGACCGGTGTGGCGGCGCTCGTCGCGGTGCGCCTGGATCCCGACGTGCGCCACCACCTCGTGGCTGGACACGTGAGCGCCGAGCCGGCGCACCGCCGGCTGCTCGACGAGCTCGGCCTGCGCCCCCTGCTCGACCTGGACATGCGGCTCGGCGAGGGCAGCGGTGCCGTGCTGGCCGTGGGCCTGATCGAAGCGGCGTGCCGCACGCTCACCGAGATGCGCACCTTCGAGGAGGCGGGCATCGAGCATCCGCTCGCGCCCGGCGGCCGCGACTGATAGTCCCGCTCCATGCTGTTGTTCGTCGCCCTGTCCTGCAAGAGCCTCGAAGAGGACGCCTTCGGCGCGGAGCTGACCACCGCGAGCTGCGCCACCTACGAGCGCTGCTCCGTGCTCTGGCTCTGGGACGACGACCTGGCGGCGTGTGAGGCGGCCGCCCCGGTGAACGCCGAAGTGCTCGGCGAGAGCTGCGAAGCCTACGATCCGGAGGCCGCCGAGAGCTGCCTCGACGCCTGGACGGTGTTGAGCTGTGAGAGCCTCTTCGCTGGCGACACCCCCGAGAGCTGTGCTTCGGTGTGTGCGACCGATGAGGTCGTGGAGGACACCGGCGCATGATCCTGCTCCGGTGGTATGGCCTGCCGGCGATCGACGCGGGCTGCTGACCGGGCTCAGGCGCTGTGTCGCCTGTCCAGGGCGTCGCGCACATGCTGCTGCAGCTCCGGAGGCCGAATGGGCTTGGGGATGTAGGCATCCATGCCCGCGTCCAGGCACTGCTGCTCGTCGCCCTCCATGGCGTTGGCGGTCATGGCCAGGACGGGCACGTCGATCCCCGCGGCTCGCAGCCGGCGGCAGGCCTCGAAGCCGTCCATCACCGGCATCTGGCAGTCCATCAGCACCAGGTCCCAGCGCTCCCTCAAGACCCGTTCGAGGGCCTGGCGCCCGTCGCCCACCACCACGACCTGGCAGCCCATGGCTTCGATCACGAGTCGGGCGAAGTGTTGGTTGACGGGGTTGTCTTCGGCCACCAACACCTTGCGACCGACGGCGAGCGGCACGATGGCTTGGGGTGTGCGGCGGCGCTTGCTGCTGCTGCTGGTGACCTCCAAGGGCACCGTGAACCAGAAGCTCGATCCCAGGTGGAGCTCGGAGCGGAAGCCGATGCTGCCGCCCATGAGCTCGACCAGCCGCGCGCTGATCGCCAGGCCCAGGCCCGTGCCGCCGAAGCGGCGGGTCGTGGAGCTGTCGGCTTGCCGGAAGGGCTGGAAGAGCCGGCGCTGCACGTCGCGCGGGATGCCGACCCCCGTGTCGTCCACGGTGAAGGTGACGCGATCGTCGGCGAAGGTCGCGGAGACGCGCACGGAGCCGTGCTCGGTGAACTTCACCGCGTTGCCGACGAGGTTGGTGAGCACCTGCACCACCCGGACCTGGTCGCCGAGCACCCAGTTCGGGCAGTCCTCCGCGAGGTCGACCACCATCGCCACCGACTTCTCATCCGCGCGGCTCCCAGCGAGCCGGGCGACCTGGTGCACGACGTCGTGCAGCGCGAACGGCGCGTGCTCGAGCTCCACGCGGCCGGCGTCCACCTTGGAGAAGTCCAGGATGTCGTCGACCAGCCGCAACAGGGTCTCGCCGGAGCGGCGGATCAGCTCGGCGTGGGAGCGCTGGTCGGCGTCCAGGGTGGTGCCGAGCAGCAGCTCCGTCATGCCGATCACGCCGTTCATCGGCGTGCGGATCTCATGGCTCATCGTGGCGAGGAACTCGGCCTTGATGTTGGCGCTTCGCTCGGCCTCGTCCCGAGCCTGGGCCAGCGCTTCGTTGGTGCTGTTCAGGGCGGAGAGCGCGCGGGCGCGGGCGTTCTCGAAGAGCACGCCGTAGCTCAGGAGGAGGATCGCCACGATGCCGGCGCTCAGGTAGTCCACGGTGGAACGCCAGCCCTCCGGGAGCAGGTTCGGGTAGCTGTGCCCGGCCTCGCCTGTGCCCCAGAACGCGGCATAGGCGAGCAGGGTCGCGCCGCACCACCCCACCGCGGCGCGACGTCCGAGGAGCAACAGCGACAGGAGCGGCACCGGCCCCAGCCAGATCAGGCCAGGGGCCGCTGCGCCGCCGGTGAAGTACGAGACGCCGATCAGGCCCGCGAAGCCCGCGGCCATCAACAGGTGGGTGGCGGGTCCGACCGTGCCCGTGCGACCGAGCAGCGTGGGCACGAGGCAGGCGGCGGCCATCGCACCGGTGACCAACGCGACCAGCGGCCACGCGCCCGCGAGCGCGTACACGACCACGAACGGCAGCGCGCCGATCTCCATGCTCAGCCACGCACCGACCAGGATGCGCGACCGCCGGAGCACGTCGGCGTCGTGCCGGACCGCTTCCGGCACGAACGGGTCCACCCCCTCCAGGATCTCGTCGAGCCAGGGATCCGCTTGTGGGCTCACGGAAGGCGCCCTCCAGGATCCGTCATCGGCCGCCGCGAAGTTGCACTTGAGCGAAGTGTTCGCGGCGTCGGCGCGCGGCGACCAAGGCCAGGAGCAGCCACCAGGCGGGAGCCGGGCTGGCCCTCCCGCAGGCGCACCCCGACGCGGGTTCCTGGGGGCCGGCGGTGCGCGTGTACGCGTCGGTTTCGGCCGTGTCGGTCGGCTCGGCTCCTTGCTCGGAATCGTGGGCGCCCGTGTCCTCCTCCGGTGCGTCCTCCTCATCGTCGACCGGCTCCTCCTCCTCCGGGTCCTTCTCCTCGTCTTCGGGCTCGTCCGCAGGCTCCGTGGTGCAGGGCCCGAGGTCGGCGATGACCTCGGCGTAGGCGTCGTAGACCCCGGTCGTCTCGAGGTCCTCGTCCAACAGCCCCCAGCTGTAGCCGCTCGGGTCGTCGTGCAGGTCGTACCAGAAGATCGCCTCGAGCTCGGGCCAGGTCCCGTAGGCCTGGCGGTGGGCTCCATCTGGAACCAGTTCATGTCGAAGCGCAGCCGTCCGAGCCCCGCTTCGGCGGCCAGGTCCAGGGCCTCGTCGGAGGCCTGGTGGGCGTTGACGCCGTAGGGGCGAGCGCGGCGAGTGCAGGAGCGAGCAGCCACACGGCCGAGCCCGTCGGTGCCGGGACCCCGAGCCTATCGGGCTGCGCTCATCACTGCACACCCGCCATGCGGCGGCCGTGTTCGACCGGGTGCTCGTACGAGCGGCGCGTCCAGGGCTCGTCTTCGCGTTGGAGGGTCCACGCCAGCTCGTCTGGCGCCTCCACGTCGCCGAGCGACCAGAGCACCAGGGAGCCGTCGATCGCCGTGGGCTCGCCCAACGCGGTGGCGACCATGCGCTCCGGACGGTGGTGGTGTTCGCTCACCGAGGAGCGGTCCAGCAGGATCCAGCGCACGTCCCAGCCTGCGAGTGCTGCGCGGTCTTCGGCGTCGAGGGGCTCGATGCGGCCCTCCAGCAGCCGCTCCAGGTGGCGCACGGTCGGATGTTCGAGGCGCTCGCGGTAGCGCTCGGGCCAGTACACGGGGGCGTTGTCGAGAGGCCCCCCGAACAGGGGCCGGTGGTGGTGCGCCTGCCAGACGTAGGTGAGACCCGAGCGGTTCAGGGGCAAGGTCAGCACCGTGCCCTCCTGGGTCCCCAACCAGGTGACCAGGGCGGGCGCCTCCAGCGACCGGGTCGTCAGCGGGAACAGCCCGGCGGACGCGTACTGGGCGGCGGTGCCCGCAACGAGGCCGACGACCGCCGGCAGCGCGAGCCGCGGCCAGCGCGTGAGCAGGAAGCCCACGCCCAGGCTGGAGGCCAGCGCCGCGATGGACAGGAAGCGGTACGGGTGCCAGAGGCGCTCGAGGAAGGGCAGGCCGTGCCAGGCGATGAGGTAGTGCGGCATCGAGAAGCGCTGGCCGGCCACCTCGACCAGCGGGCCGACAGCGAAGGCCGCAGCGGCGACGAACACGAACGCCCAGGGCCCGCGTCCGGGGCCGAGGAGCAGCCAGAGCAGCAGCGGCACCCCCGTGACCACGGTGAGGTAGAGCGGTGGTCCGAGCGCCTCCAGGGCCCACCAGCCCTGGGTCGAGTCGATGACGTTGTCGAGGTCGCTGGGCAGGTCGAGCCAGCCCCCGCCGCTTCCGCTGCCCGGGATGGCGCCGGCGTCCCACAGTCCCTGCATCGCCAGGGCCGCTGGGGCGATGAGCACGCTGCAGACCGCACCGGCTGCGAGGTAGCGCCGCCAGAGTCCCCGTCGATCGGGGTGGCCCACGGTGGTGTGCAGCGCGACGACGAACAGCGCGAGCGCCAGGAACCAGCCGTTGAACCAGTAGATCAGGGCGTGCAGGGTGGTCAGCACGCCCGCGGCGAGGGGCGCCCGCCATCCCGGCTCCGAGCAGCGGACGAAGGCCGCGACCGCGAGCGGGGCGAACGCCAGCAGCGCCTGGCTGGGGCGCCCGTAGCTGAGCTCGTACAGGGCGAAGGGGTGCAGCTCGAAGGCCACCGTGGCGGCGACCGCCGGAGCCGCGGGCAGGAGCCGGCGCGCCAGCACGTCGAAGGCCAGGGCGTTGGCGAAGAGCACCAACGCCACGTGCCACGCCTGCCAGCCCGGGTGCCCGAGCAGCGCGACGAGCGGCGCGGCGAGCAGGGCGTCGAACACCTGCCCGCCGTTCTCGCGGAACAGGTCGTAGCCACCGGGCGCGTAGACCAGGTCCACGTGGAGCGGGTTCTGCAGCACCGAGAGCGCGTGGTGGACCCACCAATAGAGCCAGATGGTGCCATCGGCGTCGTAGCCGGTGCCCACGACCGTGTCCGGCCCGAGCCCGCGCATCACCGCAGCGAGCGCGAGCGCGGCGTAGAGAGCGCTCGCGCCCCAGCGTCCGGCCATCCTGCTCACACCGGCATGCTACCGCTCGGACCGCTACTGCTCGGGCATCAGCTCCGAGACCGCGGCCTCGACGAGGCTCTCGCTCCGCCAGCCGACCCGTGTGGAGAGGTCGTCCCCGTCGTCTCCGCTGGGGTCCGCGATGGCCAGCGCCGCCATCTTGACCTCCCCGTCGTCGGTTCCGACCCGGCTGACGTTGAGGGACACCCGGGCGTCGTCTTCGCCGGTGATGGCGTCGACTGCGGCGCGCAGGGTGTCGTCCCAGGCTTCGGCGTCGCCGCCCTCGATCAAGGCGATGCAGGGGTACTCGGAGCCGTCGACGTCGAAGAGCGCGAGGTCCTCGGACCCGGCCAGACCGGCCGGCTGCCATCCTCCAGCAACAGGGTGGGGGCATCGGTGGCGCCCATGAACCAGACCAGGAGCACGGCGGCGAGGGCGGCGAGGGCCATGCCGGCCGACGGTGGCTTCCGGTTGGCGCGGGCCGGGCCCACCACCCGGTGGTCCAACACCGGCGGGGCCTCCAGCTCGCCCAGACCCGCGAGGTGCTGAGGGAGCGCCCGCATGGCCTCCCAGGCCGCAGCGAGCTCCGGGTCCTCCGCGATGGGGGCGTGCAACGCCGCCGCGTCCTGGCCGTCCAGCTCGCCGTCCAGCAGGAGGGAGAGCTTCTCGAGGTGGGTCATCGGGTGCCTCCCATCAGCTGCGCGAGGCGCGCCCGTGCGCGGTGCTTGCACGGAGGGGTGCACGCGGCAGGGGCTCAGGAGGTTCCCACGTAGGCCTGCTCAGCTGTCGAGGTGACCCACGTCGCTGTCGCCCATCTCCACGCCGCCCGCGGGGAAGTACTCCGCCCAGCGCGCGTGGACCAGCTTCGCCGTGTCGGGGTCGCAGAACAGCTCGTCGGGCAGGTTGGGCTTCTTCCGGGCGTCGAGCAGCACCGGACCGGTGTAGACCAGGTGGTGGCGGTGCACGCGGTGCCTGGCGTGCAGGTCGGCTGCAGGCTCGAAGCGCGTGAAGGTGGTCCAGAGGAAGCGCGCGTCGCTGCGTGTGGCCTCCTCCACGTCGTCCACGAGCACGACGAGCGGCCAGTCCGGAGCGCGGTCGGCCAGCTCGAGCGGGACCTGCGTCATGTCCTTCCACCCGGGCGCCTGCACGACCAGGCAGCCGCCGCAGTACGCCTTGGCCGGACCGAAGCCGGGGGGAAGCTCGCCCTGGAACTGCCGGGGCAGATCGCGGACCGGCTCGCCGATGCCGAGCATCACGCCCTTGCTGCCCTTGTTCACCTCGGGACCGGTGTAGTCCAGCGTGTCCATGCTGAGGTTGGACAAGACGTAGAGGTCCGTCTCGGGCCGGAAGCGCGCGAGCACGGCTTCCAGCGTGGCGGGGAAGTCCTTCAGGTCCACGGGCGCGTCGGTGAGCAGCAGGAACTTGGTCAGCGACAGCTGACCCTCTCCCAGGATCCGGAAGGCCGAGGCCATCGCCTCGCGCTCGTAGCGCTCGTGCACCACGGCGGCCGAGAGGCTGTGGTAGCCCGTCTCGCCGTAGCTCCACAGGCTGCGCACGGCCGGCATCACCAACGGGAAGAGCGGACTCAGCAGCTCGGTGAGGAAGTCGCCCAGGAAGAAGTCCTCCTGGCGCGGCTTGCCCACGACCGTCGCTGGGAAGATCGGGTCCTTGCGGCGGCAGAGCGCCTTGCACTGGAACACCGGGTAGTCGTGCTCCAGCGAGTAGTACCCGTAGTGGTCGCCGAAGGGGCCCTCGGGCCGTCGGACGTGCGGGGGCACCTCGCCCACCAGCGCGAACTCCGCGTTCGCCACCAGCGGGTGAGGCCCGACCGGGTTCGGCGTGCGGGGCAGCTTGCCGCCCAGCGCGAGGGACGCGAGCAGCAGCTCGGGCACGTTCTCGGGCAGCGGCGCGATGGCCGAGAGCATCAGCGCCGGTGGCCCCCCGACGAAGACGGTGACCGGGAGCGGCTGATCGGCGGCCTCCGCGGCCGCGTGGTGGAACCCGCCGCCCTTGCCGATCTGCCAGTGCATGCCGGTGGTGCGGTCGTCGTAGCGCTGGACCCGGTACATGCCGAGGTTGTGGCCGCCGTGCTCCGGGTGCTCGGTGTAGACCAGGGGCAGCGTGATGAAGGGGCCGCCGTCCTCCTTCCAGCAGTGCAGCATGGGCAGGCGGTCGAGCGCCGGCGGGTCGTCGACCACCTCGGTCACCGCGCCGCCCGAGCGCGTGGCCATGCCGACCTTGGTCGCCTCCCAGAAGAAGCTCCGGTTGTCCCAGAGCTTGCCCACGGTCGGCGGCACCAGCTCGTGGGTGAGGTCGACCAGCTTCTGCACGAAGGCCTGCGGCCGCTTGCCGAAGGCCAGCTCCACCCGCTTCGCGTTGCCGAAGAGGTTCGTCACCACCGGGAACGAGGCGCCGCTCGGGCGCTTGAAGAGCAGGGCGGGCCCCTCGGCGGCGATGACCCGGCGGTGGATCTCGGCGATCTCGAGGTGGGGGTCGCACGGCACGTCGATCGCGACGAGCTCGCCCTCGCGGCGCAGCAGATCGACGAAGGTCTGGAGATCGGGGATCACAGGGGCCTCCGGGCCGCCCGCTTAACGTGCAACCCCGACGCAATCGGTGGCGCTGGTCGCCCGTGGTTCGCTTAGGATGTCGGAGTCCCCGTGCTCTTCTTCCTGCTGACCAGCCTCGCCCTCGCCGATGACTGTGACGGTGTGGCCAGCCTCGACGCCGCGGTCAGCGAGATCACGGCGGTGGTCCGCTCCAACGCGCCCCGCACGAAGCCCGGCACCTTGCCCGCCGGCACGCTGAGCGCGGACCAGCTCGAAGGCTACTTCCAGGCCATGCAGCGGCGTGGTGGCACGATCAACGACCTCTTCAAGGCGCTCGGGGACGGCCAGTCCCGGGTGCTGCCCGGGTCGGTGGTGCGCGACCTGCTGAAGAAGTACGGCGTGGACAGCGGATCGCTTCCGCTGCCGATGGATCGCCTGGAGCAGATCACGAGCGACGGCTCCTCGCTCGACATCACCTTCGAAGGCAACGCGCCGATCGAGATCACCACCCCCGACAGCACCGTGACCTACCTGCGGAACGGCAAGCTGCGGCGCACGACCGAGGACGGGGCGAAGATCAAGGTGCAGCCGTCGATCCGCTTCGAGCTGGGCGCTTCTGGGCTCACCGGCGTGCGGCAGGGCGACATCAAGGCCTACGGCGGCTTCCTGGCCGGCTGGGTCAACATCGACATCGTGACCGAGAACCGTCCCGGTGAGGTCGCGAAGCACAAGGGCAGGTACCCGGTGGTCGCGACCGGCCCCGACGGCCGGCCCGTCACCCAGGGAGGGCGTCCGGAGCTGGCCCGCTTCGACGACTGGGTCGTGATCACCGGGCCCTTCGGCTACCGCTCCGACATCGGCATTCCGGCGCTGGAAGCTGGTCGGTGAGCCTCGGGGGTCTGGGCGCTGCTGGCGGCGTTACAGGTCTGGGGGAGGTCCTCCATGGACGGACTGCTTGCACGGGTAGAGCACCTGGAGCGAGAGCTGAGGTGGTGGCGTCGAAGTGCCGCCGTGGCCGTGTTCCTGGGCTCGCTCGTCGTGGGCGCGGGCTTCGGCAAGCCCGTGCGCGACCTCGTGATGGCCAAGCGCCTGGAGCTGGTGGACGAGCTCGGTCGAACGCGGATCGTGCTCAGCGCCGACTACACGCAGCCGGGGATCGTGCTCAAGGATGAGCTCGGTGAGAACCGGCTCGAGCTCACCCTCGACGAGGAAGCCGACCCACACGTCTACCTCTTCGACCAGTTCGCGCGCAGCAGGGTCGACATCCGTCAGAGCGAGAGCTTCGGTCCCGCGCTCATCCTGAAGGACGCGTCAGGCGGGAAGCGGGCCACCTTCGCGGCGCACCCCAAGGGCACCGGCTTCGTGCTCTTCGACCGCAACGGCAAGATGCGCCTCGGAGCGGTGGTCGACGACACCGTGGGCCCGTCGATGCACATGTTCGACGAAGGCGGCAAGCTGCTGGTCCGGCAGCCCGCCGGGCGCTGATCGCTACGCCCCCACCTCGAGCGGCATGAGGTGGTCGGCCACCCGGTCGGCGGGCCGGACCCTCGCGAGGAAGTGCTCGAGGGTGCTGCCCTCCAGGACCTCCTCCTCCAGGAGCTCCGCGCTCATCGCTTCGACCAGCTCCATGTGGTCGACCAGCACGCCGCGGGCGCGTTCGTGGGTCTGCTCCAGGATCGCGCGGATCTCCTCGTCGATGATGACCGCGGTCCCGGCGCTCGGCCCCTCTCCGGGCGTCGTGTAGCCGAAGGGTCCCTGGCGCTCGCTGGTCCAGGTGACCGCGCCGAGCCGTTCGCTCATGCCGTAGCGGGTGACCATGTTGCGCGCGATCTCGGTGGCGCGCGCCAGGTCGTTCCCGGCTCCGGTGGTGTAGTCGCCGAACACCAGCTCCTCGGCCGCGCGCCCCCCGTAGAGCGTGGTGAGGCGATCCAGGAGCTCGCCCCTCGACGAGAGGAAGCGATCCTCCTGCGGGACCTGCAGGGTGTAGCCGAGCGCGCCCACACCGCGGGGGATGATGCTGACCTTGCGCACGGGGTCCGCGCCCTTGCAGGCGGCCGCGCAGATGGCGTGGCCGACCTCGTGGAAGGCCACCATGCGGCGCTCCCGATCGCCGAGCCTGCGGGTGCGGCGCTCCAGACCGGCGATGGTGCGCTCCACGGCGTCGAACAGGTCGCTGTGATCCACCGCGCTCTTGCCGCGCCGGGCGGCGAGGAGCGCCCCCTCGTTCAGGAGGTTGGCGAGATCGGCGCCAGCGAAGCCCGCCGTGGTACGCGCCAGCCGCTCCAGGTCGACGTCGTCGGAGAGCTTCACGGTCTTGGCGTGCACCTCAAGGATGGCCAGCCGACCCTTGAGGTCTGGACGGTCGACCACCACCTGCCGGTCGAACCGGCCGGCGCGCAGGAGCGCCGGATCGAGCACCTCGGGACGGTTGGTGGCGCCCATGAGGATGACCCCAGCGCGCGCGTCGAAGCCATCCATCTCGACCAGGAGCTGGTTCAGCGTCTGCTCGCGTTCGTCGTGCCCGCCCACGGGCCCCGCGCCGCCTCGCGCCTTGCCGATCGCATCCAGCTCGTCGATGAAGATGATGCACGGAGCCTGCTTCTGGGCCTCCTCGAAGAGGTCGCGCACCCGCGCAGCTCCCACGCCCACGAACATCTCCACGAAGTCGGAGCCGGAGAGCTGGAAGAAGGGCACCTCGGCTTCGCCCGCGACCGCCTTGGCCAACAGGGTCTTGCCGGTTCCCGGGGGACCGACGAGCAGCACCCCCTTGGGGATGCGTCCGCCCAGTGCGGTGAACCGGCCGGGGGTCTGGAGGAACTGCACGACCTCCTGGAGCTCCTCCTTGGCCTCGTCGATGCCGGCCACGTCGTCGAAGGTCACCCGTTCCCCGTCGTCGGCGGCGAGCTTGTGGCGCGAGCGGCCGAAGGTGGCGGCCACGCCGCCCGCGCCGCCGCCCTTGCTGACGCGCGAGAGCACGAAGAGCAGGCCACCGAACAACAGCACGGGCACGATCAAGCCGCCGACCAGGGCGCCATAGGCGGAGGGTGCGGTGGCGGCGTAGGCCACGCCGTGGTCGTCCAACAGGGCGATGAGCGCCTCGTCCCCCGGCACGGCCACCGCCTCGACGCGGGTGGTGGGGTCGCGGAGCGGGTCGACCACCTGTTCGGCGGCGAGCTGTGCTTCGACCGTCCCGCCGTCGAACAGCACGCGGTCCACGTGGCCTTCGGCGACCAGCTCGCGCAGCTCGGAGTAGGGCACCTCGACCGGAGGTGGGTGCCAGCCGGCCCAGGCGAAGGCGCCCACGATGGCCGCGAGGAGGGCGAGCTGGAGGTAGAGCAGGCGCTTGCGCATGGAAGGTCTCCTGACCAGAGCGAGCTAGGCACTCACGCCCAGGAGACAACTGCGGAGCCTGTCACCTTCCGTCGGTTCGCTACCCCGCGGTCTCGCGGTCCAGGATCTCCACGGTCTTCTTGTAGAGGAACTTGGCCTGTTGCGGGTTGTCGCCGATGCAGACCACGCCCAGCTTTCCGAACTCCGAGAGGGCCCCGATGAGGTGGAAGACCACCCCCCGTTGGGGTGCGCCGTGGAAGTGCAACCCGTGGTACACGGCGATGTCGATCAGGTCGTCGGGCGTGAGGCCCTTGTACTGGTCCTTCTGGAGCGTGTCGGACGCGTAGTAGTACTTGGGGTCGCCGTTGGGGGCGCGGAACAGCCCCGTCTCCTGATCGTAGTGACCGTCGGTCAGGAACTTGAGGGTGAGGAAGGGGTGGGTGGTGCCGCCCTTCCGCAGGTTCACCTCGATCGCGTAGTGCACCCAGGCGCCTCGCTCCTTGACCGAGATGAAGTCCACGCCGAAGCGACCGACCACCCCCTTGGCCGCCAGCACCCGGGCCACCTTCATGCCCTCCTCCTGCACCTCGGTGCGGTAGGTGTCGTAGGCGGGGAAGGTGCACCCGAGGAAGACCTGGCCGCTCGGACCGCCCAGCACCTGGTCGTGGGTGCTGATGATCTGGGCCTCGCCGAGGGGGTTCACACGGCACTGGGCCGAGGGGCTCTCCTTGATGCCGTCCTCGCCCTTCTCGATGAAGCACTCGACGATGCCCTGCATGTCGGGCCACTTGCCGAAGAAGCTGTCGAAGGTCTCGGTCTTGGCCTCGAACTTGATGCTCGCCGGGAGCTCTCGGGTGACCCATTCCCTCAGCGCGGCCTCGTCTCCCGTAGGGGCCCGGTCCATGTAGAAGAGCGCGTTGCCTTCGCCGGAGAAGCCGTCGTTGAGCTTCACGACCGCGCGCCGCAGGCCAGGGTTGCGCAGCTTCAGGCTGGTCAGGGACCCGATCACGTCGTCGAGATCGCGCAGGCGCTCGAAGCCGTCGGCCAGGGCCACGCCGGCTTCCCGGAAGGACTCGCGGCAGCCGCTCTTGGTGCCGAGGTCCAGGAGCGCCGGATCGGTGGCGTAGAGGGGCAGATCGAGCGCGACCGCGAGGGTGCGCTCGAGCTCGGAGGCGTTGAAGCACACGAGGTGGGCGCGCTCGCGGTCGGGGATGGCCTCGAGCACGGTCTGGCGGAGGCGTGGCCGCGCCAGGATCTTCTCGGTGAGCGGTGTGGCGGAGGCGTCGTGGCAGGCGATGAGCGTGAGCCGCCGGCGCGCGTGGCTGGACGGCACGCCGCTGAGCAGGTGCAGGTAGTAGTCGACGATCGCCGGATGGATCGGCTGGCTGGTGATGTAGATGAGGCGTGTGCGCGGCCGACGCAGGAGCATCAACAGGAAGAGCAGGCGCTCCTCGTAGTGGTGCACACCGGTGATCTTCTTGAGCTCGCTGGGGTGCATGCTGAGGCTGGGCACGACGACGGCGGTGTTGGGGTGGCGGCCGTCGCTCGTGACCTCGTTGTAGAGCTTGGGCAGCGCTTGCTTGAGGCGTTCGAAGGCCTCGAGTTCTTCGGCCGAACCGGGCGCGGGCAGCGACATGTCCCGAGCCTACCAGCCGACCGCGACGGCGCGGCCCCCTACGACGCTCCGGCGCCCACGACGACCACCGGGATGGTCTTGAGCAGGAGCTTCACGTCGAGCAGGAAGCTCCAGTTGTCGATGTACTCCAGGTCGAGCTTCATCCAGGTCTCGAAGTCGATGTCGTTGCGCCCGGACACCTGCCAGATGCAGGTGATGCCCGGCCGCATGGACAGGCGGCGCATCTGCCACCGTTCGTACTCGGCCACCTCGGACGGGATCGGCGGGCGCGGCCCGACAAGGCTCATCTCCCCCACGAACACGTTCCAGAGCTGAGGCAGCTCGTCGATGCTGGTCTTGCGGAGCAGCGCGCCCACGCGGGTGATGCGCGGGTCCTTCTTGATCTTGAAGACCGGACCGTCCATCTCGTTCGACGCCGCGAGCTGCCCCTTCAGCTCCTCGGCGTTGGTCACCATGCTGCGGAACTTCCACATGGTGAAGGGCTGACCGAAGAGTCCGGAGCGCTCCTGACCGAAGAACACGGGCCCCTTGGGGTCTTCGAGCTTCACGGCAAGCGCGGCCAGCCCCAGGAGCGGGGCCAGCGCGAGCAGTCCGAGCCCGGCTCCCAGCACGTCGAGCATGCGCTTCATGGCCATGGCTTCGCCGTTGGTGGACGTGGACGCGAACGACAGCACCGACCAGCCGTCGAAGTGTTGCAGCTCCGCGTGGGCCACCCGGAGCCCGAGGAAGTTGGCGTCCATGGAGAGCTCGACCCCCACCTCCTCACAGCAGTCGGCGATCCAGCGGAGCTTGCCCGTGTCCCAGGTCCGCCCCGTGAGGAACACCTGGTGCACGGGGTTCTGCTCCAACACCGCCGGCAGCTGGTCGAGTCGTCCGAGCACCTTGACCGTGCGGCCGCCGACGTCGGTGTCGGTGCGCCCGGCGCCCGGGTGCATCACGCCGATCACGCGGAAGCCCCACTCGCTGTGCCGCTGCAGGGCCTCGATCAGCGGTTCGGCCTCGCGCGCCGCGCCGATGATCAGGATGTTGTGCCGGTCCCAGCCCACCCGCTGCTGGTACGCCAGCATGCCCATCCGGGTGAGGAAGAGCGTGACCACCGAGAAGAGGGGAAAGAGCACGAGCAGCGAACGGCTGACCTGAGCGGTCAGCTGGGTCACGAACAAGAGCCCGATGACCGCCAGGGTCCCCATGGCGGTGGCCCGCAGGATCTTGAAGAAGATGGTCTCGGGCCGCGCCTTGCGCAGCCCGGAGTAGCTGCCCACGCGGCGCAGGCAGAAGAGCCACGCGGGCACCACCAGCACGCCGAGGATGAGGTGCATCTGCACCGGCAGGGGCTGCAGGATCTTGTCGCCCGGGAGCAGGTCGTAGGCCCAGGCGCCGTGCAGCCAGTCGCGAAATCCGACCGTGAAGACGTAGGTGGCCGTGAGGACCACGAGGTCCAGGAAGGGACCGAACACGCGGGGACCGGCAACCTGGGCTCGCTGCATCACCTCTTCGTGGCCTCGGTGAGCTCTGAGTACGGCCTGGGAGCGAAAGGGATCACTCCGGGGTACATCCCGATAACCAGATCTGCGCGGAAGGAAGCTTGCAAAGCGTCGTCGTCCAGGACCTCGTCATCGGACAACCCGGCTCGGAGTTCACCCTCATCGCGGGCCCGTGTGTCATCGAGGATCGCGAGCTGGCGCTGGATGTCGCGCGGGAGCTGATCGCGCTGGGCCAGCCGCTCATCTTCAAGGCGTCGTTCGACAAGGCGAACCGTTCCTCGGCCTCGTCGTTCCGGGGTCCGGGGCTGGCGTCGGGCCTCGAGACCCTGGCGCGGGTGCGCGAGCTCGGGGTGCCCGTCACCACCGATGTGCACCTGCCCGAGCAGGCGGCGCCCGTGGCGGAGGTGGCCGATCTGCTGCAGGTGCCCGCGTTCCTGTGCCGGCAGAGCGACCTGCTGGAGGCGTGTGCGCGCACCGGCACCCCGGTGAACGTCAAGAAGGGCCAGTTCCTGGCGCCGTGGGACATGGCGCAGGTGGTCGAGAAGCTGCGCGCCTACGGCGCCCAGGGCGTGATGGTCACCGAGCGTGGCACGAGCTTCGGCTACAACCGGCTGGTGTCGGACTTCCGCGCGCTCCCGCAGCTGCGTGCGCTCGGGGTGCCCGTGTGCTTCGACTGCACGCACTCGGTGCAGGAGCCGGGCGGGCTCGGCGCCACGTCCGGGGGGCAGGGCCGGTTCGCGCCGGTGCTGGCCCGTGCGGCCGTCGCCGTCGGGGTGGACGCTCTGTTCATGGAGGTCCACCCGGATCCGTCGGCCGCCCTGTCCGACGGGCCGAACATGATCCCGCTCGCCAACGTGCCAGCGCTCCTGAAGCGTCTCCGTGCGCTGCACGGGGTGTTGACAGGATGCTGAACAACCCTCCCGTCGCCTGCTTGTTCAGCAGCCTGCTAAGGGACGCCTGATGTTGCTCTCCTTCCTCGCCTGTGCCCAGAGCCCCAGCGGCGTCTGGATGTTCCAGCTGGCCGTCGAGCCGATCGACGACGACGCCTGTGCCCAGAGCGTCAGCCACAACTTCGAAGACGCCGAGACCCCGGCCGAGGCCGAGGACGAGAACGACTGGCAGGAGAGCGAGGACGCGACCTGGTCCGAGCAGATCTTCTTCGGCCTCATCGAGCAGACCGAGTCCGGCGCGGTGTTGTTCGTGGGCGACGAGGCCTGGCCCGGATCCGGCGCCGACGGCAGCTGGACCTTCGGCTGGTCCACCGAGAGCTGGGACGAGCGGCGCGTCGTGCATGCCTCGGGGTACCAGTTCGAGCACACGCTGGAACAGAGCCGCCTGACCGAGCTCCAGGGCACCTTCGACGGGCCCACGATGACCGGTGAGTGGCACGACCAGTCCGAGGACTACGCCAGCTACCTCGAGAGCGACGTGTGGTCCGAGGAAGCGGCCGACGTGATCGGCGACAACGGCGAGCTGCCCGCCGGCGACCACCTCGTCACCGAGGAGTGGGTGAAGACCAAGGAGGGCGGCAAGGCCACCGAGGTCGCAGCCCAGAACACCCGGGAAGGGGAGGAGTGCGGTGGCAGCACCTGCACGCTGTCCATCACCGACAGCTGCGCGTGGCAGCTCCAGCTCACCGGGGAGCGCACGTCGCTGGAACCGGCCAGCTTCGACAGCGTGAGTGAGGCCGGTCAGGCCTCGGGAGGTGCCTGATCCTCTGGCTCTCGGTTCCGGCCTTCGCCGGGGGGTACTTCACGAGCGACCCCGGGCTCGAGTCCGCCGGCCGCGCCGGCGCCTTCACTGCGGGGGTCGACGACCTGACCGCCCAGCTGCACAACCCGGCGGCCTTGGTGCGCACGGAGGCGCTCACCGTGCAGCTCGAGGTCGCCGGTGTGCACCAGTACGTGCGCTTCGACCGCCTGGACGAGGGCGCGGACCGCGTGTTCGATCCGGTGACCAATGCCGGCCTGCCCATGCCGGTCCCGGGCTTCGCGGTCGGCGGGGGTGGCGACACGCTGGGGTGGGCCTTCGGCTTCTACCCGATGTACGGGCCGCGCTTCAGCTACCCGGCATCGGGCGCGCAGCGCTACAGCCAGATCAGCTCGACCGTGCTCGAGACCACCCTGGGGCCCTCGGTCGGCGTGCAGGCCACCGACTGGTTGTCGGTCGGCGCCGGTGTGCAGGCCCGCGCGCTCGGCGTCACGCAGGAGCTCACCCTCTCCACCTCCGGTGAGGACGGTGAAGAGAGCGACATCGACGTCGCGATGGAAGCCTGGGACACGCTCCAGCTCTCGTGGAACGTCGGCGTGCTGGTGGAGCCGGCGGAGGCCTGGGCGGTCGGGCTGAGCTTCCAGCCCGGCAACACCTATGCGGCCGTCGGCAGCCTCGACACCGACTACGAGACCAACTTCCTGTACACCGCGGGCATGCTGGCCGACTCCGCCTTCAGCGACGACGACATCACCCTGGTGGCCGAGTTGCCGTTCATCCTCCGCAGTGGCGTGTCCTGGCAGGTCCGAAAGCAGCTGGAGCTCGAGCTGGGCGTCGACTGGCAGGGATGGGGCCGCGTGGCCGACCAGACGATCACCGAGGTCGATCTGGCGCTCGACCTGGACACCACGAACGGGAACGTGCCCGAAGGCCTCGAACAGGTCCTGGTGACCGACGACGTGGCCCTTCCCGCGGAGTACCGCGACACCGTGGCCATCGCCCTGGGGGCCGAGTGGGCGCGCACCGCCGAGCTCGACCTGCGCGCCGGCCTGTCGTTCGAGACCGGGGCCGTGCCCCGCGAGCACCTGCACCTGATGTTGATGGATGCCCACCGTGTGGGCTACGCGCTCGGGCTGTCCCGTCGCTGGGGCGCCTTGGACCTCGACGCGGCGCTGGCCCAGCAGTTCTTCCTGCCCGTGGACGTCGACGGCGCCTCGGAAGCCCGCCAGGTGAGCGTGCTCATCGACACCCACGACCTCGCAGCCCCGCCCGAGGTGAAGGCCGGCAAGGCCGTCGGCAACGGCGCCTACCGGTCGTTCACCACGGTGGCGGGTGTCGGCCTGAGCTACCGCTTCGGCGGATGATGGGCCCGAAGGAGACGGCGGCCGGTAGAATCTCCGTCCGGTGAGCCAGCCCCAGCCGATGTCCGACACCCCCCACGAGGCGCCCGACGAGGCCGCTCCGCCGTCCCGGCTCGCGCTCGTGCGGGAGATGCAGCTCGTGTGGCGCCACCGGCACCTGCTCGGGTCGTTCGTGATGAACGACCTGAAGTACCGCTACGTCGGAAGCTCCGTCGGCTTCTTCTGGACAGCCATCAACCCGCTCGTCGAGCTGGTCACCTACACCTTCGTGTTCGCGGTCATCCTGCAGGTCCGGTACCACCCGAGCGGCGGCACGGTGCACTACGCGCTCTTCCTGTTCTGCGGCATGGTCGCCTGGATGGCCACGGCCGAGGGCCTCCAGCGCGCCACCATCTCCATCACGGGCAACGCGCACCTGATCAAGAAGGTGAACTTCCCCGCTGCCGTGCTGCCCGCCCACGTGGTGCTCTCCAGCGTGGTGAACCAGTTCGTGCGCGTGGGCATCCTCGGGCTCGGGGCGATCTTCCTCGCGGACGGCATCTCTCCGCTCTTCCTGCTCGTGCCGCTGTTCATGGTGCTGCAGGCCATCTTCACGCTGGGGCTGGGCTTCCTGCTCGCCACGGCCAACGTGTACTTCCGCGACGCGGCGCACTGGCTCAACGCCGTGCTGCCGGCGTGGATGTTCATGTCGCCGATCTTCTACCCGCCGGCCGCCTACCCTCGCGAGTTCGGCCTGTTCCTGCAGCTCAATCCGATGGCGCACATCGTGGGCATCTACCAGGAGCTGATCCTGAACCTGCGTGTGCCCGACGCTCGCCAGGTCCTGATGGCCGCCGTGTGTGCCGGCTTCTCGCTGGTGATCGGGTACAGCGTGTTTGCCCATCACCGGAAGCGCTTCGCCGATCTCGCCTGAGGAGGACTCCGATGACCTTGATGTTCCTCACCCTGTCCGGCTGCGGAGGCAAGGATGAGCCTGCGCCCAGCGACACCCAGGCGGAGGCCGACACGGACACGGACACGGACACGGACACGGACACCGACACCGACACCGACACCGACACCGACACCGACGTGGCGGTGTACACCGTGAGCCAGGCCTTCGTGTTCGTGGAGGGCGGCACGGTCGACAACCTGTACTCGACCGAGGACTACGGCACCTTCGAGCTCACGGAGGACCAGCTCCCGTTCTGGATCTTCTTGCGCTACCGGCACCTGGCGGACTTCGCGGAGTTTGGCGACGAGGTGGGCCCGTATGGCGAGGACGGGGACGGCCACTACACCCTGTCGAGCCTGCACGACAGCGACTGGGACAGCCTCTCGAGCTTCATGCGTGCCGACCACCAGCCGGACACGGGCTACGCCACCCTGGACGACCAGCTCCAGGTGGTGGTGGAGACCGCCGACGGTACCGAGCTCGATGCGCTCGTGGGCGTCCCGCCAGACCTGACGAAGACCGGCTTGGGCTACGTGCGGTTGGAGCTGGAGGTCACGCTTGCGGAGTGACCCCAGAGCAAGCGAAGCCCCCGGAGTCCGAGGGCTTCGAGATGGCAGGGGCACGAGGACTCGAACCCCGGACCTGCGGATTTGGAATCCACTTCCGTGCGGGGCGATCACCCCCCTGAGCGGGTTCGGGGCGCGGATCCGGCACCACTTGCAGACCACTTGCAACTCCCCAGAGAAGGGCGGGTGCGCGGCGCTGAGATGCCCAGCGGGAGAGCGAGAGCGGACGTGGCCTACCGGAAGGCGAGGACCGCCTCTTCCAGCCTCGGCCCGAGCGGAGAGCGGGCCAGCTTGCCGGTGTTCCGCGCCAGGTCCAGGAGGCTGCGGGGCAGGGGGCGAACCCGGGGGTCGCCTCCCGCGCGTCCGATGACCAGGAGGTCGTGGCGGTCCAGCGGGAAGAGATGGTGGAGCGCCTCGACGTCGGCGATGACGCTCCTGGAGAGCTCCCAGCGGACGACCCTCGCCTCTTCGAGTGCGCTCGGCCGCGGACGTCCGCGCCGGTCGAGTGGCCAGGCGACGACCAGCGCGATCGTGGCGTCGCCGCGCTGGCTTACGGTGAGGGAGGTGCGGTCGTCTGCCCAGGAGGCCCAGGAGAGGCGGTGTAGGGTCGCCGGTCGGGTCGCCAGCGGCTCGCTCTGGGCTACTATGGAGAGGGGGAGGAGCACGGGACGCTCGAGGAAGGTCGAGCACAGGCTGCGGCGACGGCGGGTGTGGAGCACCCCCCGACAATTCAGGTCATGCGCCGGAGGGGTTTCAACGACGACCGGCGCGCCGTGGGGTAGGCCCTGCCGGCATGCACCTCTCGACTGCGCTGACGAGCGCGAAGTTGCCGGGGAGCTGGGCTGAGGTGGCTGGGTGTGCTGCTCCTCGGGTGCGTGCCCTCCTGGGACGAGTATTCCGGATGTCGATCCGGAGGCGCCGGCGGGTCGCCGGCGCCCGTCATCGGCCTCGACGGAGAGCACGGCAGGGACGTCGACTGCGGGCTGTCGGCGTCATGCGGCCAGCCGAGTTGCCGTAGGGTGGCGTGAAGGTCCGACAAGTCCTCGCCTGGGAACAGCTCGCCGCTCCGGGGACCGCTCCGGGGGGAGTGTCGGCTGTAGGCATGAGCTCGATGGCTGTCTGCCTGCTAGCGTCCTGACAGCGTTTGAGATCAGCCCAACGTGGAGGTCCGCCCGGGAGCCCGGCGTGGAGCGTGCCGTAGATCCAGCTCGCGCCTGGAGCGTCGGGCGTGCTGAGCGTCAAGAGCACGTCGCCTTCGTCGTGTGCGGGGATAGCCTGCGGTGCAGGCGGCGGGGCTCATCTGCTCAGGGGGTACCCGGCCGCGGCGGCACGGTCGAAGGCCGCGGCGCCGTTCGATGCTGATGCTGCTCGTGCGTTGCTTGCTGCTGGGGCGGGGTACCTCGTGCGAGGCCCTGGTACGGCGGGTGCGAACTCCTGGACTGCAGCGCAGCCGCGGGCAACCAGTCGTTGCAACTTGGTGGCGTAGTCGCCGGCCAACTTCGAGAGGTTCGCCGGTTGCTTGTGCGGCTGCCTGCTCACTGAGGGTGGAACAACCGCAGCACCTCATCGTGCTTCCGGCCCCCTCCGGGGAACACGAGCAGCTCGAAGGGCTCCACCCCCAGCCGCTTCGCGATTGCTGACAGCGCATTGAGCGACGGCAGCTTCTTCCCCGCCTCGATCTCGGACAAGTAGCCCTTGGAGCTGATTCCCTCGGCCGTGTAGGCAAGCTGCTCCTGCGTGAGTCGCCGCTCCTCACGGAGTGCCCGGATTCGTTTGCCGAGGGCCTGTGCGAGCTCCATCCTAGGCGCCGAGTGGGAGGGCCGCTTGAAGGTAGGCGTCGCGCGGTGGTATGTAGTTCGCCGTCAGCGAACCTGGCGGGCCGGACGCTCCTCGCGCTCGCCAGCACGAAGCCACAGGAGCTGCCGTGCATCTTCTTCTCTCCCTCTCTCTCATTGCTCCCGGCTACGCTGGCGCGTTCTCCGCCTACGAGTCGTGGAGCGTGCAGTGCGCCGATGGCCGCAGCGTGCGTCCGTTGAAGCCCGGGCGCGCCGCACGGGTCTGCCGCGGAATGTTCGTGGACTTCCAACGCACCTACGACCTCGAGGCTGCTGCCAGTGCGGCGGAGCGATCGGGCTCGCTCGAGGTCTCCAGCGATGTCGTGTTCGCCAGTATCGACCAGCTCGACCGCTTCCACCGCGACGCCATGGTCGGCGCGTGCACGGGCATGGCGTTCGAGCCATGCGACGGAGCCACACATCTTCGATGACGCGCGACGCCAAGCACAGGAGTCCTACGCCACGATGCTCCACGTTCTCCAGGGGCCGCGCGTCACCGCCAGCGACATCGAAGATGAGGTGCCGCCCAAGCCGGGTCCTACGGACACCTGTCGGACTCTGGACCTCCAGGTCGAGGGCGCCGAAGTCATCCGCCTTGAGCCTGGGCGAAGCTGGCGAATCAGCGCGACCGTCGCCGAGGATTACTCCTACCTCCAGTGGGAGGGCATGTCCTGCCAGAACCCCGTGACTGGCGCTGGTGTGGTTGCAGCGTCCAGCCACGAGAGGAATGGGAGCTACGAGCTCTTGTGCTCCGGGCCCGGTGCCGCCGAGCTCAGCATCGGGCTCGACCACGGATTGCTGACGCCTACGAGAAGCACAGCCGCGGAGGTCGTGGTTTGCAGGACACCCTGAGCCGCTATCGGTCGCCTGGACGCGACCCTGGACTTCCCACCCAGCCGACATACTTCACGTCTCGCGACGGCCGGCGCACCCGGATGTATGGACGCCGGCCAGTTGGCGACACCAGACCCGTGATCGTCACCCCCCGTAGGGAGAGCGCGCTTCCGTGGCGGTGCAGGACGTCCGACAGCCCCAGCGCCGAGAGCAGTCTTCTGCAGCGACTCACCGCCGTGTCGAGGGCCGCCGGCAGGCTACCGACGCCGATTGCCGCATCCTTGGCTACGCCGACGTTCACTTCGTCGTGCTCCGCGAGCACCGTGATCACCCGGAGCAGCTGCGGCTGGGCCGGCTGGGGTGCGCGTCCTCGGGCGCAGATCCATGCGGTACCGGTAGCCGGCAGGCAGTAGTAGAGGTCGGCCGCTCCACGCCGCTGCTGCTCGCGGAAGTCCTCGAGTGCCAACACGTCGGGCATCGGCATGCCCGCCGTGCCACGACCGACGCCGATGACAGTCCAGGCTCCGCTCGGCCCCCATCCCAGGGCAGCAGGCGGACAGACCGCCAGGCCGCCAGTGAGTGCCACGCACGCGACCTCGCGTGCCATGGCGAGCAAGCTGACGGCGTCGAGCCCCGCGCAGGCCTGGCCGGCGACGGAGGCGCTCAAGCGTTCCCGGGCCTCCGCACTGTCGCCCAGGCGTCCCGCTAGCGCGGCCAGGAACAACTCCGGCCACGGCCGGAGCACGGCGTGACCATGTGCCTCTAGGAAGAGTTCAACTGCGTCCCCGGCGGCAGCGGGTGTGTGCGCAAGCCTTGCCCGTGCAAGATCGAAGGCGACAAGCTCAGCCCATGGGCCAGACACGGAGGACGGGGACTCCTGCACCAACCTCCACGCGACCTCTAGCTGGCGTCGTCGCTGCCCGGGATCCTTCTTCGAGAGGACGGCACGCTGCGCTGTCACGCGAGAGGAGAAGGCCATCGCCCCAGCCTACGCCACCCTCGGCCTTACAGTAAGGATTCACTATTGACAGGGAATGCCAGCCCGCCATAGGCTTCTGCGGTCTGGAGGTCTCCCGTGTCCGACTGGTGCTCCGAGGTGCGCGCCGCTCGCGATCTTGGTCCCATCGTCGCTGTGGATGCCGTGCGCGGCCTGGCTTCGTCGGCCACCGGCGAGGAGCTCCAGCGCGGCCCCCTCGCCCCGGACGAGCCTCAGCGCGTCTGTCCGATGGTCCCGGCGCACGAGGGTCACGAATCTGGTGGCGACGTCCTGCCCGCCCGCATGCGTGAGGCCTGGCGTTGGGGCGTCGCCAAGGGGCTCGTACCTGACCGCGTGCTGGCGCCATACCGGATCAAGGTCGACGAACGGGAGGTCGCGATCTGCCACGGCACACCGCAGCCCGTCGAGGTCGAGGCGGTCCTTGCCAGGACCTTCGGCGAGCCCGGCCTGGCGCTGCTCATCCTGGCCGTCATAGGCGCTCGAGTTGGCGAGGCGTTCCGCTTGGTAGGCGCGGATTTCGACCGATTCTATGGCACCATACGCCTTGGCGAGAAGACCAGCCCTCGGTGGTTTCCGCTGACGAGCTCGGACCCCCAGCTCTTCGCCGAGCTCGCCACATGAGTGGCGAGGAGGGCACCCTTTTCAGGGTCAGCAGGCCGGGGATGCCTTGGGACAGTTGGCTCTACGGAACGCTCCACGCAGGGCTCGGGGGCCGCCCGCCGCGCTGGCGCGACCTGTTGGCCTGTTTGACGAACGTCGACCGAGTTGCGCTCGAGCTCGCACCCGACGTGACGCTCAAGCCACAGCAGCTACCCGGCCCGAAACTGCGCGACGTGGTGGAGCCGGAGGAAGTGCGGCGGGTGGAGGAGACCCTGGCCGTCTTCGCGCCCGCCTGGACCGGTGTTGACAGTGCTGTCGTGGCCCTCCTCGCCTTGTCCGCTGCCTTATGGACCGTGCCAGGCAGCTCCGTCGACCGCTCGATCGAAGACCGCGCCCGTGCACTTTGCCTGCCGTTAGTGGGCCTGGAGACTCTGTCGGAGCAACTCGAGGCCCTGGCCGAGGCGACCCCGGACGAGCTCCGTCGCTGTATCCGGGCTCAGCTGGTTGCCATCGATGCTCCCGAGGCCACGCGAGTGGCTCTCGCCCAGGACTTGATCGCTCGCTACCGCCGGGGGTGGCTGGCCGAGCTGCTCGATGGCTTCCGAGCCGCCCTCCCGCAGATGACGCAGCACCTGGTCGATACGCGAAACGAGCGGCTTGCACGCCGCTTCGGAGCGCTCGCTTTGGAGGGACCGACCCTCGGAGCGATCGGCGCCCTCCATCTCGCAGGTCCACGAGGCGTGGTCGCGCAGCTCGCCACCGATGGCTGGACGGTCAGCGTGGCGCCATGTCCCTGCGTGGCGTGGATGTCTGGCGTTGGAACGATGATGCCTTCGCCGAATCGTGACGGTCAGCCTGCCATTGGCAGGTCAGGCCGACCAGCAGGCCCGATTGGACGGACTCCCTTTCCGAGCGGATCCGGCTGAAGCCTCCGGACCCACCAGACATCGAGTCGGGCGCCCGGAAAAAGTCGTCCTCAGCTCCAGCCTGCTCTTAGCAGGGCGGGCCTCGCAGCAGGCGGAACGTAACGGATGTCCCGCTGGAGCCGATCCGCGTCTTGGGGGCGGCCAGAACGCTCGACGAGGTCCGGCTCATGGGCTCCGACCGCCGCACGGCCGCCGCGCTCGAGCCCTCGGACATCACGGTGACGAAGCCGCCCATGTGGTCGGAGTCGCAGTAGGTGAGCAGCGCGCGGTCGAGCCGGTCGATGCCGAGTTCCTCGAGGCGGAGCTCTGCAAGTTCGTCAGCTTCGAGTAGGCGACGCCGAAGAGGCGCAGTGTTCTGAGGGAGGTGCCCTATCGAAATGCTCTGGATCTCGGGGTTGATCCCTGGGATCCTGCGTGCGGATCAGGTCGGTTCTTTCCGAACAGCGGGGGAGCTCGTGGGAACGCACATCAAGTGGCGTGTGAGCGCTGGCGCCGCTCGCAGGTTCGCTCGGACCGAGCCGGGACGCTCGTATCGGGGCGCTCGCGGCGGCCATCATCGGGACGAGGTGTCGAGATTGCGCGCGCGTTGCGAGCACCTCGGGGAGGCTGAGGCGCTCGACCGCGCCCTCCGTGCCGAAGCAGTTGGCGTTCCGCGCGGCGTCGACAACCCGGTGGCCGTGGTCTACGAACGTGTCATCGGCGGCGTCGACTTCCTCCCGACCGGCTTCCTGTCCAAGGGCGCCCGCGTGGCCCGGTCGGTCGGCCTGGTGCAGATCGGCAGCTTCGGGAGCGGCACGGGGTGTCTGGTCTCGAGCCGTCTGATCCTCACCAACCACCACGTCCTCCCGGATCCGGAGACTGCGGCCCGCGCCACCTTCGTGCTCGACTACCGCGAGGATGGGCTGCCCAGTCGCCACCGCCTTGCGCCGGCGGTGTTCTGGATGACGCACCCCAGGCTCGACTACACCCTCGTGGCACTGGGCCCCAGCTACACGGAGGACGAGTCGCTACGCCGTGGGTGGCTGCCGCTTGTCGCGGCGTCCGGAAAGACCCTGGTGGGGGAGCGCGTCAACATCGTCCAGCATCCGCAGGGCCGGCACCAGACCGTGACCCTGCGCCAGAACGGCGTACTCGGGGTCTTCGACGACTGGTTGCACTACGCCGCCGACACGGAGCCGGGCTCCTCCGGCTCGCCCGTCTGCAACGACCAGTGGCAGCTCTCCGCCCTCCACCACGCGGGCGTGCCCCGCACGGACGAGCAGGGGCGCATCCTGTTGCGCGACGGCTCTCCCTGGTCCCAGACCCCGGTCGACCAGGACCGCATCGACTGGGTCGCCAACGAGGGGGTGCGCATCAGCCGCATCGTCGACGACATGCTCCGCCAGATCCGGCGGCTCGACAGGCCCACCGCTCACCTCGCGGAGGCCTGCCTCGAAGCCCCGGGGGCGCCCTCGTGGGGCCGAACCGGCGCCAGTCCCACGCCGACCGGTCCCATTCTCGGAGCCGACGGCCTCACCTGGACCCTGCCCGTCACGCTCTCGCTCCCGATCGGCGCCGCTCTCGGCGGCGCGATCGTCGGTGCAGCCCCGCCGCCCGCGCGTACCGTCCGGGCGGCACCCGTGCCTCGGGAGCTCCCACCCCTGCCGCCACGCTCGCCGGCACCCCAGGCCGAAACTCAGCTCACGGAGGCCCAGGTAGAGGGCATCTGGGTCGCTGGGGAGGCGCCGGAACTCGAGGGCTGGCGACCCGAGCCCTTCCCCGGGGGTGGGCATCTGCTCGTGCGTTCGGGCGACGAGGCTGTCACCCCGAGCGGCGCCTGGGCGCTGACCCACGACCTGCGGGCCGAGCTCGGCGACGAGGCCATCGAGCCCCTCTTCTCGACGACATGGATCGGCGACGTGCCCTCCCTGCAGACCGGCGAGTCCGCCGCGCCCGGGGACCCGGAGTGGAGCGTGAAGCTCGTGAAGGCGAAGGCGGTCTGGGCTCGCGGGTTTCGCGGCAAGGGCGTGCGGGTCGGGCACCCCGACACGGGGTGGTCGCCCCATCCTGAGCTGCTCGAGCCCCCCGGTCGCCTGCGTAGCGACCTTGCCCACGACTTCTACGGCGACGGCGATGGCGAGGACCGAGACGGCTACCACGGGACAGGAACCGCCAGCGTGATCTTGAGCGGGCTCGGCGAGCGCGTCCGCGGGGTCGCCCCTGAAGCCGAGCTGGTGCCGCTCCGCGTCGCCCAGAAGGTGGCCGTGGTCCCCTCGCCAGTGCTGCGACCACGGGGCACCCGAGCCCTGTGCGCTGCGCTTCACCACCTGGCCGAGGAGACACACCCCGAGCGGCGCTGCCATGTGGTGTCCATGAGCATCGGCTGGCTGCCCACCCGTGCCCTCGCGCGGGCCATCCGGTCGGCCTGGGAAGCCGACCTCATCCTGATCGCGGCGGCCGGCAACTACACAGGCTTCGTCGTCGCCCCGGCCTGCTACCCCGAGACCATCGCCCTGGCCGGCTGCGACCATCGGCGCAAGAAGTGGTGGGGCTCCAGCCGCGGCCAGGCCGTGGACTTCACCGGGCCGGCCGAAGACGTCTACCGGGCGAGCTGGGCCGAGGACCCCCGCCGCCCAGTGGTCGGGCCCGGCACCGGCACCTCGCACGCAGCGGCCACCACTGCCGGCATCGCCGCCTTGTGGCTCGGACGCTGGGGGGGCTGGCAGGCCCTTCGTGACCGCTACCGGCCTCACGGCGTACGCGTGAACGAGGTGTTCCGCTGGGTGCTGGCCGCGTCCTGCAGCGACCCGCCCGCACGTTCGCACGGTCGCTTCGGCCTGGGCATCGTGGATGCCCTGGCTGCCATCGACGTTCCGCTCCCGCCGCCCGACCAGGTGGCCCGGTTCCAGGGCGCCGTCTTCCAGGAGCTGGGGCCGTCCATGGACCCCTTCGCCCCGACCTGGCGACAGCTCGGAGTGAGCGCCGAGCGCGGCCGAGCCGTGGCGAGCGAGAGCCTGGGGCTGGGCGCAGACGCCCTCGACGGCCTGGCCGATCTCCAGGACGAGCTCGCCTTCCACCTCATGACGACGCCGGCGGTGCGCAGCGCGCTCTCGGGCGAGGCGACCCTTCTGGAGCGCACCGGCTCACCGCGCCTGCCGATGGGCCTGCTCTCTCCCCAGCTGCGACGGAGGCTCTGAAGCCGATGGAACCCTTCGAGCCCCTGATCAACCTCCTGGCATTGTTGACGGCGCTGAGCGTGCCCGCAGAGCGCATCACCAACACCTGGAAGCTGCGGCTGGAGGTGCGGGACGGTGGCCTGGGCCGGAGTACCGACGCCGATCGCCGGTCGCGGGAGTACGGCGTGAGTGGCCGGAGTCTCTGTGTCGGCGTCGTCGTCGCGTTGGTGGCCAAGGCCGACCTGTTCGCCATCCTCGACCAGCTCGATGCGCCCTGGGAGACCCTCGGATGGCTCCAGTCTCAGGGCACCTCATGGGTGCGTGCGCGCGCGACCTCCGGGCCTGGGAGCCTGATGCACGCCCTGGCTGGCTGCATCTTGACCGGGGTGGCGCTCGGCTTCGGCTCCAAGTTCTGGCACGACGTGCTCGGCACGGTCTACGAGGCCAGAAGCCGGCTCCGCCGAGGCAACGAACTGGGCGACGAGGCGCCCTGATGCCGAACGGCACGCCGCTCCGGGACAGGCTGGCCGAGCTCCTCGGCGGCCTCGTGGTGCTGGCGGTGGGCACAGGCTGGCTCCTGGCGCCGCCGGCGGGCTTCGACGGCGAGCTGAGCCTCTTCTTCGTCGACATCGGGCAGGGCGACGCGACCCTCGTGCTCGGACCCGAGGACTCCGCCGGCCACCGCCGCTCGCTGCTGATCGACGCCGGGGACCGCCGACCGGATGGTGGCGCCATCGTGGGCGACCTGCTCGACGAGCTCGGCATCGACCGGCTCGACTACGCACTGCTCACCCACTACGACTCCGACCACATGGGCGGCTTCGTCACGGTGCTTTCCGGGGGGTCGAGCGCCTCGACCTCCTTGCTCTGGGAGCGGGACTGCCAAGCACAGCCGACGCTACCGTCCGAGGCCATCGTCGACCTGGGACCAACGAACAAGGACAACGCGTCCATCCGGGAGTGGCAGCGCTGCGTGCCGGAAGTGACGGTGGCGCAGGGCGAGCCAGGTACCGAGCGCGTGGTCGTCGGCGACACCGACGGCGACGGCGCGCCCGAGAACCTCGGCTACACCATGAACCTCGGCGGTGGGGCGCAGGCCATGGTGGTCGCAGGCGATGGCTGGGTGCTCGGACACGAGGAGCGGATTCGCTGGGTGAACACGGCCAACGAGCGCTCCATCGCCGTGTGGGTCTCGGCGGCCGAGGACGGCTTCGACGCGCTCATCACGGGCGACCTCATCGGACAGAGGGCGGGCGCGGAGAACGCTCCACTGGAGCCGGCGCTCGGCGAGACGCTCGCAGCGGTCGGGATCGACATCGAGGTCCTCCAGGTCGGACATCACGGTGCCGAGAACGCCAGCGAGGAGGGCTTCCTGGCGGCCATCGCGCCGGAGGTGGCCGTGATCTCGGCGGGAGATGACAACAGCCACGAACATCCACGCTGTGCCACCTACCAGGCTCTGGCCGAAAGCGCGTCGGTCACGTTGGTCGCGCAGACAGAAGCGGGAGAGACGGACTGCCCCGGCTCGCTCCCCCTCCAGCCTCGAGTGGCGAACGGCACGGTCCGGATCGACGCACACGCCGACGGATACATCGTCCGCACCCACGGAGGCGTCTCGCCCGTGGATGGCACGGCTGTGGAGCCCTTCGAGCTCACCTGCACGCTGGACGCGGGGTGCGACGAGACCCCAGACTGCTGTCGCACTTGCACCACCAGTCAGGCCTGTGGTGATGGCTGCATCCCGCTCGCCAGCATGTGCCATCAACCACCGGGCTGTGCGTGCCAGGGCTGACGTCCCGCGCGACGCTCGCTGCCCTGATTGGACGGCCTAAGTCCATCGACCCACGAAGAGCTGACGCGCTGCCGTATGGGCCTCACGTCGTCGCCCTGCGCTGACGAGCCGCCCCAGGCCACCGAGCTTCTTGAGAGCGCTCCGGCAGGCAGCAACGAGCGCAGCCCGATGATGCCGCGTCAGCTTGTGCGTGAGGTTGTTGCCCGAGATGGGCTCGATCAGCGTCACGGCACCGAGCGCCTTCCACGTGGAGCCCAGCACCAGCCGTCTGCCAGCATGGGCCCCCGCAACTTCGGCAAAGAAGGCCACGACAAGGTCATCGAGAGGCAGGTGTGTGAACGAGGTCTGAGACCCGCGCCTATTCGGTGAAACCCGCGAATCAGGCTCATCCGCTTGCAGTGGGATCCGGGGCCGCCCGCAGGGAGCGAAGCGACCGAGGACGGCCCCCTCGATCGGGCCGGGGTAGAAGCGAGGCCCACCCGGGCGCGATGATCGAGAGTTGGTCACGCCGCATCCTGGCTCGAGGCTCGTCGGA
>CAZSAT010000070.1:0-38069 GCA_964604675.1 uncultured Enterobacterales bacterium
CGGGGGTCCCCAGGGCATCAGTTACGCGGCGAGCTGGAGCGGCACTACCGCGCGACCCTCGTCTTGACCTTCGGGGGCGGGGTCAACGAGGTCCAGCGAGACATCATCGCGACGGTTGGGCTGGGTCTGCCGCGGGCGGGGAGGTAGCCGTGGACTGGAAGCCGACAGAGATGATGGACGCCGTCAGCGGCTTGGCCGCCGACGTGCTCGCCGCAGCCGACGACCCGTGGGACGGCCTCGTGCGCTCGGAGCTGCTGGAGGTCGAGGACCTGCTGGACGTGTGCGCCCTGCTGGTGCAGGTCGGGCGGCACGGCGCGCGCGCGCCGGCGCTGGCCACGCTCGTCCTGGGGGCACCAGCCGGAGCCTCGGGAGGCGCCATCGCCACGGGCGGTCTGCAGGAGCCGGGGCGTCCGGATCCCATGCTCGCCGCCACGCGTTGCCACGAGGGCCGGCTCGTGGGCACCAAGATCTGCGTGATGGCGGCGGAGCGGGCCGAGCGCATCGTGGTGCCAGCCCAGGATGGCCTGTACGTGGCGCGCCTGGCGGACTGCCAGGTGGAGCTGCAGACCGGCACCGACGACGACGCGCTCGGTGTCGTGACCCTCGACGGCGCCACCGCGGAGCGTGTCGGCGACCGCGAAGCGCTCGCAGGCTGGTTGGCGAAGGTCGAGGTGGGAATCTGCGCGGTGCTGCTGGGCCTGTCGCAGAAGGCGCTCGAGCTCACCGCGTCCTACGTGAAAGAGCGCCACCAGTTCGGACGCCCCGTGGGCATGTTCCAGGCCGTTCAGCAGCGCGTGGCCGACGCCTGGATCGCGACCGAGGTGATGGAGGTGACCTTCTGGCAGGCGGCGTGGCGTGTCTCGGAGGGTCTGCCCTCGGATCGCGAACGCGCCATCGCTCGGTACTGGGCGAGCGAAGGCAGCCACCAGGTCTGCGCCGCAGCGCAACACCTGCACGGCGGCTTCGGCTTCGACCGTGACTACGAGCTGCACCGCTTCTTCCTCTGCGCCAAGCAGCACGAGTTCCTGCTCGGCGGCGCGAACGCACAGCTCGACCGCCTGGGTGCCTTGCTGGCGCGCTGACCGGCTCAGGTCGACGCCCGGCGCTCCACGGTGACGGGCAGCGCGCCCTCGGGATGGAGGGACAGCTCGGCCTTGCTGGCCAGCTCGTAGGTCTCCGAGACGCGCGGCTGCAGGCGCTGCAGCATGGTTCCGAGGATGAGCCTCATCTCCATGAGGGCGAAGTTCTTCCCGATGCAGATGCGCTGGCCGCCTGAGAACGGGAAGTAGGCGCCTCGCGGGATCTCCTCCTTGCGCTCCGGGCCGAAGCGATCGGGGTCGAAGGTCTCGGGACTCTTGAACCAGCGCGGATCGTGGTGGGTGACGTACGGGCTGATCAGCACCGGCGCCCCCTTCGGGACCCGGTAGCCACCGATGGTCGTGTCTTCGGTGGGCTCCTTGATGAACACCCACACGCTCGGCAGGAAGCGCAGGGACTCGTCCACGGTCTGGCAGAGGTAGGGCAGATCGCGGAGGTGGGCAGCGGTCAGCGAGGCGCCTCCGGTGACCTCGCGCAGGTCCGCCTGCAGGCGCGCCGCGACCTTCCGGTGCTTGGCGAGCAGGTACCAGCCCCAGCTCATCGCGTGCGCGGTGGTCTCGTGGCCCGCGAAGAAGAAGGTCATCAGCTGGTCGCGGATCTCCTTGTCGCTGAGCCCCTCACCCGACTCGTCCCGGGTCATCAAGAGCATGCTGAGCAAGTCGCCTCGATCCTCCCCGCTCGCACGACGCTCCTCGATCACGGTCCACACGATGGCTTCGATGTCGGCGATGGCGGCGAGCTTGCGCTTGTTCCGTGCGCTCGGCCACCAACGAGGCACCGGCACGGGCATGTGGATGTGTTCCAACATCTCCTTGTTCAGGACGTGCATCGCCTGGCCGACCGCCTCGGCGCCGTCCGCCACGTCGGCGTCGAACAGGGTCTTGGCCACGATGCGCAGCGTGAGGCTCACGAACTCGTCGTCGACGTCGACCTCGCCGCCTTCGGGCCAGGCCGCGATCATCGACTCGGTGTAGCTCACCATGATGTCGGCGTAGCCCGCGATCCGCTCCCGATGGAAGGCCGGGAGCACCAGCTTGTGGTGCCGTTTCCAGACCTCTCCTTCGGTGGTCAGCAGCCCGTTGCCGAGGAACTTCTCCCAGAGCCGCTTGGCGATCTTCGGCTTCAGGAAGAGCTTCGACCGGGTGGTCATCACGTCCTGGATGTGGGACGGGTTCGTGATCAGGTACCAGTAGGCCGGTCCGATGCGAAACCGGGACACGTCGCCGTAGCTGTCGGCCACGTACTTCAGGAAGCGGAGCGGGCGATCCTTGAAGTCCAAGGTGCTGCCGAGCAGCATGTCGCCGTGGGGTCCGGGGGCGGTCTTGGCGCTGGCCATGGCACCTCTGCCTCGACAGAAAAGTAGAACGTGTTCTATTGTAGCTGAAACCCGTTCTAGCTGTGAGCGCACCCCGCATGACCGCGCCCTTCGACCGGGTCGACCTGCTCGACCCCGACACCCACGCCGGCAACCCCTGGCCCCTCTACGACTGGCTGCGCGAAGAGCAGCGCATGTACTGGGACGAGCAGAACGAGCTGTGGTGCGTCAGCCGCTACGACGACATCATCGACACGGCCCGCCGCCCCGAGGCCTTCACGTCCACCGAGGGCAACGTGCCCAAGATGCCGGCGGACCCGAGCTTCATCAACATGGACGGCAAGCCGCACCACGAGCGTCGAAAGCTCATCGGAGGCTTCTTCAAGCCGTCGGCGGTGCGGAAGATGGAGCAGCACATCCGCGACACCATCGACAAGCTCATCGACGAGGTGATCGAGCAGGGCCGGTGCGACTTCGTGCAAGACATCGCCGCGCCGCTGCCCGCGAAGCTCATGTGCGAGATGACCGGCATCCCGGAGGACTTCGAAGACGACGTGCGCCGGTGGATGGACGTGTTCATCCAGGGCGGGAGCGGTCCCGACCACGTGACGATGGAGGTGAACGAGGCGTTCATCAACTTCGGCGCGCTGCACATGCAGCTGGTGGACGAGCGGCGGATCGAGCCGAAGGACGACCTGCTCAGCATCTGGGTGCAGGCCGAGGTCGACGGTCAGAAGCTGGACGAAGACCAGCTCTTGTTCGAACACACCATGATCATGATCGGGGGATCGGAGACCGCGCGGAACGCCATCAGCGGCGCCGTGCACGCGCTGCACACCTTGCCGGCACAACGCCGCTTCCTGGCCGAGAACCCCGACTGGTGTGGCAACGCCGCGGAAGAGGCCACACGCTGGGTCACGCCGTTCATCCGCATGTCCCGCACGGCCACACGCGACGCCGAGCTGGCCGGAGCCGCGGTGAAAGAGGGCCAGGAGGTCATCATGCTGTACCCGGCCGCCAACCGGGACCCGCGCAAGTTCGAGGATCCCTACACCTTCGACGTGAAGCGGGACTTCTCCAAGGCGCGCACCCTGGCGTTCGGCCACGGTCACCACTTCTGCCTAGGCGCCTACCTGGCCCTGGCCGAGGCCAAGCACGTGTTCCAGGCGCTCAACGAGCGCCTGCCGGACTGGCGTGTGATCGGCGAACCGCCGCGCGCCCACTCCTCCTTCATCCGGGGCTACACGGCCCTCGAGATGGCCTTCACCCCCGGGGAGCGCCGGACATGAGCGTCTTCGCACCCAAGGTCCTGGACGGGAAGGTCGCCTACGTCGCCGGGGGCACCCGCGGCATGAACCTCGCCATCGCCAAGCGCTACGCCGAGCACGGCGCCAGGGTGGCCGTGATCAGCCGCAACCCGGAACGCTGCGCCGCCGCTGAAGAAGCCATCGCGGCCTTGGGTCCCGGCGCCCTGGGCATGCCGTGCGACGTTCGTGACTACGACGCGGTGGCGGCGACCTTCGCTCGAGCCGAGGACGCCTTCGGCAAGATCGACATCGTGGTGGCAGGCCAGGCGGGCAACTTCTACGCGCCGGTGACCCGGATGTCGACGAAGGGCTTCGAGACCGTGGTCGACATCGACCTGGTCGGGACCTTCAACGTGTTCAAGGCGGCCTTCGAGCACCTGGAGCGCCGCGGCGCCAGCCTCATCGCCATCACCGCACCCGAGGCGGTCCAGGCCCTGCACTTCCAGGCGCACGTGTGCGCGGCCAAGGCCGGCGTGAACCAGCTCGTGAGGGTGCTCGCCCAGGAGTGGGGACCGGAGGGCGTCCGGGTCAACGGCATCTCCCCCGGTCCCATCGAGGGCTCCTGGGGCATGGACAACGTGGCCTCCCCCAACCCCCAGCTCGTCGAGATGATCCGGGCCGCGGTGCCGCTGAAGCGCTGGGGCACCGAGGCGGATATCGCCGATGCGGCGCTCTTCCTGGCCACCTCGGCCGCGAGCTACGTGACCGGCTCGATCCTGGAATGCGACGGCGGCGTCACGGTGGCCAGCCCCGAGATGTCGCGCTTCTCCAGCCTCGAGGACCTGGAGAACGACCCCCGGGTGAAGCGGCGTTGAGCGCTCACTCGATGTAGCCGATGCTCCGGATCTGCGACGCGAGCTCGTCGGACGGCGGCTGGGGCTCGTAAGGACGGACGCGGTTCTCCGCGTCTCCGATGGTGGCCCGGTAGGCGGCGTAGGCGGCCAGCTCCGGGGCGGCCGACCCCCCCGTGGGCTCGAGCTCCTCGGGGTCCGCCACGAGGTCGTAGAGACGCCCCTCATCCCGTCGACCGTCGTCGAAGATGAGCTTGCGGTCGCTGCTGCGCACGGCCACGTCGCCCTCCCCTTCCCAGGGGTGCACGCGGGCGTGGTGCACCGCGGGCGAGGACGCGTCGGGCTCCCCCGCGAGCCAGGCCACGCGGCTCTCGCCCATCATGCCTCGGTCGACGGGCCAGCCAGCGAGGTCGGCCACCGTGGGGGCGAGGTCGAGGTGGCTGAAGAAGCCGTCGTCGGCGTGGCGGGCTTGCAGATCCGGCGATCGGACGAGCAGCGGCACGCGAAGCACGCCGTCCCACATCACGTCGCGGTGGTTGAAGAGGTAGCCATGCTCGAAGGACTCGCCGTGGTCGGCGGTGATCACCACCACCGCGTCGTCGGGAGCGGCGTCGAGCACCACCCCGATCATCGCGTCCAGCTCACCGATCTCCCCGTCGTACAGCGCCCGTCCATGCGCCCGCTCGCTCTCCGGTGCGGACGCGCCAGCATGCTCCATCCAGGGTTCCAAGCTGGCCATCGAGCCGTCCAGGTCGCCGCTGTAGTCCGGGTCGAAGGCAGTGTCCCAGGGGGCAGGCGGGGTGTAGGGGCTGTGGGCGTCGAAGAGGTTCACGAACAGGAAGTAGTCGCCCTCCTGCTCGCCCATCCACGCTGCGGCCGCGGCCGCCACCTCCACACCCGGCGCTGTGGGCGACGCGTCGGTCTCGAACGGGAAGTCCTCGCGCCAGTCGTCGAAGCCCGACAGGCCACACACACCCCGCATCAGGGTGGGGGCCGCGGTGAAGCCGGCCGTGGGCAGCCCGACAGAGCGCGCGATGTCCCCCATGGCCGGACCGGCGTAGCGTGTGCTCCGCTGCTTGGGCACGCTCCCGTGCACCTCGGGCAACACGCCGGTGAGCATCGTCCAGTGCGACACGCAGGTCTCGGGCGCGTGGGAGAACGCTCGCTCGACGACCACCGCGGAGTCGGCGAAGGCCTCCAGGTGCGGCATCTCCACGCGCCCCCCGTAGACGCCCATGCTGTCGGCCCGGACCGTGTCGAGCACCAGCCAGATCACCGTGCTGGGGTCGTCTCCCCCGCCGACGGGGTCGAACGCGGTGAGGCGCTCCCGGTCCTCATCGTGCGCAGGAACCCGCTCGTCCCCTTGCCGCACGGGGGTATCGACCGCGTCCGGTACGGAGACCGAACACGACACAGCCACGCCGAGAGCGGCGAGGAACAGGGGGACGCGCATGCGTCACCAATACCACGTGAACACCCACCTCAGGGGGATCTACGATGCCCATCGACGGGAAAATCCCTTCAGACGCCAGAGGTAGCTCCGCAGGTTCAACCGCATGAGCCAACCGAAGAGCGGGTAGAACCTACCGAACGCTCCTGTCGGCTCGAACGCCACGGTCCATGTGAGGCGACAACTCTTCTGCCCGATCGCCTCGATCCGGTAGTGCTCGCCGAAGGACGTCCACACCAGCTCGCTGGTGCCATAGAAGACGAAGGCCATCTCGCGGCCCCGGTCGAACTGCAGGAACTCCTCGTAGACCTCCATGCCGCCCCAGAAGATGACGGTGCGGGTGGTGCCGGGTCCGTAGGGCTTCTCGCTGGTCCAGACGACCCGTGCGATGCCGAGCGCCCACTTCGCCCAGGTGTCGGGATCCTCGAAGATGTCGAAGAGCGTGTCGGGCGTGACCGGCAGCTCCTGGGTGAACACGTAGCGAACCGGCGCGTCCGTGTAGAGGGACGCATCCGATGGCCCGCACGGAAAGAAGGGCAGGTCGGGGTTGTGAGGGCGATCGGACAAGGTGCAGATCCAGGTAGAACGTGTTCTACTTGTAGCACGAAGGGAGCACCGGATGGCTGAGGCCTGGATCTACGACGGCGTGCGCACCCCGCGCGGAAAGGGCAAGCCGACAGGCTCGCTGCACACCATTCCCCCCATCGAGCTGGCCGCCGGGGTGCTGGAGGCGCTCCGGGACCGCAACGAGCTCGACACCTCGCTGGTGGACGACGTGGTCCTGGGCCTGGTGGAGCCTGTGAAGGAGCAGGGTGGCAACCTGCCGCGCATCGCAGCGCTGTACGCCGGCTACGATCAGGCCGTGCCGGGCGTGCAGGTCAACCGCTTCTGCGCGAGCGGACTCGTCGCCACCAACCTCGCAGCGGCCCGGGTGATGAGCGGCATGGCCGACCTCGTGGTGGGCGGCGGTGTCGAGAGCATGAGCCGCGTGCCGATGGGATCGAGCCGCGGCCCCTGGGCGACCGACCCGCAGGTCGCTGCCGACACCAAGTTCGTGCCGCAAGGCATCAGCGCCGACCTGTTGGCCACGCTGCACGGCTACTCCCGCACCGACTGCGACGCCCTGGCAGCGCGTTCGCAGGCGCGGGCCGGTGCCGCGTGGGCGGCGGGCCTGTTCGACCGGTCCGTGGTGCCGGTGAAGGACCGGAACGGTGTGGAGGTGCTCGCAGCGGACGAGCACGGCCGTCCGGACACCACGGTCGAGAGCCTGGCGAAGCTGCGCCCGTCGTTCGTGAAGCTGGGTCGCGACTACGGCTTCGACGCAGTGGCGCTCCAGCGGTACCCGCAGCTCGAGCGCATCGACCACGTGCACCACGCAGGCAACAGCTCCGGCATCGTGGACGGCGCGGCCGCCATCCTGGTGGGCAGCCGAGACGTCGGGCATGCGTTGGGACTGAAGCCCCGGGCGCGCATCCGGAGCTTCGCGTCGATCGGCTCGGAGCCGACCATCATGCTGACCGGTCCCTCCTACGCCGCCGAGAAGGCCCTGAAGCGGGCCGGCATGGCGCCGGGCGACATCGACCTCTGGGAGATCAACGAAGCCTTCGCCGCCGTGGTGCTGCGCTTCGTCGACGCCCTCGGGCTGGACCACGACACGGTCAACGTGAACGGCGGCGCCATCGCCATGGGCCACCCCCTGGGCGCCACGGGCGCCATCATCCTGCAGACCCTGCTCGACGAGATGGAGCGGCGCGACCTCGCCACCGGCCTCGCCGCACTCTGCGTCGGCGCAGGCATGGGCACCGCCACCATCATCGAACGCATCGAGGCCTGATCCATGATTCTCGTCGACACCACCGAAGGGGTGGCCACGCTCACCTGGGACATGCCTGGCCGCAGCCAGAACGTGTTCAACCAGGGCTCGCTCGATGCCTTCTCCGCGGCCCTGGATGCCGCCGCGACCGATCCGGACGTGACGGGCATCGTGGTGACATCGGCCAAGAAGGACTTCATCGCCGGCGCCGATCTCGACGCGCTGGAGACCATGGCCTTCGGCGGCCTCTCCGCCCAGGAGCTGCACCGGTCCGTCGGGGCCCTCTCCGAGGTGCTTCGGCGCATGGAGACCTGCGGCAAGCCCGTGGTCGCCGCCATCAATGGCACCGCGCTCGGGGGCGGACTGGAGCTGGCCCTGGCGTGTCACCACCGCGTGCTCGTGGACAGCGCGCGGGCGAAGGTCGGGCTGCCGGAGTCCACCCTCGGGCTGCTCCCGGGGGCCGGAGGCACCCAGCGTCTGCCGCGCCTGCTCGGCGTCCGGGCGGCTCTGCCGCTGCTGATGGAGGGCAAGCAGCTACGACCCGACCAAGCGCTGAAGGCTGGACTGGTCGACCAGGTCGTGCCTGGCGACGCGCTGTTGGACACCGCTCGTACCTGGGTGAAGGCCAACCGGGACGCCCACACCCAGCCCTGGGACCGGCGCGGCTTCGAGGTGCCCGGTGGCGGGATGGACGACGCCAGCACGCTGCAGACGATGATGGTGGCCAACGCGATGTTCGCGGCCAAGACCCACGGTCGCTACCCCGCCGGCAAGGCGATCCTGAGCTGCCTGTTCGAAGGCCTGCGCACCACCCTGGACGCCGGCCTCGCCATCGAGAAGCGGTACTTCGTGTCGCTGCTCCTCGACCCCACCGCTGGTGCGATGATCCGCACGCTGTTCCTGTCGCTCCAGGACGCCAACAAGCTCGTGCGCAGGCCCGCGGGCATCGAGCCACGTCCTCCGACGCGCCTCGGCGTTCTCGGCGCGGGCCTCATGGGTGCCGGCATCGCGCTGGTCGCGGCGAAGGCCGGCATCGACGTGGTCGTGCTCGACCGCGACCAGGACCAGGCCGACAACGCCCTGCGCTACGCCAGCGGTCACTTCGACCGCCGCATCGCACGCGGACGGGCGACCGAGGCGAAGAAGGCCGCAGCACTCGCCCACATCACCACGACCACGGACTACGCGGACCTCGCTGGATCCGACCTGGTGATCGAGGCGGTGTTCGAGGATCGCGACGTGAAGGCCGCCGTGACCCGGCAAGCCGACGCCGTGCTCGGCGACCACGCGGTCTTCGGGTCCAACACCTCCACCCTGCCCATCACCGGGCTCGCCCAGGCGTCCACGCGGCCGCAGAACTTCATCGGCCTGCACTTCTTCTCGCCCGTGGAGAAGATGCCCCTGGTCGAGGTCATCCGGGCGGAACACACCAGCGACGAGACCCTTGCCTGGGCCCTCGATGCCGTCCAGGCCCTCGGCAAGACCCCCATCGTGGTGAACGACGCGCGCGGCTTCTACACGAGCCGCGTCTTCGGCACCTACATCACCGAGGGCATGGCCATGCTCGCCGCCGGCGTCGCGCCGGCCCTGATCGAGAACGCCGGTCGGGCCAGCGGCATGCCCATGCCACCGCTAGGACTCGCCGACGAGGTGGGCCTGGCGCTGATGCACCAGGTGGGCGTGCAGACCCGGAAAGACCTGGGGGACGCGGCCCCCGACAACCCCTCCAACGACGTGCTGGAGGTGCTCGTGGCCAAGCTCGATCGCAGCGGGAAGCGAGGCGGACGCGGCTTCTACGACCACGGCGACGACAAGCGCCTCTGGACGGGCCTGCAGGACCACTTCCCGGTGGCCGCAGCGCAACCTTCGGCCGACGAGCTCGTCGAGCGCTACCTGTACGTGCAAGCCCTCGAGGCCGCGCGCTGCATGGACGCCGGTGTGCTGCTCGCGAAGGAGGACGCCGACGTCGGCGCCATCATGGGCTGGGGCTTCGCACCCTGGTCCGGTGGCCCGCTGAGCTACATCGACCGGGTCGGCGTGGCCGCCTTCGTAGCCCGGGCGGATGCGCTCGCCGACGAGCACGGCGCGCGGTACAGCCCGCCAGACCTCTTGCGCCGGATGGCTGCCGAGGGGGCGAGCTTCTACTGAAGGTCCGGCGGCTCCAGGCCTTCGACCCAGTACAGCGCGTCCCGCAGGGCGCGGGCGGTGTCGAAGGCGCAGTGTCCGCCGCTGCCCTCGTCCACCTGCCGGGTCTCGGCGCCCAGGGCGTCCCAGAGCGCGAGCCCATCTTCCACGAAAGGCGTCCACTCGTCGCCCGTGGTGGTGCTGGCGGTCACGCGCTTGCCAACGGCCAGCTTGGACCAGCTCGCCTGCTCCTCGAGCGCCGGGTCGTCGCTGTCGTAGTCCTCGAAGCACCAGTCCGTCTCCGAGTCCTCGCGGGGCACGTCGCCGCCACAGGCGCCCACGAAGCCCCCCTCGAAGGGCAGCTCGCGGTACATCGGCACCCCCATCGACCAGAAGGCGCCACCGCTGATCCCCCCGAGGTGCACCCGCTCGAGGTCCACGTCGTAGGCGCCGAAGAGCTTTCCTTCCAGCAGATCGACGAGGTAGTCCGCGCGTTGGTGCTTCCGCGGTGTCCACCAGCACGGGCTGCCCGGAGCGCCGAGCGACAAGACCATGGCGTGGGTGTCGTCGGCCCAGTCGCGGAGCTCGAGATCGCTCGTGAACTCGGTGTGGCTGCCCCAGTCGCCGTGCATCAGGACCGCCAGGCCCAGCGGCGCGTCGTGGGCATCCTCGGGCACATACAGGGTGTAGCGACCCGCTTGCTCCTCGAAGGTGTGCCCGCCCTCGAGCAGACCGGTCGGACCGCCCTTCCCCCCGGTGGAGCCGGCTCCGGTCTCCGGGTCGCCGGTCTCGTCAGCCGTGTCGGGCGGGGCAGCCGTGTCGCCAACGGAGCTGGCCGTGCCGTCGCCGCTGTCGTTCATCGACGCGTCGGCGCCAGGTGCTTCAGCCGTGTCCGCCGGCTCCTGGGTCACGCACGCCAACAGGATCCACATCGCTCGACCTCCGTGCCGCCGCGGCCCCGGCGCGCCGACCAGAGTACACGCAGTCCGCGATGGAGAGCCCGCTCACGTATTGGCGCGAGCAGATGCCCACGGCGTTCCGCCCAGCGGCGAACAGACCCTCGATCCCGGAGCGATCCGTCCTCAACACCTGACCGTCCCGTTCGTCCACCACCAGGCCTCCGAGCGTGAGCGTGGGGAGCGGCCAGACCTTGCTCCGGATGCCGCAGTCCATCACGTAGAAGGGGGGCCGAAGCGCCTGACGAAGCTCCTTGCCGAAGGCATCGGGCGCGTCCGCAGCGATGGCCGCGTTGTAGCTCTCGAGCGTGGTGCGGAGGGTGTTCAGGTCGAAGCCACCCACCTTGGCGAGCGCCTCCATGGAGTCCGCTCGGCGGCAGTTGAACCAGAGGTTCAGGAGCGCCGGCGCGGTCTGGAACCACTGCGTCCTGCCCCGCCCGACCTGGGACTTCGCCGTCCGCTTGATGGCGTCGTCGATGACGAGCAGGCCGACGCCGTCGTTGTGGTCGACCATCGCCTCGCCGATGGCGGCGCCGTAGAGCGACTCGTTCACGTAGCGAGCACCAGACCGGTTCAACAACACGCCACGCACCAACGCTTCCGGGGGGTTGAGGAAGCGCCACGCGCTCACCCGGCCCATGCGGTCCACATCGCCGCCCACGGACCGCCCGAGCTCGATGCCCAGGCCGCCGCAGCCCGACGTGCCCAGGGGCATGCCGCGACGGTAGGGCTCGGCGTAGCGCTTCACCATCTCGCGGTTGTAGATGAACCCACCGGCGGCCAACACCACCCCGCCACGAGCTTCGACGCGACACGGCTCACCGTGCCGTTCCTCCAGCCGAGCAGCCATGCGCCTCAGCCGCTTGGCGAGCCGTGGCACGTAGTTCACCAGCCTGATGGCGAGCTTCTCCAACCGGGCGTGACGCCGAGCGACCGCCCCGCGGAGCCGGGTGGCCAGGACGCCCGTGACGCGGCCGTTGTCCTCGATCAGCTCCCGCACCCGGCACTGCGTCCACACGTCCACACCCGCAGCCAGCGCAGCCGCTCGGAGTGGTTCGTAGAAGTTCTTGCCCGGCAGCGAGGTCCCGACGGCACGGTGCCCGCGTGCGGCGGGCTTGGCGATCTCCCGAAACGGCGAGAACCCCTCGTTGCCCGAGTAGTACAGGAAGTAGTCGTCGGTCGGGTAGCTGGTCTTTACGGGGCAGAGGGCCGCTCGGAAGGGCACGCCGTGGTCCGAGAGCCAGCGAAGGTTCGACACACTCTCGTCGCAGAAATGGCGGAGCGTCGCATCGCTGACCACGCCCTGCACCTCCGCCTTCAGGTACGCGAACATCGCGTCCGTCGAGTCCTCGACACCTGCTTCCTGCTGGATGTGGGTGCCCCCACCCGCGTAGACCACACCCCCGGAGATGGCTGTGGCTCCCCCGCCGCCAAAGCGGTCGAGGGCGAGCACGGAGCGGTCCAGGGCACGGGCTTCGAGGGCCGCACAGGCCCCCGCGCCGCCAAAGCCGACCACCACGACGTCGACGCTGGCGTCCCAGCTCATCGGCGCAACAGGTCGGCGGCCTTCTCGCCGATCATCAGGCAAGGGGCGTTGGTGTTGCCGCCGGTGATGCTCGGCATGATGGACGCGTCGGCCACGCGCAAGCCCTCGATGCCACGCACGCGCAAGCTCGGGTCGACCACCGCTCGCTCGTCCGAGCCCATGCGGCACGTGCCGACCGGGTGGTACACGGTCGAGACCCGGTTGGGGATCTCCCGAGCCAGCCCCCCGGGGGTGTGCGTGTCCCCCGCGGGGTGAAGCTCCGTGGTGATCTCCTGAGCGATGTCGCTCGACGCCATGATCGCGCGGGTGATGGCGACGCCCTCCTCCAGGAGCTTGGTGTCACCGGCGGCCTGGAGGTAGGCCGGGTCGATGTCCGGAGCAGCGGCGGGCGCCGCACTCCTCAAGCGGATCCGACCCCGGCTCTCCGGGTAGATCAGCGTGGGCAGCAAGGTGAACGCCGGCCGCATGTCGACCTTCGGGCGCTCGTCGCTGTTGTCCTGATTCGGCGACGGGTAGGCCCATGGCAAGGTGTGGAGCTGCAGGTTGGGCAGCGCGCTGTCCCCGACACGCACGAACGCCACCGACTCGAACACGCTGCGGCCGAACCAGGTGCCGCCGAAGATCTTCTCCTTGAGCATGCCGCCGAAGAAGTGCCACGGGGTGCCGCGGTGACCACCACGGGGGGCGAGGAACGTGAGCGGCACGAACAGGTGGTCGTGCAGGTTCTCACCGACCGGGAGATCCACGCGCACCTCGACGTCGAGGGACTGCAGGTGGTCGGCCGGACCGACCCCGCTCCGCATCAGGATGGCCGGCGTGCCGACGGCACCTGCTGAGAGCACCACCTCGCGTTCGGCGTCGACCTGGTGCAGCGTGTGACCGACGCTGTAGTCCACGCCGACCGCGCGGCCCTGCGCGATGCGAACGCGGTGGACCAGGGCGCCCGTCACCACCTCGAGGTTGGGTCGGTGGAGGTTGGGGTGGAGGTAGCCTTCGGAGGAGCTGTAGCGCACGCCGCCGTGGCACGTGAGCTGCCAGAGCGCCGCACCCTCCTGGCTCTCACCGTTGTAGTCGTCGAGCACCGGGACCTTGCACGTGGCTGCACAGGCTGCGAGGAAGGCCTCGGACACAGGGCTGATGCCGGTGGGGCGCGTGACCTTGATCGGTCCTCCGCTGCCGCGCAGGGCGCTCTCGCCCCCCTCCCAGTCCTCCAGGCGCTTGAAGTACGGCAGCACGCCCTCGTGGTCCCAACCGGGACAACCGTCGGCGGCCCAGTCGTCGAAGTTCTGGCGGTGGCCCCGCACGAAGACCATGCCGTTGATGGCGCTGGAGCCACCGAGGACCTTGCCCCGCATGTAGGGGATCCGGCGGCCGAGGGTGGCCTGCCGCGGCTCGGTCTTGTACCCCCAGTCGTAGGCCTTCTTCACCTGCGGGACGGTGTGGATGATGGACACCATGCCGGGCACCCGGCAGAGGTCGGACCGGTCGCTGCCCCCGCCCTCCAGCAACAACACGCGACACGCCGGGTCCTCGGTCAGACGCGCCGCGATGACACAGCCGGCCGATCCGGCACCGACGACGACGTAGTCCCAGGTGCTCACGGCGTGCCCACGCGGGCGAGGGCCGCGCGGCACCCATCGATGAGCTCCGCCATGACGTCTGCGGTGCTCTGCACCTCGTTCATGCGCCCGACGATCTGCCCGACGGGGCTGCCCGCCAGGGCCTCGCAGCCGTGGTGGTAGATGCGCTCGACCGCCTCGGCCTGCACCATCCACATCAGCGGGATGGGCAGGTAGCCCGGGCTCTCTTCCGAGGCCCACGCCTCGGTCCAGGCCGTCTTGAGCTGCCGGGCCGGCTTGCCCGAGATGGCGCGGCTGCGAACCGTGTCCTCGGAGCTGGCGGCGAGCAGCTTGCGCACCACGATCTCGGGGTTGTAGTCGAGGTGTTCCCGGGTGGTCAGCCAGATCGACCCCGTCCACACACCCTGGGCGCCGAGGCAGAGCGCGGCGGCCATCTGGCGGCCGGACCCGATGCCCCCGGCCATCAGGACCGGCGTGTCGCCCACCGCGTCCACGACCTCCGGACAGAGCACCATGCCCGCGATCTCGCCGGTGTGCCCGCCCGCCTCCCAGCCCTGGGCCACGATGATGTCGAGCCCAGCCTCCTCGTGGCGCACCGCCTGCTTCACCTTCCCGCAGAGGGCCGCGACCAGGATGCCGTGCTGGTGCGCCTTGTCGACTACATCCGCGGGCGGGGTGCCGAGCGCGTTGGCGATGAGCTTGGGTCGGTGCCGGAGCGAGACCTCGACGTGCTCCCGGCCGCGCTCGAGGCTCCAACCGAGGAGGTCCTCGCCCTTGCGCGCATAGTCGTCGGGCAAGGCCGCGACCCCGTGGTCCTCGAGCAACTTGTCGACGAAGGCGGTGTGGGCCGGGGTGATCAGCGCCTTCAGCTGGTCCATGCTGAAGTCCTGCCCGCGGCCGGCGTACTTCATCGGCATGACGGTGTCGACGCCGTAGGGCTTGTCGCCGACGTGCTCGTCGATGAAGGTGAGCGCCTCGTCGAGCTGCTCCGCGGTCAGGTTGATGGCACCGAGCACGCCGAGGCCTCCGGCACGGCACACCTCGACGACGACCTCGGGGCTGCGCGTGAACGCGAAGATGGGCGCTTCGAGGCCGAGGCGCCTGGCGAGAGGGGTCATGTCAGGTCCCGTAGACGGGGGCGGGGGGGGCGGCCTCGGCGAGGAGCCCCGCCACGGCGGCGGACAGCTCCTCGGGCGCCCACCGCGCGCCCTTGTCGATGCTGGGACCAGGCCGCCAGCCGTCCGACAGCTGCACCAGCCCGCCCCAGACCTCGAACACGCGGCCGGACACCGCACGGCTGGCCGAGGACCCGAGCCAGACCACGAGTGGGCTGACGTTGGCCGGGTGGTAGACGTCGAAGCCCTGCTCGGGTGGCTTCATCCTCGCCGCGAAAGGCCCCTCGGTCATGCGTGTGCGAGCTGCGGGCGCGATGGCGTTCGCGGTGACACCGTAGCGCCCCAGCTCCGCCGCCTGCACCAGCGTGAGCGAAGCGATGCCGCCCTTCGCTGCGGCGTAGGCCGACTGACCGACGCTGCCCTGCAAGCCGGCGCCCGAGGAGGTGTTGATGATGCGCGCGTCGGGCATGCGACCGGCCTTCGCCTCCCCCCGCCAATACGCCCCGGCATGCCGGGCGACGCAGTAGTGACCGCGCAGGTGCACACGCATCACGGCGTCCCACTCGTCGCAGGTCGAGCTGACGAACATCCGGTCTCGGAGGATGCCCGCGTTGTTCACCACGACGTCCAGGCGTCCGAAGCGCTCCAGCGTGGCCGCGACCAGCGCCCCCGCCTCGTCCCAGTCGGCTACGTCGGCGCCGTTGGCGAGGGCCTCGCCGCCCGCGGACTCGATGGCGGACACCACCTTGTCGGCCGGGCCGCCCGAGCTTCCCACGCCGCGGCCTGAGGTGCCGAGGTCGTTGACGACCACCTTGGCGCCGGCGGCGGCGAAGGCGAGTGCGTGCGCCCGTCCGATGCCGGTGCCGGCTCCGGTGATGAGGACGACGCGGTCCTGGCAGATCATCGTGCTCCCAGAGTAGAACGTGTTCTATCCAGAAGTAGAACACGTTTCAGTGGGCACGGCTACCCGTGGTCGTCGCCCCGACCCGCTCGCAGGAACGCGGGCCAGTCCCCGCCCCCATCGAGCACCAGGTTGGCTCCGTTCACGTAGGTCGCAGCGTCGCCGGCCAACCACGTGCACGCGCTGGCGATGTCCCCCGGCGTGCAGAACCGGTCGGCCGGAATGGTGGCACGGAGCGCCTCCGGCCAGGTGGCCGAGTCCGTCGCCACGAGCCCCGGACTGACACACGCTACGCGCACCTTGGGGGCCCACTCGAGCGCGTGGGTGCGGGTCAGCTGCACCAGACCCGCCTTGGCGGCTCCGTAGGCCGCCACCGTCGGCGAACCACGCAGCGCCGCGACGCTCGCCACGTTCAGGATCACGCCGCCGTGGGCGGCCTGCATCGCCGCGTTGGCGTACTGCGAGAGCCAGAGCGGCGCGAGCAGGTTGAGCCGAACCACCTTCTCGGAGAGCCTCGGGGACGCCGTGGCCGTGTCGACCGCCGGCGCGCCGCCGGCGTTGTTCACGAGCACGTCGAGCCGACCGGTCGCCTCGACCACATCGGCGATCAGGCGCTCGCAGGCATCGGGTTGTCGCAGGTCCGCGCAGAACACGCGGTGGGGGCAACCCATGGCCCCACGGCGCGCTGCCACCACCACCTCGTCGCCTTGCGCCGCGAAGGCCGCGGCGATCGCTGCGCCGATGTTCCGGGTGCCACCTGTGACGAGGACCGTACGTGCCATCACCCTACTCTGGCACGACGAAGGTCATCCAACCCTGCACGCTCACCGCCCCGTCCTGGTCGGTGACGGTGAGCGCGATGTCCGCGTAGCGTTCGCCGTCTTCCTCACGGAGGGCGTCGATCGCAGCGGACACCGTGAGCACGTAGTCGGCGAACGCCGGCGCCTTCCACCGGATGCGTGTCCGGCGGACGTGCGACGCCCCCAGCCAGTCCGTGCCGAAGGTGTTCATCACGCCCGCCGCGAACATGCCCACCGCCAGCGGACCCGGGTAGCCCGCGGCCTTGGCGAAGCCGGCGTCGTGGTGCACCGGGTTCATGTCACCGCTCGCGCCCTGGTAGCGCACGAAGTCGGTGACCGACAGCGGGCCGAAGCTCCGAGGTTCGGGCACCTGGCCGGCCTGCAGTGCCTGCCATCGGCTCATGGCGCCTCCGGTGGATGCCGCTCGACACCCGTGAGGATCGCCTCGGCGCGGAGGGCGCCATTCGCGTCACGGAACTCGGTCACCATCTTCACGAAGATCAGGCGATGACCCGCCCGGCTGCGCTTCTCCCAGATGTCGTCGATGCGCGCCTGGGCGATGAGCCGGTCCCCGGCACCTGGCGGAGGTCCATGAAACACGAATTCCTGTTCGGCGTGCATGCCGAGCTCTTCGCTCATCTGCACCAGCGCCCAGGGGTTCGCGCCCTCGACGCGCTTCTCCCAGTGCAGGGTGGTGGAGAGGAACGTGGGGTGGCTGACGGCACCGCAGAGGTGCGCAGGGTCCTCGGAGCGCACCGCACGGGCGAACTCGAAACACTTGCCGCGCTCAACGTCCAGCGGAAAGGGCGTGCCCCTCGCCCCAAGCGACTCGGGATCGACCATGCGGCCCTCTACGCGTGTTGGTTGGAGACGGAGACGACCTCGCCCGTCATGTACGAGGACAGGTCGGAGGCGAGGAAGACGATGACGTTGGCCACCTCCTCGGGCGTGGCTGGGCGGCCGAAGGCCTCCTTGGCGGCCAGCTCGGCGAGCAGCTCCGCGGTGGTGACCTTCTCGAGGAAGGCGTGCATCGCGAGGCTCGGAGACACGGCGTTGATGCGCACACCGTGCTCGGCGACCTCGATGGCCGCGCAGCGCGTGAGGGCGTTCACGCCCGCTTTCGCAGCGGCGTAGTGCGATTGCCCCGCCTGGGCGCGCCAGGCGAGCACGCTCGAGTTGTTCACGATGACGCCGCCGGCTTGCGCGACCATCACCGGCAGCGCCGCCCTCATGCAGCGCATCGTGCCCGTGAGCGTGACGTCGAGCACCTTGGCCCATGCGGCGTCGGTCATCTGCATCAACGACGCGGTGCCGCCCAGGCCGGCATTGTTCACCAGGACGTCGAGGCGACCATGCTCGTGGACCACCTTCGCCACCATCGCCTGCACCTGATCCTCTTCCGTGACGTCGCAGACGGCCGCGAGGCAGCCGCCGAGGCGTCCGGCGGCCTCGCGGAGGCGCCGCTCGTGCCGGTCCGAGAGCACCACGACCGCACCCACCACCTGGCAGCGTCGAGCCGTGGCGAACCCGATGCCCGTGCCGGCCGCCGCGGTGACCAACACCACCTTGTCCTTCAGCAGGCTCATCGGGGCAGTCCCAGCGCCCGCCGCGCGATGAGGTTGCGTTGGATCTGGTTCGTGCCTGCGTAGATGGTGTCGCTCCTCGACCAGAGGTAGAGCGCATGGAGGTCCGCGTGCTCCGGCTCCGCGAGGGCGGCCGAGGCACCCAGCACGTCCATGGCGAGATCGCCGAGGTCCCGGTGCCAGGTGGCCCAGTAGATCTTGGTCACGAAGGCCTCTCGCCGAAGCCCGGTGTCGTGTGCGGAGAGCGTGCGGAGCGCGTTGTGGCGCATCACCTGGAGCCGCATCCAGAGCTCGGCGATGCGGTCACGGATCAGCGGCCTCCGCGCCGCGCCCGTCTGCTTGGCGACCTCGCAGACACGCTCCAGCTCCCGCACGAAGCCCACCTGCTGCCCGAGGGTGCTGGCGCCGCGCTCGAAAGCGAGCGTGCCCATGGCCACCTTCCAGCCTCCGTCGACCGGACCGACCACGTGGTCCCGGGGCGTGCGGGCCTCGTCGAAGAAGACCTCCGCGAACTCGCTCCGACCGGTGATCTGCTGGATGGGCACGACGCGGATGCCCGGCTGGTCCATCGGGATCAGCAGGCAGCTGATGCCCTGGTGCTTCGGCGCGTCGGCGTTGGTGCGGCAGAGCGCGAAGCACCACTCGCTGTCCTCGGCCAGCGACGTCCAGACCTTCTGGCCCGTGATGACCCAGTCGTCGCCGTCCACCTCAGCGCGCGTCTTCACGTTCGCGAGGTCCGATCCGGCGTTGGGCTCGGAGTAGCCCTGGCACCAGAACTCGGTGCCCGCGACGATGGGGGGGAGGAAGCGCGCCTGTTGCTCCGCCGTGCCGAAGTGGATCACCGTCGGCCCCAGCAGGCCTTCGCCGATGTGGCCGGCCCGGCCGGGAGCCCGAGCACGAGCGTACTCCTCCAGGAAGATGACCTCTTCGTACAGGCTGGCGCCACGACCGCCGTGTTCCTCGGGCCACGCGATGCAGGTCCAGCCACCGGCTGCCAGCTCCCGTTCCCACTCCTTGCGCTCGTCGACGAAGGCATCCATGTCACCGAGCCCCCCGCGACCACGGAGCTTGGCGAAGTCGCCGACGAGGTGGGCCTCGAGCCAGGTGCGCGCCTCGTCTCGAAAGGCCTCGTCCTGCACGGAGAAGGTGAGGTTCATGCAACCCCCAACACGAGGTCGGCGACCGCCGCGCGGTGGCTTGCCGGAGAACCCAGCAGAGTGTGCGAGCTGCGCGCTCGCTTGAAGTAGAGGTGGGCGTCGTGCTCCCAGGTGAAGCCGATGCCACCGTGGATCTGGATGTTGTCCCCCGCGGCGTGCAGGAACGCGTCGCAGGCCATGGCCTTCGCCGTGTGCGCAGCGGCACGCGCATCGGGCGCTTCCGCGTCCAGGGCCCACAACGCGTACAGCACGGCACTGCGCGCCGACTCCACCATCACCAGGACGTCGGCGCACTTGTGCTGGATGGCCTGAAAGCTGCCGATGGCCCGGCCGAACTGCTGGCGCGTCTTCGCGTAGTCGACCGCCATGTCGAGCACGGCCTCGGCCGCTCCCACACACTCCGCGGCGAGCAGCGCTTCGCAGGCGGCCGCGACCGCCGGGGGCGGCGCCACGGCTGCGACCGCCACCCGGCCAGCAGGCCGGGTCGAGTCGAGGGTCGGGACCGCCTCCACGGGGGCTTCGACGAGCGACCCGTCGCCCAGCACCAGGAGCTGGGCCGCGCAGGCGCCGGGCACGCAGGAGGGATCGAGCACACAGGCGGCCGCTGCCCCTTCGGCGATGGCCTGGAGCGCCGCGTCGCGCGCCGGTCCGGAGCCCGCTCGGAGCGCCACCGTGGCGAAGGCCGTCGGGAGCATGGGCACGGGGGTGAGCGCGCGGCCGAGCTCCTCCAACACCACACCCAGATCGAGCAAGCCGAAGCCGAAGCCGCCCCGCTCCTCGGGCACGAGGATGGCCTGCCACGCCTGCTCCGAAGCGATCCGCTGCCAGGTGGACGGGTCGTCCGCCGTGGCACGCCCCTCCAGCACGTCCCGCGCCGTGGGCACGGTACCGAGGAAGCCACGCACGGCGTCCTGCAGCTGGCGCTGTTCCTCGCTGAGCCCGAAGTGCATCAGAGGCGCTCGAGGATCGTGACGTTGGCCTGTCCGCCGCCCTCGCACATGGTCTGCAGCCCGTACCGGCCACCGGTCCGCTCCAGCTCGTGCAGCAAGGTGGTCATCAACCGTGCCCCGGTGGCGCCGAGCGGGTGGCCCAGCGCGATCGCGCCCCCGTTCACGTTGACCTTGTCCGGATCGCAGCCGGTCTCGTGGAGCCAGGCCAGCACGACCGACGCGAAGGCCTCGTTGATCTCGACGAGATCGATGTCGTCGAGGGACATGCCCGACTTCTCCAGCGCGTAGCGCGTGGCTCGGATGGGTGCCGTGAGCATCCAGATGGGATCGTCCGCGCGCACCGAGAGGTGGTGGATCCGTGCCCGGGGCACGAGCCCATGGTCCTTCACGGCCCGCTCCGACGCCACCAACAGCGCCGCGGCACCATCGGAGATCTGGCTGCAGGCAGCCGCGGTGTGCAGGCCGCCCTCCATCAAGGGCTTGAGGGTTGCGAGCTTCTCGCGGGTCGAACCCGGTCGCGGTCCCTCATCTGCGGTGAGGTCGCCGAAGGGCACGAGCTCCCTGTCGAAGCGCCCTTCGTGCTGGGCGCGCGCGGCCTTCTGGTGGCTGTCGTAGGCAAAGGCCTCGAGGTCGTCCCGCGACAGCCCCCACTTCTTCGCGATGTTCTCCGCGGACGCGAACTGGTCGACCGGCGTGTCGCCGTAGCGCTCCACCCAGCCCTGGGAGCCCGAGAAGGGGTCGGACTGGCCGAGCTCGCGGGCGGCGACCATCGCGTAGCCGATGGGCACCATGCTCATGTTCTGCACGCCCCCCGCCACCACGAGATCCTGGGTGCCACTCATCACAGCCTGGGCCGCGAAGTGCACCGCTTGCTGGGAGGAGCCACACTGCCGGTCGACCGTGGTGCCCGGCACGTGATCGGGCAGGCCCCCCGCGAGCCAGCAGGTGCGGGCGATGTCGCCCGCCTGCACGCCCACGCTGTCGACGCAGCCGAAGATGACGTCGTCCACCGCCGCCGGATCGACGTGGCTGCCGAGCACCGCGACGATGGCGTGGGCGCCCAGATCGGCGGGATGGACAGCGGCCAGGCCGCCTCGCCGCCTCCCCACGGGGCTGCGCTTGGCGTCGATCAGGTAGGCCTCAGGCACGGGGGGTCTCCAGGGACAGGTGGTGCGCGATGCGGTCGCGCTGGTGGGCCGGGTCACCCCATGCCGCAGAGAGGGCCCAGATGCGCTTCATCCAGAGGTGCAGGTCGAGCTCTTCGGTGTAGCCGATGGCGCCATGCACCTGGAGCGCGACGCGGCAGGCAAAGGTGGCCGCCTCCGAGGCGTACAGCTTGGCCATGGCGACGTGCAGGTCGCGCTGTGCGTGGTCCTCGTCCAGGCTGAAGGCCGCCCGGTGGACCATGGGGTGGGCGAAGCGGAGCTTCAGGGCGGCGTTCACCAGCTGGTGCTGCACGGCCTGGAAGGATCCGATCGCCTTGCCGAACTGGTTCCGATCCTTGGCGTAGCCGACGGCGCTCGCCAGCACCGTCTCGGCGAGCCCCAGCAGGAACGCGCTGGTGCCGAGCGTGACCCTGCGCCTCACACCGGAGCCCTCGCCGACCGAGGTCTCGACGCCATGGACCGCGAACAGCCGTCGGGTGCCGTCGAGCGCCGGCTGCGCCACCAGGCGCGGTGCCACCACCCGCGTCAACGCCCCACCCGACACACGAAACACAGCCTCCGCGCGGTCGGCGCCGTCGGCGTAGCCCTGACCATCAGCGAGGGCCACCCGAGCCTCCCCTGCAGCCACGCGCTCGGCGAGGTCGGGCGCCGACTCCACCAGCGCCGGCAACAGCGACACCGACTCCACGAGGGGTCCGACGACGGCTGCGCGCCCACACGCTTCCATCACGAGCACCTGGTCCACAGCCCCGAGGCCGAGCCCGATGGGTTCGGGAGCCGCCATCGAGAGCAGGCCGAGCTCGCTCAACGCAAGCCAGAGCCCTCGGGGCTCGGCCTCCCAGGCGGAGCGAACAACGCTCGGAGGGCACAGATCCGCGAGCGCTGCCGACACACCATCGCGCAGCTCGAGCTGATCGTCGGAGAACGCGAAGTGCATCAGCGGGGCAGCTCCAGCACGCGACGGGCGAGGATGTTGCGCTGGATCTCGTTGGTCCCGGCGTAGATGGGACCAGCCAGCGAGAACAGGTAGTCGTGCAGCCACCGCCCCCCAGCGACAGCATCGGGCGCGTCCCCCACGAGCTCCGCCTGCTGCCCCAGGAGCTCCAGCGCGAGCTCGTGGGTGGCGATGTCCATCTCGGACCAGAAGATCTTGTTGAAGCTCGAGTCGGCGCCGATGCCGTGTCCGTCGCGCATCTTCGCGACCGTCTGCCAGGTGTGCAGGGCGTAGGCCTCCGCGTCGGTCCAGCAACGCAGCACCCGGTCGCGGAGGTGCGCGGGGGCCCCGCGCTCGGCCCAGAGCCTGCGGATCCGCGCGGCGGTGTCGAGGTAGCGCCCCGGCGACCGGAGGCTGAGGCCACGCTCGGACGAGGTGGTGGCCATGGCGACCTTCCAGCCGCCGTTCACCGCACCGATGATGTCGGCGTCGGGCACGAAGACGTCGTCGAGGAAGACCTCGGCGAAGGCCTCGTCCCCTCCGAGGTCGTCGACCCCGCGGAGGGTCACGCCCGGCTGGTCGAGCATCACCAGGCAATAGGTGAGGCCCCTGTGACGGGCGCTCTCCGGGTCGGTGCGGAAGAGCCCATAGATGCCGTCGGAGAACGAGCCGCGGGAGCACCAGGTCTTCTGACCCGTGACCCGCCACCCACCGTCGACCCGTCGAGCCTTGGAGCGCACGTTGGCCAGGTCGCTCCCCGCGTTGGGCTCGCTCCACGCCTGCGCCCACAGGCACGAAGCCGCGGCCATGGGACGGAGGATGCGCTCCTGCTGCTCGGCGGTGCCGAACTCGAACAGCGTGGGCGCGAGCAGGAAGATGCCGTTCTGGGTGACCCGCGCGGGTGCCCCAGCCCGGTAGTACTCCTCTTCGAAGATCAACCACTCGACCAGGCTGGCCTCGCGGCCGCCGTACGCCTCGGGCCACGACACCACCGCCCAGCCGGCGGCGAAGAGCTGCTGCTCCCAAGCCACGTGCTGCGCGAAGCCCTCCCGCGTGTTGTGGCTGCGCAGAGGCTCCCGAGGCACGTTGGCTTCGAGCCACGCACGGCAGTCCGCCCGGAAGCGTTCCTCGTCGGCGGTGAAGCGCATCGTGCCCATCAGTCGTCCAGCCCCTTCTTCATGCTCTCCACGGTCTGGCCGCCGATGTAGTCGTCGCTGGCCAGGGCGTTGTGGGCGTGGGCCAGGTGGTGCAGGCCATAGGCCGCGTCCATCGTGTCGCGCAGGCCCATGCGGTCCTCCGCCTGGTTGATGGCCTGCTTGGTGAGCGCGAGGCCGAAGCGCGGCATCTTCGCGATCCGTGCGGCCATCGCCTCGGTCTGTTTCCGGAGCTCGGCTCGAGGCACCACGCGGTTGATCATGCCGATTCGGAAGGCCTCGGTCGCGGTCATCCGGCCGCCGCAGAACAGGAACTCCTTCGCCTTCCGAGGTCCCATCACGAAGGGATGGGCGAAGTACTCGACCCCCGGGATGCCCATGCGCACCACCGGATCGGCAAAGAAGGCATCGTCGCTGGCGAGGATCAGGTCGCAGGCCCACGCCAGCATCAGGCCCCCGGCGATGCACGCTCCGTGCACCATCGCGATCGTGGGCTTGGGCAGGTCGCGCCAACGTCGGCACAGACCCAGGTAGGCATCGGCCTCTCGGACGAACGCGTTCTCGGCGCCCGGCTTGTTCGCGTGGGGGTACCAGGGCGTGGCGACCCGCTCGAAGGGCTGGTCGATGTCCCGCTCGGGCGTGCCGATGTCGTGGCCAGCCGAGAAGTGATCCCCGGCACCGGCGAGCACCACGACCTTGACCGCGTCGTCCGCCATGGCCTGCGTGTAGGCAGCGTCGAGGGCCCGGAGCAGGGCGACGTTCTGGGCGTTCTTGTAGCGGGGCCGGTTCAGCGTGACCCAGGCCACGCTCTCTCGGACCTCGTAGAGCACCTCACTCATGTCAGACCTCCGAGCCGCGCGAGGGCGGCCTCTGCATCCCGCTCGATCGCCGCCAGCAGCTCCGCCACGCTGGGCAGGCCGTCGATCCTGCCGACGACCGTGCCGGTGGGCAGGATCCCGGCGCGCAGATCCCCAGCGACCATCGTGGCGCGGGTGTACATCGGGGCGTTGGCCGCCATCGCGAGCTGGGGCCAGCTCAGGCCCTGGCTGGCACGCATGGCGAGGGCCTCGCGGAAGAGGTCGACGAGCGAGGTGCCGGTCACAGCCTTCAGGGCCAGCGCGTGGCCGACCGCAGCGATCAGCCGGCGGAGCGGACCCGCCTGCTCCAGCTTGTGGATGAAGGGCGTGTTCACGACCCGCTGTGGGTGCCCATCGATGGCGGTGGTCCGCACCGTGCCGGACGACCGGGTGCCCAGGTAGTGCTGCTTGACGCTGTCGGGCACGGTGGATTCCTGGGTGAGCAGGAAGCGCGTGCCCATGGCGATGCCGTCAGCGCCGAAGGAGAGCGCAGCGACCAGGCCGCGGCCGTCGCAGAAGCCACCGGCACCGAAGACCGGAACCCGACCCGCCACCGCGTCCACGACCTCGGGCAACAGCGACGTGGTGGGCACGCTGCCGGTGTGGCCCCCGCCCTCCCCGCCCTGCGCGATGATGGCGTCGGCGCCCCAGTCGATCATCTTCTCGGCGTGACGCTTCATGCCGACCTTGGGCATGGTGAGCACACCGGCGTCCTTCAAGCGCTGCATGCCCTGCCGGGAGGGTGCGCCGGCGAAGCTCGCCACGGTCACCTGCTCCTTCACCAACAGGTCGATGCGGGCGTCGAGATCGGAGGCATCGGAGCGCAGGTTCACGCCGAAGGGGCCCTTGGTCCTGCGCTTGACCTCGGTGACCTGGCTCTGGAGCTGATCGAGGTCCATCGTGGCCGCCGCCAGCACCCCGAGGCCCCCGGCTTCGCTCGTGGCGGCGCACAGGCGGGCACCCGCGACCCAGCCCATGCCGGTCTGAACGACCGGCACCCGCAGATCGAAGAGCTCGGTGGCGGCGGTGCGGATCACGCGACCGTGCCCCGGACAGGGGCGCCCGGATCGAGACGTTCCAGCCAGGCCAACTCCGCCTCGGTCGGTCCTCGGGAGGTGGCGACGTCGGCGGCGAAGTGCACGGGGAAGCCCGTCGCCGCCTCGACCTCCGCCCGGGTCACACCAGGGTGGAGCGAGCGGCAGCGCAAGCCTCCGTCGATGCTCTCGAAGTCGAAGACGCCGAGGTTGGTCACCACGCGCCGGAGCTCGTAGGCACCGCGATCGGTGCCCACCCCACAGACCATGTCGACCTTCGGAACGAAGACGCGGGGGGTGTGCCGTCCGACGTAGTAGCTGGTGGGGTGGCAGACGGTGTTCCCGGGCGCACCGCGCACCCCCAGGAGCTGCACCTTCGGCTTCTCGAAGGGCCCGACACAGCTGATGTTCTGGTTGCCGAAGCGGTCGATCTGGCTCGCGCCCATCATCACGTGCCGTTGGCCGTTCCAGAGGGTGTCGAACACGCGCGAGAAGGGCATCCAGCCCTCCGGCTCGCCGTCCGGAGCGAGGATGGTGGCCACGCCGTCGGTCAGCACGATGTGCGGCGAGAAGGTCGCGCGCGCCAGGCGAGCGCCGAGCTTCGGGAGCGGCGCCATCGGACTCACCATCTTCTTGCCGTCGCCGCGAAAGACCTCCGCGCAGGCCACCGCCACGATGTCGCCGAGCCCGCTCACGACAGCCAAGCCTCGACGAAGGCCTGCCAGGCGGCCGGATCCCTGGCCGTGGCTGCGTAGGTCGTCTGGAAGGCCTCGTCGCGCGGGTAGTCGGGTGGACACTCGGTGAACCAGGCGCCTCCCGGTGCGTGCACGACACCATCGACCATGGTGCGGTTCAGGAGCCGGCTGTGCAGGCAGGCGTTGGCGTCGAGGCCGAGCTTCTCGCAGCTCACGAAGGCGCGCTCCGCCGCCATGCAGAACCAGTCGTCGAAGTACGGGTCCGGGCCGAGGTACTGCCCGTTCCCGCGCTCGTCGGCCCGGTTCATGTGCACGAACGCGGCGTCGAGCTCGAGGGCCGGAACGGCCACGAGCTCCTCCTCGCCATAGGGCGACACGACGGTGCGCAGATCGGGGTTCACCCGCAGCACGTCGGAGCCGAGCCCTGCCCGCGTGGGCAGGAAGGGCACGCCCCAGGCTGCCGCCCGGAGGCCCAGCTGCAACATGCCCTCGTCGAGCTCCACGACCTCCGGCAGCGTGCCCGCCTGGCGCGCGCGCCGAAAGTGGGGCTCGAGCGGGATCGAGTCGAGCGACACGAAGCCGTAGACGAGCTTCCTCACCTTGCCCAAGGCACAGAGCATGCCGACCTCGGGGCCGCCGTAGGTCACCACCGTGAGGTCGCGCACCGGGCTGGCCGCGAGCGCCCGCACCAGGGTCATCGGCTTCCGACGGGAGCCCCATCCGCCGATGCCCAGCGTCATGCCGTCCTCGAGGGTGTGCACGACCTCGCTCGGGGTCATCAACAAGCTCACTCGTCCCCCTCGACGAAGGCGTCGCGGGCCGCGTCGCCGTCGCCCGCGAGGTTCAGCTCGAAGGTGAAGCCCTGCTCGAAGCGGTAGCTCTTGTTCACGTCGACGGGGTCGATGCCGTTCAGGCACTCCTTCGCCGCCCGGATGACGTTGGGGCGCTTCTCGGCGATCTGGTGCGCCACCCGACGCGCCGCGGCCTCGAGCCCGTCGCGCGGCACCACCTCGAGCACGCTCCCGAAGTGGTGGAGCTCCTGGGCGGTGGCGTTCCTGGCCGTGTAGACCATGGCCCTCATCCTGTGCTGCGGCACGAGCCGTGCAAGGTGCGTGGCCGCCCCGAGCGCGCCGCGGTCCACCTCCGGGAGGCCGAAGTAGGCGCAGTCCGAGGCCACGATGACGTCGGCGTTCCCGACCAGTCCGATGCCCCCGCCGAGGCAGTAGCCGTGCACCGCAGCGATGACCGGCACGGCGCACTCGTAGACCGCCTTGAAGGCTGCGTGGCACCCCTGGTTCGCGCCGATCAGGGCGGCGAAGCCTTCGCTGGCCTGCATCTCCTTGATGTCCACGCCGGCGTTGAAGCCCCGACCTTCCGCGCGGAGGATCACCGCGCGCACGCCGGGATCCGCGCCGGCTTCGTCGAGCGCCTGGCCCAACGCGAACCACCCGGCCACGCGCAGCGCGTTGACGGGGGGACGCGCCACCACGACCTCGGCGACGTGGCCAGCAAGCGCGACCTTGACGCCCTCGGCGGCCCAACTAGAACGTGTTCTCACCCCTCAAGTAGAACACGTTTCACCAGGCTCTGCCAGGGGCCTGTCGTCGGGGGGCCGACGCGCCGGGCATGCTGTCGCCATGACCCTCTTCCTGCTCACCCTCGCCTGCCCCGCGGACGGCCCCGGTGATGGCCACGCAGCCTCGGACACCGCGCCCCATCCCCAGGACTCGCCCCCGGGCGAGACGGGCACGAGCGCAGAGACCGGCGATGCCGCAGAGACCGGCGCGACCGAGGAGCCGGCCACGGTGGCGCTGGCCTTCTCGAGCACCGACGCGGCGATCGACAACCCGGAGCGCGGCCTCTACACGTGGGCGTACCTCGAGCACACCGACGTCAGCACCTTGCGCGCCGAGGGCTACACGCTCGTCTACACCCCGCTCGTGCTCGCAGACCATCGCGACAGCGCCATCCCACAGTCGACGATCGACACGTGGTCCGCCGGCTTCGATCGGCTTCGTGAAGCCGGCCTGAAGGCCATCGTTCGCGCAACCTACACCGACTACGACACCGGCGAGTACGACGACGCGAGCGCCGACCGCATCCTCGAGCACATCGCCCAGCTCGAGCCGCTGCTGGCGACCCATGCCGACGTCATCGCGACGCAGCAGGCCGGCTGGATGGGTGCCTGGGGGGAGTGGCACAGCTCGACGAACGGACTCTTCGACGACGAAGCGACGTGGACCGGGGTCCTGGACGCCATCGTCGCGGCCCTGCCCGAGCACCGGACGGTGCAACTCCGGACGCCCATGTTCAAGCAAACGGCCTACGGAGGCCCCCTCGACGCCACCGACGCCTTCTCGGGCACACCCGCCGCTCGCGTGGGGCACCACAACGACTGCTTCCTCGCGAGCGACACCGACTGGGGCACCTACCCCGAGCACGCCATCGAGACCTACAAGGACTTCGTGGCGCAGGAGGGGCTGTACCTGCCCGTCGGTGGAGAGACCTGCAACGACGACCCGGCTCGGACGACGTGTCCGGTGGCCACCGAGGAGCTCGAGCGCCTGCACTGGAGCTACCTGAACATCCTGTGGCACCCGGACGTGATCGAGCGCTGGCGGAACGAGGGCTGCTTCGACGAGGTGGTCCAGCGGCTGGGCTACCGCTTCGCGCTCACCGATGGGGAGGTCTCCGAGGCCGTGGCGCCCGGGGGCCTGCTGCAGCTGGCGCTCACCCTGGAGAACCACGGCTACGCCTCGCCGTTCAATCCGCGTGACGTCGTGCTCGTGCTGCGCTCCGAGAGCGAGCGCCACGAGGCGAGCCTGCCCGACGATCCTCGAACCTGGACGGCCGGCGACGCCCAGGATCTTCGCTGGACCCTGCGCCTCCCCGCCAGCCTCCCCACCGGGACCTACGACCTCGCGCTCTGGCTGCCGGATCCCGAGCCTTCGCTGCGAGACGACGAGCGCTACGCGATCCAGCTCGCGAACGAAGGGCTGTGGCAGGCGGGAGAGAACGTGATCGGCAGCGTGGTCGTGCGCGACGATGCGGGGGGCGCCACGGATCCGAGCGCAACGGTGTTCGAGGCGATCTGATGGCTCAGACCGCGTAGCCACCATCGACGAACAGCGTCTGCCCGGTGACGAAGCTCGCCGCGTCCGAGGCGAGGAACGCCACCACCTCGGCAACCTCCGCCGGCTGCGCGAAGCGACGCAGGGCCGTGTGGCGCTTCATCGCGTCGATCTGGCCGGCGGTCCAGGCGATCCGCTCGAAGATCCCGGCTTCGACCACGCCGATCGCAACGCCGTTCGCCCGGACACCGTAGCGACCCTCTTCGCGCGCCACGCCCTTGACGATGGCCTCCATCGCCGCCTTGGGCGCGACGCTGAGGATGTCGCCCTGCGGAAAGCGACCGAGCCCGGCCGAGAGGGTGGCCACGACGCTTCCCCGCGACGCCCGCAGCGCCGGAAGCGACGCCTGGACCAGGCGGAAGAAGCCCTGCACCTCGACTGCGAAGGCGTTGGCCAGCTCCGCGGGGTCGGCCAGGCTGATGTAGGGCTGTCCGATGTCGGCGCCCGCCGCGAAGACCAGGGTCTTCAGCCCGTGCAGGTCGCCCGGCTCGCCGTCCGGCAGGACCACCTGCCGCGTGCTCCCACCGATGCGCTCAGCAACGGCGGCCGCGCGCGCCTCGTTGCGCCCGTAGCCGACGACCACCTCCTGGCCGCCCGCGGCGAGCGCCTCGCAGATGCTCGCGCCGAGCCCACCCGAGCCACCCACCACCAGGGCCCAGTCACGCATCGGACAGCTCCCGGAGGGCGAACTTCATCACCTTGGTCGACGCGTTCCGAGGCAAGGCGTCGAGCCAGACGACCGCACGCGGCACCTTGAAGTTGGCCATGCGCTCACGGCACCAAGCCACCAGCTCGGCCTCGGTGGGCGGCTCCTCGCCCCTCGCGGCCACCAGGTACGCGCGGCCCACCTCGCCCAGACGGGCGTCCGGCACCCCGATGACCGCGGCCTCCGCCACAGCGGGATGGCTCAGCAGCACGTGCTCGATCTCCGCCGGGTAGGCGTTGAAGCCCCCGACGATGAACATGTCCTTGATGCGGTCGGTGATGCGCAGGTAGCCGCGGGCGTCGAGCACGCCGACGTCGCCGGTGTGCAGCCAGCCGTCCACCACGGCCTCGGCGGTCTGTTCCGGCTCGTCGAGGTAGCCCTGCATGACGTTGTAGCCACGGACAAGCACCTCGCCCGGCTCCCCGGCGGGGAGCGCTTCGCCCTGCGCATCGACCACGACCACCTCGACCCCGGGGATCGCACAGCCCGAGGTCGTGGCGATGGTCTCGGGGTCGTCGTCGTAGCGGCACATCGTCGCGATGCCGGTCGCCTCGGTGAGACCGTAGCCGGTGATGACGGTGTCGAAGCCGAGCAGGTTGCGCATGTCGTGGATGAGCTGCACCGGGATGGTGGCCGCCCCGGTGACCGCGAGCCGCAGCGACGAGAGATCGGCACCGCCGTGGTCGGCGTTCAGGATCATCTGGTAGAGCGCCGGCGGCCCGGGCAACACGCTCACCCGATCCTCGGGGATGCGCGCCAGCACCTGCGCCACGTCGAACACAGGCTGCGGCAGCACCGTGGCCCCGCGCATGAGGCAAGCCAGCCACCCGGCCTTGTAGCCGAAGCAGTGGAAGAAGGGTGCCACCACCAGGTAGCGGTCCCCGCGCCGAAGCCCGACGACCTCCGACCAGGACACGTAGGCCCGCATGGACTGCTCATGGGTGGTCATCGCGCCCTTGGGACGGCCGGTCGTGCCCGACGTGAACAGGATGTCGGAGAGGTCGGACGGCCGCACAAGGGGGAGCTCGGCTGCCGACGCCGACGCGACGAACTGCGCCCAGTCGCGCTCGAAGACGACAGCGGGCAGGTCCACGTCGCCCAGCATCGACAGGAAGTCGAGGCCCAGGAAGCCGTCGACCGTGAACAGCGCCTTCGCGCCCGTTCGGTCCAGGATGAAGCGGGCCTCTGGGCCCTTGTAGCGGGTGTTGATGGGCACCAGCACCGCGCCGGCGCAGTGGATGCCCAACGCCGCCACCGGCCACGCCCAGTGGTTGGGCGCCCAGATCGCGACCCGGTCGCCCGGGCGGATCCCGATCCCGACGAGCGCGCGCGCCGCCCGATGCGCCGCTTCGCGCAGCTCGAGGAAGGACAGGCCGACCTCGCCGTGCTCGATGGCGACGAGCTCGCCAAAGGTGGCGGCGGCGCGATCGAGCAGCTGGGGAATCGTGCGGGCGGTCGTGGGCATGGCGGAACGATGGCACAGGTCCGCGCGCGGCAACCGGCGTGGAAACGTGGCGGCCTGTCAGTTGTGACCGATCGGCAACAGCTTCAGGATCGGACCGATCAGGGCGAACACCACGCCCACGACAGCCCCGGCCGCCGCCACGATCGTGGACAGGCCATCGACCGCGAGTCCCGAGAGAGAGCCATCGCGGCCCGTGGCCTCGATCAGCCCGAAGGACTCGGCCAACGGCTCGCCCACGCCAAAGCCGAGCAGCCCCCCCGCCACGCTGCGTCCGAGGTAGCGTCTCGCTGCCCGAGGGCACAGGCTCAGCGGACGGCCACCGCCGCTGCCCCGGAGCTCAGCTCGGACACCCTGGTGACGTCCGGCCCGAAGTACGCGTGGCCGTCGAGATCCCGGCTGCGTCCATCGACGGTGTTCGCGAAGACCAGGTCCGGCCACCCGTCGTGTCGAGCGCTTCGGCAGCCACCTCATCGCGCCCAGGGTCGATCACGGTGACGCGCTCGTCGGAAGGCCCCCGGGTCCACCCCGGTGGCTCGTGGCGCGCGGGCTTCCATCGGGCCACGCGTACCTGCTCGAGACCACCCGATCCGCGCAGCCGGCAGCACGGGGCACCCTCGGCTCGCCGCAGCTCAGCACATCGGGGCCACGGGTGGTAACAACGCAGCGTCGAGGCCCCTCCGATGTCAGCCCAAGCCCTGCTGCGCAAGCTCGCGTTCACCACCGTGGCCGGTCTGGCGGGGCTGGTCCTCGTCGAGGCCACGGCTTGGGGGCTCGAGCAGCTGAAGCCCCACCACGACGCGTTGCTCCCGGTGCCGGCCGCGCACGGAAACCAGGCGGTTCCCCACGAGGTGTGGCAGCGCTTCGCCCGCACCGACGACGTGCAGATCGAGCTGACCGCCGGCGACGACAACCCCTGGGACCTGCCGTCCGACCGCGTGGTGCGCCAAGGCAGCAAGCTCTGTCGGATCAACAGCCTGGGGCTCCGCGGCCCCGAGCTCGAGCCGGGCGGCGACCGCCTGATGACGACGGGCGACAGCTCCATCTTCGGCTTCGGCGTCGAGGAGGACGAGGTGTTGAGCCACGTGGCCGCCGCGGAGCTCTCGACCGCGCTGGGGCGGCCGGTCGTCGCGGTGAACGGGGGCGTGCCCGGGTACACCGCCTGGATGTCGCGCACCAAGCTGGAGCGCGTGATCGACCAGGTGGACCCCACCTGGCTGGTGATCGGCAACCTCTGGAGCGATCTGGCGTACGGGCCGGAAGAAGAGGTCCGGCCGAAGCCCCATGCCCTCCAGCGCCTGGCCACCTTCCGCCTCGCCGTGGACCTGCTGGGGCCCTGGCTCTCGCCGCGTCAGATCTCGTGGGTCGACCCGGCCGCTCTCGGCCAACAAGAGGCGCGGGCTGGTCGGCTTGCGGCCTACGAGAAGGAGCTGACGACGATGGCGCGCATGGCCTCGGAGCGCGGCGCGTGGCCCCTCTTCCTGGCCCTGCCAGCGCCTGTGGACTTCGACACGCGGCAGCTGCCGTTTCTGGTCCGCGCGTACCGCGCCGCGATGCGCGACGTCGCGGCCCGCTTCGACGCCCCCTACCTCGACGGTGCCGGGACCTTCGCCGAACACGGGGCCGACCTGGGGTACTTCTTCGACGCCGTGCATCCATCGCCGCGTGGTCACGCGCTGTTGGGCCAGCTCCTGGCCGACGCCATCGCCAGCGACGCGCGCTACTCCAGGACCCAGTAGCTCAGCCCGTCCTGCTCCACCGGCGGGCCGAGGGCGGCAACCACCTGGTCCAGCGGCATCCAGTCGTTCTGCGACTCCGCGTGCCAGATCGCGTAGCGGTAGCCGTGTTGTGCGAGCGTGGCCCTCGCTGCGGCCGGGTCCGAAGCCGCCAGCGCCTGCTTCACGTGCTGCCCGACCTGGCGCAGGTGGGGAAGCTGCATCGCGCGGTTCTGACGCGGCAGCGCCTGGGTGGCACGCCCGTGGAACACCGCGCCGAGGAGGGCGACCTCGCCCCCGTGCACGTCGGTCTCGAGCGGCAGATCGAGCACCCGCCCCTCCACGGGGTCCTGGGCCATGGCTGCGTACGCCGCCAGGCCAGGGAGCGGCTGCGCCGGACGAGGCCACAGGGGCTCCGACACCCGGTAGCCGTCGTACACGATCCCGGCGGCGAGCCCCCAGGAAAGCACCGCCCCCCACGGACGACGGATCCGCCCACAGGCGCCCCCGACCAGCACGGCGAAGCCGAGGCTCGCCAGGGAGATCGCGCGGTAGTACATCCCACTCTCGGACATCGGGTAGTGCGCGAGCTCCAGGAGCTTCGCGGGCAGGGCGTACTCGTAGCCGTCGGCGTTCTGTACGTACCGCCCATGGGCGGCCAGCTTCGGCCCGAAGGCGATGCCCACGCCGAGCAGCACCCCTCCCCAGGCGAACCAGCGTCCCGGGAACCTGCGGAGCGTCAACAGCACGCAGATCCCCAGCACGGGCCAGCCCAGGTAGGTGAGGTGCGTCGTCATCTTGGGGTTGTCGTCGAAGACGAAGCGCCCCTCCAGCACATGCTGCGGCTGGGCCATCGGTGCCGGGTCCGGGATCACGCCAGGCGACGGTGGAACCCCCGGCTCGAAGGCCTGCACGAGCCGCGAGCCACGCAGGCTCGCGTAGTACGAACGTGCCGGGAGCAGGCTCGTCGCGGTGATGCTCAGGGCCAGCAGGCACAACAGCCCCGCCGCCCAGAAGCGACGTCTCCCCCGCACCATCTCCCCGAGGACCCAGGCCCCCGCGACGAGGGGGATCTGGAGGGTGGTGGTCGGGCTCGTGAACGACGCCGCCACGGTGACCACGGACAGAGCCAGCGCCGCTCCGACACGCTGCTCGACGCTGCTTCCCTCGCGCACCAACGCCAACAGCGCCAGCAGGTAGAGCGGCACGATCCAGAGCTGGATCTTCGCGGTCTGGCCGCTGGCGAGGGCGCCCAGCAGGTAGGGACACAGCGCGAACACCAGCGATGCGCCGGCCGCGGTCCAGGGCCCCGACCGGGTGAGCCGCCGGATGAGCGCCCAGGTGGCCAGGGCCACGAAGCCCGGGCTCGCCAGCACCACCGCGTAGTAAGCGCCGAGAGGGCCCAACAGTGGCCGCAGCGGAAGTGCGACGAGAGCGGGCAACCACGTGATGAAGCGCAGCTCGACCAGCTCCGGGTACCCGATCACGCGGGTGAGGTGGCTCCAACCGACCTCACCGGTGACCATCTTCGCGATGTAGTCGAAGCACCAGACGTGCCCGTCGTGGAACGCTGCCACGGACTGCCAGCTCCCGAGGGCGAGCGGCAGCGGCCAGTGCAGCGCGCACGTCACGCCCACCGCGATCGAGAAGGCTGCGAGGCCCGCCAGCGCGGTGCTCAGCGGGGGGCGCGACACGGCTCCATCCTACGGGGTGGCGAGCCGTTGGCGCACGGCGACGTCGCTGGCGGTGTAGCTCGCGCCGCGTGGCGTGGTGACCACCACGTCGGCGGAGTCGACGGGCCCCAGACCGACGTGCGCGACCGACGACCTCGCTCCGCCGGAGCCGCTGTCGTGGGTGGTCCAGCCGGTGAACGTGGTGCCACCCGCGCTGACCTCGACCCGGCTGCCCGGGGGCGCAGCCACCTCCAACCAGGCCTGCTCCGTGCAGCCATCCGACAGCCAGAGGGCGGGCGGACCCGCCACGTCGACGGCGAGCAGATCGGGCACACCGTCGCCGTTGTGGTCGTCGGCGATCACGGCGCGCCAGCTGCCTTCGAGCGCGGTGCCGCGCTCGTCCCGCCGCTCGATGAAGTTCACCGAGCTCGCGGCTCCGAGGATGGACAGGTCGTGGTCGCCCTCCGGGGTGCTCTCCACGTCGCTGTAGATCTTGTCCTCGCCCCACAGATCGCCGATGGCGACGACGATGTCGAGCAGTCCGTCCTGGTCATGGTCCAGGAAGGTCGCGCCCCAGCCCATGGCCGAGACCTCCTGGAGCTGGTTGGCCCCGCTCGACAGCGAGACGTCCACGTAGCTGGCGTCCTCCAGTTGCTGGAGCAGCTTGTTGGACCCACCGTCGGTGAGGAACAGATCCGGGCGGCCATCGCCGTTCACGTCACCCACGGTGACGCCCATCCCCGCGTGCTCGATCCCGCAGGCGCACGCGTCGGAGCCCTCGCTGAGCTGGCCGTCGACGTTCTCGTAGAGCGTGTTCCCGCCCAGGTCCGTGCCGAAGTCGTTGACCACGTAGAGGTCCAGATCCAGGTCGCCGTCCCAGTCGAACCACTGGGCGTCGAAGCCCTTGCCGCCCGCGATCGTGCCCGCGATCGGCTGGGTGGCCGTGAAGCCGCCGTGCCCGTCGTTCTCCAGCAGCAGGTCGACGGCGTTCTGCTCATGCTCGCGGCTCGTGACCACCCCCCAGCCGTCGAGGTCCCCGTCGCCGTCGAGGTCGCCGAGCGCCACCTCACGGAGCAGGCCCTCGGCGGGTGCCGGCAAGGTCGCCGCCACCGTGAAGCTCCCGCCGTCGTTCTGGAGCACCACCCCGTCGCTCCCCGAGCCGTCCGCGTACTCGAAGCCGGTGACGACGAGATCGAGATCCTGGTCGCCGTCGAGGTCGCCGAGCGCGAGGTTCCAGGGGTGGGCCGGAGCCGGAAGGCTCTTCTCGACGAAGCCCGCGCCGTCCCGGAGGAAGAGCACGGGCGGTTCGCTGGGCCACGCCAGCGCGACGTCGAGGTCGCCGTCGCCATCGGCGTCGAAGACCGCGCCGCTCCCCCACTCCGGATGTTCGTCCTCGGGGTCGAGCGGCCCCCTCAGGCCCATGGAGGCGGCCAGCTCGGTGTAGCGGAGCTCGGCGAGCGGCTCGTCGCACGCGATCACGCCACCCTCGACCAGGCCGACCGGCGCGCTCGTGTCGCCGGGTGGACGCTCGGTGTCGTCGACCGGACCGGCGCTGTCGCCACCGTCCGAGCCCACCTCGAAGGGCACGCAGCTTCCGTCGTTGGCGCGGCCGTAGCCTTCGGCGCAGGGCGGGGCGTCCCCGTTGCAGGCCCAGAACAGGATGAGCACGGATTCCTCGGTGGGTGCCTGCAGCGTAGCCCGAGGGAGCGCCCTTGCGCCGCGCTCACTCGATGCGCCAGAGCGCGAAGCGCTCCATGCCGTGCCCCACGACCAGAGCCCGCTCGAATCCAAGCGCCTCCACCGCGTCCTGGGAGAGCACGATGCCCGGGGAGGCCGCGTCCTTGCGCAAGAGCGTGATCCCCCACCCCGGCTGGCCACCCGTCGCAAGATCCTCCAGCGCGACGAGGCACCGGCCCGGCGACGAGCCCACCAGGGCGCGCAGGTCGACGACCTCGGGAAGTGCAAACACCTCCAGGCCCGACCCGCCGCAGTCGACGATCGGATCGGCGGAGCCTTGGTCCAGGACGCGCTCGGCCAAGGAGGCGAGCCCCTCCGGTCGACCGCTCGGCGCGCTGGGCCAGGCCTCCCGGTCGGCGGTGACTCCAGGCCACTGCGTCACGGCGAACACCGCGAGCGCCCACAGGCCCAGCCCGACGAGCCTGGGCGACCGCTCGGCCACTCGGGCTGCCGCGAGCGGCGCCAACAGCACCAACGACACCGCGAGCGGCGTCAGGTAGCGCGGCTGACCCAGGACCCAGGCCAAGCCCACCAGCATCGCCAGGACGGGGGCGACCAACACCCCCAGCCCAGCGAGCGTGCTCCGCCACCCCCAGCGCGCGGGGAGGAGCGCGGGTGCGAGGGCCAGGAGCCAGGCCACCGGCGGCAGGGACACGGCGAGCCGCTGGATGTTGGACGCGAACAGCGCGCGGCTGCACGGCTCCTGCAGCCCGGCGAGGGTCATCGAGGTCGCCGAGAGGTCGAGGCAAGCGTTCAAGGCGCCTCCCGGACCACCACCCTCGAGTCGGATCGCCTGGAGCGTGAGCGCGCGCTGGATGCGCACCTGCTCGTCGAAGGGCAGGCTGGAGAGGCCAGCGATCGCCACGAGGTGGTCGTGCCAGGCCGACACGGCGGCCACGGCCGCGACGAAGGCCGCCGGGAGCAGGAGACGTCGCCACCAGGACACCGGCGCGAACACTCCGAGGAGCACCAGACCAGCCGCCGTTCCCGCGCCCGCCAGCCCGCGCAGGTCGAGCGCCATGGCGGCACCCGCCAGCAAGCCGGCGCCGAGAGCCGCGACCGCGCTCCCCCACCGGCACGAACAGGCCCCTGCCGCGATGGCCAGCCCGACCAGTGCTCCCAGGAGCCCGTAGTGGTTGGTCCAGTGGGCAGCGTCCACCGTCACGGGGACGAACGGCACGCTCGCCGCGGCGGCGTCCTCCCAGGGCATCGGCGGCATCGGCGGCGAGCTTGTTGCTGGTTTCGCAGCCGTGCCGAAGACGTCGGCCCAGCTGCGCCCAGGGCCCGGCGACGCCGGCGCGCCGGGCTCGGTGTCGCCG
>CAZSAT010000071.1:0-37364 GCA_964604675.1 uncultured Enterobacterales bacterium
CGACACCGACACCGACACCGACACCGACACCGACGAGCCGGTGAACCCCTACGCCCACCTGGAAGGGCTGACCTACAGCTTCAGCTTCGACGACGGTGAGCTGGTGGAGCCGAACGGTCTCGGGAGCCTGCTCTCGTCCTACATCGAGCACGCCAACGGCCTGTTGATGATCCAGACCGCCTCCACCGAAGGCCTCGACGTGCTGTGGGCGCCGGCGCACGGCGACGACGCCGAGGCGCAGGACACCTGCGAGCTCACCCTCTCGCTCGAGGCCACCAGCTTCAAGGATCCCGACTTCGAGGCCGAGGCCGAGAGCGGCACCATCAACACCGACTTCTTCGCAGAGCTGGGCAGCAGCGAGCCGCAGCAGATCTGGGACGTGCGCATCACCGGCGCCCTCAGCGCCGACCTGTCCACGCTCGACCGCGGCACCGTGCGCTACCAACTCGACACGAGCGAGCTGTCCGAGCTCGTCGACGAGGGCAACCCCGACGCCTTCTGCGAGCTGCTCCAGGGCTTCGGCGTGAGCTGCGTGCTGTGCCCTGACGGGACCGACCGCTGCCTGGACATCGGCTGGCGCGGCCTCCAGGGCACGCTGATCGCCGGCAAGAGCCTGGTCGAGGTCACCAAGGCCTGTCCCTGAGCCGAAGCCCTTGACGGTCCCCGCCGCGGGCCCCACCTTGTCGCGATGGCCGAGACCCTCAAGCTTCGCCGCGTGCTCTCGCTCGCCAGGCCGGAGCTCCGACCCCTCACCGTCGCCACGGTGGCCTTGCTGGTCAGCGCGGCGATCACGCTGGCCTATCCCCAGGTCGTTCGCATCCTCGTCGATGGCGTGCTCGCCGACGGCGACAGCGCGGTGCTCAACCAGGCCATCGCCGGCCTCGTGGTGCTCTTCGCCATCCGTGGCGTCTTCACCTACCTGCGGAGCTACCTGTTCACCGTGGCCGGCGAGCGCATCGTGGCGCGGCTCCGGCGCGACCTGTACCGCTCGCTGGTGCGGCAGGAGATCGCCTTCTTCGACGATCGTCGGACCGGCGAGCTCACCAACCGCCTGGCGTCCGACACCACCGTGCTCCAGAACGCAGTCAGCGTGAACGTGTCGATGGGCTTGCGCCACGTCGTCATGGGGCTCGGCGCCCTCGGGCTCCTCGTGCTCACGAGCTGGAAGCTCACGGTCGTGATGCTCGCGATCGTGCCGGTGGTCGTGCTCGGCGCGCGCTACTACGGGCGCTACATCCGCAAGCTCTCCAAGCGCTTCCAGGACGCCCTGGCGGCGGCCACAGAGGTCGCGGAAGAGACCCTCTCCGGCATCCGCACCGTGCGCGCCTTCGCACAGGAAGAGGCGGAGGTCGGTCGCTACGGCGCCGAGGTCGAGCAGAGCTTCGAGGTCGCGCGCTCGCGAGCCCAGGCCGTCGCGCTCTTCCAGGGCGGAGCGGGCTTCGCCGGCTACGCCGGGCTCGCCTTGGTGCTCTGGTACGGCGGCCAGCTGCTCGGCGGGGGCGAGCTGAGCGTGGGGGAGCTGTCGCAGTTCCTGCTCTACACCATGACCCTGGCGTTCTCGATCGGAGCGGCCAGCGGGCTCTACGAGGACTTCATGAAGGCCCTGGGCGCCAGCGAGCGGGTCTTCGAGCTGCTCGACCGACCTCCGCAGGTGCGCTCGGGAGACCGGCAGCTGGCGGAGCTCGAGGGCGAGGTCGCGCTCGACGCGCTGGACTTCGCCTACCCAGCCCGCGCTGACGTGCCCGTCTTCTCGGGCCTCTCGCTCACGCTGCACCCCGGCGAGGTGGTCGCCCTGGTGGGGCCATCCGGCGCCGGGAAGTCCACGGTCGCCCAGCTCATCTCGCGCTTCTACGACCCCCAGGCTGGCGCCATGAGCCTCGATGGCGTGCCCTACGTGGAGCTGGACGCGGACTGGCTTCGCGAACAGGTCGGTGTGGTGCGGCAGGAGCCGGTCCTCTTCGCCACCTCGATCCTCGACAACATCCGCTACGGACGCCCGGACGCGAGCAGGGCCGAGGTCGAGGCGGCAGCCCAGGCGGCCAACGCCCACGACTTCGTGAGCGCGTTTCCGCAGGGCTACGACACCCGGGTCGGCGAACGCGGCGTGAGGCTCTCCGGCGGACAGCGGCAACGCGTCGCCATCGCCCGCGCCCTGCTGAAAGACCCGCGCATCCTCATCCTGGACGAGGCCACCAGCTCTCTGGACGCCGAGAGCGAACACCTCGTGCAAGAGGCCCTCGAGCGGCTGATGCAAGGGCGAACCACCCTGGTCATCGCCCACCGCCTGAGCACCGTGAAGGGCGCCGATCGGGTGCTCGTCCTCGACGGAGGCCGGGTGGTGCAGGAGGGCACCCACGCCGAGCTCGTGGTGGCGGAGGGGCTCTACCGCCGGCTGGTCGAGCGCCAGTTCGCGGCAGCCTGATGATCCAGCTGGCGATGGGCGCCGCGCTGGCCGCCGAGCCGGTCGAGCCCGACGAGGGCCTCAAGGTCTACGCGAGCTCGCTCGCCGCCGGTCGCATCGTCATCGGGCTCGCACCCATCGTCGCGCCGGAGGCGTCGATGCAGTTGCTCGGGTTCCCGGTGGAGCACGACAACCCCACGGGAAGGATGGTGGCGGGGCTCTTCGGCACACGGGACATCGCGCTCGGCGCGATCGTGCTGGCCAACCTCGACGACGAGCGGGCGCTGCGACGCACCTTCCTGCTGAACCTGTGCGTGGATCTGGCCGACGCGGCGGTGATCAGCATCCCGCTCTGGACCGACGCTGGCATCGACACCGGGGCCCAGCGCAGCATGGCGTTCGCGCTCGGCGGTGCCACCGCCTGGACGCTCGGGCTGACCCTGCCCTGGTCGTGGTAGCGGTCAGAGGTCGGTGCGACCGGCCAACGACGCGCTACGGTTCGCAAGCCACGAGTCCAGGTGGTCCTGGTAGCTGATGATCGTGTCCAGGCTGACCTCGAGCCGGGGATCGACCCGCAGGAAGGGCTCGATGAGCGCGGCGGCCGTCGCGGCCTGCTCGGTGAGGGCCGTGGAGTCCGCCACCGCAGAGACCTCGGCGAGCGCCTCCAGGAACCGTGCGTGACACACGGCATCGGCCTTGCAGTTCTCCGCCAACGAACCCCAGGGGCTCTGGATCGGCGTGGTGTCGTAGAAGGCCCAGTCGTGGTCCCACGGGTGGAAGTTCGCCTGCCCGGTGGACGGATCGAAGTACACGCGGAAGTTGTTCCGGTTGTACACGTAGCCGTCGTACTGGCCCGTCCACATCTCGAGCGCCCAGAAGCGCAGGAACTGGTCGACGTCCAACACCCCGCCGAGCGCCTCGACGTAGGCGCCGGCCTGCCCGAGCTCCCGCGCGGCGGTCACGCCGTGGATGTCCGCCAGCCCCACGTCCACCCCCTCGTCGAGCTGGAACAGGTCGTGCAGAGAGCTCTCGAAGTCCAGCTGCGTGTAGCTGCCGTCGTCCCACAGCACGTAGTCGCCGTCGTAGAAGTTCCCGCTGCCGTCCTCGTACCGCTGGTCGAGGAACACGTCGTCGTAGGCCTCCACCAGGCTGTAGAGGCCGAAGGTGTCCCCGTTCACGGTGACCCAGGCATAGGCCACCCGCGGAGCCCACACGCCCGCGGCCTCGTACAGGCTGTAGGCTGTGATCTCGTGCACCTTGGCGTGGTCCTGCACCTGGTTGTTCAGGTTGAGCCGCTCGAGGCCCTCCAGATCCTGGTCCGCGTACTCGTTCAGATCCACCTTGAAGGCCGTCTTCTGCGACAGGCTGCGGTAGCTTCCGAGGCGACCCTTCACGCGGATGCCCACGGGGTCGGGAAGCTCGTCCCCGTCGAACGAGAGCATGGCCTGGACCTCGGTGTAGGGATCCGCCGACAGGCTGGCCCAGGCCAGGTCGTCCACGGTCAGCTCGATCTCGTGCACGACGTCGAGGGAGAAGATCCAGCCATCGTCGTGCGCGGGCTCGCCGGGCCCGTCGACCGACTCGGTGCCCTCGCCTTCCGCGACGGCCGCGTCGTCCGGCCTGTCCGGCGCGAGCACGTCGACGTCGACCGAGGAAGCGAAGCAGGCGAGGAGACCGATCACGAGCACTACCCTACTCCGGCCGACGGGTGCTCAGCGATGTCCGAGGAGTTCCAGCAGCTCCTCGGGGGTGGGGACGGTTCCAGGTGTCATCGGCAGCTGAGCGGGTACCCCCCCGCCGAGCCCTCCGAAGAGCATCGCAGGCGTCATGCCCATCATCGAGAGCATCGGGCGCAGGCCCTCCGCCATCTCCTGCCCCACCATCAACTCCAGCGCGCGCCAGCCCTCCGGGTCGATGCCCAGGTCCTCGTCCCCATGGGCCTCGTGGAGCCAGCGCTGTCCCAGGGCCTCCGCCCCCGGCAGTCCGTGGACCTCGAGCAAGCCGAGCCAGGTCGCCACATCGGCTTCCCGCCAGGCGAGGCTCTCGAAGGAGTGCTTCAAGGCGCGGTCGACCGCCGCGCGACCGTGCTGGTCCTCGAGCGCACGGTAGAGGTACGGAGCCTTCCCGTACACGAGCGCCGCGTACTCCAAGGGGCTGGCGTAGGCGGACACGGGACGAGCCGCAGGGCCGTCGGCGCCGCCGAGCAACCGGAAGGCGGCGTAGTTCAAGGCCACGCTCTTGTCGCTCAGCGCACGCCCCGCCGCCTCCCCGCGGACCTCCTCCATCACGGTTCCCGCGAGGTACTGGGCGAGCGCCTCGTCCACGAGCGGCGCATGGGCGCTGTCGGTGCCCACCAGCCCCGGGCTCCACTGGTGGGCCACCTCGTGCGCCACCACGAAGGCGCGCTGGTCCTCGAGGAAGGCGCTCATGTCCAGGCTGCCGCTGCCCCCGAGCTGGCGCATCATGGCCGCCATGGGCGACTGCGACTGCGATGGATCGGTGTAGAAGAAGCCCGCGATGAGCACGAGCCCGGAGAACTCCACCCCACCGGCACCACCGGCCAGGGTGGCTTCCACCACGTCCAGCTCGGTGTAGGGGTACGGAACGAGGCGCCGATCGAGGCTCGCCAGGGCCTGCTCCGCCTCGTCGAGCACCTCGCGACCGACCTCGGCGTCGCGGGCCAGCGACCAGCTCCGCACCGTCACGCCGCGCACCTGCCGTTCGACCACGCTCCAGTCCCGCGAGGCCACGATGACCAGGTCCCTCACCCCCGACCCCGAGGCCCGCGTCACGCTGCCCTGCCCGACCCGCTCCGGAGCCCCGTCGACCAGGTTCGTCACGGGCCGCAGGCCCTCGGGTGTGACGATCTGCACGTCGAAGTGCATGGGCTGACCCCAGGCCAGGTCGCCGATTCCGGTGGGTGCGTCGGTCGCGAAGCCGCTGCCCGTCCAGGGCGCCACCATCGGGTAGGCGCTCGCCGCGGTGAGCAAGCCGTCCCCCTCGCCCAGCAGGCCGTAGTCGGTGGACTCCGTGAGACCACCCGCACCAAGACCCGCTTGGGCCCACAGGTCGTTGGCGTCGGCCCGAAGGAGCTGGAGCTCCCCACCGAAGGCCAGCTCCAGAGTGGTGGACTCGCCGGGAGACAAGGGGGCGTCGAGGGTGACCTCGACCAGGCTCGGCCGCCGTGCGACCGTGGTGCCGCCCACCACCGAGTCGAGGCTCAGGCTCGCGCGGCTGCTGGCGCCGGTCTCCCCCGGACCGTTGGGATGCAAGAGCAGCGGCAGCGTGCTCACCACCTGCCCCGTCGTGTTCGTCCAGGTCAGGGTGCCACGCCCCCGGTAGGTGCCCAGGCTGTCGGAGATCGACAGGTCGAGCACGTAGTGTGGCAGGTCGTCCACCGCGGCCACGCGCTCCAGATCCTGCACCACGCCGGGGCGGAGCAAGGCGAGACCGGCGAACAAGGGGACCACGTCCGCATCGTACGCCCTGCGCCGTGCTAAACACCCACACACACCGGAAACCCGCCCATGACCACTGATCTCTGGATGCTCGCAGCCACCGCCCTCTTGCAGTGGGTGCTGATCCTCACCGCCGCCACGCCGCGCCTGCTGAAGAACGGCATCGTGTACAGCGTGGGAAACCGCCACGCCGAGCCCCGCGACGTGCCCGAGTGGGCCGTGCGCGCCCAGAAGGCGTCCGACAACCTCGCGGAGAACCTGCCCCTGTTCGCGGTGTTGGTGCTCGTGGTGAACGTGGCCGGCCTGCAGGGCGACCTGTCCGCGATGGGTGCGCAGATCTTCGTGTGTGCGCGGGTGCTCCACGCCGTGCTCTACATCGCCGGAGTGGCCTGGCTGCGCACCCTGGTGTGGGCGGTGAGCCTCGTCGGGCTGGGCCTGGTGGGAGCCGCCCTGTTCTGAGCGCGCACCTGGGCGGGTATGCTGCGCCCTGCGCACCCCTCGGAGCCCACATGCTCACCCTCGTCCTGCTGGCGGCTGGCTGCCGCACCGACTTCAAGCCCGTGACCGACACCGGCGCCCTCGCGACGAGCGAAGACGACACCGGCTCGGTGGGCACGCCGACCGACAGCGCGGCTCCCGAGGACTCGGACCCGCCACCCGACGACACGGGAGGCGACACCAGCGTGGACCCGCTCGACGAGGACGGCGACGGCTTCCCGGCCGACGAGGACTGCGACGACGGCAACTCCGAGATCCACCCCGACGCCCAGGAGGTCTGCGACGGGGTCGACAACGACTGCGACCTGCTCATCGACAGCGAAGACGACGACGTGGAGGGCGAGAGCACCTGGCTCGCCGACCTCGACAGCGACGGCTTCGGCGACGACCACGCCTCGGTCGAGAGCTGCGAGGCGCCCACCAGCTACGCCGCCGAGGGCGGCGACTGCGACGACACCAGCACCAACGTCAACCCGTCTGCCGCCGAGATCTGCAACGAGCTCGACGACGACTGCGACGGCCTCGTCGACGACGACGACGACGACGTGACCGGCACCACCACCTGGTACCTGGACAGCGATGGCGACGGCGTCGGAAGCGACGCCTACGCCGTCGATGCCTGCGCCGCGGACGGCTTCGCCGAGCACGATGGGGACTGCGACGACGGCGACGACACCGTGTTCCCCGGCGCGAACGAGGTCTGCGACGGCCTGGACAACGACTGCGACGGTGACCTGGACGAGCCCGGAGCCGAGGGCGAGAGCACCTGGTACGCCGACGCCGACGGCGACGGCTGGGGCGACGCGGACGTGTCGTCCACCTCCTGCGACGGCGCCACCGGCTACGTGGCCGACGCCACGGACTGCGACGATGCCGACGCCGACGTGAACCCCGCCGCCGACGAGCTGTGCGACGACGCCGACAACGACTGCGACGGCCTGGTCGACGACGACGACAGCGACCTCACCGACGCATCGACCTGGTACGCGGACAGCGACGGCGACGGCTTCGGCGACGCGGGAAGCAGCAGCGAGAGCTGCGACCCCGCGTCCGGCCAGGTCGACGACACCAGCGACTGCGACGACGAAGACGGCGCGGTGCATCCAGACGCCGACGAGGTCTGCAACGGCGTCGACGACGACTGCGACGCGCTCGTGGACGACGACGACCCCGACCTCAGCGACGCCACCACCTGGTACCTCGACTACGACAGCGACGGATGGGGCGGCGTGCTCACCACCGAAGCGTGCGACGCGCCCAGCAGCTACGTCGCCACCGACGGTGACTGCGACGACACGGACAGCAGCACGTCGCCCGATGCCGAGGAGGTCTGTGACGGCATCGACAACGACTGCGACGGCGCGACCGACGACGACGCGACGGACACCACCACCTGGTACGCCGACAGCGACGCCGACGGGTTCGGCGCCCCCGACGACAGCCAGGACGCCTGCGACGCGCCCAGCGGCTACGGAGAAGATGCGACAGATTGCGACGACTCGAATGCAGCGGTGAACCCCGGCGCCGACGAGGTCTGCGACGCGGTCGACAACGACTGCGATGGCCTCGTGGACGACGACGACGACGACGTGTCCGACCCGTCGACCTGGTACGCCGACGCAGACGGCGACGGCTTCGGCGACACCTCCACGGAAGCGTGCGACACACCCAGCGGCCACGTGGACGTCGACGGGGACTGCGACGACACCGACGCCGACGTGAACCCGGACGCCGACGACGTGTGTGACGGGCTCGACAACGACTGCGACGGCCTGGTCGACGACGACGACCCCGGGGTGACCGACGCGGTGACCTCCTACCTCGACTACGACGACGACGGCTACGGCGCCGCGGACGAAGCCCTCGCGAGCTGTGAGGTCCCCAGCGGGTACGTGACCGACGCGTCCGATTGCGACGACGCCGACGATGGCGTGCACCCCGACGCGGACGAGAGCTGCGACGACGTCGACGAGGACTGTGACAGCGCGGTCGACGAGGCCGCCACCGACACCAGCACCTGGTACGCCGACGCCGACGGCGACGGCTACGGCGACCCCGACGCGTCCTCGGAAGCCTGCGACGCCGCCAGCGGCGAGGTCGACAACGACGAGGACTGCGACGACACGGACCCGAGCCTGAACCCCGAGACCAGCTGGTACATCGACTACGACGGCGATGGCTACGGCAGCGACAGCTACACGACCACCGGCTGCGAGCAGCCCAGCGGCTACACCGACAACGACGAGGACTGCGACGACAGCGACGAGGCGGTCACGCCGGACCTGGCCTGGTACGTGGACGACGACTGCGATGGCTTCGGCGACGACGCCAGCGAGGTGACGAGCTGCGAGCAGCCGTCGGGCACGCTGGCCACCGGTGGCGACTGCGACGACGCCGACGCCCTGGCGAGCCCCGATGGCGTCGAGCTCTGCGACAGCCTCGACAACGACTGCGACAGCACCGTGGACGAGGACTGCCAGGACCCGATCGAGCTGGGCTCACCCTCCGAGCCCGATCCGGGCACACCGTCGACGACGGCGGCCTGCGCCATGTTCGGCGAGACGAGCAACACCGGCTACGACCCCCACTACAGCGAGAACCTCGACAGCTTCATGGCGATGTTCGCCGGGAGCGTGTCGGGGTTGACGGAGCTGGTGGCGGTGGACGCCGAGGTCCTCGACTGGTCCAACCGATGCGGCAGCGACTACACCGCTTCAGCGGGGAACTTCAGCAGCACGGAGGCGTGGCCCACCCTCTCGAGCACCGGCAGCTACGGCATGGCGCGCTTCCGCGGCTACCTCCGCATCGGATGCGAGGAAGAGCTCAACCGCACCCTGGGCCTCATCGGCAACGACAGCGTCTCGTTGACCATCGAGGGCACCGAGATCGCCACGGTCAACTGGTCGGACGGGCAGTGGAAGAAGTTCCGCTACGTGAGCTTCCCCGAGCCTGGACTGTACGCCTTCGAGGTGCAGTGGTCGACGAACCTGAACTGCAACATCGATCCCTTCGAGCTCGTGTGGGCCGAGGGCTTCGTCGAAGGCTACGACGACTACGACACCATGTGCGCCAGCTCGACGTGCAGCTACGGGACCGGGGTGGAGATCCCCGACTTCTCCATCATCGAGGGCGAGGCCCTGGCCCAGGCGACCGACGGAGGCTCCACCGAGTGTGTGCAGTGCGAAGCCGATGAGGACTGCGACACGTCGGAGACCTGCAACACCGCCGGGATCTGCGAGTAGCAAGGAGCGCGAGCAAGGCGAGCCAGCCACCGGAGACCGGCCGGCCGGCGGTGCAGCCACAGCCGTCGGGCTCGGTCGCCGGGGCCTCTCCCGCCCGAGGGTCCGTGTCGGCGGCGTCGACACCGGTGTCCGAGTAGGGCAGTCCGAGCCGAAGCGCGCGCTGGGCCAGGTGGAGGTTCCGCGGCCGAAGGTCCTCCACGTGCTCCATCCACTCCTGGTCGTCGGTCAGGCTGACCTCGCCGTCGATCAAGCCCACCACGTTGACCTGGTTGTCCTTCCAGTACGGCGGGATGGTGGGTGAGGCGAGGTTCCAGAGGGTGCTCCGGGCGCCACCGGGGTCGCCGGCACACCACGAGCCCCCGTTCACCAGGTTCGTGTTCGCTGCGAACGCCGTGAAGAGGTTCTCGAGCGGAGAGTCCCGATGATGGTCGAGCTCCAGCTCGATGTCGTCGGAGTCGACGTGGGAGAACACGTTGCCAGACGCGCGGTGGTCCACCGTGAGGGCGTGGTAGTAGTCGGCCGAGAAGTGCACCGAGGTGGCGAGGCTGTCGGCGCTGTAGGCCACGTTGAAGCCGTGGTGACCTCCGCGACCCGTGAAGTGCACATCTTCGATCAGGATGTGCTTCGTGAGCTGGTCGAGCAGGAAGCCGTTGTCGGCGTTGTGCACGTCGACGCCGCGGACCCAGCTGTCGACCACCCCGCCGTAGAGGAAGAGGCCGTTGTAGCCTGGCTCCGCGAGGTGTCCGGCGTACTCGGTCTCCGGGAAGCGGAGCGTGAGGTCCTCGACCCCGACCTGCTCCAGCGCCGGAAGCGTGTACAGCCTGGGGCTCCAGGCCTCACGCGCGTCGAGACGGAGGGGTTGCTGCAGGGTGACGACGTTCCCGCTGATGGCGGCGATGCGAACGGGCCACGCGAAGCTGAGCGAGCTCTGCCAGTCACAGTCGCCAGCGTCGTTCTGTTCCGCGTGCAGGTGGCGGCCGAGGCTGCCCTCGTCGTCGTCGAGCAGCCGCAGCTCCACCAGCTGGCCGACGCTGAGCGCGTCCACATCGGACACGGTCAAGCTCGTGTCTCCGCGCGCGGCCTCGGAGACCGAGGTGACCGACACACCGCGCTCGGTGGGCTCCACCCAGATCAAGCCACCGTTCCAGCTCCACTGCTCGGCCTCGCCCAGGATCTCCTCGAGGGAGAGCGGGAAGAACAGGGTGGTCGCGTCGCGCCCCTCCCCGCGCAGGACCACGTGGCTTCGGTCGATGGTCAGCACCTGCTCGAGCCGCCAGGTGCCCGCGGGCACGAGGACCACGCCGCCCTCCTCCGGCACCGCGGCGATGGCGTCGCGGAAGGCCTGGGTGTCGTCGGTTTCGCCGTCCCCGACCGCTCCGTGGTCGCGAACATCCACCACCGCGTCCCAGGCGGGCGGCTCCTCCTCCCCCGCGCGGTAGCCGGCATAGCTGAAGTCGGGCAGGCGACCCGTCGGCTGCCACAGCTCGCCCGCTTCCCCCCAGAGCTGGGAGGTGCCGGCGAACGCGACCGCGACGAGCAGGGTCATCGGCGTACCTACTGCAGCACGCCGTCGGCGCAGGCGACCGCGAGCAGCTCACGCTCTCCCTCGCCACACTGACGGTAGCGGTACATCTCCAGGATGTGGTTCCCGCTGTAGGGCGCGTTCCAGGCGTAGCTCCAGGTGCGCTTGCCGTCGGCGACGGCGCCCGCAGGCAGGCCTCTCGCATCGGCGACCGGTTGATCGTCGAAGTACGCGTCGAAGCTGTAGCTGCATGCGGGATCGCCGTCGGCCGCTGCCTCGGTCCACAAGGCGCTCGGAACCGCCTCGCCGAAGCTCGCGACCGGCATCCCCGCCTCGATCTGCTTGGCGGAGGCCGCCTCGTTGGCCGCCGCGTCGCCGATGAACAGGGGCTCGTCGCAGGGGCGAAACGTCAACTCGGTGCCTTCCGGGAACTGCAGGTACTCCTGGTAGCCCGAGCCGACCTGGACCTCGGTCTCGCCGCCCTCCGCCCACTTCAGCCTGGCTTCGACCACGCGCAACGCGCAGCGCTGCTTGTAGGGCTCGAGGTACAAGCGCACCCGGTCCTTGTTGCCCGCCTTCCAGGCCGCCTCGTCCTCGGCCGACAACACCTGCGTGAGCTGCAGATCCGTCTCCCGCAGCACGCCGGCCATCGACAGCTTGGCGAAGCTGCCGTTCACGAACCAGCCCTCGTAGGCGCTGCCGTGCTGGTTCACCTGCACACGGTGGGTGTGGTCACCCTGGTTGCCCTGGACCTTGATCCAGCGGCCCGCGAGCTGGTCCATCGCAACGTGGGGGCACTTGTCCTCGGCGACGGGCGCGTCCGGCTCCTCAGCGGGCGGGCATGCGAGCAACAGGGCGAGCATCGAACCTCCGACGGAACCAGGTCAGCAGACCCAGGAACCAGGCCCCTCCGCCTAACCCGGCCGTGCAGCCACACCCGTCGGTGCCACCGTCACCCCCACCGCTCGCGGCTGTGTCGTCTCCGCGACCGTCACCGCCGTCGCCGCCATCCCCGGCACCCGCCGTGTCGCCCGCCCCGGTGTCGCCGCCCGCGAAGGCGCCGCTGTATTCGTCCGCCCCCACGTCCGGGTCCTCGTCCCGCCCCTCGCCGTCCATGTCCTCTTCGACCGTCGAGCCCTCGCCCTGATCGATGGCGCCGCTCGTGCTCACGAGGTGGTAGTCGCCGCCGGGGGCATCCACGAAGTCGTCGTCACCGGCCGCGAGGTTGCTGTGCCACTCGGCGGCGTCGGGGACCTCGCCGTGGAAGAGGGTGTTCTTGACCGTGATGTTGTAGCCGTCGTCCGCGATGAAGGGCGTGCCGAGGTCGCGCCCGAGCGTGACGTGCGTCACCGTGAGGCCCCCCTCGCGGCTCTCGATCCCGACGTCCAGGTCGGAGAAGACGCTGTTGTACGAAGCCACCGTCCCCCCTTCGGAGAGGAGCCCCGTGCCTCCGCCCGTCACCATCACCTGGTTGGAGCGCACGAACACACCCGGTCCCCCGTGCACCGCCACCCCGCTCACGCCGCTGGCCTCGAGCGGCCCGACGTAGAGCGTGACCTCCTGGTCGGCGGTGCTGGCCGCGTACACGCCACCACCCGCGTTCACGATGTGGCCCTGGTCGACCACGGACGTTCCCCAGTCCGCGTTCGACTCCAGGTGCACCGCGTAGCCTCCCACGTCGGACACCTCGCCGTTCCGGAAGGTGAGGCCCACGAAGTCACTGGCCTCCAGGCCATGCCCGCCGCAGTCGCTGATGGTCATCTGGTCGAGCAGCAGCTCGGTGGCGCCGGTGAGCCGCACGCAGCTGCCGTCCGACCCGGAGACGCCGACCTCCGTGATGCCCAGCTTGTCGACACCGGAGCCGATCTCCAGCACGGGCCCGCTGCCGCCGGTGCCCACGAACGCGATGCCCTCCACCTGCCAGGAGGGCCCGCTGATGGTCGCGACCGGGGCCGTGCCCATGACCGTGACACCCTCCCCCACCAGCCGAACGTCGGCGCTCCCGTCGCTGACCGCGCCGAGCGTGATCGACTCGTTCCAGGTGCCGCCAGTCGCCAGAGCGATGATCTGCCCGGCGGAAGCGCTGTCGACCGCTTCCTGGATCGAGTCGGATTCCGTGACGTTGATGACGCCCGCGAGCGCGGTGGTGACGATGAGCATGAGGCCCCCTATCCGGGCGAAGACGAAGAAAGAAGCGGCGCGACCCCCGAGTCGTCGAGCGACAGGAACAGGGTCTCCAGAAGACCTGCTCCCCGACGTTCCCAGCGCGCGAACAGCGGGTGCAGGGCGAGCCGCGACAAGCGCACGTGGGCGGCGCCCGTCTCCGACGGCGCGGCCTCGGACAGCGCGGCGACCAGGCTGTACACCCCGAGCCAGCGAGGGGCACCGCCGTGGCGAGTGAGGCGCTTCCCGACCAGCTGCTGCCGCAGGGTGGCCGCGAGGTAGGCCGGAGCCGGAGCGACCGAGGCACCCTCGAGATCCGAGGTCACACGACACAAGAATGCCTCGACCCAACCATCGCCTGCCACCCGGTCGGTGAGCATGGCGCGCAGCCCGTCACGCAGCGCACCGGCGACGGCGCGAGCGCGCTCCGGCGAAGGGTCTGGAGGACTTCGCCTCAACCCACGATACATCTGATCGCGCAGCGCCACCACGTTCTCGGGCCAGGGCCGGTCCAGGATGGTGTCCAGCAGCACAGGCTCGAGGCTCAACCAGTCTTCGGCCGACACGCCAATTCCAGGCAGCACCTGGATCGGGCCCTCGAAGCGGTGCCGGTGTGCATCGGCTGGGAGGTGAGTCAGCTGCTCATCGACCGGAGTCTCCCCGTGGCCGAGCCCTCCACAGTCGTCCCGGAGCGCCACGGCCTCGCCGCCAGGCTGACGCACGATGTGAAACGGAAACGTGCGACAGAACACCGGCTTCTCCTCCGCACCATGTTCCTCGTGGATGCGGCAGCGCCCACTGTCGGCGAGGAAGACGCAGGCGCCATCACGCTGTGAGAGCCAGGCACCGTGCTGGTCGCGTCGGTACCAGCCGGCGCCGCCGAGACGCTCCACGCCCAGGACCTCCAGGCGCGCGATCCGCTCGGGGGCGACCGGACCGAGCGCCAACATGCGGCAGCACAGGGAGCACTGCCCGCAGTCCCAGCGCGCGCCGGGTACGGAGGTCACGTGGCGGCCGTCGCTCACAGCTCGGGCGCCACGTCGGCACGACGTTCACCGGGGGTGGCGGGTGCGTGCCACGCGCCGCTGTCCTCGGCGGAGGTGCCCTCCAGGGCGGCGTCGGGCATGGAACAGGCCAGCAGGAACCACATGCACGCACGCTACTGCATGCCCTGCTCCGGCGCGCGCGTGCGTTAGGCAACAGGGGTCCCACCCGGAGGCTCCGTGCTCCTCGCCTGGCTCGTGCCATCGGCCCTCGCGCTCGACATTCCCCACGAACACTACGAGCTCGACAACGGCCTCGACGTGCTGCTCGTGCAGGACCACCGCCTTCCGCAGGTCGTGGTCGACCTCTGGTACGGCGTGGGCAGCTACGACGATCCCCCCGGGGAGTCCGGGTTCGCGCACCTGTTCGAGCACCTGATGTTCATGGGCACCGAGCTCGTGGGCGAGGGCGAGTTCGACGGGCGCATGGAAGCGGGCGGCGGCTGGAACAACGCGTCCACCGCCGACGACCGCACCAACTACTTCGACGTCGGTCCCGCGGAGCTGCTGGACGTGTTGATGTTCATGGAGGCCGACCGGATGACGGGCCTCGACATCACCCAGGACAAGCTCGACCTGCAACGGGAGGTCGTGAGGAACGAGCGGCGTCAGAACTACGAGGACGCCCCCTACGGCAAGGTCTGGCTGGAGATCCCGGCCATGCTGTACCCGGAGACCCACCCCTACCACCTGAGCGGCATCGGCTCCCACGAGGATCTGCTGGCCGCCAGCCTCGACACCGTCACCAGCTTCTACGCGGACTGGTACGCACCGAACAACGCCACGCTCATCATCGGCGGCGACTTCGACCCCGACGCCGTCAAGGCGAACGTCGATCGTTGGTTCGCCCCCCTGGAGCCCGCGGAGCTCCGCGAGCACGTGGTGCCCCCGGAGGTCGTCGCACCCGTCACGGTGGAGAAGACCATCACCGACCAGGTCGAGCTGCCCCTGTTGGTGATGGCCTGGCACTCTCCCGCCTTCTTCACACCGGGCGACGCGGAGCTGGACATCCTCGCGTCCGTGCTCGCCGGCGGCGCTGACGCGCGCCTCGAGGCCCGCCTGGTCAACGAGGAGCGGGTGGTGCAGGAGCTGGAGGTGTTCCAGTACTCCAACCGCCACGGGTCGAGCTTCTACCTGATGGCCTTCGCCAGCCCAGACGCCGACCTCGACGCGGTGGCCGCGGCGATCGACGAAGAGCTCGCCGCGCTGGCCAGTGGCGCGGCCCCCGTGACCGAGCGTGAGCTCGCCCAGGCCGTCAACGGCTGGGAGATGAACCTGGTCTACGGCCTGGAGGGGCTGCTCGACCGTGTCGAGACCCTGCAGAACTACCTCTTCTACACCGGCACGGCCGACTACCTGGACGAGGATCTCGCCCGCTACCAGGGCGTCACGGCGGAGAGCATCCAGGCCGTGGTGGCCGAACGCCTGAAGCCCGAGCTCGCGGCGCGCCTGACCGTGCTGCCCGAAGCCACCGAGGAGACCGAGTGATGCTGCTGCTCCTCGCCTGCGCCAAGCCCGTTCCCCCGGAGGTCGTTGCCGAGCCGATCACGGTTCCGGAGATCGGGGCACGACGCGCCTTCACCCCGCCCGTCCCCGAGGTCGCCACCCTCGACAACGGCGCCACGCTCTGGCTCGTCGAGGATCACGACCTGCCGATCGTCAGCCTGTCGCTCGTCGTGCCCGGCGGCGCCACCGACGACGGAGACGCGTGGGGCCGCGCGGCCCTCGCCGCCGACATGCTCACCGAGGGTGCCGGCGACCGCGACGCGCTCACCCTCGCGAGCGACCTCAGGCTGTTGGCCACCGACGTGGGTGCCTCGAGCACGCGCACCCGCACGATCCTGCACCTCGACACCCACCGCGAGCGGCTGGAGCAGACCCTCCCCATCTTCGCGGACGTGGTGCTGCGCCCGCGCTTCGAAGGCAGCGACTGGGACCGCGTGATCGACCGTTCGGTGAATGTCGCACGGCAGGACCGCGAGGACGGCCCCGTGGTCGCGTCCCAGTACGGCCGGCTGCAGCTCTATGGTGCCGACCATCCCCTCGGCCCGCCTACCCACGGCACACCCGCGACCCTGGCCGCGCTGGACCGCAGCGACACGCAGAGCTGGCACGCCAGCCGCCTGGTCGCCGGCGAGAGCACCTTCGTCGTGGTCGGCGACCTCGGTCTGGACGAGGCACGGGCGCTCCTCGACGAACACTTCGCCGCCTGGCCCGCCGAGACGTGGGCCTACCGCGAGCCCGTGCTCGATGGCGACTGGCCCGGTGCCGGCCGCATCCTGCTGGTCGACCTCCCCGGCTCGGCCCAGACCGCCGTCCGCGTCACCGTGCCGGGCTACCCCCCTGGAGACACGATCGCGCAGGCCGCCGAGCTGGCCGGCATCGTGCTGGGAGGCAGCTTCACCTCCCGGCTCAACAACCTGCTGCGCGAACAGAAGGGCTACACCTACGGAGCCCGCAGCTGGTTCTCCGAAGGCAGCCTGGGCACGGAGTTCACGGCCTCGACCAACGTCCGCACCGACGCAACCGCCGACGCCCTCGCCGATCTGGTGGGCGTGCTGACCGGCGATCCCTTCAGCGCTGCCGACCGCGACAAGGCCGCGAGCATCGCGCGCACCGACGCCATCGAGGCGGTGGAGACCCGAAGCGGGCTCAACAGCGCGCTGCAGGATCTGGTCCTGCGCGGCGCAGCGCCCGACGGCCTCGTCACCGAGCTCGCAGCGAGCCAGGCGGTGACGACCGAAGAGCTCGACCGCGCGCGCCAGTGGGTCGACCCCGAGGGCGGGTCCATCGTGCTGGTCGGCGACGAGTCCGTGATCGGAGCGCCCCTGAAGGACGCGGGGTTCGCCTACGAGGTCGTCACCCTGCCCGACTGAGCTCCGCACTCACGAGGCGCGGTACGATCCGGCGATGTCCGGAATCCTCTCGGTGCTGTACGCGGCGGCCCTGGCCGACGCACCGCCCAGCGTGGTCGTGACCGAGGCGTGGCAGACCGACACCTGGGACCTCGCGTCCGGCCTCCCACAGTCCTCGGTCACCGTCATCGAGCCGACCGACGACGGACGCCTCTGGCTGGGAACCTTCACGGGGCTGGTGCGCTTCGACGGGCAGAGCTTCGAGAGCCTGAACGACGGCCCCGACGCCCCCCTGCGCGTCACGTCTCTGGCACGGGCTGGAGACCGCCTCTACGTGGGCACCGAGCGCGAGGGCGTGTGGCGCCACGACGGCCAGTCCTTCGAGCGGCTCGAGCTCCCTCCGGGGCTCGCCGAGACCACGGTGTGGCGGCTGACCACGAGCAGCGCCGGCGAGCTCTGGGTGGCGGGCGCTTCGGGGGCCTGGCGGCGTGACCGGTCGGGCCGGTGGGATCGGGTCGTGCACAGCCAGGTGCGGGACGTGGACATCGCCGACGACGGCACGGCCTGGATCTGCGGCGACAAGGTCTGGCGCTGGAGCGCTGGAGGTGGCCGTGTGCTCGCCCACGACTCGGTGGGCATCTGCACCGGTGGCGTGGTCGGCCCCGACGGGCGCTATGCAGCGATCGCGGACAACGGCCTCGCGGTCGTCGACGACAAGGGCTCCTACCACGTCCCCGTGCGCGACTTCACGGCCCACTACCTGGGCGAACCGCTGGTGGACCAGCACGGCGGGGTCTGGTTGGGCAGCAACGCGGAGCTCCTGTACATGGGGGCCTGGGCGGACCTCGGACGCGGCACCGACGAGCTGAAACCGGCGGCGCGGCACGAGCTGTCCGGGACCGTGCGCGACCTGTGGGGCATGCCCTCCGGCGCGGTGTGGGTCGGCACCGACGGGGGCGGGCTGCAACGGCTGTCCTCGATGGGCTTCTCCCGCATTCGTCGCACGGACCTGCGCGGCGGCACCGGCGCAGGGCCGCTCACGGGATCCGACGACACCGCCTGGTTCTCCGTGGACTGCAGCCACCTCCTACGATCCGTGCACGGCCAGGTCCCCGAGCCCGTCGCCTTGCCTCACCGCGAGGGCTGCCTGACGGCGGCGGCCACCGGCGACGGGGGCCAGGTGTACGCGGCTCAGCGGGAGCAGGTGTTCGCAGTCGACCGCGACGTCGGCACACGGATCTTCGCTGCGACCGACACGGTCACGCTCCTGAGCGCGACGCGCGACGAGCTCTGGATCGGCACCGACAGCGGCCACCTCTGGCGCGTCCAGGACGGCCAGTCCTCGCCCGTTCCGCTGCCGGACGCGATGCGCGGCCGCGAGTTGCTCGCGCTCGACGTCCAGGGGGACGACCTGGTGCTCGGGCTGGATCGAGGGGTGGCCGCGCGCACGTCCGGTGCGTGGCGCGTGCTGGGCCTCGACGACGGTGTGCCGCACGGCGCGGTGCGGGACCTGCACCGAGCTGCCAACGGCGTGATCTGGCTCGCCACCTACGGGGGAGGGCTGGGATGGCTCGACGGCGACCAGGCCGGCATGCTGTCCAGCGGCGAGCAGCGCTGGCCGGATCGCTTCCTGTCGAGCATCGGTGCCATCGACGACGAGGACCTGTGGCTGCAGGGCAACGCCGGGTTGTGGCGCGCACCCCTCGCCGAGCTGGAGGAGGCCCGACTCGACAGCGGTGCGGCCATCCACGCGGAGCTCCTCCACGTGGGCGAGGCCAATGGGGTGGCGCGACCGAGCGCCGCGCGCCTGGGCGACGAGCTGTGGCTCGCTGGCGTCGACGGTGTGGCCGTGGTCCATCTGTCCGAGCTGGAGCCCGCCCAGGTGGTGCCCGAAGTCGTCCTGGTGGACGCTCGGGTGGGCGACGTGGTCGTGCCCGCTGATCGCGCGTCGGAGCTCGCCTCGGACGTGTGGCGGCGGCTGGAGGTCAGCTACACCGCCCCGACCCTGGAACCGCAGGTCGCGGTGACCTACCAACACCGGCTCACACGCGCCGGGCTCCCCGTGGAGCCCTGGGTCGAGGCCGGGGCCAGCCAGCTCGCGACGTACCCGGATCTCGCGCCCGGCGACTACCTCTTCGAGGTGCGCAGCCGAGGCCCGCATGGCGACACCAGCGAGGCCACGCGCCTGCGCTTCCGGCTCGCACCCGCCTGGTTCGAGCGCAGAGGGCTGCGGGCGGCGCTGGCCGCCACGGCGTTCGCCCTCGCGCTGTTGGTCGGACTGCTCCGTGCGCGTTCCGCCGAGCGGCGCGCGACCGAGCTCGAGGCCGAGATCCGCCGACGGCGAGAGGCCGAACGGGAGCTCGCCCACCGCGAGTCCCGCTACCGCCAGGTCTTCACCCAGGCGGCCAACGCCTTCCTCCTCGTCGGACCGGACGGCCGCTGCCAGGAGGTCAACGAGGAGGCGTGCCGTCAGTTCCGTGCGACGCCCGAGCAGATCGCGGAGCGCTCACTCGCCGAGCTGGGACTGCCGGTCGACCAGGACCTGCGCCCCACCCCCCAGGCCAGCCCAGTGGTCTGCTACCGCATCGATGGCGAGGCGTTCCCGGCCCGGGTGGACGTGGTGCCCTGCCAGCTGGGGGATGGCGAGGGACGCCTGTGGTCGGTCGTGGACCTGACGCGGTTGGTGCAGGCCCACGACCAGGAGGATCGGCTCCGGCACCAGCTGCAGACCGCCCAACGGCTCGAAGCACTCGGCCGCCTCTCCGGCGGCATGGCCCACAACCTCAACAACCTGCTGGGGATCATCGCCTCCAACGTGGCGCACGTGCACGAGGTGGTCGACGAGCCCGAACTGAGCGAAGCCCTGCAGGATGCCCGAGACGGGGTTCGTCGCGCCGCCGAGCTCCTCCGCCAGCTCCTGGCCTTCAGCCGTCGCGGAGTCGTGGTCACCGGAAGCTGCGACGCGCAGGCTGTCGCAGCGCGTCTGGAGCGCATGCTCACACCCCTCCTGCACGGCGGCGTCCGCCTCGAGGTCGTGCTCGGTGAAGCCACCGGCGTGGGCATGGCCGCCAGCCAGCTCGAACAAGTGCTGTTGAACCTGCTCCTGAACGCCACCGATGCCTCGCCGCCCGACGGCCTGGTGCGCCTCGCGATCCGGCGACAAGGAGCGTACGTCGAGCTCACGGTGGAGGATGAAGGCCAGGGCATCGATCCCGCGGAGCTCGACCTGGTCTTCGATCCCTTCTTCACCACCAAGCCCCAGGGCGAGGGCACGGGACTCGGCTTGTCGTCGGTGAAGGGCATCGTCGAAGAAGCCGGCGGCTCGGTGCGGCTCGAGCCCGCCTCGGCCAGGGGCACCCGAGCGGTCGTGAGGCTGCCCGCCCACGCCCTCCCGGACGCCACCCAGAATCCCACGACGGAGGCGGTGCCGCTCGATGTCGGCGAGCTCGTGCTCGTCGACGACAACGCCCCCCTGTTGCGCAGCCTCGGCCGACAGCTCACCCGCCGCGGCGTCCGCTTCACGACCTTCGACGACCCCGTGGAGGCGCGGGATCGGCTGTTGGCGGGCACGAAGCCGCCCGGCGTGCTCGTGTCCGACGTGATGATGCCGGGCCTGAACGGCGTGCAGCTGACCGCCGTCCTGCGAGCGCGGTGGCCCGAGCTGCCCGTCCTCCTCATGTCGGGCTACCCGCGTGACGTGCTGGGAGGCGACGCGCCACTCCAGGACGTGCAACTCCTCGCCAAGCCCTTCAGCCCCGAGCAGTTCGAGGCCGCCGTGGACGCAGCCGTCCGAATGTTCGAGCCGAAGCCGGCTACCCTCGGCCCGTGATCCTCTCGCTCATCGCGTGCAGCCCCGTCGCCGTCGAGGTCACCGCGCCCGCCGAACACACCGTCGTGGTGCTCGTGGTCGATGGCGTGCGCCACGAGGACAGCCTGGGGGATCACAGCGGGCTGGTGGACGCGCACCCCTCCCAGTTGATGCCGCGCACGTGGCGAGAGCTCGTGCCGCTGGCCGCCCAGCCGAGCGCGATGAACGCGGGCATGACGATCACGGCGCCCGCCCACTGCGCGCTGCTCAGTGGTCGTCGCCAGGCCTTCGGCAACTTCCCCGTGCACGATGAAGCTGGCCTGTACCGGCCGGAGTGGCCGGTGCTGGGTGAGGAGCTGCAGCTCCAGCGCGGCCTGGCGCCCGACGAGATGGCCATGGCCGCCAACACCCGCTTCCTGGAGGGGCTCACCCACAGCCTGCAAGCGGGGGCACCGCCGAGCGAGAGCGTGTACGTCGGCAGCGGCAACGGGCACGACCCGTCTGGCGACGACAGCGACGTGATCGACGCCCTGGTCGAGGCCATGGAGCCAGGCACGGTCCGCTTCGCGCTGGCCAACCTGCACGCGGTGGACACGTCGGCGCACTACGGGATCGCCGAGAGCCACCCCCAGCACATCCGCGCAGTCGACGGCGACGTCGCTGACTTCTGGAGCTGGCTGCAGGCGCATCCCAGCTATGCGGGGCGCACCCACCTGGTGGTGGTCAGCGACCATGGCCGCCACGACGCGGGCGCCGGCAAGCACCCCTGGCGGGAGCACGGCGACAGCTGCCACGGCTGCCGCATGCTGCCGCTGTTGGTGCTCGGACCGGACGTGCGCATCGGCCCGAGCAGCGATCCGGTCACGCTGGAGGACCTGGGAAGCACCCTGGCCGCCTTGATGGACATCGAGCTGCCGTGGGCGCGGGGGCGCGTGGCCCACGAGCTCTTCGATCTCGAGCTGCGCGCCGGGCCCACGGGCACCGTGGAGCTCGCGGCAGCCGCCGACGCCGTCGGCTTCATCGAGTTGCAGGACGACCCCGCTCACCGGGGGCGTGTCGAGGTGGACGGCGTGCAGCTCAGCGACCCCGAGGCCTTCGACGTGCAGGACCTCGCGATGGGGGTCGGCGCCGAGGAGCCCTGGGCGTGCTTCCGCGAGCTCCGGTTCGAAGAGGCCGGGCCGATTCCTTGGGCGCCACGGTGCTTTCGACGTGTCGAGGGCTCCTGGGAGGAGGCCACACCGCTCCAGGACGAGGTGGGCCCCACGTGGCGTGTCGCGCTCGGGCCTCGACCGTCGGGCGGCGTGCGCGCCGCATGGATCGAGAACATCAACGGGGTGGTGGGCAACGACGAGGACGACTACGACTACGAACGGGTCAGGCTCCGGGTCGCGACCGGAGACGGCACGTCCTGGACCACCGTCGAGCTGGGCACCCTCACGGGCCTGCCCACCGGCATCACCATGAGCACCGGGGACGACGCCTTCTTCCTGGCGTGGTCCGCCGCCCAGGAAGGCAAGGACGCCCGGCACCACCGCCGGATCCAGGTCGCCGAGCTGTTCGAGGACGCCCCGCCCGTCGTCCTGGACCTCGACGTGAGCGACCTGGTCGGTCCGGTCCACAGGGCAGAGCGGCCCGCGCTCGCACCCGACGCGGCCAGACGGCTCGCCCTGGTGGTCACCACCGAAGAAGGCTCGTCGCTCGTGCTCGCAGAGGGCGACGACAGCGGCTGGTACGGCTACGACGTGATCGACGCTCCCGGGAGCGTGCTCCCGCACGTCACGCCGACGTGGATGGGCGATGCGGTGTTCTTCGGCGTGGACGTCGAGGGGCTCGCCCAGGTCTGTCGAACGCTACCGGGGCAGAGCCCCCAATGCGTGGGCACGGCGACCGCGCGTCTCGAGGGCCCGGCGACCACCGAGGGGGCGGTCCTGGCTCTCGTGGACCGGGGGATCGGCGCGTTCGCCCGCGCCGACCTGAGCCTCGACGCCTGGGCGCTCGACTGAGGGCACCTCATCCGTGCGGAGGCCACGCCCGCCGACGCAGCACCTCCACCTTCACATCCCCGAGCCGCCGACCCTCCAGCCGCGCAACACGCATCAGCGCAGCCTGGAGATCGGGGACCTCCCTCACGCGCACCTGCTCGAGCTGCCCGAGTGCCCGGGCCAGGCCGTAGTGGTGGGCCTCGCACAGGGCGGCATCGAGGGCGAGGGCCAGCCCGTCGGTCACGAGCTCCGCCCAGAGCTCGTAGCCGCGTCCATCGGCACGGGGGGCCAGCACGCCGCGCACCCCGAAGCGCGCGAGCACGGCCTCCGCCCACGGCTCGGCGAGCTTCTCACCGGCGAGGTCCGACACGCCCGCGCGGCCGACGAGGCGCAGGGTGGGTGTGGCGCCACGACGCCCGACGACCTGCACCCGGTCTCCGATGCGGTAGCGACGCAGCCCGCCCACGGTGGAGACCACCAGCTCGTGCTCCCCCTGCGAGACCTCGTGCAGGCCGCGGAGCACCCCGTCGTCGCCAAGCAGCTCGATCAGCGTGTCTTCCACGAGCGGCACGCCCCCATCGACCCCCACCATCGGCACCGTCATCGGGCACTCGGTGGCCAACAAGCCCTTGCCCTGCACCCACACGCCCAGGCGCTCCTCCAGCCGCTCCGCCTCGAGCTGCGCCGTGCCGTCGGCCCACACGCTCACGACCTTGAGCGCCGGCCAGGCCTCCCTCGGCGACACGCCGAGGCTCTCGACGACATCCAGGAGCACGTGCACGAGCGAGGGGCTCCAGGCGCTCATCACCTCCAGGTTCCGCGCTCGGAGCAGCGCCAGCACCACACGCTCCTGCCAGTCGACGGCGCTGCCGGAAGGTGCCAGCAGGTACGGCCAGGCGAGCCATCGCACCCAGCCCGACAGGTAGTGGCGGTCGTCCGTGGTGCTGCCAGAAGCCGGAGGGGTCACCAGCATCCAGGTGCGGCCGGTCTCGAAGGGCACGTGGCGCACGAGATCGTGGGCCTGGAGCACGAACGCGCGGCTGAACGCGGCCAACAGCGCGCGGTTGTAGGGCACCTCCTTCGCGGGGCCGGACGAACCCGAGGTGGTCTCGGTCATCGTCACCTCGCCGCACAGGGACAGGTCCTGGGCCTCCCATTCTCGCGGCTCACCCAGAGGCCCGAGCCGCGCCGCCAACGCCGCCTGCGCTGCCCTCGGGTCCTCCAGCGCGGCCTCGAAGCGCCGCGCCGTCGGCATGGCCAACCGCTGGAAGAGGCGCAGTCCGAGGCGTCTCAGCACCGCTTCAGTCGGTGCGCCGCCACAGGTTGCGCACGCTGATCCCCGCGTTCACGCTCACCAGGTCGGCGGGGTTGTTCTCGGCGTAGAGGGTGCGTGCCACGCCTGCGGAGAAGCTGACGCGCTCCTCGGAGCGCACGACGATCTTCGCACCCGCCTGCACCGACAGCGCATTGAGCGCAGCGAGCCGCTCGTCGTCGCCCGCGAGCTCGGGGTCGGTCAGCAGCTCCTCGAAGTCGAGGCCCTGGGGACGGTGGAAGTACGAGATCATAGGCCCAGCACCCCAGGTGATGGTTCCGACGAGGCTCTCCCACGAGCCCCAGAGCTCGTTGTTCGGCACCACCCCCAGGTCAGCGTTGGCCTCGGTGCTGATGGAGGCGTTGGGCATGCGGTAGCGCCCACCGAGTTCCGCGTACGTGGACCAGGCCCCCTGGGCCCCGAAGGCGCCCGTGCGACCGACGCTCGCGAAGGCGCCGATGTCGGTGGTGCCCTCGCCGAGGTTGGTGAGCTGCCCGCGCTCCGGGGCGGTGAAGTCTCCGTGGCGGAGCTCAGCGCCCGCCGCAAGCGAGACCACGGGTCCGTAGAGCTCGTCGAGCAGCAACACCTTCGCGCGCCCGGTGATCACCCCGAGGCCCTTGTTGGCGGCGCAAGCCTGCTCGCCGAGCAGCTCGGTGCAGATGGCGTCGTCCTGGCGGTTGAAGCGCACCCGGTAGTACGGCACCCCCAGCTCCAGCTCCGCTCGGGGAAGCAGGCCGTAGGTGACGATGGCCTTCATGCCGAAGGTGGAGATGCCGGCGCCCGGATCGGTGATCGGACCGCCTGCGCCGATGTCGAGCACGTCGTCGCTGAAGCTGCCGGTGGACACGGCGAGCTGGGTGAGTCGCTGGGCTTCGCTGCCCAGGTAGACGTACTGGTCGCCCTGGGCGACGACCCAGGGGCCGCTTCCGGCCCACGCCGCTGCTGTGAGGATGCTCAGCATGGGATCTCCGTGTGGTCTCTACCGGCTCGCAGACCAGCCGAGGGCCTTCCGCTGGCCGCTCCGGGTGTAGCTGCCGCTCAAGGTGCCGCCGCTGACCGTGCCCGTGAGCACGAGCCTGCTGCCGGCATCTTCCTTCAGGTTCAAGGAGCCGTCCGAGGACACGCTGCCGGCCACGGCCACCTCCTGGCGGGTGGTCCCGAGCACGAACTCGACGCTGCCCGCGATGTAGGTGCCGTCCTGGGTGGTGATGCGCACCACCAGGGGCCGGCCGTTGGCCTTGCCGGTGTAGTTGCCCAGGATGCGCGGCGCGGGCTCCGGCGCTTCGGGGGCGACCTCGGCGACGTCGGGCTCGGGCGCCTCCACCACCGGCTCGGGAGGCGGCTGCTCCACCACCGGCTGGGGTTCCGCGACCACCGGCTCCTCGGGTTCGGGCTCCGCAGGCTGCGTCTCGGCAGGAGGCGGTTCTGCGGTACGCGCAGGGGGCGCCGACGCCCGAACCGGCTCAGGCGCCGCGGCCTCGACCACGGGCTCCGTCGCGTCTGCCTCGGGTTGGGACGCCTCGACCACGTCCTCGGCCTCCGAGGCCACGGGCGGGACCGTCTCGATGCTGACGGTCGGCGTCGACCTCGGGGGCTCGACCACCGGCTCTGCGACGCCCTCCACGGGAGCCAGATCCTGACGAGTCGCCAGCCAGCCGCCCACGCCGATCGAGCCAGCCAGGACCAGCCCCCCGAGCACGTAGGCCAGGAGTCCGGGCCGCCCGGTGGACCTGGTGGGCCGACCATCCGCCGTGAAGTCGCCGCGTTGGGAGGCTTCGAGGGTGCCGTCGGTGGGCACCACCGTGACCGACCGACGGCGGCCGGTCCCCGAGACCACAGCCTCCGGATCTTCGGGCACGGCGGTGAAGTTGCCCTCGGCCGGTGCCCACGTGCCGGTGTCCTTGGACTTGCCCGTGGTGGCGATCCGATCGAGGGGCTGGGAGATGCTCTCGCCAAAGGCCAGGGGCATCGGCTCGCCCATCGCACGCCCCTCGACCACGGAGAAGCGGTCGGGAGCGTCGGCAAAGAGCACCCGCGCGAGGTCGAGCACGGTCGCGAAGCGGCCCTCCATCTCGGACTGGAGGCACCCGTCGAGGGCGGCGACCACGTGGTCTGGCACCCCGTCGACCACCTCACGGATCGGGTTGAGCTCCACCTTCACGGTCCGGTTGAGGATCGCGAGGGTGTCGCTCCCGAAGAAGGCCCTCGCGCCACTCACCACCTCGTAGAGGATCACGCCCAGGGCCCAGATGTCGGCGCGCTCGTCGACCGTGGACGCGTCGGTCACCTGCTCGGGCGCCATGTAGCCGGGACTTCCCATGGGGGTGCCGGCGCGGGTGGCGTTCTGCGGCGCATCTTCCGCGGCGACCTTGGCGATGCCGAAGTCCGAGACCTTGGGCACCAGCCCCTGCGGGGTGCGAGCGAGCAGGATGTTGGAGGGCTTCAGGTCGCGGTGGAGCACGCCGCGGGTGTGGGCCGCGTGCACACCGGCGAGGATCTGCGCGTACAGGTCGAGGGCCCGGGGGAGCGGCAGGGTGCCGTACTCGGTGAGCCACTCCTCCAACGACATCGCGTCGACGTACTCCATCAGCAGGCCGGGGAAGCCTCCCTCCTCGACGACGTCGGTCACCGACACCACGTTGGGGTGACGCAGCTGCGCCTGGATCTGGCCTTCGAGGAGCAGACGCTCGGCCATGCCGCGACGACGCATCGTCAGCACCTTCAGGGCGTGCACGCTCCCGAGCTGCAGATGGCGCACCTTGTACACACGGGCGATCCCGCCCTCTCCGAGCAGGCCTTCGACCACGAAGCGGCCGCCCACGGTGTCACCGGGCTCCATCATGCCGCGAGAGCGTACCGCACGTCCGCCAGAGGTTAGCCACATGCACGCCCCCGGAGCCGTCCGTGTCCATCCGCTACGTCGACGGCGAGAAGACGCTGGTCATCGGCGTGGGCGACCTCCTGGCTGCGGGCCCACGCAGCGGGCACCTGCGCCTGGACTACACCGGCAGCCAGGCTGCGAGGATGGCCGCCGGCCGGGCGGTCCACCAGACGTGGCAGACGGAGCGAGGAGCGAGCGACGCGGCCTTCCGCGCCGAGGTCACCGTGAGCGTCACCCGCGTCGTGCGCGGCTGGGAGTGCACGGTCCGGGGCCGGCTCGACGGCATCACGGTGGAGGCCGACCGCACCGTGGTCGAGGAGGTGAAGAGCTCCGGTCTGAGCGGAGCGCGCCTGGCCGCCACCACGTTGGAGGACTGGCCCGCCTGGACCAGCCAGCTCGAGCTCTACCTCTGGATGCTGCGCCAGACGGGCCACGCGGAGCCCGCCGGACGGCTGATCCTGGTGAGCCTCATGGACGGCTCTCGGCACGTGCTCTCGTCCTCCGGAGATGCTTACGCCACCGAAGCCTGGGTGGATCACCAGCTTCAGAGGTTGGTGCTCGAGCGGGAGGCGTTCCTCGCGTGGAGGACCGAGCGGCGTGCGGCGAGCGTGCCCTTCGCGCACGACGACTTCCGCGAAGGCCAGGACGACGTGGTGGCCAGCGTCGAGCACGCCCTCGGGCGCGGCAAGCACCTGCTGATGAGCGCCCCTACCGGCACGGGCAAGACCGCGGCGGTCCTGCTCGGGGCGCTCCGGTGGGCCTACCGGAACGACAAGCGCGTCTTCTTCGCCACCGCCAAGGGCACGCAGCAGCGGCTGGTCGAGGAGACCCTCGAGGAGATGGCCGCCCGGGGCCTCCCCCTCCGGGCCGTGAGCGTTCGGGCGCGGGAGAAGGCGTGCCTGCACGACGTGGTGGATTGCCGCCCAGAGAGCTGCCCCTTTGCGCGCGGCTACTACGACAAGGTCGAGAGCCAGGGTCTCGTGGACCGGGTGCTCGACCAGGGCGTGGCGCGACCCGATGTCGTGGAGCGCGTGTCGCTCGAGCACACCGCCTGCCCCTTCGAGCTGCAGCTCGACGTGAGCGACCGCTGCGACGTGGTGATCGGCGACTACAACTACGTGTTCGCGCCGGGCGCCTACCTCCGCCGCCACTTCCAGGAAGGTGCCAAGGACTGGATCGTCGTCGTCGACGAGGCCCACAACCTGGTCGACCGCGCGCGGAGCTACGGCTCCCCGAGGCTGCTCGCCCGCCAGGCCAGCGCCGCGGGGCGGTTCCTGCGCGAGGCGAGCGAGCGCGCGGCTCCCTTCGCCGAGATCTGCGAAGATCTGGCGCACGCCGTCGAGGATGCCCTGCTGCTGGTCGAGGAGGGCGCGCCGCGGGGCTACGGCCAGGTCGTGGTCGAGCTCTCGCCCCGACGCTTCGTCGAGCTTCGCGATCGGGTGGAGGAGCTCGCGCTGGAGTACCTGCGGGTCCGCGATCCGAGCTGGCCGGAAGACCCCTACGCCGACGTGGCGCGCGAGCTCCACCGCTTCTGCTCGGTGCTCGAGGCGGCCCGAAAGCACGACTCCGACGCCATCGTGCACCTCTACAGCGAGACCCGGTGGGAGGGGCCCGCCGTGCAGCTCTGTTGCCTGGACCCGGCTCTCTGGGTGAAGGCCCGCATGGCCAGCTTCGCAGGCAGCGTGTTGATGAGCGCCACGCTCCGGCCCGCACGCTTCCACCAGGACCTCCTGGGGCTCGAGGAGGAGCGCGTGGAGGTCGTCGAGCACCCTTCGCCGTTCCCGCCGGAACACCGGCACGTCGTCGTGGCGCCGAGGGTCTCCACCCTCTACCGGGACCGCGACCGGCAGCGGAAGCCCACGGCGCGGCTCCTCCGTGAGCTGGTCGAGAGCGTGCCCGGCACCGTGGCGATCTACTACCCGAGCTTCGAGCTGCTCGGACAGCTCCAGCCCCTCGTGGAGGTGGAGGGTCGCGAGCCCTTGATCCAACAACGGCGCATGGACGAGCACGCCCGCTCGGAGCTGGTGGCGGCACTGGTGGCCGAGGGGGCGCCCAGGGTGCTGCACGCCGTGCTCGGCGGCGTCTTTGCCGAGGGCGTCGACCTGCCCACGTCAGCGCTGCAGGCGGTGATCTGCGTGGGCCCGGCGCTGCCGCGCTTGAACCTGCAGAGGAAGCTCTTCCAGGCACACTGCGAGGCCCGGTGGGGCCAGGGCTTCCACTACGCGTTCGTGGTGCCCGGCATGTGCCGCGTGGTCCAGGCCGCGGGCCGCGTGGTCCGCAGCCCGAGCGACCAGGGGCAGGTGGTGCTGCTCGGACGGAGGTTCACGCACAGCGCCTACCGGGAGCTGCTGCCGCTCGAGTGGATCGTGCGCGACGCCGACGAGCCGGTCGAGGTGGCCGGCGCCTTCTGGACCTGAGGCGGGCCGCTCCTCGGGTCCGCTACCGGTACAGGCTGTCCAACACGGTGTTGAACGCAAAGGCATCGCCCAGCGCACCGTTCAACTTGAACTGCACCTCTGGATCGTCCCCGCTGCCCACGCGCTCGATCTGCCCCGCCACGCTCCACGTGACCAGCGTGTCGCCGCCGTCGAAGCGGTTCACGTCGCCGAGCACGAAGCTGTAGACCGGCGGATCGGACTGGTAGCTCCAGATCTCCTGGAACTCCCCGCCCTCGACGTCCAGGCTGTACTCCATCACCCGGCTCGTGGCGTTGCCCGCGCCGTCGTTGTCGAAGACCAGCAGGCTGGACTCGAGCACCTGGAACTGGTGCTGGTGCTCGTACTCCTCGTCGAGCTCGATGTCGCCGGACTCGCCGGCCGCCCACACGCAGGCGCCGGTCTCACGGTTGACCTTCGTGATCGTCGACTGGCTGCGGAACGAGATGTAGTAGACCTGCTCGTCTTCGTCCCAGTCCAAGGCGTTGGCGAAGGTCCAGCCGGAGTCGTCGCCCTCGTGGACCGCGGGGTCGTAGCAGTCCCACGCGCTCCACACGACGGTCTGGGTGCCGTCGGGCGCGATCTCGAGGATCTGGTCGCCCTTCACCTCCTCGCCGTCCTCCCCCTCGCGGTACTCGACGACGATCATGCCGAGCGTGCCGTCGGCGTGCTCCACGAAGTCGTGGGCGAGCAGGGGCACCTCGATCGTGGTCTCGGTGCCGCCGTCCCAGGTCACGTGGACCAGCTCGCTCGCCTCGGACGGGTCGCCCGACACGCTCGCGGCGTTGTAGTAGACGCCCGTGCCGTCGCCGGACGGGAAGGCGCGGTACACGTCGAGCCCGCGCTCGTCGAACCAGTACCAGGTCACCTCGCCTTCGGGGGTGAGGATGACCGGAGCGGTGACGCCGCCGACGACGGGCACCGACATGTAGGCGCCAGCGCTGCCGCCATCGGTCGTGAAGGCGGGCAGGTCGTTGGGCAGGTCGCCGGTGGTGACGCTCTCGACAGGCCCCTCGACCGGCTCGTCGCCGTCGATCACGACCTGGTAGCTCAGCTCCGTGGAGCCCGTCAGACCCAACAGCGGCACCGTGTGCTCGGTGCCGTTGGAGACGGGGGTCTGGTGCTCCAGATCGACGCCGTAGCGGACGTAGCTGTCGACCTCCTCGTCGGTGGTCCAGTCCACCGTGACCACGGTCACGATGTCGTCGCTCACGGTGGCGGTCACGCTGCCGAGGCCACCGGGGGTGCAGGCGAAGAGCAGGCTCCAAGGCATGGTTCAGGGCTCCAGGACGGTCAGGTAGAGCGGGGCGGGGTTCGTGCAGGAGCTGCAGAAGAAGGCGAGCACGTACAGATCGGCGTCGAAGCCCTCGAAGGCCGCGCCGTCATCGGTCACCATCTCGGTGAGCTCGACCTGGGTGCCCGACGCGACCTCCGCCCGCCACACCGAGTCGGCCAGGCTCTCGAGGTCGAAGAAGTCGGCTTCGAGGTCCGCAGCGGTGACGCCGGTGTAGGCAGCCATCGTCACCGTGTCGAGGTCCGCGAGGCGCAGCTCGTTGCCCTGGCTGTCGGTGGTGACCTCGCGCCAGTCCACCAGCCAGCTCCCCGCGCGCTTCTTCACCGGCGTCGGCGTGAGGGAGCTCAGGTCCACGTCGACCTCGAGGGTGCCGCAGCCTGTGGGCACGTCGACCGCCATCACGTCGGAGCTCGCGCTCGGGGTGAGGAAGGCGAGCATGCGGGTGCCCTTCCCCAGCTCGGTGCCGGTGGCGAAGGACAGCATGTAGGTGCCGCCGTCCGCGGTGTATTCCTGGGTGACGTCCACCGGCGTGCCCCGGAAGTCCATCGCCCCGAGCGAGCTGCACGTGTCGCCGTCCGGGGGCTGCACCTCGACGTAGCCCGACATGTCGGCCTGCTGCAGCGAGTCGACCTCGATGCCGACCTCGACCTCTTCCTGCGTCTTGTAGGGGAAGCGCAGGAGCTGGACGTTGTCGACCTCGACCGCCGCGTCCATGTCCTGGCACTGCAGGTCGCTCACGAGCTCGTCCCAACAGATGCCGACATCCGCGGCTGCGGCCGTCTCGAACACCGGGATGGTCAGATCGGCGATGAGCGTGAAGTTCCCTTCGTCGGCGAGCAGCACCTCGGTGCTGCAGCCCAGGGCCGCGAGGAGCAGCATCTACTTCGGTGCCTCGTACTCGAAGTCGCCGTCGCCGCGCTCGTAGCTGAAGATGCCCTTCTCCCACGAGGCGAAGCCGACCGGCGCCCACCCCGAGCCGCTGTCCACGATGACCGTGTCGGCGTGCCCGATGTACTCGCCGTAGCCGTAGGACACCTCGGTGCCGTCGAGCTCGGAGACGGTGGTCTTGTCGTAGCCGGCCACGTCGGAACAGCCCGGGCTGCCCTCCACCGTGATGCTGGCGTTCGACAGCACCAGGTCGAAGCCCCAGTCGCACTCGATGGTCTTCGGGTCGTCGCAGTCCGGGCGGGTCGCGGTCTCCTCCAGCTCGTAGCGTATGACGCAGAGGGGCTCGTCGTCCTCGTCGAGCCAGTGCCACTCCTCCCACCCGTCGTAGTCGGTCACGCTCACGGTGGCCTCGCCGACGTAGAGCCGCTCGCCCTCGAGGGGATCGGTGTCGGTGTCGCTGTCGCTGTCGGTGTCGGTGTCGGTGTCGGTGTCCGTGTCCGTGTCCGTGTCCGTGTCGGCCTCGGGCGCGGTGTCGTCCGCCTTGTCGGCGTCCCCGTCACAGGCCACCAGCCCGAGGGCGCCGAGCGCAAACATCCAGGTCCTCATCAGCTCCTCCACTGCGGTCGGGAACGTAGCCCGCCCGAGGCGGGGTCACGTCCAGAAGATGTAGAGTGCCGCCGTGCGCATCGAACGGATCCTCGAGCACCGAAAGCCCTTCGAGGCGCTCGAGGTGACCATCCTGGAGCGCGACCTGACCCGACCGGGGGAGGTCTCGCCTCACCTCCTGGCGGGTCTCCGCTACGTGGTGAGCTTCTGCAAGATCGGCATCGTTCGCCGTCGGGTGGACGGCGTCGACGTCGACGTGTCGGACTTCGTTCGCCCGCTCGCCTACCGTGTACGAGACCTGCTCCAGCGCCGTCTCGGACCGGAGGAACCCACGCTCTGGGGCGCCGTGCGCGCGCTCCCGGAGCTGGTCGACGAGGTGCGCGCGCACCGAGACGCGCTGAAGGAGCGCTTCGGCCTCGGGCGGCAGGACGTCGACCGCGAGGTCACCCATCGCAAGATCGTCGTCGCGCTCGGAGGGGGCGGTGGCGCGGGGTACGGCTACGCCGGTGCGCTCCGCGCGCTCGACCGCGAGGGCCTGCCGGTCCACCTGATCTGCGGCACCTCCATCGGCGCACTGAGCGGGCTCTTCCGGGCCCGGCGCGGGATCTACGACCCGGCGCCGGTCTACGCCGCCCTCCGCGACCTGAGCTGGAACAAGGTGTTCACGGTCGGACCGCAGCAGTCCCGGTACGGGCTCCCGGCCACCTTGCGCCTGCACCTGCGCGCCGCGATCGGTCGGCACTTCCGCGGCGAGAGCGGCGACGTGCTGACGATGCGCGAGCTGGGGGTGCCGATGCACATCGTGGCGACCGGGCTCACGGTGGACACGCTGAAGCACGAGCTCAGCTACTACGAGCACTTCCTCGACGACGTGGTGCGGCCCGGCATGATCTTCCGGGTGAGGGGGCTCGCCCGCATGGGCAAGGTCGTCGAGATCTTCCGGGAGCTGATGAGCGACCCGCACACCCTCAAGCGGGTGGTCTTCGGCCTCGATCCGCTGACCTTGGACGCCGACTGCATCGACGCCGCGGGCTTCTCCGCGAGCGTGCCGGGACTCATCCACTACGACATCCTGCGGGACGCACCCCGCATGACCGAGCTGATGGACCGGCTCTACGCCGAACACGGCATCACGCGCCTCACGGAGGGCGGCGTGGTGGAGAACGTGCCCAGCCGGGTGGCGTACGAGTCGGTCATGCGCGGCACCCTGGACGGCCACCGCAACGCGTGGATCCTGGCCTTCGACTGCTTCGCCCCCAACCCGCGCAGCCTCGTGTGGTACCCGGTGCAGCAGCTCGTGCGCGGCAACACCCTGCGATCGGCCGCCTATGCCGACGTCTACGTGCCGCTGTCGCGCGTGCTCAACCCCGCCAACCTGGTGCCGAGCGTGGAGCAGGTCGAGCAGGCCAGCGACTGGCTCTACGACGACATGGCGCACCACGTGCCCATCACCAAGGCGATCTGCACGGCCTTCCCGCCGCTCTGATCACTCGGCGATCAGCCGGCCATCCTCGTCCACGCGGAACCACCTTCGGCTGTCGGCCACCACGTCGTGCGCGACGAACCAGGTGTCTGCGCCCGGGTGGAAGGCGTCCCGGAAGGCAGCGCGCTGCTCGGCCTCCAGGAGCGCGTGTCGGATCTCGACGCCTCCCCCCGCCGGGTCCCACGCCGCGAACCCGCTGCCCGACGCCAACATCGGGTCGCACAGGAACGCGTCGATCCCGAGCGCCGGCCAGGCGTCTGGCCGGGTGCCCTCGCCATGGACGAAGACCAGCCCCCGGGTGATGCCGCGCTCGGCCAACCCGTGCACCACGCTCCCGTCCACGCAGGACGGCCCGCTGCTCAGGTCGGACAAGATGGGCGACGCGGCGAGCGACGCGACGAGCGGCGGCACCGCGACGGCCCAGCGCTTGGCGACCCGGTGGAGCAGCGACGCGGCGCCCACGGCGGCGAGCACGAAGACGGGCATGTAGTAGCGCGCGCCATACACGTGACCGGGGCTCCAGTAGGTGCTGTAGGCCGCCACCGTCACGGCGAAGACAGCAGGCATCCAGAGCGCCCTCCGCCCCGCCACGATCCACCCTGCGGCGGCCACCGCGAGCCCTCCCGGCACCCCGAGGAGGTGGGCATCGAGCAGCCGCACGCCCTGCCAAGCGAAGCGGAGCGCTTTCTCCGGGGAGTGGCCGAGGCTGCCCAGCGTGGCATGGCAGCCGAGGTGCTCGCCGAAGCCCAGCCCGTTGCAGCCCGGTCGGTCCGCCCACGCCTCGAACCAGGGACCGACGGGGAAGGTGGTGGCCGAGCCCGTGAGGGTGAGGTTGTCCCAGCCGACGAGGGCCACGGCTGCCAGAGGCGCTGCGACCAGGGCCATGCGCGCGACGCCGCGGCACCGCCAGAGCCCGAAGACCAGCAGGGGGCCCCCGAGGACCGCAGCATCGAAGGGGCGCGCGAGCACGACGTAGCCCACGCAGCCGCCCACCAGGAGCCAAGTCGTCCAGCCCCTCGTAGGCCGCAGCGTGAGCACCAGCGCCACGCCGAGCGCCGCCGCGACCGATGCATGGGCCATGCGGGACGCCGTGAGCATCCAGAACGCAGGCGACACCGCCACCAGGACCGAGGCCGTGCGCGCCACACCGACACCGCCCACGCAGCGACCGAGCAGGTAGGCCACGATCGAGAGCACCGCCCCCGCCAGGGCGTTGGCAAGCCACGGCAAGCCCGCAGCCTCGAAGGGCGCGAGCAGAGCAGGCCAGCCGAAGGGAAACACGGCATAGGAGCGCGGTCCCGCCTGCCAGAAGGGGTAGAGCACCATGCTCGCCTCGTCGGCCGCTGGCCCCGTGCGCACGCCGGCGGCGAAGAGCCGGCTCTGCAGCGTGTAGGCCACCTCGTCGCTCACGTGGGGCACGCCTTCCAGCGGTCCGAGAGCCACGGCCACGGCGAGCGCCAGCGCGAGGGCGGCCACCGCCGCACACCACCTCCGCTCGCCGCGCTGCAGCCGCTCCATCATGGCCGGGACACTACCGTGCGGTACCGTCACGTCGATGTTGTGGTGCTTCCCAGCCCTCGCCAGCGAATGGGTCACGGTGCCCACGACCGACGAAGACCGCGGCGTGCAGGCCTCCCGCTGCGCGGCCGGCGAAGCCGATGCGTGTTGGCTGGCCGGCGCGAGCTGGCTCATCGCCGAGCAGCCCGACCGCGCCGAGCCCTTGCTCGACAAGGGCTGCATGGGTCGCAGCCTGGATGCCTGCCTGGTCTGGGGCAACCTCCACCTGACGGGCGAGGTGTCGAACGCCGACCCCGCCCGTGCGGCGAAGACCCTCGGCCTGCTCTGCACCCAGCTGGGACCCGCCTGCTACGAGCTGGCCCGGAGCGGCGCCTCCGTGGTCGAGCGCGCCTGTGCGATCGACGCGCTCGCCTGCCTCGACCTGAGCCTCTGAGCGCTCACGCCCGCCGGGCGAGCTCCGCGTGCTCCGGCGCCGAGGTGGCCCGAAAGGCCACCACGGTCGCGAGGCCCAGGATCACGGCGGCTCCGTAGAACGCCGCCGGCGACGCGAAGGCGTACAGCAGGCCGCCAACCGTCGGACCGAGCACCCGGGCGAGCGCCGCGAGCGACTGGTTGGTTCCCAGCACGAGGCCCTGCTCGGACGCCGGCGCCTTCTGGGACATCAGGCTGTGCAGGCTCGGCTGGGTGATGCCGTGCGCGAGCGCCAGGAGCACCATCGCGCCGATGAGTCCCCAGCCGGGCTTGGCGACGGCGAGGGCCACCATCGAGAGGCCCAACAGGGGCACGCCGGCCCGCAGGAGCGCACCTTCACCGAAGCGCTTCGCGAGCCGACCGATGAGGCCGCCCTGGATCAGCACCATCGTCAGCCCGGAGATGCCGAGCAGGCGGCCGACCTCCTTCGCGCCGAGCCCGTTCACGTGCGCCTCGAAGAGCGCGAAGGTGCCCTCCATCATCGCGAAGGCCAGCGTGGTGACGAAGGCGAGCAGGATCGTGGCACCCACCACCGGGTGGCGCAACACGCTCGCCAGCACCGCGGGCGAGACCGGCCGCGGACGACGCTCGCTGCGCTGGCCCTCGGTCAGGCTCTCCTTCACGATCACCGCCGCGAGCACGAAGTTCAAGGCGGAGAGCCCAGCCGCCACCCAGATGGGCGCCGACAGGCCGTGCACGCTCAGCTCGCCCCCGATCCAGGGCCCCAGGGTGAAGCCCACGCCGAAGGCGGCTCCGATGAGGCCCATGCCCTTCGCCCGGTCCTCCGGCTTGGTGACGTCGGCGATGTAGGCCTGGGCGGTGGAGATGTTGGCGGCGAACAGCCCATGGAGCATGCGGCAGACGAACAGCAGCACCAGCGTGTCGGCAAGCGCGAAGCCGGCAAGCGCCAAGGCACCCATGCCGATGCTCGCCAGCAGGATGGGCCGACGGCCGTGCCGGTCGGACAGAGCGCCCCACACCGGCGCGAACAGGAACTGCATCAGCGAGTAGACCGCCATCAACAGGGTGACCTCGATGGCGCCCGCGCCGTAGCTCTCGGCGTAGAAGGGCAACAACGGGATCACGATCCCGAAGCCGATCAGGTCCAGAAAGACCGTGAACGCGATGATAAGCAGGGGCTTCACTGCACTTCCTCGGCGGCCGACATGGGTAGCACGACGGTCGCGGGACGGCCCGTGCTCAGGGTTGGATGCCCATGACCAGCACGATCTCGGCGTCGCCGTCGCCATCCACGTCGCCGACGGCGAAGGACTCACCGGTCTGCAGGTAGGCTTCTGCTCGCTCGTAGGTCGCGTCTGCGTCGGCGGCCAGGACCTCCGGGCCCCACCCCTCGAAGTCGGCCGAACCCCGGAACACATAGACCACCCCCGAGGCGAAGCTCAGCAAGGAGTCCCCGACGTTCGCGCGAGGTGCACCGACGAGCAGATCCGAGAAGCCATCGCCATCCACATCGCCCACCTCAACCACGGTCCCGAAGCGGTCA
>CAZSAT010000072.1:0-36873 GCA_964604675.1 uncultured Enterobacterales bacterium
GCGACGGCGGCGACACAGGCTCGACCGACACCGGAAGCGGCGACGGCGGCGACACCGGGTCGGCAGACACCAGCAGCGGTGACGGCGGCAATGGTGGCGACGGCGGCGACACAGGCTCGACCGACACCGGAAGCGGCGACGGCGGCGACACAGGCTCGACCGACACAGGCTCGACCGACACCGGAAGCGGCGACGGCGGCGACACGGGCCCGGCCGACACGGACGAGGAGCGCCCCGAGTGGAACACCGGGGATTCCGGCCAGGACGACGACACCGCACGTGGCGACTCGGGTGGGTCCGAAGACTCTTCGGATCCAGACGGCGACACGGGCGACATCCCGAGGGACGACATGGACACCGGTCTGGGTGGGTACGACGACACCACCGTGAACGAAGAGGCGTCCGACCTCACCAGCGGCTCCCTGCTGCGAGGCGGAGGCGGGTGTTCCTGCGCGTCCTCCAGCCCCCCTGGAGGCGCTCTGGCGGTGTCCCTCGTGCTGCTCGGGCTCGCGGGCACCCGGCGTCGTCGCAGCCGACGCGGCGGCTACGCGGTGATCGTGGCGATCAGCCTCACGGTGCTGATGAGCTTCGCGGCCCTCGCGATCGACGTGTCCTACCTCCGCGTGATCGACGCGCAGGTGCAGAACGCCACCGACGCAGCCGCCCACGCCGCCGTCAGCCGGCTCGACGGCACCGACGAAGGCCTGCAGCTCGCTCGCCAGACCGCCGTGGAGCTCGCGGCCCTGAACCAGGTCGCCGGCAAGCCGCTGCAGCTGTCCGACGACGAGGTCGTGCTCGGCATCTGGGACACCGAGACCAAGACCTTCACGGTCTCCGACGACCCCCTCGAGGTGAACGCGGTCGACGTGAGCGGCAGCATGGCCGACGTGAGCGCCCTGATCCGCGGCGCGGCCGGCTGGACCGGCGTCACCAACGCCAACGGGGCGACCACGGCGATGCAGTTCTGGGACGGCGCGAGCGAGGTCGAGTGCTACCTCCCGGTCGTGCTTCCCTTGTGCCTGATGGAGGAGTACGGCGAGGAGGAGATCATGGAGGTCGACCTCGTCTTCAACCCGTCGACCTCGGACAACGTGGGCTGGGGACGCGGAGGTGGCACCCCGAACGCGGCCTTCGTCAAGCAACAGGTCGCCGACTGCACCCAGGACGGACCCCTCGCCGTCGACGACACGGTCGGCATGCACGAAGGCGTCACCACACCGGGCTTCAAGGCCATCCAGGACGCCATCGAGAGCTCCGAGACCACCTGGGACGCCAGCATCTGGGGCGCGCTGCCCGACTCGCTGGAGAACAGCACCATCGCTCCCGAGGCGTACGGCAACACGCTCGAGGGCCCGATGCCCATCGTGCAGCACTGCGACGACTCGGGCTTCACCGGCACCGCGACGGTCGAGGCCTTCACCTGGGCGGTGATCTTCGACGTGGCGGCCGCCGGCTCCGCGAGCGAGAAGAACATCCGGGTGCGCATCGACACCGAGGGCCTGCACACCTTCGGCACCGAGATCGGCGGCACCGACTACGGCGTGCAGGCCGCCACCGCGGTGCTGGTGCGCTGACGCTGCTCGGGGGAGTCCTCGACCACCTCCCAGCGAACCTCGCACGCACGCCCTGGAGTGTGCTGACGTTCTGTGCACACATTTCTCTGTCACCTGTGGCACACACGAGCCGTAAGACCCACGCCCCGCCCCCCCAAGGGCTCGACGGGCTCGATCATCTCCAGGACGGACTCCATGCGCGCTCTCTCTCTCCTCGCTCCGCTCTCGCTCGTCACCCTCGCCGCGTGCGCGGGCGGCACCATCGAGCTCGACGCCGACGCCATCGACGGGGAGCTGACCGAGGCCTCCGTCGAGGAGCAGGCGCGTGCCTTCCTCGCCCAGACCGACAAGGTGCTCGCCGGCGCGGACTTCGACGTGACCCGGGTGAAGGTCGATCACCTCGGCATCGGCCACGTGCGCATCCAGCAGAAGGTCGGCGACGTGCCGGTGCTGCAGGGCGAGGCGGTGGTCAACGTGGAGCCCAACGGTCTCTTGTCGTGGTGGTCCCACGAGCTGAAGGGGGAGGTCGAGGTCGACACCACGCCGGCCTTCGACGCGACCCGCGCCATCGAGCTGGCCCTCGAGCACCATCGTCCCGGAGCGCTGCTCCAGGACGCGCCGCAGGTCTTCCTCGCGGTGAAGGTCACCGACACCGCGACCCACCTCGTCTGGCACGTGCGCCTGATGGACCTCGAGCACCCCGACGCCCCCAGCGCACCGATCGTGCTGGTCGATGCCCACACCGGCGAGATCGTCGAGAGCTGGGAGGACCTGAAGTCCACGTCGCTGACCGACGCCGACAAGACCACCTGGGATGCCAAGCGCCGCACGCGCCTCAGCCGTGCCTCGGTCGGTGACTCCTCCGACGGCGATCTGAACACCACCCACGACGCAGTGGGCTCCACGCTGGACTACCTGTCCACGGCCCTCGGCCGCAGCTCCTTCGATGGCGCCGGCGGGCACGTCGACAGCTACGGCCACTACGGCCGCAACGTGGTCAACGCCTACTGGGACGGGTCGAGCCTGCTCTTCGGCGACGGTGACGGCTCCGTCTCGAACTACCTGGGCGTGCTCGACATCGCCGCCCACGAGTTCGGCCACGGCGTCACCGACTACGAGGCGAACCTCACCTACTCCTACGAGTCCGGCGCGCTCAACGAGGCCGCCAGCGACATGCTCGCGGCGGCAGTCGAAGCCTACGTCGATGGCGGCGTGAGCAACAGCGCCTGGGACCTCGGGGAAGACTGCTGGCTGGCCGACGCGGCGCTCCGCTACATGGACGAGCCCTCCCTGGACGGCTCCTCCCGCGACCACTACTCCAACCGCTACACGGGCTCGAGCGACAACGGTGGCGTGCACTGGAACTCGGGCATCGCCAACCACTGGTTCTACCTGCTCAGCGAAGGCGGCCAGCACCACGACAGCGCGTACCGCTCCGGCACCAGCATCGTGGGCATCGGCATCGATGACGCATACGCGATCTGGTACTACGCGCTCGCCAACTCGATGACGAGCGGCACCGACTTCGCGGGCGCGCGGACCGAGACCGAGGCGGCCTGCGCGGCCCTCGGCTACAGCACGGCCGCCTGCGACGCGGTGAGCCAGGCCTGGTACGAGGTGGGCGTCGGCTCCGATCCCGGCGGTTCGGGCGGCACGGACACCGGCACGACCGACACCGGCACGACCGACACCGGCACGACCGACACCGGCACGACCGGAGGCGGCTGCGCGGCCGGCTACACCGAGGTCGTCGGCACGCTGACCGGTACGGGTGACGACGATCAGTACACCTACACGAGCTCGTCGTCGGGCGTGCACAACATCACCCTCGCGGGCGCCGCGGGCACCGACTTCGACCTGTACCTCTACCAGTACAAGGGACGCGGCTACAAGACCAAGGACTCGTCGACCTCCACGGGTTCGAGCGAGGCGATCGCCTACGACGGCAGCCCGGGCGACTACCTCATCCAGGTCACGAGCTACAGCGGCAGCGGCGACTACACGCTGTGCCACGAGCTGCCGTCGTAGCGGCGGCCGAGCGAAGCACGTCACTCCTGAGCGACGACCCGGCGGAGGAGCTCTTCCAGCTCGAAGGCGGTCCGAGCATCCAGCGTCGTCACGTGCACCAACAAGCTGGCGGGGGCCAGGGGTTCCAGCTGCGGGGGCTCGCCAGCCGGTGTGCGTGCATCGAGCAGCACCGTCCGACGAACCAGCTCGCAGACCTCCGTGAGCGGGCGCCCATCGGTCCAGGACAACTCGAAGCTGTGCTTCTGACGCGAGGCCTCGAGCGCAGGACGTTCGATGGACGCGCGCGCGAGCCGCGACCACGGCACCGACACCTCGCCGGCCTCGGAGCGAAGCACGGCGCGAAACGCGCCGAGCCCGACCACCCGCCCAGCTTGACCATCGGCCTGCACGCGGTCACCGACCGCGATCGATCCGCTCGCGCGCAGGGTGATGCCCGCCACGTAGTCGGCACCCTGCCGCGCGCCAGCGAGCACGACCAGCCCCAGGGCCACGAGCAGCCCCTCGCCCGTCCAGCCGGCGGGGCCAGCGAGCGCACCCACGACGCCCGCGACGAGCCCCACGACCAGGGCGAGCTCGCCGAAGGCCGCAGCACGCGCAGCCAGGGGCGCCCCATCGGCCACACGGTCCAGGCGGCGGAGGCCGACGAGCAGGACAAGCGCCAACAGCGCACCGAGGAGCTTCATCCGAGCACCCCCTCACGAGCCATCCAGCGTACGACGTGTGGTCCGACGAAGCGGTCCAGCTCGAGGGTGTCGCCGCTCCGAGCCACGAAGCCCGACCGGACCAGCGTGCTCACCAGCGAAGCGTCGGCGCCAGAGGTGGCGACCAGACCGTCCGTGTCCAGGCGACGGTGCAGCGCCAGGGCGCTCAACGCGGCGACCCAGGCCGGTGGCAGGAAGTCCAGCGCGTCCAGCTCGACGGGTCGGGCCCGACGAACCACCACCCCTTCCCCCGTACACCCGATGATCTGGGCGACCCAGCCGGCGAGGCTGGGCCCGATCTGGCCGTGGGCGTGCTCGAAGAGGGCGACGAAGAGGCGCGCGAGCTGCCAGTCCGAAGGTGCCGCGCCCTCCCGATCGAGCCACAGCTCCAGCCCCGAGGAACCATGCCGTGCGAGCACGACCTCCTGGAGCTGCCGCGCGTTGAGGGCCGGAGGCTCGAAGACGCCGACCGCGAGGTCCCGAAGCGGGGTGAGCTCGCCCAGGAGCTCGACGCTGGCGCGGCCACACCCCAGGACGACGTTCACCCGGGGGGTGACCTGTTCGATCCAGGAGCACAGCTGCGCGATGGCTTCGAGCCCGTCGGGGTGGCGGAGCCACCAGCGTTCCAGGTCCCGAAAGACGAGCACCGAGCCATGGGGCTGGCTGGCGAGCAGGCGCTCGGGCGGGACGTCGGGACCGGCTCCCGTCGCGTGGCGGAGCGCCCGCGCGAGGTCCTCCATCCGGCCCGTGGCCGTGGCCGGAGGGGGAACATGCAGCACGTCCCGGCGTGCGAAGTGATCGGCAACCAGGCCATCGAGGAGCGCCGACACCCCCGTACCCGGGAGGCCCGTGACCAGGAACGCCCCCGACCGCCCTGCGGCCGCGGCGCGGAGAGCCTCCGACACGCGGGCGTCCACGGAGGGATCGCGGGCGCGGGAGGCACTCCCTCCCGCATGACCGGCAAGGAAGGCCCTACGGTACGGCAGCGGCAGCGCATCGAGCACACCCTGCGACGGCGCCACCACGGCACGGAAGGCCAGAGCGGCCTCGAGCGGCCCTCGGAGATCGCGCTCCCCGAGCGCCCGAGCGGCCAGCACGCCGGACGACAGTCCGAAGGCCGCCTCGATGCCGAGCCCCACGGCCAGCTCCCGCGCACTGCTTCCCACCCCACCGACACGGTCGAGCAGACGGGCCCGCTCCCGGGTCCGGAGGAACCGCCCGAGGTCTTCGGCACCGTCGACGATCCGGCTGGCGCGGAGACGATCGTCGAGGCGAGCCTGACCCACCGCGCGGGCCTCGGCCACCCCCGAGAGGGCACCCACCACGCGGTGCTTGAGCCCGGTCAGTCGCTCCACTGTGATCTGGGCGAGCTCGGCGGCGTCGGCGGCGAAGGCCTCGTCGGGATCCGCGAGCGCCAGGAGCACGCGGAAGCCCTCCCCGAGCGCATCCTCCGCGGCGCGCGCCGAAGCGTCGAGCTCCGCGACAGCCACGCGCAGACGGTCGCTGAGCTCGGTCTCCATGACAAACCCGACCAGCCGCCCCACCTCCACGTCGCGCACCGTGAGATCGGTGAGGTCTCCCCGCTCCAGCGCCAACAGGGCGGCCCCGTCCGCCAGCGCCAAGGTGGCCGGCAGGGACCGCACAGCACCGTCGACCGCCTCCGCGAATCGCCGCGCGAGGTCCGTTGCGTCCACGGACCGTCCCAGCCGCGGCGTGGGCGGCGTCGCTGTGCCGTCGCCAGCGCGCTCGAGGGCCCGCACGGTGCTCTCCAGCCCGGCCAGGAGGCCTTCGTCGAGCTGCTCGTGCAGGTCCACGAAGAGCTCGTCGAGGGCCCCGTCCAGCCGGAGCCTGGCGCGGCGAACGTGCGCCTCGAGCAGGCTGGAGCCCACCAGCAGGGCCATGGCCTCGAGCCGCTCGGCCACAGGCTCGCTGATGGCTTCGGAGGTGAGCCAACCCCCAGGGTGTCCAGTCCGAGTGAAGCTGGTTCGGGGCACCATCAGGACATCGGCGACCCGCTGGGCGAAGAGCGCCGCCGTGCGGGCCATCGCCCGTCGCTCGAGGTGATCCGCCTCGATCCTGAGCTCCCGCCAGGCCTGGGCAGCCCGCTGGTGTGGATCGGTCGACTCCGTCGACCCGTCGCGCTTCGCCAGCCGGTCGGCCAGGTCCAGCACGCCAGCCACCCTCGCGTCCAGCGCCGCCAGCGCGCGATGACGTGCGGTGACGGCGCGCAACACGGACGTCGAGATCTCCCCCGGCGCCTCCTCGGCGAGCGCCCGGATGGCCTCGGCACGAAGCTTCACGGTGCGATGGCGACGCGCACGCACCAGCACACCTCCGTCTGGAACGCCGCCGCGGAGCTCCTCGCCCGGCGCGGACGGGAGGGTGACGTCGACGACCTCGTCCAGCCCGAGCACGCACGTGGCGAGTCCATCGTCGAGGGCTGTGACGCTGGCGTCGAGCCAGCCGCCCGAGCCCTGGGACCGCGCGCCGATCGACTCAAGGGTCGCGACGACCTGGTCGAGCAACGCGACCTGCACCCGCACGGCCAGTCGCCGGCCCCGATCCCCCGGAAGCTCGGCTGCGCGGGCCAGCTGGCGCAGGGCACGCGCCACGTGGAGGTCGAGGGCATCGGCCTCCCGATGCAGCGCCCCCTGCAGCACCCTGTCCAGATCCGCGGCCCAGGCCGAGAGCACTGCTCGGAGCTCCTGGTGGAAGTGCGCGGCGCGCTCGGCCAGGGCGAGGTCGTCCGGCAAGGCCAAGGCATCGGCTGCGGGCAGCGCCGACGCGGCCGCCATCTCGGGCAGCGGACCAGCCAGGCCGGCCAAGGGGTCGGTGAAGTGGTCGGAGGCCTGGACCAGCAGCACCGTGGGGACGCGCGACAAGAGCCTCGCCAGGCGCTCTTCCAAGATCGACGGCTCCCCGGAACGTGGAAGCCCCAGCAGGGCCAGGTCGGCGTCGGCCGACAGGATGGCCAGCTGATCGAGCGCGTGCTCACCCGCCACGAGCACCTCGACGTCGGCCTGAACACGCATCGACTTCAGCCACCCGGCGAGTCGATGCTCGACCAGCCGGCGCTCGGTGGCGTCGGCGACCTCCGCCACGAAGCGCACGCGCGCCCCTGCCCAGCGCGGCGTCGAGACGAGCAGGCGCACCACTGCGAGCTGAAGCGCCAGGTTGCGCCCGCCGCCACGGGTCCACGCGTCGATCCGCTTCCCGCCGGTGCCGCCCGCGTCGCGGTGCACGAGCACGCTGTACCCGAGAGCCTCGACCTGGCCGAGGAAGTCGACGAAGCCCACCGGGTCCGTGAGCACCTGCTCGGCGTCCACGAGGACCGTGTTCGGCGAGAGCCCCGGCAGCCCGTGGAAACGACACGCTGCGGCCCTGTCCCGCCAATCTGAGGCGTGGTCGCCGAGCAAGCTCACGCTCTGGCCAGCGAGGTCCACCGCCAGCTCGTTGCCGGCCGCTCCACCGAAAGCGACGAGCGCGGGGCGCCAGTTCCGCTCGTGGGCGGCCGTCCGACGCAGCCGACGGAGCGCCCAGTGCACGAGCGAGGTCCAGACCCCGGCCCAGCTGTCGCCCCCCTCCAGGCTCCGCGTGCGGCGCCTGAGCACCACGAAGACCAGGCCCATCGCCAGGCTCGCCCCGGCCATGCCCACGGGGTCGAGCTGCGACATGAGCACCAGGCAGACCACGGCGCCCGTCAGCGGCACCAGCCGCGGGATGCGGAAGTCGGGCCGGAAGTCCGGGCTGACCGTGCTCTCGATGGCGCACGAGAGGTTCAAGAACGCGTAGCTGGTCATGAAGAACATCGTGACGACGCGAGCGATGGCGTCCAGCTCGCCGATCAGGATGCCGCCGAGGGCGATCACGAAGGTCAGCAACACCGCGTTGCGGGGCTCGCGGTCGGGGCCGAAGCCACGGGCGAAGAGGCGTGGACCGATGCCGTCGGCCGCGCAGGCCTGGAGGATCCGGGGCGCGCCGAGGATGCTGCCGAAGGCCGACGAGATGGTGGCACCCCAGATGCCTGGAAGCACGAGCTCCGGCACCCAGGCGTAGTCCAGCAGCACGTTGCTGTTCTGGGCGAGCTCGTCGGCCGGGATGCGGTAGGAGAAGAAGACCGCCAGGCCGATGTAGACGAGCAGACCGACCGCAATCGCCGACAGGGTCCCGACGGGGATGTCGCGCCGGGGGTCGCGGAGGTCACCCGACATCGACACCCCCGCCTCGAAGCCGGTCACCGCCGGAAAGAAGATCCCGAAGAGCAGCGCCAGGGGGGCTGCATCGGGGAGCGGCAGCAGGTGAGGCGTGGCCGGCGGCGCATCGCCGGAACCGATCAGCACCGACGCAAGCGACACCAGGATCGCCGCCATGATGAAGAACTGGGCCTTGATGGCCAACGCTGTCGAGAGGAAGGCCACCGTCGTGACCAGGACGAGGACGGTCGACCCGCAGAGCCGGATGTTGTCGGTGGTGACCGGGACCTCGAGGTAGCCGAGCAGGCTCTCGGAGAAGCCGATGATGTAGAGGCTCACCGAGAACGAGAGGCCCACGAAGAGGGCCAACCCCAGCGTGCCGCCGATGGGCAAGCCCAGGCTCCGCGAGAGGATGTAGTAGCTCCCGCCCGCCTTCACCCGCTTGTCGGTGGCCATCGACGACACGGAGAGACCCGTCGTGATGGCCACCACGTGCGCCACCACGATGATGCCGACGGTGGTCCACAGGCCCGCGTTGCCCACGATCCAGGGCAGGCGCAGGTACATGATCACGCCGAGGATGGTGAGGATGGCCGGCGTGAACACGCCCCCGAACACACCGAACTTTCGAGCGGCCATGGGGCCTCCACGCACCACACGCCAGGCGCTGGCGCGCAGGGAGCTTCGCACTAACGACACGCCCCGTCACATCCGGGTCACACCAAGGTGTGACTTTCCTGCAGTCGCCCGTGTCAACGTGACGAGATGTCCCCTCACCGCGTCAGCTTCCTGGACGACGACGAGCTCGTCGAGACCGTGCGCGGCGGTGGGGAGGAGGGCCAGGAGGCCTACAAGGAACTGGTGAAGCGGCACCAGGCGTGGCTCGTGCGCTACCTCGCGTACGTCCTGGGCTCGCAGGCCGAGGCCGAAGACGTGGCGCAGGAGGTGTACGTCAAGGCCTGGCAGAAGCTTGCCACCTTCCGGGGCGAGTCCAGCTTCCAGACCTGGCTCCGGAGCATCGCCACGCGGCTCGCCTACAACCGTCGCCGCGATCGGAGCACCCGTGCGCGCTACGAGGAGGAGGCCGGCGCCGAGCTGGACCTCGTCTTTCGACCCGATGGCGGCGACGTGGACGCGCGGGAGGTGCTGATCGTGGTGTTGAGCGCGCTGCCCTACCCCTACCGGGAGATCCTGGTGCTGCGGCATGTCGAAGAGCTCGAGGTCTCCGAGATCGCGCGCGCCCTCGACGTCGGGCTCTCAGCTGCCAAGATGCGCCTGAAGCGCGCCCGAGAAGCCTTCTGGGACCGCTACACGGAGGTGACCGATGCACCCCCCTGACCGCAGCGAAGACAGCCTGCACGGCCTCTTCGCCACCCTCCGAAGCGCAGCGCTGGTGGTGACGCGAGACCTCGCCCACGCGGTGGACGAGGAGATCCGCGAGATCCGCGAAGAGCGGGGACGGGCTCCGTCGCTTCGCTCGATGTTGAGCAGCGTGCTCGTGCAGCTCGCGAACCTGGTGAGCGCGGGCGCAAGCTCGCCGGAGGACGATGATGTTGAGTGAAGCCTTCGAGCCCACACGGGCCCTTCTGGAGCGCGTGATCGAGCTGGCGCCGCGCGTGGGGCTCGTGCTCTTCGTGCTGCTCCTCGGAGTGGTGCTGTCCCAAGGGCTCCGCCGCACGGTGAAGTGGGCGGTGCAGAAGAGCGGGCTGGAGACGGTCGCGGAACGGGCTGGTGCGTCGCGTCTGCTCTACGCCGTGGGCCTGAAGCAGGGCCTGGCCCACCTGGTGGGCACCCTCGCGTGGTTCGGCGGGCTGCTCATCACGTTCTCGATCGTGGCCGAGCTCTCGGGACTCCCGGGCGTCGCCGAGGGCATCGGCTCGCTGCTCGAGTTCCTCCCTCGGCTGGTGGCCGCCGGGATGGTGCTGCTGGGCGGGGTGCTCTGCGCCGACCTCCTGAAGACGCTGCTGTTGCGGGTCGGCCAGAAGCGCGAAGACCTGGAGGCCCCGGCCTTCTTCGCCTCGGTGGCCTACTACACGGTGCTGGCGGTGAGCTTCACTCTCGCGGCCGAGCACCTCGGGCTCGCGACCGGGCTCATCAACGCCCTGATCCAGATCGCGGCGGCCGCCGCGCTCTTCGGGGTCGCCCTGGCCTTCGCGCTGGGCAGCCGCGGGGTGGTGCAGCAGCTGATCGCCCGCCACTACGCCGCGCGGGCCTTCCGCCCCGGCGACCACGTGCGCGTCGACACCGTCGACGGCGTCGTCGCCCACTACGGGGCCGTCCAGGTGTTCGTGGACACCGAGGAGGGGCGCGTGTCCGTGCCCGCGTCCAGGCTGCTCGAAGGGAACGTCACGCTGCCCCGCTGATCAGCGGTCCAGCTCGTCCCCGGCACCACCGGGACGGCTACTCCGACGTGCAGCCCTCGGAGCCGGTGCAGCTGAACGAGGCGTCCGCACCGAAGGCCGTGGTGTCGCCGCCCACGTCATCGGGCGCGTTCTTCGACCAGTCGCAGGCCGTGCTGTGCAGCGTGCCCCCGTCGAGGAACGCGACGCCGCCTCCGGCGCTGGTGGCGCTGTTCTCCGCGAAGGCCCCGGCGCTGTCCTCGCCGGCCGCGCAGGTCATCTCCGCGTCCGGGTCGCTGTCGGCGTTCAAGGCTGCCCCGGCGCCCGTCTCCGCCTCGTTGGCCGAGACCCGGACGCCGCTCAGATCGGCGCTCGCGGGCCCGAGGTAGCTGTCGACGTAGAGACCGCCGCCGTAAGCCTCGGACACGTTGCCGCTGATCGCTCCGCCGGCGAGCACGACCGACCCGTTGGTCACGTGCACGCCGCCACCGGTGAGCCCCGCGGTGTTCCCCACCACGTCGACGCCGCCGCCCGTCACCGTGCAGCCGTTCACGTAGAGTCCGCCGCCCTGGTAGGCGTGGTTGCCGGAGAGCGTCACGTCCGACAGCGACACGGTCGCAGCCACGCTCGCCCCGGTGCCGCACTGGATGCCGCCGCCGTAGCCGTAGCCCGCGGTGAAGCCGTCGCCGCCCTCGCCGCCGCTCAGGGTCAGGCCAGAGACCGCCACCGCCGCCTCGCCGACCACGCTGAGCACGGCGTCCTGCCCTCCGGCGTCGATCACGGTGGCGTCGGCGCCCGCGGGACCGATCAGGTCGAGGTCGTAGGCGGTCTCGAACAGCGCGTACCAGGTGCCGGCGCACACGGCGAGCGTGCCGGCGGAGGCCAGCTCGGCCTCGACCGGAGCGTCCACGGTGCCCGCGGCGAGGAAGTCGGTCAGGTCCGTCTGCGCGGCGCTGGCGTCGGTCCAGGTGACGAGGCCGTCCTCGGAGGTCCCTTCATCGCAGTCGTTGTCCAGGCCGTCGCACACCTCGGCGTTGCCGGGGAAGACGTCGTCGCTGCTGTCGTCGCAATCGGTGGCGTCGTCCACGGTGCCCGTGGGCTGCTCACAGCCGCCCTCGGGGGCCTGGCTGTCGCCGTAACCGTCGGCGTCGGCGTCGGCGTACCAGGTGCCCTGGTCGACGGCCTCCTCGTCCACCTGGTCGTCGCAGTCGTTGTCCACCTCGTCGCACACCTCGTCGGCGCCGGGGTAGCGGCCGGGATCGCCGTCGTCGCAGTCTTCCGCGGCCGCCACACCGTCCCCGTCCTCGTCGACGGGGCCGGTGTCCACGGGGGGCGAGGTGTCCACGACAGCCGTGTCGGACGAGGTGTCGTCCGCCTTGTCGGTGGTGCACGCGAACAGAGCGAGGCTGATGAGCATGGTCGGTCTCCTGGGCGGATGCGCCTACAGGTTCAGGGGGGGGCGAGGGACTCGGTCGTTGGCCAAGAGCTCGACGAGCTTCCGTCGACGCTCGGGATCGGACGCGAGCCGAAGCACGGTCTCTCCCCCAAGGGCCAACAGGGTGCCGGCGAGGCCCCACCCGAGCAGCACCAGCGCTTGAAGCAGGCCCAGCCAGGTGGCGGCCGCACCAAAGGTCAGGCCGAGGACGAAGCCGAGGATGGCGGTGTGGATCTGCATGGGGGACCTCCTCAGGCCACGCGCCGCCGCTCGGAGCGGGCGAGGCCATGTTCGATGTCGATGCGAAGGGTGGTGACGGGCACCCCGGTGAGGTCTTCGAGGGCCTCTCGGAGGTGATCGCCGAGCCGCTCGCGCAGCTCCGGAAGGGGGGTCTTGGGCCAGGTGTGCACCGTGCAGCGCACCACCCAGCCATCCTTCTTCAGCCGGACACGGGGCTCGACCGACAGCACACCCTCCACCTCGGCACCGAGGCGGGCGACCAGGCCCCGCAGGCTGCGGCCCGAGATGCTGATGACGGAGCCCGGAAGGTCGGTGCCCCCCGCGCCTGCGAGCACGTGCCAGTCGTCGTCGTCGCCGGTGGCCGGCATCCAGAGGGCCAGCACGGTGAGCGCCAGGCCCAGGGCGGCGAGCGCGGGAGCGACCCCGGTCCAGCCGAGCCCCGTGGGCTCGACGGCGATCCGGAGTCCGGCCAGCTCGAGCTCGTAGCCCGGGAGCAGACCAGCCAGTCGCAGCACGAGCCACGTGCTGGCAGCGAAGAGGGCCGTGCCCACGGCGAGCACGACGAAGCGACGGAGAAAGGGGGTCATCGGGAGCCTCCCCGGCAGGGTTCGGTGGCGTCGGGGCAGGCCGCTGCAGCCGCCGTCCGGATCTGGGACACGGCGAGGTCCAGGCGCTGAACGGGGACGCTGACGTCCTCGCTCACCTGGAGCACCACGCCGTCGACGAGCTCGCCGACAAGCTCCGCCCCGGCGGGCATCGCGACGATCGACGACAGCAATGCGTGCGCCTCGGACAAGGCCTGGCGCGCGTCGCCGAAGTCGTGCGCGGACAGCTCGTTCGACGCCCTGGTGGCAGCGAGGCCCGCACGGGTGAGGGCGAGCAGATCCTGCGTTCGCCCGAGCGCGAGCGCTTCCCGCTCGGCGCGGAGCGAGGCCGCGTGCGTCCGCACCTCGAGGCCAGCCACGACCTCCTCGTGGGCGAGCCGCTGGCCGGTCAGGAGCCATCCGGCGAAGACGCCGGTCACGACCACGCCGAGACCGAGTCCGACGGCGACGAGCTTGAGGGCGCTACGCATGGGACCTCCACGATGTGGACACGGGCCAGGGGCCAGAGGTCACGGTCATCGGGCGAACTCTCCGAGGAAGAACGCCAGCTCGACGCCGCCCATCAGGTACACGCCGGGCCCGAGATCCTCTTCGGAGCCGTCGGCGGCGGTGTAGTAGTGGGCCCAGGGAAGGTTGTACTGGACGAAGGCGTCGGCCTGGATGGCGCACCAGTCGAGGCGAACCAGGGGACCGGCCTCGACGCGGAGCGGGTAGTAGGGGATCCTCAGATCCTCCTTGCCGTCGGTCTTGAAGCGCGTCCGGCCGACACCCACCCCGCCGCCCAGGTGCAGGTCGGCGAAGTCCATCTGGTTGACGTAGCCGTACTTCAGCATCGCCGAGCGGTCGCCGTAGCCCGACCCGAACGCGTAGGTGGCCACAGCACCCACCCGGTGCTCGGCGGCCAGGTAGTACACGCCCTCCAGCCCGAGGTGCACGTCGGTCTGGACCTTCTGAAGCTCGGTGGTGTCCGACTGGCGGATCTGCTTCGGAAAGGCCGCCGGGTAGAGGCCCGGCAGCGCGATGGTGCCGATCTTCAGGCCGACGCCGTAGACCTCGTCGGACGCCGCGTGGGCGTCGCCGGAGAGGAGCGCGAGCGCGAGCAGCGTGGTCATCAGAGGCCTCCCTGGCCGCGGCCGCCGGGGCCCGGACCGCCGCCGGTGCCGGTGTCGGTGTCGGGTGCGCCCGTGTCGGTCGAACCCGTGTCGGTCGGCGAACCGGTGTCGGTCGAGCCCGTGTCGGCTGGCGAACCCGTGTCGGTCGGCGAACCGGTGTCGGTCGAGCCCGTGTCGGCTGGCGAGCCCGTGTCGGTCGGCGAACCCGTGTCGGTCGAGCTCGTGTCGGTCGGCGAGCCTGTGTCGGTCGAGCCCGTGTCGGTCGGCGAGCCCGTGTCGGTCGAGCCCGTGTCGGTCGACGAGCCCGTGTCCGTCGAACCGGTGTCCGTCGAACCGGTGTCGGTCGAGGAGCCGGTGTCCGGCGAACCCGTGTCTGTCGAGCCCGTGTCGTCACCGGGCTTCGACCCGGAGGTCTTCCCCGTCACGAGGTAGGAGATGCTCACCACCTCGCCCTTGCCGTCGAGGTCCAGCGCCTCGTAGCTCAGGATGTGTTCGCCCTCCGACAGCACGGAGGCGCAGGCGACCTCGCCGGAGGTGCCTGGCACCACCGCACACAGCTCGCCGTCGAGGTCCGAGGTGATGGTCACGGCGACCTGGACGAGGGGGTCCCGGCCGTCCTCGACGGTGGCGGCCAGAGCCACCTCCGCGTCGGGCTCGCCGGTGCCGCCGTCCTCGGGCGAGGTGACCGTGACCGAAGGCTGGGAGTGGTTCTCCACGGCCATCCAGTCAGCAAGGTAGGTGCAGCCGCTCAGCGCGGCCAAGATCAGGGGGCTCATGGCCATCTCCCAGGTGCGAGCTCAGTCGAGCTCGAGGCGAACGGTGATCTCGATGCGACGGTTGGCCGAGCGGCCCTCCGGCGTGCTGTTGTCGGCGACGGGGCGCGACTCCCCGAAGCTCGCGGCGCTCAGCAGGTGCTCCTGCACACCGCCGGAGGCCAGGGTCTGGAGGACCGACCGAGCACGCTCGTAGGCCAGGTCCCAGTTGGTCTTGGAGCCGCTCATGGGCACGTTGTCGGTGTGCCCTTCGACCTGCACGTCGACCCCGAGCGGCGCCATCACGCTCGCGACGCGCTTCACGGTGGCCTGCCCGGGGGCGGAGAGCTTGGAGCTCCCGGAGCCGAAGAGCACGTCGGAGGGCAGGTAGACCCGGGCGCGGTCGCCGTGGATCTCGACCTTCAGTCCTGCGTCGAGCAGGGGCTGCATGGTCTCGGCCACATAGGCCTCACGGGCAGCCTCGGCCGCCTCCATGGCGTCGAGCTGGGTCTGGAGTTCGGCCATCTCGGCCTCCTGCCCCGACAGCTGAGCCAGCTCCGACCGGAGGCGCTCGAGCTCCTCTTCCTTCTTCCGGTCCGGCTTGGGCTGGGCCTGCACGGCGACCAGATCGGCCTCGAGCTGGGCGCGCTCCGCCTCCAGCCTGTCCCGCTCGGCCTCGAGCTCGGCCTGGGTGGCGCCGAGCTCGGCGATCCGCGCCTCGTAGACGGCGGCGTCCTCGTCATCGGGGGCGGCGGCATCGGCCTCCTGCAGGTCCCGGATGGCGGCGAGGATCTCGTCGGTGCGGGTGTCCTCCGGCGCGGCGACGACCGTGGTGGTCGACGCGGGGGCGGCCTGCTGCGCGCCGAGCTGCATGTCGGAGAACATCCGCTCCCACCACTTGCGCTCCTCGATCCGCCGGGCCTCGGCTTGCTCGAGCGCGGCCTGCTGCTGGCCAAGGGCCTGCTGCTGGGTGGTGACGAGCTCGTCGATGCGCGCGTCGCGGTCCTTCTGTGCGGAACCGGCCTCGTACTCGCGTCGCCAGGCCTCCTCGCGGGCGTCCTCGTCGCGCTCGGCTCGCAGCTCGGCGAGCTCGGCCTGCAGGGCGGCCACCGCCGGATCCTGCTGCACCGCCTGCTCGATGGTGTCGGCGGTCTCGACCGAAGCCGCAGCGCCACCGCCCTCGAGGGCGTCGAGCCGCTGCATCAGCGCCTCCCAGCGAGCGGCTTCGGCCGCCTCCTTCGCCGCCAGCGCTTCCTCGTCGGCGAGACGCGCGGCGTCCTCCTCCGCGGTGAGGGCCGCCTCTTCGTCGGCAGCTTCCTCCTCCAGGAGCTTCGCCAGCGCGGCGCCCTGTTGGTCGAGCTGCGCCTTCAGGGCGGGGTCGACGGCGGACGCGACGCCGCTGCCCGGCGAGAGTCCGTGAAGCTGGTCGATCAGCCGCTGCTTGTCCTCGAGCCGCGCCTCCAAGGTGGTGACTATGCGCTGCTCGTCCACGGCACGGGCGAGGTTGTCGATGGCGGCGACGAGCCGGGGGTCGCCGGCTCCGTAGCCGAAGCCGTAGCCCTCGCCCGTGACCTGGGCGAGCAGCGCCTCGGGCGCCAGGACCGCCTCGCCCTGCGCCACCTCGGCGACGGCCAGAGCCTCCAGGTCGTCCTCGGACACCTGTTCGGCCGCCTGCTCCACCACGCTGGTCTCGTCGAGCACGAAGTCCTCGGCGTGCTCCGCGGTCTGCACCGCGTCGAGCTCGGCCATGGCCTCGGCGCGGGCGCGAGCCTGGTCTTCGGCCTTGGCCAGGGCCTCTTCGAGCTGGGCCTCGCGGCCCTCCTGGTTCTCCGCCTGGTCCATCTGCGCCTGGAGGGCGGTCTGGGTGGCGGCGAGGTCGTGCTCGAGGCCGGGCACCTTGGCGGCACAGCCTACGGTCAGCGACACGACGAGGGGCACCAGGGCGCCCCGGAACAGGGTGTTGGTGCTCACAGCAGACTCCAGGTGGCGCGGAGGAACGCGCCCTGGCGGACGGCCAGCTCGGAGGTGAGGCGCGGGTTGACCTCGGCGTCGAACTCGTAGTGAGCCGACACGATGTCGGTCAGGCGCAGGGAGAGGTCGTTCGTCCAGCGGTACGAGGGACTGTCGAAGCTGTCGAAGGCGTAGAAGGCGTCGAGACCGGACGCGACGGACGCGAAGCTCTTGATCTTGAAGGCCACCGTCGCGCCAGCCTCGAGGCCGGCCTGATCGAAGTCGGCCAGCTCGGTGAACTCCAGCGCCGGGGTGTTCGGGTTGTCCTCGCTCACCAGCACACCGTCGACGACGAAGCGCCGCCAACCGACCCCCCCGCGCACGCTGACGTCGGCCCAGCGCACGTCCAGGAAGCGGAGGGACAGGCCAGCTCCGACGCCGAGCCGCGTGGGGGCCATCGGGTCGGCCAGGCGGTAGGTCTCGCCCCCCGCGATGGTCCGCTCGTTCACGCTGCCGTCGGTCTTGCGCACGGCGATGGTGACATCCTCTGTCGCGACACCGACGGTCTCGAGGAGCTGCGTCGAGGCTTCGCCGCCGGCGTAGAGCCCGAGCGCGTCGTTCATGTAGAGCGCGTACCGCGCGGACCCCGACAGGTTGTCGTCGGTCTTCAACAGCGGCAGCGGCCGGTCGTCGAGCAGCTCGAGGTACTGCTGGCCCTGGGTCAGGTTGCCCGCGAGGTTCAGGGTGTGGAAGCCGGAGCGGTAGTCCGCCCGTCCGTCGAGGAAGCCCCGTCCCGAGACCAGCGTGCTGTCGAGCGCGCCCGCGACGTGCTCGACCTGGCTCACGGTGCCGTCGAGGGACAGCACGAGCGCACCCGTCCAGAGGGAGTCGTCGGCGTCGGCGTCGGGGATGGTCGCGTCGAGCGGGATGACGCCGCCCCCGAGGAACTCGCCCGTGCGTCGGTCGGCGAAGACCCGCACGTTGGCGAGGCCGCCCTTGGGGACATGCACGGTCACGAAGTCGGGCGCCGTGATGCGGTCGCTCCCGGGCTCGCGGATCCTGTAGAGGCCCGGGGCCAACAGCCAGGTCTTGATCTCCCGGGTCTCGTCGACCTGGAGCTTCACGACCCGACCCGAGTCGACCTCCACGAGCTCGAAGGGTGCGCCGAAGCGCGCGAGCTGCTTGTCGACCGTCTCGATGCGGAGAGCACCCCAGCCGACCGGCACGAGCGCGGTCCGGGCCGGGAGCACCTCGATCGGCACGCCCTGCCCGGCGCCGGGGTCCTGGGGACCCGCCACCACGACGTAGCGGCCCGGATCGACGACCACGCGCCGGCCGACCGGAATCGGCACGACGGTTGCACCGTCGACCAGCAGGACCTGGGGTTCGTCGTCGCCGCCGGTCAGCGAAGGCACGAACAGAGCGCCCTTGCCCACGGGAACGGGGGTGGTGTCGCTGTAGAGCTGGGACTGAGCGCTGGGCGCTCCCCAGGCGTAGGGGGTGTCGCCCGCCAACAAGGGGCTCGGCAGGAGGACGCCGAGCCCGAAGAGGGCGCGCACCACGGTGGTGTGACGGATGGACACAGGGGGTCTCCTCTCGGCGCGAGTCGTGGCTCGCGCGGGAACGAAAACGGAGTGGCCGGGGCGGTGGGGGGGACCGCCCCGGCCGGTGGCTCACTGCACGCGGGGCGAGGCCGCCGGGGCGGACTCCTTGTCCTCGAAGTACAGGTCGACCACCTGGATGTTGAGCTCCTTCACCTTGAGCCCGGTCATCGCGCCGATGCGGTCCGCGACGTTCTTTCGGATGGCCTCCCCGATGCCGGGGATGCTCACGCCGTACTCGGTGACGATCCGGGTGTCGATGGCCGCCTCGACCTTGCCCACCTCGACGCGCACGCCGAGGTCGCGGAAGTCGTCTCCGGCGATCGACTTGGCGAGGTTGGTGAGCGCCTGCGTGGTGCCGTAGGGGACCAGGGCGTGCACCCCAGCCACCTCGCGGATGGCGAGGCCCGCGATCTTGGCGACCACGTGGGGCTCGATGGTGACGGTGCCACCATCGGACTGCATCACCAGGGCGGGTGCGGCGAGCTCGGTGGTGTCGGACTTCTTCTGGGCAGTGGCCATGACAGCTCCTGTGCCCGAGGTGGGCAGAGGTGGGGTGTCGCTCCCGAAGGAGCGGGGGCGCCGGTCCTGCGCCGGCTGGGGGGCGTGCGGGGAGACGGTGGATCAGCGGGAGGGCTGGGGGCTCACCGTGGGTCTCCTCGTGTTCTCGACAAGGAGACACGGCCAGGACGGGAGGGGTCACATCCGACCCGAAGAAAAACGCCGAGGGGGCTAGTCGGCCGCGCCAGGCCAGCCCGAGATGAAGCCTCGAACCTCCTCTCCCTCCCACGCCGTGGGCTGCACCATGCACCGCGGCAAGGCGCCGAGGCGCTTCGCCTCCTCCACGTTCTCGGGCTGGAGGCGGTCCAGATCGGCCTGGGTCTGCTGCATCAGCCGGCACCGGGAAGACGACCGGAACGAGGTGTAGGTGGACGCCTCGTCCGGCATCAGCTGCTCGTACAGCGACCACGCCCACGGGTCCGCCGGGGCCAGGTCGGTCTCGTGGCCGGCCCGCGACGGGCGTGCGCAGCGCAGGCTCTCGCCGTTCAGGTAGTTCCACGCCCACCACTCGGTCACCAGCGCCAGGCGGGCTCCGAGACCTCGGCTCTGCGCGACCGCCTCCAGCAGGTGCACGAGGTCGAGCTGGATCGCGTCGAACAGGGGCAGCGGCGCGTTGATCGTCTCCAGGCACAAGGTGGGCGCCGAGCTGCCGTCGGGCTGGCGCGCCCAGGCCTCGTACACGGTGAGGTAGCCGCGCTGCTGCTCACCATTGCGCCAGATGCCGTAGTAGGTGTGGTGAGGGGAGAGGCATCGAAAGGGCACGGTGCCCGAGCTGCAGTCGCCGCCGAGGTCGCCGCGGCCGAGCGCCTCCACCTTCGACAGCGGACGGCACTCGAACACGGTCGCCTCGGCTGTGCTGTCCGTCTCGACGCCTGCCCGAGGGGTGAGCTGATCGAGCAGCCGCTGGGCCTCCTGTTCGAACACGCACCGAGCGCCGCCGGGCAGCATCGGCAGGCTCTGCTCCTCCGGCAACCCGAGCGCCTGGGCGAGCTCGGAGGGGGTCTGCCGAACGACCCTCGCGAGCAGGTCCACCGCCTGGCGGGTCTCGGCCTCGTCCAGCCAGGGTTCGGCCGCGTCGAACAGCACGGGCTGCGGAACGGCGCGCTCGAGCCACGACGGCGTTTCGAAGCTCCAGATCAGGGTCAGGAGGCGGAGGCCCCGAACGGCTGCGCGCTTGTCGCGTGCCCGGTGGGTCTCCGAGCCCGCAGCCCGGTCCACGAGGTGGACCAGCAACCCCTGCACCAACCCCTCCACGAGCAGCTCGGTCCCGTGCTCGGCTCCGAGCTCCGCCAGGTCGGCGATCCGATCCGCCTCCTCTCGACGCCAGACCCGCCGCAAGGTGCGTCGCCCGATGCGCACCCGACCCGGCCGCTCCGTGCGCAGCACGATGTAGGCCCGGGCGTCGTCCTTCAGCTGCCGCAGGACCGAGGTCCGGCCGGGCAGGTCCGGGCTGGGGAAGTCCCACCAGCTCGGGGCGCCCGAAGGCCCGTACAAGGCATCCTCGAAGGGGCCGGGTGGGCTCGGGACCACGGGCCGTGCGCCCGCCTCGTCCACGGCGGGAGGGAGCTGGTCGCGGCCACGGTCGAGCACCCAAGGCTCACGGATCACGCAGTCGCGGGTCCACACGAGCTCCAGGAGCGCGTCGAGCTCTCCCCCTTCCAGCAGCTTGCGCAGGTGGGCCAGCACCAGGAAGAGCTCCCTCAGCTTGTCCTGGTTCTCCGCGGCCAGCGCAGCGAGGGACAAGCCGGGTCGGGCCACCACCCGGAAGCTGGGGTAGGGCAACGCGCGCAAGGTCAGCGACCCCAGCGCCAGCAGCGGAGCCGCCCGTCCGAGGTCCGCGCCACGGTCCGGCTCGGAGCCACGGACAGGACGACGAAGACGACGCACCCACGGCGGCGCCTGCGCCCACGACAACCTCTGCTGCCACACCGCCGCATCCACCGCGGGCAGCTCGTCGAGCTCCTCCGCGAGCCGCTCGCAGAGGGCGCTCCTGGACGCGGCCCGGTGGAGGTCGAGGGCCGTGGGAGGAGGCGGGTCCCACGGATAGCGCTCGAGCCGGCTCGGGTGGGCGTACCAGGCGAAGAAGAGCGGCACGCGCCAGTCGGCGTGGTGGCTCGCGCGCTCGAGCAGCAGGCGGTCGCAGTGCGCTGGAAACAGCTGGCCGAAGGTGCGGAGCAGCTGGCCCAGGTGGTCCAGGTCCGGCCGATCGTCCAGCGGTCTCGCGAGCACCGGTCGAAGGGCCGCCAGGAGCGCGGACCCCGGGTCCCCGACGAGCACCGACGCGCCTCGCAGCTGCAGGACCTCGCGGAAGATCTCGGCGCCCGCGAGCACAGACGGCGACCACGGGTCGAGGGGCTCGCCTTCCGGCCAGCGAAGCGGCGGGACCTCCCCGAAGAGGCGCCGCCAGCGCACCGCCCAGCCCGCTTCGACCCGCTCGCCGAGCACCGCCAGCTGGTCGTTCGACAGGCTGGACTGGAGCGTGGTGCTGCCCACGTCTCCGCCCTCGTCTTCGCCCACGAGGCACATCTGTTCCACCAGCCGAACGGCGAGGGGCGGGATCTCCCGGACGGCACGGGATCGCTCGAGGGCCGGCACCGAGGGAGGCACGTCGAGGAAGCCCGAGTCGTGCCCGGAATCCCAGGACGGTCCGTCGTACACGTCCTCGTCGTCCTCCTCCGACGCAGCCGGTGCGGGCGCCGCAGGAGCGTGCAGGCCTTCGTCGACCCTCCAGTCCAGGACGGGCTCCCGCCTCGGACCACCCACTCCCCGAACAGCTCCAGACGCCCCTCGCCGGGCGAGGCGCAGCGCCCGCCGGAGCCGGCCAGGCCGCTCGCTGTCCTGGAGCAGCGCCACGAGACGGACGCCGAGTCCACGCCGGCCCAGCGCGCGGCTGAGCTCTCGAGCCTGGGCGCGGCTGAGCCTCGACCCCGGGTGCGCCAGGCTCAGCTCGACCAGGGCACGGAGCCGCCCGTCATCGTCGAGCGCGAGCAACCCGGCCAGCCGGTCCTCGGCCTCCGAGGAGGGCGGCTCGTCTCCCCGAAACGCTTCCGCTGGTCCCCGGAGCTCCGGACGCGCGCTCTCGAGGCCGGCGAGGGCCGCGGCAGCTCCCGAGCCGGGCGCACCCGACGCTGCGTGCACCCCCGCCCACGCGGCCAACGCCCCCCACAGCACCAGCACCGGGTCGGACTCACGGAGAGCTCGCCGGGCGAGAGGCTCCACGCTGCCCGGGTGGGGGTACGCGCAGAGCCCGACCACCGCACCGAGGCGGACACCGGGATCGGGGTCGAACAGCAGGCCCGCATGGGCTCGAGGATCCAGAGGCGTTCCCGGGTCGAGCACCTCGGAGATGGCCTTGGCCACGCGATCCGCGTGCCCGATCTGCGACCCCGCCCAGACGCCGGCGGCTCGTTGCAGGCTCGGAGTGGGCTGCAGCACGCCCTCGAGGTGATCGAGCGAGGCGAAGGCCCACCCGCGTTCGTCGGTGGTCACGCTCCCCGGCTCGGCCCGAAGGGTTCGGAGCGCGAGCAGCCACGACGCCGCCGCCGCGGCCCGCCCTGGCGCAGCGTCCGCCGCCAGCCGACGCACCGCCGCACCCCGTACCCGCGGGTCGAGGCGCCGTGCGGCCACCTCCTCGAGGAGCTGGGCGGCGCCTGGCGACGCGTCGTCGGCCGGCAGCAGCGCAAGCATCGCCGACAGGTTGCCGGTCTGGGCGAGCTGCTGCGCGCACCAGGACGGGGCCAGGTCCACCAGCGTCCACCACGCCTCGCTCGGAGCCGGAAGCCGCGCCTCGGCGCGCACGATGAGGCACGCTCGGCCCGCGTCGCCCGCCCGACCGAGGAGCGTGGCGGCCGCGGTCCGGAGGGCTGGCTCGGGAGCCTCCAACAGCGACGCCGCCGCTTGAACGGCGTGGGCCCCCGGTGCGTGCACGGCGGCCAGCGCCCGGACGCGCATCGACAGTGCCCGAGCGTGGGTCGCAACCACGCCGGCGATAGCCTCATCGACTCGCTCCCGCGCGACGAGGACACGGGCAGCCTCCGCCGCCAGCGAAGCCCGCGCCAGCCGCGGTGGATCGCCCGCCCCTTCCCGAACGAGCCGCACGAGCTCGTCTTCGCGCTCCGCCCAGCGCAGCGCCCAGGCCACGCGGGTGTGGAACGCGGCCACGCCGTGCACCTCGGCCAGCGCCACCAATGCGTCGACCTCCCCGAGTCCGCCGAGCGAGCGCACGGCTTCGGTCACGGGGTCCCTGCCGAGGCCGCTGCGGCGGTGTTCGTCGCGCCCGATGGCCTCGCGCAGGGCCGCCAGCAGCGGGGGCACCGCCTCGGCACCCCCAGCGCCGAGGGTTCGACAGGCGGCGCCGCGCACGAGGCCGCTGGCGTCGCTGGTGGCCGCGCGTTCGAGCACCGGCAAGGCACCCAGGGCGGCGTAGGGCTCGAGGGCCCTCACGCGCTCGACGCGCTCGACGACGCTCGGCACGTCGACCAACACCCCGCCGAGCGGGCCGACCGGAAGCGGCACCGATCCGAGCAGGGCGGCGTAGGCCGCGTCGCGCGTGGCCCGGTCGGGGTGGCGCGCGGCCGTCTCGGCGAGCTGTTCCGGTGTCTTGCCCGCCACCTCGAGCCCCTGGTCCGTTGAGCGGTCGTGGACATCCTCCCACGGCACCGGATCGGGCGCGCGATCCGACGCGACAGCCGCTGTCAGGTCCGTGGGTGATGGTGTTCCACAACACGGTTCTCCCGGAGCGACCATGACCCGCATCGACCGAGCCTTCGCGGCCCTGCCGATCATCGACACCTTCGACGGCCTGCGCGTGCGCTGGCTCGGCCCGCTGGTCGACCAGGGACACGACGCGTGGATGGGCGAGCTCGCCGAGGCCGCCTGGGGCTACCTGGAGCTGTGCGGCTGGCAGGCGGCCTACGGTGAGGGTGGGCCGATGCTCGGTCCCGATGGCGCGGTCCGGCCCACCTGGGAGGGGGCCTTCGGCCAGGCTGCGCGCCTGCTGGCCGAGGAGGGAGGCCGGGCCGGACCGGAGGGCGACCCCGAGCGTTGGGCGGCGTGGCTCGCGTTCGAGCTGTCGGATCCGCACCGCTGGATCCGTGGGAAGGCTGAGGGCGGGGGGTGAGGGACTTTCAGCGGGCGACTGTCCGCCGCGCGCTGCGTCCCGCGTCTCTGCTCACACGTGGTGATTTGACCCCTGCTTGCCGCCACGGAAAACAAGGCGCTAAAGCGGTCACCGGCCTCCGAGCCGGGCCCGTCGACGCGTCGTCCGACTCCGGAGGACGGCATGACCCAAGGCACCCTCGCACAGCTCGGCATCCTCGGCTGGGAGCGCATCGAGCCCGTGGTGCTCGCGGCCCTCGCCACCGAAGAGCCGCTGCTCTTGATCGGGCCCCACGGCACCGCCAAGTCGCTGGTGCTCGAGCGCCTCGCCGACGCGCTGGGCCTGCGGCTCCGCCACTACAACGCCTCGATCCTGAACTTCGACGACCTCGTCGGCTTCCCCGTCCCCGACGGCGACCAGGTCCGCTACCTCCGCACGCCGCTCGACGCGTGGGACGCGGAGGTGGTCTTCGTCGACGAGCTCTCCCGCTGCCGCCCCGACCTGCAGAACCGCCTCTTCCCCCTGATCCACGAGCGCAGGCTGCAGGGCAAGCGCCTCGAGCACCTCCGCTTCCGCTGGGCCGCCGCCAACCCGCCCCCGGGCCCGGACGAGGACCCCTGGGAGGCGGCCTACCGAGGCGCCGAGCCCCTGGACCTCGCCCTCGCCGACCGCTTCGCCTGGGTGGTCACCGTGCCCTCCCGCCTCGACGAAGCCGACCGGCTCCAGCTCATCACGGGACCCACACCGGAGCCCGGAGCCCCCGCCGCCCTCGTCGGCCGGGTCGAGCAGGTCCGCTCTCGCCTGGGCCTCGTGCGCGCCACCCACGGTGACGCCCTCGCCAGGTACGTCCACGCCGCCGGCCACGTGCTCGATCGTCAGGGCCTCTCCGTCTCCCTGCGGCGGCTCCGCTTCCTCTTCGACAACCTCGTGGCGCTGGTCGCAGCCTGGCCCGACGACGACCTCGCCCAGGCCGCGCTGACCGCCCTGCGCTGGAGCCTGCCCGACCGCGCCCGCGCACCCATCGACGAGGAGCGGATCCTGGCGGCGCACCTCGCGGCCCGCGACGAGCTCCGGGCTCCGGGCGACCCCATCCGGATCGCGCTGCTGGCCGAGCACGACCCCATCAACCGCGTGGCCATCGCCCTGCGTGCCGAGGACGACCAGCTGCTGGCCGCCACGGTCATCGATGCCCGGGCCTCCCTCCCCGACGCGCACCGGCTCGTCCTGTCCCGGCTGCTCTTCCCACAGCTCGTCGCCCGCGCGACCGCGCTGCCCGGGCTGGTCTACGAGGCCCTGGCTGGCGACCTCCAGCGCCTCGAGACGCTCCTGAGCACCACGGAGCGCGTGCACACCCGCGGCCCCCGCCGGGAGCTCCACAACGACCTGTCCCGGATCTGCGCTGGCCTGGCCGACGACGAAGCCTGGATCGCGGACTGCCTGTGGGCGAGCTTCCGCGAGGACACGCTGGAGCGTCCGGCGGAGGCGCTCTCGTTCGCCCGTCGGGCCGCGAAGGCGCTCGGCGAGGGCCTCGAGGAGGCCGCATGAGCGAGACCTTCCACCGCTACGTGCACAACATGAGCCAGCCTCCGAAGACGGCGATCGTGCTCGCGCCGCACCGTCCCGAGGGCCCGAAGCTCTCGCCGATCATCGCGCTCGGCCCTCGCTGGCTGCCCGCCGACGACGAGCACTTCGCCGATCGCCTCTGCAAGCGGCTGGGGCTCGACCCGGGCGTGGACCCCGACGAGGCACTCCTCGCCTGGAGCGAAGACCTGCTCGACCGCCTCGTCCTGCCCCACGCGACCCTGGTCCATCCGGCCTGGGGCAAGGCTCGACCCCGCTGCGACAAGGCCGCCGCCGTCGCCGTGCTCTCCCGCTGCTCCGGCCAGCTCTTCCTCCGCACGCGCCACCCGCGCTTCGACCACGCCACCCTCAGCCGCCGCATCCGCGTCGGCGACCCGGCCCTGCGACGGGCCCTCCGCCACGGAGCTCACCCATGACCGTGCCCGTCAAGGCCCGCCTGCTCGACCTGCTCCCCGCCGTGCCCTACGGCCTCGAGACCCTGCTGCGCCTGCTCGACGTGCAGGAGACCGAGGCGATCCCCACGGCCGCTGTGCCGCTTGGCGGGGATCCGAGGCTCTTGATCAACCCACGCTTCGTCGAGGCGCACTGCAGGACCGACGAGGAGCTCTTCGCGCTGATCCTGCACGAGCTGCACCACGTGCTGCTCGGCCACACGCGGCTCTTCGAGCGGGTCACGCCGGCCCACAACCTCGCCTTCGACGCGATCATCAACGCGCTGATCTGCCGCGCGCACCCCCAGCCGGCCTGGACCAGCCTCTTCCGCAAGCTCTACCGGCCGGACCGCCTGCCCGACCTGCTGCTCCGGCCGCCCGAGGGCTTCCCCCGCCAGCTGGAGTTCCCGCCCGAGCTCGAGCGGCACTGGCGCTGCCTCTTGATCGACCTCTACCAGACGGGCTCGGCCACCTTCGAGGAGATCTTCCACGCCCTCACGAGCTGGCTCCGGCGGGAGCAGGAGGTGCCCACGCTGCTCGGTCACCACGACGTGGACCCGCGCGGCGTCGAGGTCCAGGACGACCCCGGGCTCTTCGCGGCCGTGCGGGCCATCGTCGATCGCTGGCCGACCGCGAACCACCCGAGCGGCCGCTCCCTCGACACCTTCCTTCGGGAGCACGCCGTGATGGTGAACCCGCCGAAGACCCCGGTCCAGGCGCTGAAGGACGCCCTCACCCAGGCCGCACGCGACGGTGGACGGTGCGGCACCGACGCGCCCGAGCCCGTTCGGCGCCCCGCCCAGGTCGCCTGGCCAACGCGGGACCGCCGTGCCTTCGGCCTGCGCGGCGCCGGCTCCCAGCCCCTGCTCTACGCCACCGAGCTGCCCGCCCGGCCCCGTCCGCGCGGCCGGCGCCCCGTGCACGTCTACGTCGACGTCTCCCCGAGCTGCCTGGACTGGGTCCGACACCTCTACGAGGCGGTGCTGTCGTGCCGGCGCTGGGTCGCTCCTCGCATCTACCTGTTCTCGACCTGCATCGAAGAGGCCTCCCTCGCGGACCTGCGACGGGGTCACCTCCGCGGCACCGGCGGCACCGCGGGTTCTTGTGTCAGCGAGCACCTCGTCGCCACCGACTGCCAGGCCGCGGTCGTGCTGACCGACGGCTACGTCGGCGCCATCCCCGAGGCCCACCACGACGCCTGCCGGCGCGCCCGGCTGCAGGTCGTGCTCACCCCCAAGGGCCACGCGCGCGACCTCGCGCCCGTGGCCACCATCCACCGCCTGGAGGCTCCATGAGCACCCTCGAGCTCGCCGAGTTCGTCCTGCCCGGACACCCCGACCGGATCTGTGACCGCATCGCCGACCTGCTGGTCGACGCCGCCTGTGCGCGGGATCCGCGCTCGCTCGTGGGGGTGGAGGTCGCTCTGCATCGAGAGGCGGTGCTCGTGACGGGGTGTGTCACCACCGACCCGGTGCTCACCGAGCCCGAGGTCGCCCGCCTCGTGGAGCAGGCCCTCGTGGAGGCGGGCTACCGGGGCGGCTGGGCGCGGCCGACGCCGCGGCTCTGGCTGGACCTCCGCCTGGAGCCGCTCACCGACGAGCTCCGGCACCTGCGTGGCTGCTCGGACGACCAGGCCATCTGTGTGGGATGGGCCGGCGGGCTCCGCGAGCACGGCTACCTGCCGGCCGCCCATCGGCTGGCGTACCTGGCGGCGCGTCGGCTCGGTGAGCTGCGGGAGGCGGCCGGCTTCGGCCCGGACGGCAAGGTGCTGGTCGCTGTGGAGGACGGGCAGATCGCCTCGCTGAGCGTGTCGGTGCAGCACCGGCCGGCGGTGGACACCGTGGCGCTCTACCGGCTCGGCGCCGAGGTGGCGCGATCGATCGGTCTCTCGGAGCTGGACCGCGTGCTGGTGAACGGCGGCGGGGACTTCGACGTGGGTGGGCCGGACGGCGACAACGGGCTGAGCGGGAAGAAGCTGGTGGTGGACGCCTACGGGCCGACCGTGCCGATCGGCGGCGGGGCGTGGTGCGGGAAGGACCCGCACAAGGTCGACCGTCTCGGTGCGCTGAGGGCGAGGCAGCTGGCGCTGAGGGCGGTGCAGCGGGGGCTCGGCTCCGAGGCCCGGGTGGAGCTCGGGTGGCGGCCGGGGGACGAGCGGCCTGGGCATGTGCAGCTGGTGGTGGACGGCCGGGGGTGCGAGCTGGCGTGCGTCGGACCGATCGACCTGGGCATCGAGGCGAGCTGGCGGGAGCTTGACCTCGACGCAATCCGGTGGGCCGAGAGGTCGGACGGAAGCTGGTTCCAGCGGCCCGCTCCGTGGAATCCGATCAGCGACTGTGCGCGCACGCTCCACCGCCGCGTCCCTGTCTCCGAGCGCGGGCAATCCGCGACATCGACTGACACATCCAAGAGGCCCGCGCTCTCGATCTGAAGTATCATCTCCCTACGTCGTGATTTGAGCCCCCAGCTTGCCGCGACGCTAAACAAGGCGCTAAAGCGGTCGGCCGTCTCCTGCGGCAGCCATGCAGCGCCTCCACGTGCGGAGGACGCCATGACCTACACGAACCACACCCGGGAGATCACGCTCCCCTGGACCACGCGAGTGGACGCGCTCGAGGACCTCACCTTCGGGCACATCCTGCCGCTGTTGCGCAGCAGCTGGCTCGGCCGGTCGGCCTTCGACACCTGCCTGTCCGTGCACTGGCGCACGCTGGAGCAGCTCCTGTTGGCGGCCACGCGCACGGTGGGCGGCTCGTGGCATGACGCGGCCTACGCCCCCGAGGACGTCGCGGCCGGGGCCCTCGAGCGCGTCCTGGGGCGCGCCGTCCGGCACGAGGGGCTGGCGCTGGCCCCCTCCGACTGGTCGGCGCCGGCAGCCACCTGGCTCTTCGTCGTGCTCACGAACGCCGTGCGCGACGAGCTGAGGCGCTCGGCCAGCACGCTCGAGGGCGAGTGGGTTCGCGAGGACGAAGCGGTCGACCACCTGGCGCGATCGCCCAGTTGCGCGGACGCCTACGCGGCACGGGAGGAGGTGATCCGGCGGGTCGAGCACGCGCTCCAGCACCTCGACGGACGCTACCGGCTGGCTTGGCTGCTGCTGCACCAGCCCCAGCTGGTCGACCTCGCCGTGGTGCACGGAGCCATTGGTGGGACCGATCGCTCCCGCGACCGGCAGGGTCCGCTGCGCTCACCGCGCCGCACCTTCGAGCTGCTCGACAGCTGGCGCGAGCGCTTCGCGAACGACCCGCGCTGCTCCGCGTCACGGCTGGAGCTCGCGTGGATCCTGCGCAGCGAGGATCAGCTCGACCCTTGGGCCTGGCGGCAGGAGCGGCCCCTCGAAGAACGCCGGGCGCGGGACGTGCTGCGGAAGTGGCACGGGCGCGCACAGACGCGGCTGGCAACGCTAAAGGCCGACGACCGGAGGTACGCGTGACGCACTACCCGATGCGGTGTCCGACGCGCGGCGACCTGGAGGCTCCCACGAGGACCGTCGCGCGGGGGAGCGGGGACACGGATCCGTAGCCTCGGCGCGCCAGCAGCAGCGGGAGCGCCAGCAGCCACCACCCCGAGCCCCCGCCGCCGCAGCCGCAGCCCCCGTCGAGCTCCGACCTGAGCACGCTCTCCCCCGGCGGCCCCGTGAAGCCGTCGGGCGAGCCGCCCGGGTCGGCGCTGTCGGCGTTGCCGGTGTCCATCGAGGAGGCGGTGTCGCCGGGAGCTTCCTCCTCCTCCTCCTCGGTCGGCTCGCCCGTGTCCTCGGGGGGTGGGTCGTCGGCTTCGACCTCCCAGAGGTACGTCACGGTGATCCAGGCGTTCTCGAGGTAGGCGAGTCCGAGCGCGCTGGCGGTGTCGAGGGCGAGGTCCACGGCGGAGGGGTTGGTGACGGTGCGTCCGTACTGGTCGAGTCCGCCGTTGTAGCCGTCGTAGTAGGCGGCCTCGGCCTCGGGGGTGCCGGTGGGCAGGTCGCTCCAGTCGCGACGTGGTCGCTCGGGGTGGTCGGCGCCGTTCCAGTAGTTGTCGTCGATGTTCCAGGGTCCGGCATCGCCCACCCAGGTCGTGTGGCTGACGCCGTCGAGGGTGAGGGTCACCTCGTACCAGCTCTCGTTGTAGCCGCTGCCGCAGCGGCCCAGGCTGTCGCCCCAACCCCAGTTGACGAACTTGAGGCAGTAGTCGGGGAGGGCCACCTCGTCGTCGGAGAAGCTCTCGAACTGGGTGCCGAACACGGTGAGAGAGAGCGCGGTGCCCGGCGGGGGCGGCAAGCGGGTGGGGCGGTCGGCGCCCCAGGCGTCTTCGGCCCAGGCGAACAGCTCGGGCCAGGCCCCCAGCACGTGGAGCTCCCGCAGCGCCAGCTCGGCGGCCGCCGCGTTGTGCTGGGAGGGGGAGAGCACGGGGCCTTCGAGCCGACCGAGCAGGATCGCTTCCCTCCGCAGGGGCTCCACCTGCGCGCGCAGCGCGTCGAAGGGCACGTCCGCGTCGCGAGCGGCCTCCCGGATCCGCGCGTCGTCGGGAAAGAGCCCCACGAAGACGGGGCGATCGCCCCATGGCAGTCCCGCCACCGCGAGGGCATGGACGAGGAACCACATCCGGCGAGCATGGCACGGCGCGTGCGCCTGGTGCACGCGAGCGTGCAATCCCCCGCGTCTCCGTCCCCGACCACGGCCTCGCCGCCCGGTCCCGGGGTGGTCGCGCGGCTCGCCAGGCCGCGGTCAGCAGAGGCAGCTCCGCACGAGACAGCTTCACGACCAGAGCCCGTCGAGGACGTCCTTCACGGGCCGTCCCCGGTAGATGCAGTCCGCGGCGGCGACGCCCGCGATGAAGGCGATGACGGGGAGGAGCGGCATCTCAGACTCCGTGGACCTCGTACACCAACACGCGGCTGACGAAGCCGGCGATGACCATGGCGGCGAGCAGGTAGGGATGGGTGGGCATGGGTCTCTCCTTCGGTGGAGGGACCGGTCTCCGCCCAAGACCTGACAGCAGCACGTCACTCCACGAAGGCATCCCTCAGCGCAGCGAAGTCCCAGTCCTCGCGCCGCTGCGCGGGCACCGACACGAAGCTCGGCACCTCGCCTGCGACGAGCACCGCTGCGGTGAGCCAGCCGCCGAAGACGCAGCCCGTGTCGAGCCCGGTCGCGTGCTCGAAGTGCTTCGGCTGCTGCTGCACGAAGGGCTCGTGGCCGAAGTAGACGTGTCCGAAGCGGCCGTCGTAGACCTCGGCCCAGAACGGGTCCTCGGGCTGCACGCGATCGAGCTGCACGAAGCTGCCGCGCTCGCGGACCTTCTCGCTGACGATGTGCGTCGTGTGCGCTCGTCGTACCAGCTCCTCGATGGACAGGGGCTCTTCGCTGTCGACGACGAACTCGACCGTCACGCGGCGGGTGGTGCGGCCGCGGACGTGGCGGGTGCGGAGCAGGCGGCTGAGGGTCCGCGGCGTGTCGTCGAGCACCTCGATGTCGGGCGTGAGGCCGGCGTGCAGCACGACCGCACCGTGGTCTTCGAGGCGCAGGAAGGGCACGGCGCTGTCGAGGAAGGCGATGTCGGCGCTGGAGAGTGCGTCGGTGATCGCCTCCAGGCGCTGGCGGCCGCCCAGCTTGCGCACCGCGCGGTCTCCGCCCCTGGCGCGCTTGCTGCGGAACTTCGCGTGCTTCTCCTCGTGGTTGCCCATCACCAGGTCGACACGGTGGCCCTCGTCGCGGCGCTCGCGGAGGAAACGCACCACGGCGCCCGAGTCCGGTCCCTTGTCGAGCAGGTCACCCACGGAGACGACCCGGTCGTCGTGGCGCACGTCGAGCTCCGACCAGAGAGCGATCAGCTCGCGGTCCATGCCGTGCACGTCGCCGATCACGTAGGTGCGCATCACGCCTCTCCTTCCATCCTGACCTCAACGGCCGCCGGCCAGGATGTCCTCGATGCCCGGGGTGAGCCAGGCCTCCCTCCGCGCCCGGATGTGCGCGAGCGCAGCCGCCGCGGACAGGCCGTCCTCCACCACCAGGAAGCGCGCCACGATCGCCACCGAGCGCGAACGTCCGGCCTGGCAGTGCACGAGGATGCGGTCGCCGCAGGCCCGTGAGGCCCGCAGGTACGCGACGCACTCGTCCACCTTCCGCCGCGGGTTGCCCGGGCCGTCCACAAGGGGCACGTGGAGCGCCTCGAGGTCTTCCCGCTCGTCGCAGTCGCAGCGGGGCCGCAGGCAGAGGATGCCGTCCACCTCGTCGGTCACGGCCCTGGCGTCGTGCACGTTTCCGATGGCGATGTCTGAGGTCACGAAGTCCATGCGCACTCCCGGGCCGCGTGGGTGAGGCCGACCGCCTGACGACCTGACACTCCGAAGAGTATCGAACCCCGACACGGTCGGGCCCGGCTCAACCGAGCACCTCCCGGACCACGCCACGCTCGACCTCGAGCCAGCGACGTTCGGGCAGGAGAACGGCGCGCACGACGCCCGTCGTGCACGCGTTCGAGTTCAGCGTGATCCGGTTGGCCCCGACGAAGTGATGCAGCGGCAGCTTGGTGTGACCCGACACCACCACGCGCTCCCAGTCCGGGTCCACCAGCGTCGCACGGCCTTTGTCGCGCAGCGGCTGAGGCACGTGCATGGGGTCCCGCGGCAGGCGCCGCTCCCGGAGCTCGGCGAGCTGCGGCTCGAGGGGACCGGGCAGCATCCCGGCATGCACCAGCAGGTAGCGGCCGGTGTCCAGGTGCCAGGGCAGAGCCTGCAGGAGCGCGCGGTGGCTGGCGGGGAACGCACTCCGGAACGCGGCCGCGGTCGCGGCACCGTAGGCCTGCGGCGTGCCGGCGCCGCGGTTCCAGTAGCCGCCTGCCCACCGCGCGAACCACCTGTCGTCGTCCAGAGCCCGGAGGCAGGCGAGGTCGTGGTTGCCCAGGATGGGCCGGAAGCGGTCGCCGAGCTGCTCGCGCAGCTCCACCATCAGGTCGAGCAGGCCCGGCACGTCGGGACCGTTGTCGCAGAAATCGCCCAGCGGGCAGATCCAGGCCACGGGGGCTTCGTCCTCGCTCCACGCCACCAGCGCGCGGAGGGCATCGGGGTGCCCATGGAGGTCGGCGACGGCCAGCACCGGACGTCCGCGGGCGGCGAGGGCCCGTGCGAGCTGCTCGATCCGCTCCCTCTCCGGCAAAGCGCTCACCCAGGCCTCGGGCAGGCGGGCGCCCGTGGCTCCGAGGAACATCCCGCAGAGCGCGGCCACGCTGTCGCTGTCGCCGTCGATCCGCGCGGCCTTCTCGATCGCGAGGGCCGGGCGGTCACCCCAGCGGAGGGCAGCTGCCAGCGCCAGCCCCAGAGCGGAGCCGGAGCGCCAGCCCCCGTCTCCAGGCGTGACCGCGGCCTCGTCCAGCCACCGCTCGTCGCGCGACGCCAGGTCCAGGGCGCCCTCGAGCGACTCGGCGACGGACCCGCCCCGCGCGCCCGCAGCGAGCCGCAGACGCGCCTCACCGATCAGGCCGATGTGCAGGCGTCCGGTCTCCAGGACGCGCCTCAGGATCCAGGTCGCTGCGATGGCCGCCTCGGTGGCGTTGACGTGTCCGTGGGTCAGGCTCGCCTGAACCTCGGCGGCCAGCTCCAGCTCGTCGCCGGCCATGCCCATCGCCAGCGGCGCGATGCGCATCACCGCGCCGCAGCCGTCCGAGTGCGGCACCCCGCTGACCTGCCAGCGGGGATCCCGTCGCCAGCGGCGCACGCCCTCCATGCAGGTGTTCCCGGGAGCGGTGCTCGGCGTGAGCGGGTCCTCGGACCATGCGACGAAGCGTTCGCCGACGGCCGCCCCGAAGACCTCGGTGTCGTGGTGGTCCGGCGGCATCGCGAGCACGGCCTCGGCCAGGTACAGGCTCATGTGCGTGTCGTCGGTCCAGCGGAACACGCCGGGCGAAGTGTCGACGGCGCGGTCCCGCGCCGCCGGGCCGGTGAGGAACTCCAGCGGTCGGCCGTAGGCGTCGCCGATGGCGAGGCCGAGGAAGGCGTTGATGCAGCGTTGCTCGAAGGTCATGGGATCTCCTCTACGGGCTTCGCAAGACGACGCAAGACGGCGCCGCTCGTCCGTGCTCGATCAGCAGTACGTCTCCACGACCCGATGAGCCTCCACGAGCGCCAACACCCTCCCGGTGGCCGGGTCCACCCGCTCGGTCTGGAACCACATCCGCTCCGCGTCCCCTCGCGGCCGAACCCTCTCGATCCGGGCCCACAACCGCTCGCTCCCGAAGAGGCGGATCACCTCGGGCGGCAGCGGCTGGTGGGGCAACTGGAGCACCGTGCCCTGTGCCTCCAGCCAGCACATCCCCAGCGGCTCGAACTCGCTCCTCGAGCGGCACCAGACCGGTTCCACCAGCCGCTCCGGCCGAAGCCCCATCACCCAGCATCGCCACGGCGGCTCGGTCGGCGTCAGCTCCATCCAGATGAGCCCGAAGGCCTCATCGCCGACGGGACAGGTCTTCCAACCCACCAACGAGCGCCAGGGCCCGAACAGGAAGAACTCCTCCATCAGGCCGTCCCGGCCTCGTGGGACCCGCCCGGGACCAGCACGGTGGCCGTCGTCGGTTCGGCCCCCGGCGTCGTCGCGAGCACGACCCGCCTCCGCCCCAGGTTCTGGCTCACGAGTGTCTCGATCTGCGCCGCGTCGTGTTCCGAGGGCGCGAGGCCGCGGAGGTGCACGAGCACGTCTCCGGCGCGGCCCGACCCGTCCCGGACAGCGATCTCGAGGGCACGAAGGACCGCCTGCACGGGCCCGCCCGCTGTTCCTGTGCCAGCCCGCAGGAGCATGGAACGACCTTCGGCCGAGAGCGCTCCCTGCTCCGCCAACATCCAGCCGATCCGCGTTGCGTCCGCGATCTCGGTCACCGCGGCGTCTACGGCGCCGAAGGCCTCACGCAGCGACCGGCGCTCGCCACTGCGGGGACGGACCTCGTCGTTGCGGACCAGCACGACCTGATCGGCCGCCTGGACGAGCGCCTCCACGCCCGCCGCCGCCTGCGCGCGGCGACGACGTCCCTCGAAGTAGAAGGGAAGCGTGACCACCGCCAGCGCGCGCGCCCCCGCCTCGCGGCACACCTCGGCGAGCACCGGGAGCGCACCCGTGGCCGTGCCACCTCCCAGCCCGCCGAGCAGGAGCACCGCCCGGGCACCGGACACGAGCGCCCGGAGCTCGTTGCGTTGCTCCAGCGCAGACCCCCGCCCGACCTCCAGGTCGGAGCCAGCTCCCAGCCCCTGGGTCGACGCCCTGCCGATCCGGAGCGTGTGCCGGATCGGCGTCCGCACCAGGTCCTGGCGGTCGGTGTTGATGGCGGTGAGCTCGCCGAAGCGGCCCAGCACCGGGCCCGCGGCGGCGAGCGCGTTCATCCCGCCGCCTCCGACCCCGAGGATGCGGAGCGGCCCGGGCTGGCCCGTCACCCGGGTGACGAGCGGTGGAACGACGGCTGCGGCCAGGGTGGACACGAGCACGGAACGACGGGTGATCGGCATGGTGGCTCCAGGCTTCGAGGCTGGCATGAGGCCACGCCAGGAACTGTCCGCACCCCAGCGCGCCGCCATGGTCCAATCCCGCATGGCCTACGAAGACTGCTACGAGTCCCTGATCGCGCGGGGCGCCCCCATGGACGTCATCGAGCCCGGTCGTGCCTACGTGATCCACGCCCGCAACGGGGGAGTGGGTGTGGCGGTCGAGGGGCCACAGGAGCAGACGGCCCGCCGCCGAGTGGGTCTTGACATCTGATTCCGTAGATTCTACATCTATGTAGAGGCCCGCATGGCTACGACACAGATCTCGGCCCACATTCCCAATGACCTGAAGGCGAGCCTGGACCGCCAGGCCCGCGCGACGGGGGTGACCCGCGCGCACCTGGTGCAGGAGGCGCTCCTGCACCACCTCCAGGCGCTTGCTGAGCTGCCGCCAGAGGCCATCGTCCCGAAGCGCATCGTCCTCACCCGCGAGAGCGCAGAGCGTGTACGTGAGCTGGTGGAGCGCCCCCCCGAGCCCACTGTCGACATGAAGCTCCTCTTCGATGACCGTTGAGATCCGCGCACTGCGTGGAGACGACGACCGACGAGCCTTCGAGAGCGGCGACGAGGCACTCGACCTGTACTTCCACAGGTACGCCGGGCAGAACCAGTTCCGTCACCACGTCGGGGTGACCTACGTCGCCGCGGAGCACCATCGTGTTCTCGCCTTCGCGACCGTTGCGGCGGCCTCGCTCGACGCCGACGATCTCCCGACGGGGCGACGGATGCCGCCGTACCCGCTGCCGGTCCTCCGACTGGCGCGTCTGGCCGTGGGCGAAGGCGAGCGGCACCGTGGCCTCGGACGGGCGATGCTCCGGTTCTGCGTCGAGCTGGCGGAGACAATGCGAGACGAGCTCGGCTGCGTCGGCGTTGTCGTGGACGCGAAGTCCGGCGCGGTCGACTTCTACCGCCGTTTCGGCTTCATCGAGGTGGAGGAGGAGGAAGGCGGCCCCGGCATCGTGCCTCGTCCGCAGATGATGTTCCTTCCCCTCGCCGCGGTGCCGCCGCGGCGCTGAACCCAACGGGATCCCTCCGCGGCCGCTCGGAGTCGAGCCCAGCAGTGCGCCGGGGCGGGCCAGGCCTCGACGCGCGGATCCCAGATCACCGCCGGGAGCTCCGGCTGGCCCGTGTAGCCGTCCAGCAGCAAGGTGCCGCGATCGAAGCGGAGGTGAAGCCCCATGGTGCCCTCGT
>CAZSAT010000073.1:0-36567 GCA_964604675.1 uncultured Enterobacterales bacterium
GGTGTCGGTGTCCGAGTCGGTGTCGGTGTCCGTGTCCGTCTCGGTCGTGGAGCCGGTGTCGTCGCCGGGCTCATCGCCGCAGCCGCCGAGCGCCAGGATCAGAGAGAAGAGAGGAGTGAACTTCATGGTGTGGTCTCCGGGTGGATGGAATCGTCAGGGCGACGCCACTGCGCCCCACCGGAAGGTCATGAACCCCGGTGTGCCAGCGTCGTCGTAGTAGCTCTCGATGCGGACCTTGAAGAAGCCGCCCTCGACCGAGCGGAGGACGTAGACAAGGTCGTCTTTGGACGACAGCACGTGGGTCGCCTCGTCGTAGTCGTACCAGCCCGCCATGGCGTACTCGGGCACACCGTCCTCGTCGGCGTCGGGCTCATCGGTGACGTAGCCGTCGTCCGGTGCGGTGGTGATGGCGTCGAAGTCGTCTCCCTCGAGCACGGCGACCTCCACGCCCCCCGAGCCGCTCACGCCGCCGTTGAGCTTCGGCAGGTAGCGCTGAAAGGCCAGGTCCCAGCCCTGCGAGCTCTCCGGGTCGCCCACGCTCACCGTCGAGGCGGACTCGAGCTCGAAGTAGACCCAGGTTTCGTAGTCCGTGGCGTCGAGCACGGTCGTTGTCGTCCCGTCCCCTTCGTCCACGTTGCCCTCGGGCGCGGCGGTGTCGGCAGCGGTGTCGTCGTGCCCCCCGATGTCGGGCGCGCAGGCAACGAGCAGCGCGGGTACTCCGAAAGCGAGCAGCAGGATCCTGGTCATGGCTCCGTTCCTCCTTCGGGGGCCCCGTGTCGGCGGACCTCCCATGGGTAGCGGCCGGTGAGCCCGGCGTAGAAGCTGCGCGGCGGCAGCGGCGTCCACTCCGCGTCCCCCGCGTCGAGCAGGTTGTCCGCGCCGGCGAAGAGCGACACGGCGCCCCACAGCTCCTTGCTGATCCGGGCGTCCAGGGTCGCGTAGGGCTCGGCGTCGGAGCGGTCTTCGACGCCGTCGCCGTCGACATCGAGGTAGTAGGGCCGGCTGCCCACGAGCGACCCGCGCAGCACGGCGAGGGTTCCCCAGGGCTCGTAGCGCCAGGTCAGCCGGAAGGTGCCGCGGTGCAGGGCACGCCCTTCGAGCGGTCGGTCTTCTACCAGGTCCCGCGTGTCCGTGAGCGCGTAGCCGAGGTCGACGCCGATCCCCGCGGGGAGCCCGAGGGCCAGCGCCGCCTCGCCACCCTGGGTATAGGCGTCGGCGACGTTGACGTAGCCGTACCGTGTGGGTGAGCCGGCCTCGGCCTCCTCGAGGGTCCCGGTGGTGATGAGGTTGTCGAGGTCGTTTCGGAATGCGCCCAGCGACAGCCAGAGCCAGTCGGTCGGCTCCCACTCCACCCCGAGGCTGGCGTTGCGCGAGGTCTCCGGCACCAGCTCGAGGTTGCCGGCGACGACGTAGCCCGCCCCCGGGTTCTCGAAGTACAGCAGCAGCTCCTTGAAGCTCGGGGCTCGGTAGCCCCAGCCGTAGCTGGCGCGGATCACGAGGCGCTCCACGGGATCGAAGCGCGCCGACAGCTTTGGCGTCGGGTGCACGCCGAACTGGGTGTCCAGGTCGAGCCGGGCGCCGGGCAGCAGGGTCAGACGGGGCGCGTCAGACAGGTCCCACTCGTCCTGGGCGAAGAGCGCCAGGCGCCATCGCTCGCCGGAGCCAGCCTCCAACCGGTCCGAGAGCATCCACTCGTTGAGCCCTTCGGTGCCCACCGTGACCAGGTGCGACTCGCCGAGGTAGCGGTCGTACTGCACGGCGAGCTGGGCCAGCCGCTCGCGCGTGTCCTCGTAGGTGTCCAGCGCGCTCGAATCGCGCTGGTCGCTGTCGTACTGGTCCCGGTACCAGGTCGCGTAGCCGGTGACCTGGAGTCGCGAGCGCCCGGTGGGCCAGCCGTCGAGTCCCAGGGCGACCTGCCCCTCCTCGGTGAGGTTGCGCCGGTCGAAGACGGCACCACCGTCGGAGGTGTCGATCCCGCGGCTGTCCCGGAACAGGTAGCCGCCGCGACCGATCACCCGCCAGTCCGGGCTCAGGCGCAGCTCGGTCCGGTTGCCGACGTCGAACCCACTGTACGCGCTGCCGCTGGTCGCCACGTCCCTGGGATCGAGGTCGTAGGCATCCGCCCGGTGGAAGCCACCGGTGAACATGGTGGACACCCGCTCCCGCCTGACCCCCACGCCCGCAGCCAGGTCCACTGCCGCCAACGTGCCGTAGCTCCCATAGAGTTCGGCCGAGAGCGGTGCCGTCGGACGGCGCGTGATGATGTTGATGACGCCACCCATCGCGTCGGAGCCGTACAGCACGGAGCTCGGCCCCTTGACGATCTCGACTCGCTCGATCCACTCGACCGGGTACCGGGACAGGTCCACGGCGCCCGCCTTGCGGCCGATCACGCGTTGCCCGTCGACAAGGACCAGCACCTGCTGCGGGTCGAGACCCTGCATCCGTATCGTTGAGCCAGCGAAGGAGCGGCTGACGTCCATCCCTGGGTGTTCCTCGAGCAGCTCGTCGAGGGTCTGGGCACCCGACGCCTCGATCTCGTCCCGGTCGATCACCTCGACCGCGACCGGACTGTCCCCGAGCGGCGTCTCGGTCCGCGTCGCCGTCACGACGATCTCCAGGATCGGCTCGTCGCCGACAAGCGCAGGATCGTCGGGCTCGTCCGGCTCGTCGCCGGCGTGGGCGACCGCCGGCCAGGCCAGCAGCGCCAACAGCAGGCCGTATTGAAAATGAAATTCATTTTCAATACGAGAGCGAACGAACCTGTGTCCAGGACGGGCGACCACACAGACCTCAGTGCCCTTCGTGCGCGTGGTGGCTGTGTTCGCCGTGCTCGGCACCGCCCATGCCGGGCGGGTCTGCCTGTTCGCTCGGGCCTGCTCCGTCGACGAGCTCGCTCCCGCCAGCGATCCCGAGCCGTCGGGCGCCCTCCGCGACCTGCTCGTCCAGCCATCGGTCGAACTGGGTGCTGGGCGCGAAGCCCTCACCGAGCACGTAGTCCAGGCCCTCGAGGAACTGTTCCTCACTGCCCTGCCCGGTGGTACGGGCGGGGATGACGATCGCCCGGCCCCCGTCCGCGCTCGCCGCCTCGACCATCGCGCGGATGGCCGCCACCTCCGCCTCGCGCTGGTCCGGCCAGTCCTCGCGCCAGGTCCCGGTCTGGATGGCGCGGAAGGAGTCGCCACCGTTGCTCCGCATCCACGTTGCGAGGTGGTCGAGCACCCCGCGCCAGTGGTCGTTGGTGGTGTCGTCGCCGTACCCATGGGCGACGAGGATGATCGTCTCCTTGCCGGGATCGGTCGACTGGGCCCGCGCCCGCTCGAGGAGGGCCTCGGCAAAGAGCGGGTGGGCCTCCAGGCCACCCACGGTGACCACGGGGGCCGCGGTCTCGATGCGCCCGCCCGGAGTCGCTCCGTGCCCGCCATGCCCGTGCCCGCCCATCCCGTGTCCGGCATGTCCGCCGTGCCCGCCCGCCTCGACGTCCAGGCCGAACATGCGCTCCACGGTGCCCTTGAAGCTCTGCTCCAGGCCGAAGATCCGCACGACCACGATGGCCCTGGCGCCGCGCTCCTCGAGGCGGCGCACCGCCTGCTCGATCACCGGCTGGTCCGCCATGCAGAAGGCGAACTCGACCATCACCCGATCCGCGAGACCCTCCGCGGCCTCCCGCATGGCCTCGTTCCACTCGTAGTCCGAGCCGTGGGCCAGGAAGACCACGCCGAGGTCCTCCCACCCGAGCCCGGTCGCCTTGCGCGTCTCGCGCGTCATCCAGGTGGCCAACGCCGGGTCCGTGCCGAGGTCGCCATCGACGAAGGTCACGCGGTCGGGCAGGTGCCGCTGAACGGCGGCGGCGAGGGACATCATGCTGTCGAGCTTGGGCCCCAGGTGGAAGAGCACGAGCGCTGGGCGGCCCGGCCCTCGCATCGCCGCGACCAGGTCCCGCCGCACTTCCCTCTCGCGCGCCTCCGCTTCGGCCCCTTCGGCGTCGTAGGCCACGAGCGCGGTCACCTGCTTGAAGCCCAGGCCGGCAGCCGCCCGGTCGGCGATCTGCTGGAGATCCCGCTCCATCGCCTCCCGGGAGGTCGGGTCGGCAGCCCCATACCCGAGCACCACGACCGACCGACGCCCGGCGTCCTCGATGCCGCGAAGCTGTTCCGCGAGCGCGTCGACGGCGAAGTAGGAGCCACCGAAGGGCGCGGCCCAGACGATGGGTGCCGTCGCGTCCGCCAGCGCCGAGCGCACCAGCGACAGGTCGGGGTCGCTGGGCGCGACGAACAGCGGGAGCACCGCCACGCGCTCCACCCCCTCCTCGTGGAGTGCGGTGACGGCGTGCTGGGCGCGAGCCACGCTGCGCTCGTCCGTCACGAAGACGAGGCGGGCGCTTTGCCGCTCGACAGCGACGAAGCTCTCGAAGGCCGCCCGGACCTCCTCGTTGCCCATGAAGCCGCGATCCGTGGCGAGTACCAGGATGCCCGGCGCTTCCTCCTGGGGCACGCCGGCACCTTGCAGCGGGTGCTCGTGTTCGGCACGCGCATCGGAGGGGGAGGGCCCGGCGTCGGACGCGACGGAGACGGCAGAGAGGCTGATGGCCGACAGGGAGACCAGGGCGGCGAGGAGGTGTGAGCGGGTCACGGGCGGTCCTATTGAAAATGAAAGTCAATTTCATTTAGAGGTCCAACTGGTACCCGTGCCCGCGGGGGCTGTCAAGGGGGATCATCCGCACCGCCACGACGGATGCGCCCGGCCTCCTGCACCACCAGGTCGAAGGTCACCTGGACGTCGGTGTCCCCGGGCAGCGACTCGAATCCGCCGGCCGCCAGGTCGTGGGCCAGGGTGCAGGTCTTAGCCGGCGCGTCGTCTCGGGCGGCAGGTGCCGCAGGGTCACGGTCAGCGCCCCGCTCCCGGAGGCGTCGGTCGTCACGGTGCTGTCGAGGCCCACCCCGCAGCCGTTCGCGTCGGTGTCCGCGTAGCCGTGCGACAGGAGGGGGCGGTCATGCCCTCGGCGTCGTCGAAGACCAAGGTCGGATGCGTGCCGTGCTGGTCGGTCCAGCTCCCGAGGCAGCGCTGGGCGTCGTCGAACATGTCGGTGCGATGGAGGCGCACCTTGAGCCCCTGCTGGCGGCACAGCGAGCGCATGAAGCCCGAGGGCGTGGTGGGAATCTGGCAAATGCGGAAGACGGCGTAGCGGTCCCGGGGCAGCTCGCGGACGAAGCGCCTCAGCGTGATGGACTTCCCAGCGCCGCTGGGTCCGGTGACCAAGGCGAGGCCCCGGACCTCGAGCCTGAAGCGCAGGCCGGCCAGCAGCTCGCGCTGGCTCCGTCGCGCCCCGACCAGGAGGGTGGACCGTGGGATGTTGAGCGACGGCGCTGTGCTCAGCAGGGTGAGTCCGCGTGCGAGTTGTCCGACTGCGGTTGCGGCCTCCTCCTTCCACCGCGCCAACCCGCCCGACGGGGGCAACCCCGCCGGGTACTCCTCCTCCAGCGGTCTCGGCGCGAGATGGTCGACCACGACCTGCCGAATGGCCTGCTGCCATCGCAGCCCATCGGGGAGCAGCCGGGCTAGCCAGCGCTGGGCAGCGCGGCGGCTCGGGCGCTCTTCGCCCCAGGGCCACTCCACGTGGTGCAGTCCCCGGTCGGTTTTCAGCCAGGTCCACACCGCCGTGAACACGGTCAGCAAGCCGTGCCGGGACCAGTGGATGTCCCGCGGAGGGCGGTCATGCACCGGCTGTCCTTCCGGGCCTCGCCAGCGCTGCTTGTGCACGACGAGCCTGCGGAGCCGCCCGCCGTGCAGCACCGACAGCGTCTTCCGCGTGTAGCCGTGCCCCACCCAGTCCCGGTCAGGACGAGCGCCGCGGCACACCCAGCCTCGCGCCTACAGGCGAAGCTGCGAGCTCGGAAGGACCGTGGTCATCCCAAACGTCTACGGGGGCGCCGTCCTCGGTCGCAAGCTCCCTGCGGGCGGCGCCCCGAGTCCTGGGGTCCCTACCGGGAGAGAGCGCTGGGACGTGGGGGCGGACGTCGGGATGAAACCGCGCTCAGGCGGGATGGGTACGCAGGATCGGACACGCATCAGACCCAGGCTGAGACAACGGGAGAACCATGCGCTCTGGCGCGATGGCGTCCACCACCTTGGCGAACTCCTCGTCGCTGAGGCGAGCCAGGGTTGGCCCGGCGCGCTGGCACAGGGGTTGCCAGAACGCCGAGATCGGGCCGTGCCAACAATGTACCAACACCCGTGGAGCCCCCTCGTAGAGCGCCTTCACGAGCCGATCCGCGCCCATTTCCATTGATTCGTAATCAGCAGGTCAGCGGTTCGAGTCCGCTTCTCGGCTCCATCCACAAGGCCCTTCCACGTCGCCGCGGAGGGGCCTCGCTCGTTCTGCCGGCCTTGTCGATCGCTGCTCCGGACTCGCCCTCCGAGATACTGCCGGCTCCAGCAACCGGAGGATTCCCATGCCTGACCGCGACGTCCAGCGTGACGTGACCACCAGCCAGTTCGTGGACACCTTGCGGCGCATCGCGGATGCCCTGGAGTCCGGGGAGCGCGTGCGGATCCAGGTCGGCGGGCACCGGTTCCGCGTGCCGGCCGGCGCCAGCCTCTCCATCGAGCACGAGGTGGAGGACGGCCTCCACGAGCTCGAGCTCCAGCTCCAATGGTCCAGCGCCGACGACGATTGACGCCGTGCGCGGAGCGGCGGAAGCGTCCGCTCGGAGCGGCGAGGCCGTCGACATCGGGATATCCGCGCGGGATGCTCAGCATGCTGCCTCTGTTGTGGACCTCCGTCGCGCACGCCGACGATGTGCTCGTGCCGGAGTTCACGCCCGAGACCATCAGCGACTTCGGCAACGCCTTCGTGGTCTACCAATCCTTGACCGACGACCTCGAGAGCCGGAACGTCTCGTTCGTGGACGCAGACCGCATCCGGAACATCTCCGGGGACCGTGGTGACGCATGCGCCGAGACCGACGACTGCCCGGCAGTGCTCTTCGGCGACTGGGATGCTCACTACGCCGTCGTCGGTTTCGTCGGCGGCGCAGACACCGGTGAGCTCCGCATCGTCGTGGAGATCCACGACGCCGTGAACAGCACGCCGGTGTGGCGCGTCGATGAGCAGGTGCCCGACGCGGGCCTGTACGACTTCACGGGGCGCGTGGCCGATCAGCTCGTCGAGCTGCTCGAGCTCGTGGCGCCCGTGGACGATGGCGCCCTCGTGATCGGTGGACTGCTCGACGAGCCGGTCGACGGGCCTGACGAGACCGCGAGCCTCGACGACTTGTTGGACGAGGCGTTCAACACCTCGGCGCCCGAGCCCGAGCTCCCTACGTTCGAGCCCGAGCCGCTGCCCGAGCCCGATTCCCAGCCCGGGGTGGAGACGGAACGCCCGACGATGATCTCCGGCAGCAAGGCCGAGCGGGAGCAGCTGGGCGTGGGTGAGCGGGGCTACCGCGCCTACCTGAACAGCGATCTGCCCAAGGAGATGTGGCTCGACAAGGCCAAGGTTCGCAGCGGCATGTTCACCGTCACTCTGGCCGGCGGCTACGGCCTGGGCGACGTCTCCCGCAGCTACGACGTGCGCGTGGCCGCGACCTACCCCGACTACGAAGTCACCGAGACCTACCAGGCCGACGGCTTGATCAGTGACGGCGATCTGACCGGCTCGGTGAGCCTCGGCTACCACGCGGCAAGCTGGGTCGAGCTCGGTGTGAGCGCCGGTCTCCAGCAAGGCAAGCACTACGCCAACACGGGCTACGAGTACTACATGGTGGACGGTGAGTCGGGTCCGGCGGCCGGTGGTGCCCTGGATCCGGCCGTCGCCTGGGCGGCGATCCTCCAGGCCTACGGTCGGTTCTATGCCGTGGGCTACGGCACCGTGAAGCCCTATGCGCTGTTGCTCGCTGGCGCCCAGATCCACGATGGACTCGAGGTGCCGCCGGACGGGGAGCTGACCTACCCATCCCGTCCCGGCGCCACGCTGATCTCGGGAGGGGCCGGTGGCGGTCTGATGATCGACGCCAACGACCACGTGGGCTTCTTCGTCGAGGTGCCCATCAGCTTCCTCTTCGGTGACGACATCACGCTGGAGGGCACGCAGACCGAACTCATCCAGGACGTGCCCACGCCGATGGGCGACTCGGTCGGATACGTCCTGCGCCCGTCGCTCGGGGTTCAGACGCGGTTCTGAGGACCGTCAGGCGAGGCGGGCGCGCGCGATGACGGCCCGCAAGAGCGCCCCATCGGCGTCGGGCAGATCGTCGCCAAGTCGACGCCGCACGGTGTCCGCCAGGCGATGCTCCAGGTCCAGGCGCTGGGCGGGATCGAGCCCACGTCGGGCGACGGTGTCCACGATCAGCACGAGCATGTCGGGTCCGAGCGAGACCCGCAGCCGCCGAGGCGTCCACGTAGCGGGAAGTGGGCAGCCCTGCCCGAGGGGCTCGAGATCGATCCGGGGGGTCTCACGGATGACGAGGGTGCCTGCGACCAGGTCGCCCAGGCGCCGTCGCTCCGGGTCCAGGCACGCCACCACGAGGCTTACGAGCCCGAGACCGGGCAGCATGTCGGCGGGCCGGATCAGGTTCCGCACGAGGGTCGCGCGCCAGCCCACCGCCCCTCCATCCCGCTCCACCACCCTGAGCCCGAGGGCACGCTTGCCGGGGGTCTGCCCTCGCCACGCCAACTCGAAGAAGGTGGGCCACGCCCAGACCAGCAGCACGCCCACCCCGAGGCCGAGCGCGGCTGCGAGGTTGCCTGCGGTCTGCCACGGCGCGGCCTGCATCGCGCTTGCACGCGTCGCGAAGGTCCCGACCAGTCCCAGGAGGCCGCCGAGCGCAAGCACCTGCACCACCGCGTCGATGAGGAACGCCGCTGCGCGGGCGGGCGGGCCGGCGGGCGACAGCAGGATCGGAATCCCCTCCGCGGTCGGCACGACGTGGTCGACGGGACCCATCGCGCCAGTCTACAGCGCGTGCGAGCATGGTGCGGTGAGCGAGCCCACCCGAAGCCTGCGCGCCGCGCTCGCCGCCGTTCCGGTGCGACCCGACGAGCTGGCCGCGGCCTACCGCGAGGCGGCCGCGGACCTGGCTGGAGTGCGCTCGGACCCGGCCCGAGCGGCCGAGGAGGCCGAGCTCCAAGCCCTGGTGGCACGAGCGCATGCGCGGCTGTTCCGACCGCCGCGGCCCCGGCTGGATGCGCTCGTGACCTTCGTCACGGGAGGGTGGGTTCGGGTGCTTGTTCGACGCAGAGCGGAGGTCTTGGCGGCGGCAGGTCTCTTTGCGCTGGCAGCGCTGGCCGCCTTCGGGGCGGTCCTGTTCGACCCGCCAGGGGCAGTCGAGCTGTTGTCACCCGCGGTGGTCGGCGAGGCCGAGGCTCGGCTGGTGAGCGGCCGTTGGCAGGCGCCTGCGGGCGCCCTCCAGGTGGTGGGGCTCGCCACCGAGAACGGGCTCACGGCCGTCGAGACGATCGCCTACGGCGTGAGCTTCGGCATCGGCAGCGCCTGGTCACTGATCAAGAACGGCGCCTTCGTGGGGGCGCTCTACGGCGTGGCTTGGCACCACGACGCCTCCGCGGTGTTGGCCACCTTCATGGTGCCCCACGCTCCCTGGGAGTTCCTGGCCATCGTCGCGGCGGGCGCCGGGGGGCTGACGCTCGGGGGTGCTCTGGCCGCGCCGGGGCGGCACTTGCGGCGCGACGCCCTTCGTGAGGTCGCGCCCGATGTGCTCGCGTTGGCTGGCTCGTCGATGGGCCTGTTGCTGGTCGCCGCCTGCATCGAGGGGCTGATCTCGCCCCACGTGTCGGGTCTCGGTGCCCTGCTCGCAGCGCTCATCGGGGCGATGACACTCGCCTGGTTTGCAAGGCGGGGTCTACGCCCCGCGTGACAGCACCGCCAGGCAAGCGTCGCGCACGCGGACCTCGGCCTGGGCCGCCTCCACGTCGAGCACGGTCACGCCGGTCCTGCGGAGCTGAGTGAGGCGCCGGCGACGACGCTCCAACAACCGGAGAGCGCTGGCCCGGGCATGCAGGTCGTCCAGGGTCTGCACAGGGGCCCTCGTGGGAGCGTGCCCCGCCAGCTCACGGAGCGCTCGGTCGCCGAGTGCCGCCACGACCACGCGGTGGCGGCGGTGGAGCAGGGGCAGCGCCCTCGACAGCTCGTCGCCCTCGGGGCACCCGATCACGACCACCAGGCTGCGCCGCCGCGTGTGGTCGTGCAGGTGACGCATGAGCTCCTGGTAGTCGGGCTCGTACGCGCTCGGTTGGAGTGGGCCGAGCGCTCGGAGCAAGGCGGCGCCGTGCCCTCGCGTCGCCGGCAGCGCGTCGCGAATCCGACGGTCGAAGATCACGAGTCCCACCCGGTGCTTCGTCAGGTGGGCGGCCAGCGCGAGGCTCGCCTCGACGGCGCGGTCCATCCGCGTTCGCTGCGGGCCGTCGGGTGCCCCCATGCGCCGGCTCGCCTCGATGGCCAGCAGCACCCGCGGCGCATCCTCGTCGCGCATGACCCGTGTGATCGCGCGCCCGAGCCTCGCGGTCGCAGGCCAGTGCACATGCCGAAGCTCGTCGCCTGGTTCGTAGGCCCGCAGGCGCTCGAGCTCGGTGCCCCGGCCTGCGCGCCGAGCCAGGTGCCGGCGACCCTTGGCGAGGCGGCGGGCCCGGGGGCTCCCCGTGGCGGCGGCTCGTGGAAGGACGGGGACGTCTTCGGCTCCAGGCCAGGCGGCGGCGATCTCGATCACGCCAGCGCCCACGCCGACCCAGGCGCGCAGAGGGCCCAGGCTCGCGAAACCACGACGTTCTGCCGTCACGGCCACGGCCACCGAGACCGCGTCGCCAGGCCCGACGGCGAGTGGTTCGAGGGCTGCCACCTGGATCCAGGCGGGCACGTCGAGCACGGGCGAGAGCCGCAGCGCCCTGGCGCCTGGGTTCTCGACCACCAGCCGGAGCACGGTGGGTCGTCCGAGCACGAGGGCGTCCGGTCGCTCCAGGGTCACGACCGGCGGGTCGGGCCTCGTCAGCCAACCGAGGGCCAGGACCAGGAGCAGGACCAGCGCGGCGGCTGCCGTGGTCAGCATCGGTGCGCCGGTGAGCGCTCCCAGAACGCCGGCCGCCACGGTCAGCCACGAACAAAGCGCGGGCAACCGTGCGCCCGGCCTCACCGCGGCACCACGCCCGCGCTGGCGAGATCGAGGAGCACGGCCTCGACGTCCAGCCCCGCGAGCTCGGCCTCTCCGTGGAGCACGATGCGATGCCGCAGCACGGGGGCGAGCATCGCCAGCACGTCGTCCGGGGTGGCGTAGTCCCGTCCACGAAGGGCGGCGCGGGCCTTGCTCGCCTCCAACAACACCGTCGCCGCGCGCGGGGAGGCACCCAGCAGGCAGCGGGGATCGGTGCGGGTTCGGCGGCAGAGGGCGAGCAGGTGGTCGAGCACCTCTTCCGCTACCCGGACGCCCTGCACCGCTTGCTGGAGGGCGAGCAGGCCCTGGGCGTCGGTGACCGCGGTCAGCGCGAGCTCGTGGAGGGACGATCGACCGCCGGACTGCACCCGTCCCAGCAACTCACGCTCGGCGCCCTCGCTCGGGTAGTCCACCTTCACGTGGAGGTGGAAGCGGTCGAGCTGGGCCTCGGGCAGCGGGTAGGTGCCCTCGTACTCCAAGGGGTTCTGCGTCGCGAACACCGTGAAGCAAGGCGGCAGCTCGTAGGAGCGCCCCTCGATGGTGACCTGGCGCTCCTCCATGGCCTCCAGGAGGGCAGCCTGGGTCTTGGCGGGCGCTCGGTTGACCTCGTCGGCGAGCAGGAAGGTGGTGAAGAGCGGTCCCTCGCGGAACCGGAAGCCGCCATCCCGCTCCAGCACGGAGCCGCCCGTCAGGTCGGCGGGCAGCAGGTCGGGGGTCATCTGGATGCGACCCGCGGGCAGGTCCAGGCACCTCGCGAGCGCCTTCACCGCCAGCGTCTTCGCAGTGCCGGGCGGACCCTCCAGGAGCGCGTTCCCCCCGATCAAGACTGTGACCAGCAGGCCCTCGAGGAGCTCTCGTTGCCCGACCACCGCGCGGCCCCACACCGCCTCCACCTCCGCCGCAAAGGCCTCCACTGCGCTCACGAACTCTCCTCCAGGGACCTGGCCAGGCCCAGCGCCTCGACGGCGGACGGTGTTCTGGCACCCTCTTCGTACCACCGTCGCGCCGCGTGGCCCGGCGGGAGACCGCGCCGGAGCCGATCCGAGACGAGCACCTCCAGAGCTTCCCCGTGGTCGCCCTGCGAGGCGCGGAGCGCTCCTGCGGCGCGCGCGAGTCCCACCAACCCCGCGGGCGTCAGGACGTGTCGGCGGTGAACCGCGCGGAGTCGGGCACCGGCCCGCCACGCAAAGCAGGTGGGTGCGCTCAGCGCGAACAGGACCCACGGCCCGAAGCCCCGGCGCCGAAGCCAGGGCCAGGGACCGTGGTCGCCTCGGAAGCCGTGCACGCTCTCGAGAAAGACCAGCTCTCCGGGCGCGTCGAGCAGCGCCAGGGCGAGCCGCCGGTTCACGCGGTCGCTCAACCCGGCATTCGAGAAGAGGCCGGGCAGCGTGACGACGATCAACTGGCCGTCGCCGACCGCCAGGGAGCCCACACGAACGCCAGCGTCGTCCGCGTACAGGGGAGCCAGTCCGGGAACCCGCTGGGCCGCTGCGGTGGACCCGTCGAGCAAGGGCCAGCCTGCGCGGGCTGCAGCCGACGGCACATCGGGCTTCGCATCGGTGTGGCGGCCGACGTCCTCGACCACCGCTCCGCGGGCGGTGAGCAGGTCCAGGGGCCGCTCCGTGGCGACGACCAGGCGAGCACCGGCCTCTGCCAGTCCGATCAGGTGCCCGGCGTCCGCCGCGCTGAAGTCTGTGGCGGGAGCGACCACGAGCACGGTCCCGTCCGTCGCCAGCGAGCGCACGCTTCCCTCGTGCCGGCGCACGTTGCGGCTGGCGTCCTGCAGGAGCGCATAGAGCGACGCGGTGCCGTCAGGACCCTGGGACCAGCTGGAACCGACACGGGCCCCACCCCCAGGAAGCATCGGCGCGAGCGCGAGCGTGGCCAGCACCACGGCCACCACGCAAGCCAGGCCGAGCCCGAGCAAGGCCGAGGTCTTCACCCGGGCTCCCGCACGGCGTCGAGGGCTTGCTCGACCGCCTCGAGGTCCACCTCGCGGGCGACGCCGTGGCCGTACCAGGTGCGTTCGTAGGCCCGCGCGGCGGGCCAGAAGCGCTCGGCGATCCGGGGAGGAAGGGCCCGTCCGATCTGGCCGTTGGTGAGCTGCCCCGGACGGGCCACCAGTCCGCGAGCGGAGAGCGCCTTGAGCACCGCCAGGAAGCGACTCCGGACCGCGAACCGCAGGGTGCCATCCGGACGGAGCTCGGCTGCCATCGGTGCTTCGGGGGGACGCAGCCGTGTCGGCCGCGGAGCGATCTCCCCGCGCATGAGCACCACGAGCGCCAGCCCGGTGGCACCGATCACGGCCGCGCCCGCGACAAGGGCGACGGGGCCGCCGGAGCCGCCCCGAAGCGCGGCCACCCAGGCCTGCAAGCGCCCCCGCGCGAGCCGGATGGCCGGCCGGTTGTCGCCCTGGCTGCCGCGGGTGGCCACCAGGGGCGCATCGAGCTCCTCTGGCAGGGGTGGGGCCATCGACAAGGCATGGGCTTCTCGCTCCAGCGCCGCGAGGTGACGCACAGCCTCGTGCCGTGCGGTGGCGTCGCCCAGCTGGACGCCCTCCGCCAGCACGGTGAGCACGGGGTCGGTGACCCGCGCGGTGCGGGGCCCGACGTCCACCTCCATGCCCTCGAGCAACGCGATGCGGCCCGACGCGGCCGGCAACTCGTCGACGACGGCTTGCCGCGCTTCGCCCACGGCCGTGGCCCAGTCCTCGCTGGTCTCGGCCTGTGCCCGGAACGGCAGGAGGAGCGCGAACACCGTGGCCAGCCGTGCCAGGCGCTTTGCGAGATCGCTGCCGGCGCGTTCGGCCGATGCACGGTGCCAGACGGCTGTGATCACGCCGGCGCGGAAGGGCTCGAGCACGACCAGGGTGGCGAGCCCCGCGAGGAGCAGCACGGCGTTTCCGGCCTCGAGGGCTTCCAGCACTCCCGCTGCCGCCTCGCCGAGGAACGGGCTCGCCACGATCCAGGTCAGCACCAGGTTCCCGAACACCAACACGGCGCCCGACCAGAGAGCCAGGTGTGCGAGCGCGAACGCACCTGCAGCACGGCTCGACAGCTCGAACCCTTCCGCGAGCCGACCCTCGTCGAGCACCGCCACTGCGCCGAGACCCGCGGTCAGCACCCGCGCGGCCGGAAGGGCCACACCCAGGGTGAACAGGGAGAGGGCCGTGACCAGCAACCGGGTGGCGCCGGCCAGCGCGGCTCGCGGCACCAGCCCGAGCGCGCGACGGAAGGCGGTTCCCAGCTCCAGGCGCTCTCGGCGCGCCTCGGCCGCGCAGATCGACAGCGCCGCTGCGTGGCTCCAGCACAGTCCGAGCCACACCACCGACGCGAGCGTTCCAAGGCCCAGCAGCGCCAGCTCCAGGGCCACGGCGGTGACCTCGGTGGTGACGAGGCTCGCGAAGAGCAGGCCCACCAGGTAGACCGGTCCCCAGCCGAGCACACCGCAGAGGAGCAGGCTCCACGGTCGGCGCAGCGCCAGCTCGAGCCCCGCGTCGAGCAGCCTCACGGCCCTTCCACCCAGACCACGATGTCATCGCCTGTGGTGCGACCGTCGAAGCCCCGGGCGCCGAGGTCCGTGGTGTCCACCCGTCCGTTCGGCCCGGCGCTCGCGACGTACACCCAGCCGCCCGGCTCCGACCAGTAGTGCAGCGGCGAGCCCCACGCGTCGAGGAAGCGTCCACGCACCCGGTCGTAGCCGAGGCCCCGGCCGAGCTGCAGGTAGGGACCCGCCCATCCGACCAGCCGACGTCCGTCCCCGTCGGGGTCCGCGGTGACCAGCGCTCCGAGGCCCTCGTCCCGGCTCGGGTAGCGCGTGAGGTCGAGGTAGAAGTCGTCGAGGGTGAAGCGCAAGGCCTCGAGCTGCTGGAGCGTGCGCGTCGCGGTGGCCTCCGCCCGGGCCTTCGCCGCCACCGCACCCACGCCCAGGATGCCGAGCACCAGAGACGCCACCACCGTCAGCACCCCAGCCGTGAGCTGCGCGTGCGCGGGAGGGGGAGAGGGAGGGGTCCGCGCGACCTCCTCCGCGACGCAGGCGGTGCACAGCGCTTCGCTGGGGGCGCGTGTCCTGCACGTGGCGCACACGCCACGCTCGCACCGCCGGCAGGCGGCCACGGCGGGGCGCTCGTGATGGATGCAGCGCTCGGAGGCCGGCAGCACGCCCTGAGTATCTCAGGCTTCCGAGAGGACCTCGCGGAAGTACGCGACCGTGCGCTCGAGCCCGGTGTCGAAGGGCACCTGCGGCGCCCAGCCCAGCTCGGTGCGCACCCGGGTGATGTCGGGCCGTCGCCGGGTGGGATCGTCCTTCGGCAGGGGGCGGTGCACGACGCCGGCGGCGTTGCCGGTGAACCGGTTCACGTAGGCCGCCAGCTCGAGCATCGACCGCTCGTCCGGGTTCCCGATGTTGCACGGCTCGTGGAGCTCGGACTCCATCAGGCGGATGATGCCGTCGACGAGGTCCGTCACGTAGCAGAACGAGCGGGTCTGGTGGCCGTCGCCGAAGACCGTGAGCGGCTTGCCCTCGATCGCCTGGCTGCAGAACGCCGGAATCACCCGGCCATCGTTGACGCGCATCCGCGGGCCATAGGTGTTGAAGATGCGCACGATGTGCGTGTGGACCTTCTTGTAGCGGAGGTAGGCCATGGTCAGCGCCTCCGCGTAGCGCTTGGCCTCGTCGTACACCGAGCGCGGACCGATGCTGTTCACGTTGCCCCAGTAGCTCTCGACCTGCGGGTGTACCGCGGGATCCCCGTAGACCTCGGAGGTGGAGGCCACCAGGAACCGAGCACCGTCCGCCTCGGCGCGGTCGAGGCAGTGCCGGGTGGCGTCCGACCCCGCGTACAGGGTCCGGAACGGGAGCTCGACGTAGTCGATGGGGCTGGCGGGGGAGGCCATGTGGAAGATGCGGTCGACCTTGCCCGGCACGGGGAGGCCGTCGATCACGTCCGCCTCCACGAAGTCGAATCGGGACTCGCGCTCGAGGCCGGCGAGGTTTCGCCTCGCGCCCGTGAGGAAGTTGTCGACGGCGACCACCTCGTGCCCGTCGGCCAGGAGCCGCTCGCAGAGATGGGAAGCCACGAAACCGGCGCCGCCGGTGACCAGGATGCGCATGGGGTCCTCCCGAGGCGCCCCTGCTAACGCTCCGTCGTCGGAGTCGCCGGGATAGGCCGAGCCCATGGACGCGGAACGTCAGATCCGGCCCACGACCGCCCACGTCGATCTGGGGCGGCTCGAGGCGAACTACGCGGCGGTGGCGGCGGCGGTCGCCGCTCCCGTCCTGGCGCCGGTGAAGGGCGACGCATACGGGCACGGGCTCGTGCGCTGTGCGCTCGCCCTCGAAGCGGCCGGCTGCCCGTCGTTCGGTGTCGCGCTGGTCGAGGAGGGCATCGCGCTCCGCGAGGCTGGCGTCTGCGGTCGCATCCTGTGCCTGGGCGGTGTCGGGCCGCGCGGCGCGGAAGCCGCGCTGGCGCACGGCCTCACGCCCATGGTCTACGACCTCGACGCCGCGCACGCGCTCGACGGCGCAGCATCGAGGGCGGGCGTTCACCTGCCCATCCACCTCAAGGTGGACACGGGCATGGGGCGGCTCGGGGTGCTCCCGGGTGACTGGGAGGGGTTCCTGGACCGCCTGGCCGATCTCCGGCATCTCGAGGTGGAGGGCATCGCCACCCACTTCGCGGAGGCGGACGCAGCGGACCCGACCTTCACCCAGGAGCAGGCCAGGCGCTTCCGGCGGGCGCTGCGCGCTGCGGCCACCCGCGCGTTCCGTCCAGCCATGGTGCACGCCTCGAACTCCGCGGCCGCGCTCGGGGGCTCCGACCTCCAGTTCGACCTGGTCCGCCCGGGCCTGGTGCTCTACGGCCTCCCGCCGCGCCCTGACCTCGACCCCGGTGTCTCGCCGGTCATGCGGGTCACCACCCAGGTGCTCTTCGTGAAGAACGTGCCCGCGGGTCAAGGCGTGAGCTACGGCCGACGCTGGGTGGCGCCGCGCCCCACCCGCCTCGCCACGCTGCCGGTGGGCTACGCCGACGGCTACCCGCGCGCGCTCACCAACCGCGGCCACGTGTGGATCCACGGGCACCGCTGCCCGGTAAGGGGCGCGGTCTGCATGGACCTCACCATGGTCGACATCACCGACGTGCCCACGGAGGTGCGCCCCGGGGACGCGGTGGAGCTCCTGGGCGATCGCATCCGGGCGGAGGAGCTGGCGGCTGCGGCGGGCACCATTCCCTACGAGATCGTGGCGAGGTTCTCCGATCGGGTCCCGCGCACCTTCGGCGCTCGCACGTGATCGTCGGGCTCGTCTCCCAGCTGGGAGCTCGGTTGCTCGCCTCCGTCGAGACCCTGGGCAGCGCTCTCAGGCTCGGCGTGGCAGGGAGCCTGGAGATCGTGCGGCCGCCATGGCGTTGGGCCGAGACCATGAAGCAGCTCGAGTTCGTGGGCGTGCAGAGCCTCAGCATCGTGCTGATCACCGGCGCGTTCACCGGCGGCGTCTTTGCCCTCCAGGGCTACGAGGGCTTCTCGATCTTCGGGGCGGAGGTGCTCACGGGAAGCACGGTCACGCTGGCGCTCACCCGGGAGTTGGGGCCGGCTCTGACCGCCGTGCTCGTGGCCGGGCGCGCCGGTTCGGCGATGGCGGCCGAGATCGGCACGATGAAGGTCACCGAGCAGGTCGACGCCCTGGAGTCGATGGCGGTCGATCCGGTCGACTACCTGGTGGCGCCACGCCTGGTCGCGGGCACCGTGATGGTGCCCGCCCTGGCGATGATCTTCACCGCGATCGGCATCGTCGGTGCCTACCTGGTGGGGATCTACGTGCTGCACATCCCCAAGGGGGCCTTCATCTACCGGATCGAGTGGTACGTCGATCCGGACGATTGCCTCCTGGGGCTTGCGAAGGCCGCCGTCTTCGGCTTCACGCTCGCGCTTGTCGGCTGCATGAAGGGCCTCGGCGTGGCAGGTGGCGCGGAGGGCGTCGGCCGCGCCACGACCGAGGCGGTGGTGCTCTCGAGCGTGAGCATCCTGGTCATCGACTACTTCCTCACGTGGTGGTGGATGACCTGATGGACGCCATCCGCTTCGAGGGGGTCGAGAAGAGCTTCGGGCAGCACCACGTGCTGCGAGGCCTGGATCTCGCCATCCCCCGCGGGTGCATCACGATGGTCATCGGGCGCTCGGGGACCGGAAAGTCCGTGATGCTGAAGCACGCGATGGGCTTGCTGCGACCGGAGAAGGGGCGCATCTGGGTCGGCTCCGAGGAGGTGACCGCGCTGGACAAGCGGCAGCTCCGAACCCTGCGTCTCCGCTTCGGCATGGTGTTCCAGCACGGAGCGCTGTTCGACTCGATGACCGTGCGGCAGAACGTGGCGTTTCCGCTGCGCGAGCACACCCCGTTGAGCGAGGCGGAGGTGCAGGAGCGGGTGCGCGCGGTGCTCGGGCCGGTCGGGTTGCTCTTCGCGATCGACAAGATGCCGGGGGAGCTCTCCGGGGGCATGCGCAAGCGGGTGGCCCTGGCCCGCGCTCTGGTCCATCGACCCGAGATCCTGCTCTATGACGAACCGACCACGGGCCTCGACCCCATCCTCACGGCCCAGGTCGACCGGCTGATCCGCGACACCCAGGACCGTCACCCCGACATGACCAGCGTGGTCATCAGCCACGACATGCAAGCCACCTTCCGCATCGCCGACCACGTGGCGTTCCTCCACGACGGCAAGGTGCTCCTGGCCGGCCCTCCAGGGCGACTGGAGACCACCGAGGACCCACGGGTCCGACAGTTCGTCGAAGGGCGCCTCGACGGCCCGATCGGCGTGGAGTGACGTAGGCTTGTCCACGATGTCGCGCTTCACCACGGAGTTCAAGGTCGGCCTGGTCACCCTGGTCGCCATCGTGCTGTGCGTGGTCCTGGTGCTCCGCACCGACGACCGCCCCGACGGCGCGATCGCGGGCTACGTGTTGACCGCGGAGTTTCGCAGCGCGGAGGGCATCTACCCCTCGACACGTGTCGCGGTGGCGGGGGTCCCGATCGGCTCGGTCCGCGAGGTGGTCCTCACCGGCACCGTGGCCACGGTCACGCTCGAGATGTCCGGCGACGTGCAGCTGGGCGTCGACTCGATCGCCGAGCTGCGCGCCGAGGGCATCCTCGGCGACCGGTACATCCGCATCCTCCCAGGGCTCGCGCCGGAGTTGCTCGGCGACGGCGACACGATCGACAGCCGCATCGGCGGACCCGACGTCGATGCTCTGACCGAACAGCTCGAGGACATCGCGGTCGACGTCAAGGCCATCACGGGCAGCGTGCGGGTCTACCTCGAAGACGAGTCGACCAAGGCCGCCATGCTGGCCACCGTGGAGAACATCCGCGCGCTCTCCGAGGACGTGCGCGCCCTGACCGTGGCGAACCGGGAACAGGTGGATGCCATCGCTCAGAACCTCCGCGAGGTCTCCGAGAACCTGAACGGCATCATGCGGCGCTCGTCCAGTGCGCTCGACAACGAGCTCGGTTCGCTCGAGGGCACCCTCGCGAGCCTGGACCGAACCGTTCGGCAGGTGGAGTCCATCGCGCACAAGATCGACGCGGGGGAGGGCACGCTGGGCGCACTCATCAACGACGACGAGCCGGTCCAGCAGCTGGGGGAGGCCTTCGTCGAGATCAACGACACCCTCGAGGAGGTCGGCGACCTGGTGGCCACGGTCAGCCGGCTGCGCACCGACATCGAGTACCACGGGCACTACTACGTGGGCGGGGACCCGACGAGCGGCGCCTTCGCCGACAACCCCGTCGCCGGCACCGCGAAGAACGTCATCGGCGTGCGCCTCATCCCACGGGAGGACTACTGGTACCAGATCGAGGTGGTCAGCCACCCGCTCGGCACGTTCGACCTCGAGGAGCGCTACAGCGGCGACATGGGCACGCTCTACAGCGAGTACGTGCGCACCGAGGACTACCGCCTCTCCTTCCAGTTCGCGCGGCGGTTCCACAACACCGTGTTCCGCCTGGGCCTGAAGGAGTCGTCGGGCGGAGCGGGCCTCGACCAGCTGATGTGGCGTGACCGCCTGGTCCTGAGCGTCGACGTGTACGACTTCACGTATGGCTCGTGGCCCGCCATGGACGGCTCACCGAACCTCACTGTCGGTCTGCGCGCCGAGCCGGTCCGCCACCTCTACCTGGAGGGTGGTGCCTACAACGTGGTGTTCGGCGCGCGGCACGGCTTCACCACCGCATACGCTGGCGGTGGCTTCAGCTTCACCGACGACGACTTCAAGTGGGTGGTGAGCGCGCTGCCGCTCCCCTGACCCCGCTCGCTTGATGTGGAACCGAGCGGGTGGTAGGAGGGACAGCATGACGCCCCCTCCCTTGATGGGTCGGGGAAGCTGCGCGCGCTTGGAGCACAGATGGCCAAGAAGAAGGACACGTCCCAGGGCTTCGACGACTTCGAGGACAACTTCTTCGCGGCGGGCGACGAGGGCGACTTCAACTGGGATGAAGACGAGGATCCGATCTTCGGCGGCGCCAAGGCCGACAAGGGCAAGAAGAGCGGCACCAAGGCCAAGACCGAGTCCAGCAAGCCCGCACCGAAGACCGGTGATGTGTTCGAGCCCAGCGCGGCGGCCAAGGAGCGGGCCGAAGCCGACGCACGGAAGGCGGAAGAGGACGCCCTCCGGAAGCGGGCCGAGGAAGAGGCGGCGCTCGAGGAGCAGCGGCTCGCCGCCGAAGAGGAAGCGCGGGTCGCGAGCGCGGAGGCGGAGCGTCTGGCGCAGGAGCGCTTGCTCGCCGCCGAGGAGGCGGCCCGCGTCGCCGAGGCCGAGGCCGAGGCCGAAGCGAGGGTGGCGGAGCAGGCAGCTGCGGACGAGGCAGCGGCGCGGCTTGCGGACGAGGCCGAGGCCCTCCAGGCTGCCGCGTCGGAGCCCGATCCCGACGCCACCGAGGTGGACGAAGACGCCTTGAGGAACCGGCCCACGCTGGTGGCCGATGTGAGCGAGGAAGACGAGCCGCCGCGCATCGACCTGAGCGGCACGACCCCAGCGCGGGTCGCCGACGAGCGACCCTCCGACACCTTGCCGCCGGTCGAGGCCGAGTCCATCGGCGTGCCGGTGGGGGCGGGCGTGGCCGCGGTCGCCCTCGGCGACGCGACACCCGGTCCGACCGCGCAGAGCGCCGAGCCGAGCCCGCCTGCGGTGCCGGCCAGCGACGACCCCGCGTCGGTGCGCTGGCGAGCGGTCTACGATCTGCTCGAGGCGGAGGCGCAGACCGACGTCGGAGCGGGCAAGGCCGCGCTCCTGGTCGAGGCGTCGCGCGTCGCACGGACCCGGCTGGGGGACCTGACCGCGGCCGAGGGCGCGTCGCGACGGGCCGTGGCCACGGGGGAGGGCGGCGTGACCGCGCTGCGAGAGCTCTCCGAAGTGCTGGGTCGCCTGCAGAGGTGGGACGATCTGCTGGTGGTCATGGAGGACCTGGCGGCGGCCGAACCCCAGGCGGAAGCGGCTGCCGAGGTCCTGCAGGACGCTGCCGTCCTGGCGCGCAACCACCTGCTGCGTGGCGAGGACGCCACGCGCCTGCTCGTCAGCTCCCTGGAACGGAACGAGGACGACTACTTCTCGTTGCAGCTCCTGGTGGACCTCTTCCGGACCCAGCAGTCCTGGGAGGCGTTGCCGGGCCTCCTGGAGCGCGTGGCCACGCTCGCAGGCGTCGAGCGCGCCGCGCGCGTCCACATGGAGCGTGCCCGTGTGCTCGAGCTTCGCCTCGAGCGGATCGACGACGCGCGCGCCGCCTACCAGGCGGCACGCGACGCGGATCCGACCTTTGCGCCCAGCTTCCTCGCGCTGGAACGGCTGGCCCAGTCCGCGGAGGACTGGGCGGCGCTGGCCGAGCTGTACCGCTCCGAGGCGGCTCGACTGGCGGACGCCGATGCGGTGTTCTGGCTCGTCCGAGCCTCGCGTGTGCAGTCCGATCGGATCGGCGACCCCGCCGCCGCCTCCAGCACACTGCGCGAAGCCATCGCCGCCGGGGCGGGCCCCGAGGTCCACCACGCACTGCAGGCGATGCTCGAGGCCGCCGGCGACTGGGAAGGTCTCGCCGCAGCCCTGGCCGAGGAAGCCGAGCGGCTCGACGGCGACGGTGCCGCGTTCGCTCGCTACCGTCTGGCCACCGTGCAGGAGGAGCGGCTCGACCGCCCCGACGAGGCCCTCGCCAACTACCTGATGGTCGCGCGCGAGCCCGCTGCGGTGCCCGCGGCCGAGGCGGCGGCCCGGATCCTCCAGAAGCAGGAGGACTGGGCAGGCTTGCTCGACTTCTGGCGCCAGCGGCTCGAGGTCCTCTCGGAGCCCGATCTTCGGGTCACGCTCAGCTACCGCATGGGCGAGATCTGCGAAGGTCGTCTGGACGACCAGGAAGGGGCGCGGACCTGGTTCGAGGCCATCCTCGACATCGCGCCGGGCTACCTGCCGGCCCTCGAGGGGCTGGAGCGGGTCTACAACCGCCTGGAAGCCTGGGACCGCCTCGCGGCCATCTACGAACAACGCGCGATCCTGGCCGAGGACGACGCGGCGGTCGCGTTGCAGCTGCACCGGGCGGGTGCGGTGTGCGAGCTCCGCTTGAGCGATCTGGAGCGGGCTCGCGACTTCTACCAGCGTGCGCTCGAGCACGTGCCCGACTTCTCGCCCAGCCTGGACGCGCTGGTCCGCCTGCTCGAGCTGGCCGGCGACTGGAGCGCTCTCGCGCAGGCCCTTCACACCGCCGCCGCGGGCACCCCGGACGCCAACGAGGTGGTGAGCCTCTACTACCGGGCAGGTCGGGTGTACGCGGACAAGGTCGATGATCCCGCCACCGCAGCCCTCTGCCTCGCCCAGTGCCTGGAGCTGTCACCGGCCTTCCTTCCGGCACGTGCGCTGCAGAAGGAGCTCGCGCGCGACGCGGGTGACTGGGAGCAGGTCTTCGCGCTCCAGGCCGGCGATGCCGCGTCGACCGAAGATCTGGACCGCAAGGGCTGGCAGCTCGTCGTGGCCGCCCAGCTCGCGGCCCGCATCGAGAACAGCGACGCGGTGCCCGTGGCGCGTCAGGCGCTGGAGTCCGATCCGTCCAACGCCGGAGCCGTGGCGCTGCTCGAGAACCTGCTCATTGGTCGTGGCGACACGGTCGGTCTCGTCGAGCTCTACCGGGCGGCTGCCGCCGGTGCGGACGACCACGCCAGCCGAGCCCGTCTTGCCGCCACGCTGGTCGGCTTGCTCCGTGATGCGGGCGACGGCATGGGCGCGATGCAGGCCGCCGGCGACGTGGTGGGAGCGGACTCCGGAGGCCGTCCGCTGCTGGCGTTGGCGCGGGTCTGCCAGGGCTTCGGGTACTGGGAGGTCGCACGCCAGGCGCTCGCTGCGGCGGGCGACACCATCGGGGTCGCGCGGCTGCAAGAGGATCACCTCGAGGCACCCGAAGAGGCGCTCGCCCAGTACGAGGCGGAAGGTGAGCCTGGCGAGGCGCCGAGCCTGGCCGTGGTCGAAGCTGTGCAGCGGCTGAACCAGCGTCTCGGAAACCGTCAGGGACTCGCCGCTGCACACCTGCAGCTCGCCGAGCTCAGCGAAGCGCCCGCAGTCCGCGTGGTGCATGCCACCTTGGCGGGTCACCTCTTCAATGCGCTCGGCGCCGTGGCGGAAGCGCGCAAGGCCTACGAGCTCGCGTTTGCCGCTCGCCCTGGGCGCGGCAAGGCCTTCGAAGGCTTGCGCCGCCTCCTGATCGCCAGCGGCGACAGCGACGGCCTGCAGGAGCTGCACCTGGCGCTGCCCGAGCCCGATCTGCACGTGCTCGCCACCGACCTCGACAGCGCCGGCGACCCCTCGGGTGCTGCCGACGTGCTCGCGGGAAGCGACGAAGACCTCGCAACCCTCGTGCTGCTCGAGGAGATGCTGGAGGCCGGAGGTCGAGGCGCCGAAGCTTTCGAGGTGCTGAAGAAGCGGCGTGAGATGTTGCAGGACGCGGCACAGCGCCGCGTCGCGGATCTGAAGCTCCGGCGGCTCCTGGCGGATCACCTCGCCGGCAGCGAGGAGGCCTGGGACACCTACCGGCAGCTCCACGAGGAGTCGCCCGAGGACGCCGAGGTGCTCGCGGCGCTCGGTCGCATTGCGGGGGCCCGAGGCGAGACGGCGCTCGCGGCGCAGTACATCGAGAGCCTGGCGTCCCTCGCCACCACCCCTGAGGAGGCCGCAACCTGCCAGAGGCAGGCCGCCGAGATCTACGTCGCTGCCGATCAGCCAGAGGAGGCACGCAAGTCCTACCTCAAGGCCCTCGACCACGACTCGGAGGATCGTGCTGCCCTCGACGGGCTTCGCGCCATCGCGGAGGCGGCGGAGGAGCACCAGCAGCTCGTGGGCGTGCTCGCCCGCCTCGCGGCCCTCACCGAAGGCGCAGAGCAGGTGACCACCTACGCCAACATCGCGCGTGTCTGGGACGAGTGCATCGGCGACGCCGCGGTGGCGGCGGACGCGTGGCGCAAGGTGCTGGATCTCGACCCGAACCAGACCGAGGCCCTCACCCGGCTCACGGCCATCACGGAGTCCAGCGGCGACTACAACGGCTTCGTGGAGTACGGGCAGCTACTCAGCGCCCACCTCGACGGCTCGGCGCGCACCGCGCTGCTCGGTCGCATCGGTGTGGCGTACGCCAAGCGCCTGCACCGAGAGGACGACGCGCTTCGCTTCCTGGACGCCGCTACCTCGGGCGAGGCCGCGGATCTCGATGCGGCGCGCGCCCTCGAGAAGATCCGCGTGAGCCGAGGCGAGTGGGATCTCGTGGTCGAGGCGCTCCGCCGCCAGGCAGCAGCCCAGGAAGGGGAGGCCGCAGTCGATGCCCTCCTCCGCGGTGCTCGCATCTTCCGTGACACGCTGCACAACCGCGAGGGCGCCGCTCGTGTGTTCGAGGAGGTTCGCCAGCTCGACACGGAGAACGAAGAGGGCCTCCAGTTCCTGGCAGATCACGCGTTCGAGACCCAGGAACATGCCCGGGCGGTCGAGCTCTTCAGCTCGTTGGAGTCTTTCACCGCCGACTGGGATCTCGACGACTTCGACGTCCGGGTCGATCTCTCGCTCTACTTCTACCGCTTCGCGGTGTCGCTGCGGATGACCCAGAAGGACGACGAGGCCGCGCTGAGGCTTCAGCGCGCCCTCGAGCTCAACCCCACGCACCTTCCAAGCCTGCAGGCCATCGGACCGATCTACATGGATCGTCAGGAGTGGAAGCAGGCGGAGCAGGTCTACCGGCAGCTCCTGCAGCTCATGGGCGGAACGGCCCAGGCGGAGCAACTCGCCGTGATCTACAGCCGGCTCGGAGAGGTCGAGCGTGCGCTCGGCAAGCTCGACAAGGCCAAGAAGCGCTTCAACAAGGCCCTGGACCTGCAGCCGAACAGCATCCAGGCCCTGCAGGGCATGGCCGGCGTGCTCTTCGCCGAAGAGGACTGGAACACGCTCCTGAACGTGTACAACAACATCATCTACCACGCACAGAACCGCGCGGACGTCGTCGACGCGTACATCACGAAGGGCTTCATCCTCGACCAGCAGCTGGGTCTGCCCGAGAAGGCTGCGCAGCACTACCGCAAGGGCATGGCCTTCGGTCCCGGCAAGTCGGCCGCGCTGCTTCGCCTGTCCGAGCTCTCGCTGCGCACGGAAGCGTGGGACGAGGCTGGGGATCTCGCGGCGCAGGGCCTGGCCGACGAAGGCACGGCACCCGCGGTCAAGGCCATGCTGCACTTGTCGCGCGCCGTGGCCCGTACGGCGGGCGGAGACGCCTCCGGTGCCGGCGAGGACGTGGGTCGCGCCGGTGAAGTGGACGTCACGGTGGCCGACAGCCTGAGCGGCGCCGCTGGCGTCGAGGGGCTGTACGGCGTCCTGAAGGCACGCCTCGAGGCCGGGCCGCGGCTCTGAACCTCGGCGGCGCCCTCTTTCGCGCACGCAGCTGGCTCCCCCTGCCTCTGCTGGCAGGCCAGCTGGCGGCGGCGCCATCGTCGGTCTGGTGGCCGGCGATCTGGATCGTGCTGGCGGGTGAGTCCCTGCGGCTCTGGGCGGTGGGGCACATCGGTCCCGCCTCCCGAACGCGCGATGACGGCACGCCCAGGGTGGTCGATGCCGGTCCCTACGGCCGCCTTCGAAACCCGCTCTACGTCGGCAACTGGCTGATGTGGGTCGGAGTCGGCGCCCTGTCCGGTCTCCTCTGGGCGGGTGTCTGGGCGATCTGGATGGCCGTCCAGGTGCACCTGATCGTGCTCTGGGAGGAGCGGAACCTCACCGGCGGACTGGGGGACGCCTACGCGGCCTACCGGGAGCGCGTGCCCCGTTGGCTTCCGCTGGGACCCGGTGGGGCGAGCGGGTGGAACGTGCGGGTGGCGCTGGCGAGCGAGCGTTCGACCCTGGTGGCGGTGGTCGTGGTGCTGGCGCTCTTCGGGCTTCGCTGACCGAGGGTCAGAGGATGTCGCGCGTGCCAAGGCGTGTCTGCAGGCTCGCGCCCAGCGCTCCGAGGCACAGCGGCAGCGCGAGCAGCCATCCCACCCAGGGGATCTGACCGAGGAACGTCAACACGACCACGCCGACGAGGAACGCGAGCCACCGGCGGGTGCCGCCTTCACCGAGCGGGAGCCGGTCGCCTGCGGCCTGGCAGAGGCCCACGAAGCCGAGCATGGCGGCCAGCGTGAGCGTGACGGCGAGGAAGAGCGCCACCGGCACGCCGGCGATGGTCACCGTGAAGAAGAGCATCAACAGGGCCGCGAGCGGCACGAGCACGAAGCCCGCTGCCACCGAGGTGAACGGGTGCTGATCCAGCTGACGAGCCACGTTGTCGACATGACGCGGAAACATGCCGACCACCATCACGCCAGCTCCGGCCAGGGCGAGCAGCAGGACGAGCTTTCGCGCCAGGCCCGTCACGAGATCGGTGTTGCTTGCCAGGCTGCCGACGCCTGGGCTGGGGATCAAGGTCTCACTGCCCTCGCCCAGGGTCACGCGGTTCCCGTCGATCTTGCCGCCCTCGTGCACGAGCACGCGTCCGCCGAAGCTCACGGCGTCGCCTTCGACATGGGCGCCGTGGTGGACGATGACGTCGCTCCCGAAGGAGACGGCCGAACCGAGCACGCGACCATGCACCTCGACCGGGCCGGCGACGGCCACGGCCTCCGGTACGGTCTCGCCAGCGGCGACCACCACGCCGCCCGTGCCAGCTGGCGTTGGCGTGGACCGGGCGAGGTGCCGCTCGACATCGAGCTCGGAGAGCCGCGCCTCGGCCTCGGCGAGGCGAGACTCCGAGCGCTCCAGGCGCGCCTCCAGCTCCGCGAGGCGTTCTTCGGTGGCCTCCTGACCGGTTCCGACCACCGGCGCCTCGGCGCTCGCAAGAGCGCCGAAGAGGAGAAACGCGGTCACCGCGCTCGCTCCCAGAGCCCACGCACACGCCGCACGCCCAGGACCCCGCCCAGCAGCAAGCCGAGCCCGCCGACGACGATGCTCCAGGCCGGCAGCAGCTGGAGTTGTTCGTGCACCACGGTCGTGCCCGTGGCCACGGCCAACGACGCGGACGCGGCTTCGGTCACGAGCGCAAGCGGGTCGCCGAGGGCCACGAACAGCAGAGCTGCCGCCGCCATCAGTCCCGTGGCGACCCAGATCTCCGAGGGAGCCTGCGACCTTGGACGTTGGGACTGCTCAGCCAGCACGGCCGCCTCGATCCGACCCGTGAGGTCCTCCGGCACGACCGGGTCATCGACCGATGCCCACGCGCTGGCCAGTGGGTCGGTCACTGCTGCCTGGGCCGCACACCGCGCACAAGCATCGAGGTGGACGGCCACGTCCGTCGCCGCCGCGAGCTCCAGATCACCTTCGACGAAGCGCCGAAGCAGGTCGTCGCCTACGTGGCTCACCCGTCCTCCTCCCCGTAGAGCGCGCGGAGCTTCTTCCTCGCGCGGAAGATGCGGTTCATCACCGTGCCGATGGGGATGTCCAACAGCTCCGCGATCTCGCGGTACTTCAGGTGTTGGAAGTGGTAGAGCACGAGCACCTCACGGTACAGCTCGGGGAGCTCGTCGAGCGCCGCATGGAGGCGGCTCGCGCGCATGCTGCGATCGACGTTGTCCGACGGAAGCGGGCGGTGGTCCTGGACCTCTCGCGCGGGTGCCGGAGCCACCCTCTTGCGGCGACGGTACTCGTCGATGCACGTGTTCCGGGCGATGCCGAAGACCCACGTGGAGAAGCGCCAGCGGGCGTCGTAGCGGTGGAGGTTCCGCATCACCTTCAACAGGGTGTCCTGGGTGGCGTCGCGCGCGTCCTGGTCGTTCCGCAGCATGCGGAGGCAGAAGCGGTACACCGGCGGCGTGAACTCGTCGACCAACCACGACTGGGACTCCGCGTCGCCCGCAACGGCAGCGAGGATGTGCTCTTGGGTGTGGTCACGACCTTGATGAAGCTGAAGGGCCAGCGTCGGTGCTCCTTACGGCGGGGATTCGCGTGTCACTACGCGCGCGCTGGGGCGTGTATTTCATGCTGGGCACAAGAGCTCCAGCGGAATCTGCTGGATCGTGCTGTGCGAGCGGCACGGCGTGCCGATGAGGTAGCGGCAGCGGTGACCGCGGTGGTAGGTTGCTTCCTGGGAGTTCAGCCGGATGGACAAGACCCGGAAGCTGCGTCGGTACCAGAAGAAGGACTACAGCCAGCTTGTGGACTTCCCGGTGGAGATCGTCGGCCGCGACGGCATCGTGCGCCGGTACACCTTCGAGGCGAGCGTGAGGCTCTACCAGCGTCGCATCGCGTCGGCCTCGAACCGCTACGAGGACGAGGAAGTCGTCAAGGCGGAGGTGCTCCACTGCCGCCGCCGGATCGAGCAGCTGCGCTTCTCGTACTTCCAGCGCTACGGCTGGACCTCGCTGCACAAGGACAACAGCCTCGCTGCGCTCGCGGGCGAGTTCGCTGGAGAGATCGCGGCCTTCCTCCGTCGGTTCTACGGCGCGCACGGCGAGCCCGAGCGGCTGGAGGTCCAGTGGGTGGAGGACGGCGCCCACGAGGTGGTCTTCTTCGTAGGAGGGGATGGGGTCAGCTACCTGCTCTACCTCTTCAAGTTCGCCACCCACGACGACTGCGAGGCACGTGACAAGTTCTTCGAGCTGCTGCAGTTGCTGCGTTCGGCCCGCGGCGAGGGCGTCGAGCGGCTCGCGGCCTTCCACCACAGCGCGGACTGTGGCCTGGTGCTCACCGGAACGGGTGTCGTCACACCGGCCGACCTCGGTGAGGACGGGCACGACGGGGAGGAACTCGACCAGTTCTTCGTAGGGCGGCAGCGTCCCGATGCCTACTCCCAGGCCCTGGCTCTGTTGTCGGACGGCGACGCGGAAGCGGCCCTGGCCCGCTTCGAGCTGGCGGCCACCGGAAACCCCTTCCTCCGTCCCGCGTACATCGGCATGGCCGTGGTCGCCGACGCGCTCGGGCACGTGGAGGCGGCCGAGATGGCGTGCCAGATGGGCCTGCACTACTTCCCGGAAGACCCCGCCCTGCTGTACCACCACGGCCTGTCGCGGTTCCGGCAAGGCGACGCACAAGCCGCGCGTCAGCACCTGGTGGCGGCCCTCGGGGTCGACGAGAAGTGCTTCCCGGCGCACTTCCTGTTGGGCGTCATCGACCTCGCCGAGGGCAGCTACCTCGCGGCACGGGATCGGCTGGTTGCGGCCGAGCAGCACGCACGCCCCGAGGACGGAGAGGCCGTCGCCGCCACCGCGCAGGTGGTGCTTCGGCTCCGCTTGCGTCGGATGCTGCTCCTGGGGAGCGCGCTCATGGCGGTGGGGGGCGCCGCAGGGCTGGCGCTCGGCCTGTCCCTTGCCCCGTGGTTGTTGGGCGTGGCCGTCGGCGGCGGCTTGCTGGGCACCGTCGGCTTCCGCTTCTCGCTCTCGCGCACGCTGGCACGACCTGGCCAGCCGTCGGTTCGGCTCGCGCCCCCGGAAGCGCCGGGTCGTGCGCGCCGTGGGCGCGACGCGAAGCTCGCGTAGGCCGCGCTCGGGATAGGTCGCTCCCATGAGCTTGGGACGCGTCTACGTTCGCGCGCCGAACCACCTCGGAGACGGCGTCATGGCGCGGGCAGCCATCGCGGCGCTCGCAGCGGCCAGCGCGCGGGTCGTCGTGGCGGCTCCGCCCTTCGGTCCCACGCTCTACCGGGACCTCGGCGTGGCAGTCGTCGAGCGCGGCCACGTCCCCCCGGCCGACGTGGCGGTGTTGTTCGCGCCCTCGTTCCGAGCCGCTTGGGAGGCGCGCGGGGTGCGGCGGCGTGTGGGGTTGACCACCGATCGCCGAGGCCTGCTGCTGACCGACCGGGTTCGCCCGCTCGGTGGGCACCGAAGCGAGGACTACGCAGCGTTGGTGGAGGCCATCGGCGTCGAGGTGGGGGCGGCCCCACCCTACCTGCCCACCGACGACGAGCGGAGGGACGTCGAGGTACCCGACCAGCACACCGCTCTGGTGCCCTTGAGCCCGTCCGGCGCCACGGTCATGTGGACCGGGTTCGAGGTGCTCGGCGGTCTGGTGCCCCACCCCGTGGTGTACACGGGCCCCGGGGAGCACCTCGACACGCGCCACCAGGTGATCGCCAACCTGCCGCTGGGCCAGCTCGCGGCGCACTTCGAGCGCGCCGCGGTGGTCGTCAGCAACGACTCCGGCCTCTCCCACTTCGCTCGAGCGGTGGGCATCCCCACGGTCGTGGTCTTCGGCAGCACGGTGCCGGCGCAGACTGGAGCCGGCGGCAGCACCGCGGTGGAGGGGCCGTCGCCGTCCTGCCGACCCTGCTACCGGAAGCGCTGCAGCCGGCCCACCGTGGAGTGCCTCGACATCCCGGTGGAGCGCGTGCTCGCAGCGGTCGAGGAGCTTCGAGGGTGATCCATCTCGTCACCCTCGACTTCCCGCCACTCTTCGACGGAGGGATCGCCAGCTGGACGCTGGACCTGGCCATGGGGCTGAGCGAAGCGGGCGAGTCCGTCACCGTGCACGCCAAGTCCGGTCGCGGTGCGCGCGGCTTCGACCGCGGCATGCCCTTCACGGTGCGGCGGATCGAGGGCCGGAGCTGGCGCCGCTTCCAGGGCCTCTGGGTGGCGGCGCAGGTTCCGATAGCGCTCGAGACGGGGGATGCCGTGGTGTATGCCACGTGGCGGCTCGCCACGGTGCTGGCCCCGCGACTGGCGGGCCGTCATCGGCAGCTGGTGGCGTTCCATGGCTCGGACCTGAGCCGCCTGACCGACACGCCAGCGGCCCTGACCCGCGTGCTTGCGGCGGTCGATGGTGCCTTGCCCGTGAGCGGCTTCCTGGCCGAGCTCCTCGAGGACCACGGTCGGCTGGCGCAGCCGATGCCGATGCCGGTTCCCGTCGGACCCCAGCCGCCCGTCATGGATCCGCCCAGCAGCCTGATCGCCGTGGCGCGGCTCAACCGGTTGAAGGGCATCGATCGCGTGCTGCGGATCGCACGTGCGCTGGACTGGCCCCTCACTGTGGTGGGAGACGGCCCCGCACGGGAGCAGCTCGAAGTGGACGCGCGCGCGCTGCAGGTGGACGCTGAGTTCACGGGCCGCCTGCCTCGGAGCCACGTGCTGGAGCGCTTCCGCGGCCAGGGCGCAGCCCTCTTGCTGCCGCGTTCCGACGGCGACGGCACCGGCGCAGAGGGCTTCGGCGCCGTCCTGTTGGAGGCGATGGGGCAGGGGACTCCAGCGGTGGGGTGCCGCACCGGTGGCGTGGTGGAGGCGGTCGGACCGGGTCTGATCCTCGACGACCCCGACGACGCGGAACGCTCGGCCGACCAGCTGCGCGCCTGGCACGATGGCTCACGAGGACTGGAAGGCTGGCGGTGGGTGCGTGGCCATCACGGTCGGGAGGCCGCGGTGGGACACCTGCTCGAACAGCTGCTGGGACGGTCGGCGTGATCGAGGTCCTGCACCTGTACCGGCCCACCGTGCCCAGCGTGCGCGCGCAGTCCATCCAGGTGCTCGGGACCTGCCACGGTCTCGCTTCGAACGGCTGCCGCGTCACGCTGCTTGCGCAGGGGAGCGGTTCGGTCACCAACGCACTCGCGGCACACGATCTGGAGCCCGTCGCGAACCTGGACCTTCGGCTGGGTCCGGCCGACAACCCTGCCCTTGCCGGGTGGTGGTTCCGCGGCCAGGTGGCGTCGTGGCTCCACCGCACGCGGGGCACCAGGCGGGTCGTGTTCGCGCGCGCCAAGCGCTACGCCGATCAGCTCCGTTCGCTCCCGGTGAAGGTGCCCCTGGTGCTCGAGGCGCACGAGGTGGACAGCGCCCAGCTGCGGGAGCGCGGCCTGCCGAGCGAGGGCGCGCGCGCCCTCGAGGCGCGGGTGCTGGCGCGAAGTGCGGCGGTGGTCACCAACTGTGCCGGCACCCTGGAGCTGCTGAGGGCCACCCACCCCGACCTTCCACCCTGCACGGCCGTGCACAACGCCACGGCCGCTTCCCGTGTCCGGAAGCACCGGCCGAGCTCACCCTCGGTCGTGGGCTACGCTGGAAGCCTGAGGGCCTACAAGGGGCGCACGACGCTGGTCGCCGCCGCGCGGACGCTGGCTGACGAGGTGCGGGTCGAGCTGGTCGGTGGCAGCGCGGACGAACGGGCCTCGCTCGTGCACCAGGGGCTGCACCTGGTGGGGGAGGTGCCTTACCAGGACGTCCCGGATCGCCTGGCGACCTGGGCGGGCGCGCTGTTGCCCCTGGACGACGACCTGTTCGGGCGCCACCTCTGCAACCCCCTGAAGCTGTGGGACTACCTGGCTGTCGGTGTCCCGGTGGTGGCCGCGGACCTGCCGAGCGTTCGGGAGGTGCTGGGCGATCGCGAGGCGGCCTGGTTCCGCCCGCAGAACCCGGAGAGTCTCGTGGCGGCGATGCGCCGCGTGGCCCGAGGCGAACAGCCGGGTGTCCAGCGGCTCCGGACGTGGGGCGACCGCGCCCGGGAGTTGATGGCCGTCCTGGAGTCGGTGACGTGACCTGGCACTACTGGCTCCGGTACTACCCGACCCTGACCGAGACCTTCGTCTACGACGAGGCGCGTGGCTTGATCGAGGGCGGGCACCGTGTGCGCGCGCTGGCCATCGGTTCGCGCGACGACGGGGCGGAGACGCAAGGGCCGGGTTGGACGGTGCTCCATCCGCCTTCCTACCGGGAGGTGGTGGCCTCGTCCGCGAAGCTGGCACTGAGCTCCCGGGGGCGCGCGGCGGCGCGGTGGCTGGGCCGACACCAGCGCACGAAGCAGGTTGCCAAGGCCCTCTGGGCCGCCACGACGCTCGACCCGGCGGACCGGGTGCACGTGCACTTCGCGGGCGAGGCGGCGGAGTGGGCCCGCGCCGCCTGGATGGCGACAGGTGTGCCCTATGGCGTGACGGTGCACGCCGCGGACCTGTACAAGCCGCGGCCGTCCCTGGCGGCCGTGTTGGAGGGCGCTCGCGTCGTGGTGACCATCTCGCGCTTCAACCAGCGGGTCCTGCGTGAGCGCTACGGCTTCGAGAGCCACCTCGTGCGTTGTGGCATCGACCAAGCGGCCTGGCCGCGGGTCGATGCGGGCGCGTCGCGTCGCATCCTCTCGGTCGGGCGACCGGTGCCCAAGAAGGGCTTCGACCTGCTGCTGGAGGCCGTCGAGCAGCTCGAAGATGCCCAGCTCGATCTCGTTGGCGGGGCCACGTCCGAGCTCGCTGGCGTGACCGCGCATGGGCCGCTGAAGCGCTCGCAGGTCGCGGCGCTCGTCGGGCGGGCAGGGGTGTTTGCGCTGCCGTGCCGCACCGGCCCCGACGGAGACCGTGACGGGCTCCCCGTCGCGATGATGGAGGCGATGGCCGCCGGCATCCCAGTCGTCACCACCCGCCTGCCTGGCCTCTCGGAGCTGGTGGACGAGCGGTGTGGCTGGGTGGTTCCCCAGGAGGACGTGCACGCACTCCGGGACGCCCTGGCCGATGCGCTCGGGCGACCGGAAGAGCGCCGCCGACGCGGTGAGCGCGCCCGGGAGCGCATCGCCCGGCGCTTCTCCCTGGCCGGGCAGGTGTCCGGGCTGCAGCGTGCCTGGCAGGGAGCGTGAAGCAGGCCCTCACCGCGTGGCTCGCGGCGGCGGCGGCCACCGAGGATCCGGTTCAAGCGGCGCGTGCCGCCGCCGAGGCGGTGGCCGGCGACCCCTGGCGTGTCGTCACCACCGCCGGCCGCCTCGCGCGGTGTCGCCTGGACCATGCGGAGCGCGACCTGTCGCTCGGAGCGGCCCTGCGCCCGCTCCGGTCCGACAGCCCTCGTGGGCTCGTGCGCGTTCCGCGCGGCGCTCCGTACCCGGCGAGCGACGTGGCGGGCCGTCGCCGGCGCGGGGCCTGGGACACGTCCCCCGAGATGGCTCGCCGCCTGGTGGACATGGCCCTGACCGGACGCCCGCGGCTGAGCACTGCCCTCGATCCGGCGTGCGGCCCGGGGGTGTTCCTCGTCGCCGCGTCCGAGCGCGGGCTGCACGTCACCGGTGCGGACCTCGACGCGGCGGCACTCGCGGTGGCCCGTGTGGCCGTGCCCGCAGCGGAGCTCGTCCAGGCAGACGCCTTCCAGGGTGGGGAATTGGCCGAGTTGGTGGTGGGCAACCCGCCGTTCGTGCCGCCAGAGCGGCAGGACAAGGCGCTGCGCCGTGCCCTGAGGGCCCGCTACGACTGGCTCGAGGGACGCTTCGACCTCGCCGTACCCTTCGCGGCCGCGGCCTCGGAGAGGGTGGCACCGGGGGGGCGCTTGGCGCTGGTCCTTCCCTGGTCGGTGCTCGTCGAGCGCTACGGGAGGGGCCTCCGCCGGCAGTGGCTTCGCGGCGCGCGGATCAAGGCGTTGCCGGAACGCGAGCGCTTTCCTGGGGCGTCGGTCTACGTGGGCCTCCTGGTGCTGCAACCCGACGCCTCTCCAGCACCCCTCGCGCCCAGCGGCCTGGAGCCCTCTGAGCTCCTGGAGCTGGAGGACGCGCCCTTCGACCGTCACCTCCGGCCGGGTGACGTGGCGCTCCTACGGACCGCGCAGGCACGCTCACGTCCCCTGGCCAGCTGCTGCGTCATCGACACAGGTGTGGTGGCTCATGGTCCAGACGGCGGAAAGCGCCGCTTGATCCGGGACCATGCGGGTCCCGGCACGGTTCCCTTCGCCGATGCTCGCCAGTTCTTCTCGGGCGAGGTGCTCCACTTGACGTGGGAGCCCGATCGCATGCACCGTCCGAAGTCGCTCGAGCTCTTCGCAGGCGAGAAGGTCCTGGTGCAGAGGCTCCGTGGCGACGGTCCGATCCGGGTCGGGGTCGACGCGACCGGGCTCGTCCCCGGCCACACCTTGCTGGTCGTCAAGCCAGGGCCCGACTGCCCGGTGGACGCGGCCGCCCTGGCAAGGCTGCTCTCGGACCCCATCACCGCGGGACTCGTGCGGCTCGCGCGAGGGCGCCGTCTCGACCTCTACCCACGGGACCTCGGGGCGGTCTGTGTGCCCGACATCTGGTGGCGGGATCCCGGACGTCCGCTCGGCGCGGGTCTCGGCCTCACGCGTGCACAGGTCAAGCGCCTGCAAGCACTGGCGCCTGAGGCCGCGGGACCTTGACATTGCCGCGATAGCCAGGCACTCCTGCGCGCGGAGGCTCCATGCTGACCCTGTTCGTCACGACCCTCATCGGCTGCGGCTCCGGGTACCTGGATCGCAGCACGGCCTGCGGCTACGACGTCTTCGACTGGTGGGGCGACGTCAGCTGGTACGTGAACCGCGGCGAAGACGGCGCCTTCGACTTCGCCCCCGAGCCGTCGTACATCGATCGCATCTACGGCAGCTACGACACGATCGAGGGCGATCTGTCGTTCAAGGTGGACTACGCAGGCAGCTACTACCTGGTGCGCTCCCAGGCCGACGGCTTCGGAACCATCTTCCGCAACGGCGACGTGGACGTCCTCTACACCCAGGCCTTCGAAGACGTGCTGGGTGCCACCTGGCAGACCCAGCGCCGCGAGGAGCGCTGGGGCTGCAGCGGCGAGATCTCGAACTTCGAGGTCGAGGACGACGGCAGCACCGGCAACACCATCGACGTCCTCACCTACACCATCTCGGACGACCAGTCCGTCAGCTACCAGCGCGCCGCGGACTTCGAGGGGAGCACCTGGATCGAGCGGGGTTCCTGGTCGGCGGACTTCACCAGGAGCTACACCTACGAGTCGGTCGACGAGACCTACTTCGAGGAGGGCAAGTGGGGCTCGGGCGGTGGCTCGGAGGCCACGTGGACCAGCACCAGCAGCGACTACGACTACGTCGGCGCGACGAACTTCCTGCCGAGCGGCGGCTACACCTACGTCTACGACGGCCTGGAGTCGGGCACCGAGACGGTGGTCTTCAGCTACGACTGGACCTACAACTACGACGGCTCGGGCACCGGTACGTATGTCGCCG
>CAZSAT010000074.1:0-35934 GCA_964604675.1 uncultured Enterobacterales bacterium
ACTGACCCGACGTGCCGCAATGCCGGCGGGTCGGTAGGAGGTCTACCAGTGACGCCTCCGCTCTCGGCCTGGCCCGCGCTCGCCGGACTCACCGCCCGCCCGCTGGCCGGCGGCCTCATCAACGACACCTTCTCGGTCGGTCGGCCACCGCGAGCCGTGGTGCAGCGGCTCCACCGCATCTTCGCGCCCGAGGTCAACCTCGACATCGTCGCGGTCACCGCCCACCTGGACGCGAGGGGCCTGGTCACCCCGAAGGTGCTGCCCACCGAGCACGGCTGGTGGACGGTGGATGCTGAGGGCGGGTGCTGGCGGGCGCTCACGTGGGTGCCGGGCGTCACCGTGCACGCCGTCGACAGCCCTGCGCGCGCGGCCGAAGCGGGTGCTCTGGTCGCCCGCTGGCACGCCGCGACCAGCGACCTGGAGCACGACTTCGCGTTCTCACGTCCCGGGGCCCACGACACCGTGGCGCACATGGCCAAGCTGCGCGGCGTGCTGGACCAGCACCGAAGCCACCGCCTCTACGAGCAGGTCGCGCCGGTCGCCCACACCATCCTCGCGTCCTGGGACCGCTGGGACGGGCGGCTGGATCTCCCGCCGCGCATCGCTCACGGCGACCTGAAGATCTCGAACCTGCGCTTCGGCGCGGACGGACGCGGGATCTGCCTGCTCGACCTCGACACGATGGGCATGCTGCCGATCGACGTCGAGCTCGGCGATGCCTGGCGCAGCTGGTGCAACCGCAAGAACGAGGACGCGAGCGACGTGCGCTTCGACGTCGAGCTGTTCGCTGCGTCGGCGGGCGCCTACCTCGCGGAACAGCCGCTCGAGGCCGAGACGCGCGAGGCCCTGCCGGGCGGCGTGGAGCGCATCGGCCTCGAGCTGGCGAGTCGCTTCTGCGCCGACGCGCTCGAGGAGCGCTACTTCGGCTGGTCCGTGCAGGCTGCCCCCACCCGTGGGGACCACAACCTGCTCCGGGCCAGAGGACAGCTGGCCCTGGCGCAGAGCGCCAGGGCCAGCCGACATGAGATGGAGCTCGCGCTCCGGGGTCCGTCCTAGACCTTCTCGACGCCCTGCTTCTTCACGTTGGCGCGCCACACCTTGTCGCCGAGCCAGCCGGGGCCGTTCTTCGGCGCCGCGACCTGCTCCCGCCAGCCCTTGAACACGTGCACCCGGTTGGTGCCGCGCTCGCGGATGCGGATGTCGGTGTGACCACGGCTTGCGGCCTTGAGGGCTGCGCCGCGAGCCTGACGGCTACAGAACACCGTCGCGCTGTCCTCACCATTGTTCTGGAGGACGAAGTACTTCTTCTCGGCCATGTGGGAATCCCCTGCATGTGGTGGGTGGAAGGCCGTTCTGGCCTGTCGAGATCATAGTCACATTGACGCGTCAAGGTGAAGGCCTCGAGGCCGCGGATCAAGCGAGACGTCCAGCGAACAGGGAGGGCGTGGGTGTCACATCGACACCCCGTAGCCCTGGCCTGGATTGGTCGTGGATCTGCTTGTAGAGCGGATCGACGAGGTGTGTCATGGGCCGATCTGCCCATATGGCGGGGCGAAGCAGAGCAACTGGGGAGACGTCGCGCGATCCTTGCTGTGCGATCGGCGCGCGACGGGGCGCGCGCGGCGCGCACGCCGATGTGTCGCTCCGATCAGGCCCCATCGCTGGACAGCGCGCCTGCCAGCTCCGCCCTTCGCGCGAGGTGCTCCACGACCAGCTCGGCGGTCGTCGGCGCGTCGTTGGCGTCGAGCAGGCTGCGCCTGGCCGAGGTCGCTCCGTTCGCGATCTCGAGCAGCCGCGCCAGGCTCAGCGTGAGCTCCTCCTCCAGGCGGGCGGCCCCGGCTTCGTTCGCTTCGTGGGCGTCGCGCGCAGCCATCAGCCGGGCGTGCTCTCCCACGTCCACGGTCTCTCCGGCGCGCTGCAGGGCGTCGAGCCGCCCGAGCCTCTGCTCGACCCACGCGAGCTCGGCCAGCGACTCGGCGTCTCGGCACTGCTCGAGCTCGAGCTCGAGCGCGTCCACCCGTCGACCCAAGGCCGAGGCCTGGTCGCTTAGCCGTGCGACGACGCCGCGCAGGTCGACGCGCACCACCTCGGGCACCTCGGGCTGCTCCAGCGCCTCCTCGAGCGCGCGGAGTTGGGCCTGCACCCTGGCGCGGAGCCGCTCGCCCCGGGATCGGTCGACCACGTCCTCGACCTCCTCGCCTCCGGTCGGCGGGGGGAGCAGCCCCACGGCCTTCGGTGTGAGGCACGGGCGCAGGTCCTCGCCGTAGAGGACCCCGTAGGCCCCCAGTCGCCGTGGCCGACGCGTCGTCGCGGTACTGTGGGCCCACACCCACGCCCCCGCCCCGCAGAAGAGGCCCGAGAACGCGAGCAGCGCGGCCAGCCGGTCGAGGTCGGCGAAGCCGCTCCACCAGGCCAGCCCGAGCAGCCAGGCGGGCATCGCGAGCCCCGCGAGCACGACGAGCGCCAGCGGCTCCGGCGCGTGCTCGAGGTCGATCGTGCGCGCGGCGTAGCCGGCACGCGCGCTGGCCCTCACGAGCCGCTCGGCCACGGCCTCGTCCACGCCGCGCACGAGCAGGCACCGCGCCACGTCCGGGCTCTGTGCGCTCAGGCTGCGCTTGGGCAGCCCGGCTTCGCGCCCGACGGCGTCCGCGAGCTCCAGGGGCCGCGTGTCGCCGTCGGGGCGGACCTCGACCGCGAAGGTGCCACGCGGGAGATGGTCCCGACACGCCTCGTGTCGGGGGCCCAGAAGCTGCGGGGGGCGCCCCTCGCGGAGGGCGTCGGCCACCTCGCCGGCGGTCTGGGGACGGTCGGCTGGGTCCGGTGCCAGGAGCGCCTCGATCACGGCCACGGTGGCCTCCCCCAGATCCGGGCGCAGGCGTCGGAGGGGCGCCTGGTCGGCCTCCAGCTGCCTGCGCAGGGTGGCGAGGGGGGTGGAGGCGGCGAAGGGCGGGGTGCCGCCCGCGGCCAGGTAGAGCACGGCACCGAGGCCGTACAGGTCGCTGCGAGGATCGCCGCGAGCGCCCTCGTAGACCTCGGGGGCGGCGTAGCCGGCGGTGCCCATGAGGGCCTGGGTGCTGCGCGCCTGCAGGTCGGAGACCCGTGCGGTGCCGAAGTCGGTCAGCACGGCGTCTTCGGCGAAGAGCAGCAGCACGTTCCCCGGGCTCACGTCACGGTGCAGCACGCCCACGGTGTGCGCTTCCGCGAGCGCCTCGGCCAGCCGCCGTCCGAGGATCACCAGGTCGGGCTCCGAGAGCCCACCGGCGCTCGCCACCGCCTCGGCCAGGGTGCGTCCGGGATGGTAGGGAAGCGCGAGGGCGTGCACACCGTCGAGCGCGTGCACCTCGTGCGCCACCAGGGCGGCCGGGTGGCGCAGCCTGCTGGCGGTCTGCACCTCGCGCTGCAGGCGTTGGCGCATGCTGGGGCTCTGGGCGAGGTGGGGGTGCAGCGCCTTCAGGGCGATGCGCTCGCCACGGAGCCGATCCTCGGCCAGGTAGACGGTCGCTGTGCCTCCGCGGCCGAGCACGCCCTGGATCGCGAAACGTCCGCCCAGGACCTGACCGACGGTGACCTCTGCCATGAGCGGCATCGTAGTAGAGGCCCCGGCTAAGGTGTGCTGCTTGTTGTTCCTCCTGCTGGCCTGTCGCGACGGCGGCACCCCCGACACGGCTGCGGATCCCGCGCGCTGGGATCTGCCGGCGCTGGACCTGTCGCCGGGTCGCGAGGTGGCGGTGCGGAGCGTCGAGGGGCTGGCCACCCTGCGCAGCCTGCACGTGCTGCGAGAGCGCGCCACCACCTTCGCCCTCGACCGCGACGGCACGCTGTCGGTGCTCGACGCCCACTACGACCACAGCCCGGATCGCTGGTGCATCGACCCGTCGAGCTGGGCGGGCACGGGCGACGCTGCGTGGCAGGGCTCCTGCGCCGACGGGGAGGTCGAGGTGCGCCGGGGCCGGCTCGATCCGGGGCCTCCGGTGCGCGCCGTCAGCGTCGACGAAGCGGGCCTGCGCGTCTTCGTGCTCGATGCCGAGGGCGGCCTCTCGGTCGCCAGCGCCGACGTGCTCGCGGGGGACCCCTTCGCGTGGCTGCGCCTGGAGCCCTACGCCGCCCTGGGGGTCGATGGCATCACCGAAGCGGCCATGGTGTGGGATGGGCAGGCCCTGCACGTCGCCACCGGGGAGCGCGTCACGCGGCTCGAGGGCGACGCCGTCACCACCTCGAACCTGCAGGGCACGGTCGTGTCCGGCGTGCTGGCCGCCGGCGAGCCGTGGTGGGTGACCTCGGCGGGGGTGGAGCATGGCGGCGCGCTCGAGGGGGTCGACGCGGTCGACCTCGTGGGCACCGAACAAGGCGCGTGGATCGGGACCCTCGAAGGTGTGGTCTCTCCCGACGGCACCAGCATCGGCGTCGACGGGAGCCTCGGGTGGCTCGCGCACGACGAGCGCTCCGGCGCGGTCTGGGTGGCCACCGAGGGCGGCCTGGTGCGCCTGCTCGACGGCGAGCAGACCGCGGTCCCCCTCGATCACCCGGTCGCCGGGCTGGCCGGCGGGCCCGGCCACGAGCTCGTGGTCTGGACCGGGGACGAGGTGCGGGTGCTGGTCGACGAAGAAGCCCTGCTGGCCGCTGGGGAGCCCCTGGAGATCTGGGCCACGACCTTCGTCGAGAAGCCCCAGACCCCGGACCAGCCTGGGGAGTGCCTGGGCGACGAGGGCCTGCAGGCGCGCGTCGCCCTCGCCAACGAGAACAGCGCATGGCTCGACGACACCCCGGCCACGTGGGCGCTCGGCGTCACGCCGAACCACCTGCGCACGGCGCGGGCCTGCGGCCTGGTCGACGAGCTCGAGCCGATCCTGAACCACCCGCGTCGGGAGGTCGGCGCGCTCATCCACGAAGAGCCCGAGGGCTGCGACGACGTGGCCTGCACCGTCGACTTCCTCGCCGAGATGGGCGCCGAGCTGGCCTGGTACGGCAGCGTGCCCACCTGGACCAGCGCCCTGGCGCCGCTCTCGGACCTCGGGCTCGACTGGCGGGCGGCCATCGTGGAGTCCGGAGCGCCCCTTCGCTACCTCTTCTTCGGTCTGTCGATCCTCGACGAGGTGCCCCACCACGACGACCCGCGGGCCAAGGATGCCTACCCGCTGGACACCTCGGAGCTCGCGGCGGCGTGGAGCGAGGGGGGCGTCAGCTTCTACCCCATGAACAACCTGCCAGCGTTCAACCTCGGGGGCTGTGCGAACCAGCTGCTCCTCGAGTGCCACCAGACCGGCCAGGGCTTCGGCCACAGCCTCTCGGCGGAGGACGTGGCGGTGCTCGACCTGCTCCTCGTGCGCTCGCTCGCGGTCCGCGGCGACGGGCCGGCCACCTGGAGCTTCCACCTCCCGGATCTGGGCGCCTACGACTACACCACCGACTGCACGGTGGCCGACGGCGTCTGGAGCGGCGAAGCTTGCCAGGTGACCCTGCTGCAGGACTGGCTGACGGACGTGCACCAGCGCTACGTCCAGAACGGGCTCGCGCGCTGGGCGCTGCCTTCGGAGCTGCCGCGCCCGTGATCCTGCTCTTCCTGGCCTGTCCCGGCACGATCGCGCCGCTCGACGCAGATCCCGGGCTGTTGCTGATCGTCGAGACCGGCAAGGGCCGCACGCTGTTCGTCGACCACGCCGACGGGAGCGTGCTCGGCCAGCAGTGCGTGTCCGAGCTGGAGGTCCAGGGGTGCGGGAGCGAGGGGTGCCTCTTCTTCGGGGTGGAGCACGCGCTCGTCGACGGCGACGACGCGCTCACCTTCGCCTTCACGTGGGCCGACGACGACCAGCGCGGCAACCCGGGCGCCCTCGCCCAGGTGGTGCCGGGCCATCCGCCGAACGTGACGTGGTCCAGCACCGAGCTGGACTTCTCGGTCGCCGACCCGGAGCTGGCGGAGCGCTGCCCGAACCCCCAGGAGCCGCTCTGCCGCCTGAACATGGTGCACGCGCTGAAGCCCTGGGACGATCAGTGGGTGGTGGCCGACACGCAGAACAGCCGGCTCCTCTGGGTCGAGACTCCGGCGGGGCCCGACGAGCCGATGGTGGTCACCGCCCGGCTCGACGACGCCGTGGAGGGCTGGGACGGCTTCTTGTGGTCGAACCACGTGCAGGTGCTCGAGGAAGGCGACCGCCGCTACGTGCTCACCACCTGGAAGGGCGGTGACTTCCCGGAGGTCGCCCCCCGCAACACCGGGCGCATCGCGCTGTGGGACGCCACCGACCCCACCGCCATCGAACACCTCTGGAGCTTTCCCGAGGAGGGCTACCTGGCGGCCGTGCACCATGCAGAGCGCTACGGCGACCTGCTGATCTACAGCCACAGCCTGGGCGCGAGCCACGCCTTCGAGGAAGGCGACAACGGCACCGTGGGGGTGGCCACGTGGAACGGCACCGACCCGCCCACGTACCTGGCCGACCTGATCATGCCCGTCGGTCGCCCCGCCTTCGGCTTCGTGCGGGAGGCGGAGCTGGTGGGCGAGGGTGTGTTGCTCGTCACCGATTCGGGTTGCGAGAACCCCGACGTGGTCTGTGGCATCAGCGGCGGGGGAATCGTCGAGATGGCCCTGCCGGAGCTGGAGCCCACCGGCCTCACGGGCGCCTTCTCGCCCGACCACGATCAGCAGGAGATCGTGCACGGCGAGGTGCTCGGCACCTACCTCTTCCGCTCGCTGGACTACCCCTACGAAGCCGACCTGATGAGCTGGGACGAGGTCGGCCGCCAGCTCACCGAGGGCGTGGGCGCCTGCCCCTGACCCGGGGCGCTCGGTTAGGCCAGGGGCATGATCTTCCGCCAGCTGTTCGACCGCGAGTCCTGCACCTACACCTACCTCCTGGGCGACGAGGAGAGCGGCGACGCCGTGCTCATCGATCCCGTCCTGGAGCACCTCGAGCTCTACCTCTCCCTGCTCGGCGAGATGGGGCTCGGGCTGCGCTTCAGCCTCGAGACCCACGTGCACGCCGATCACGTCACCGCCTCGGGGCAGCTCCGCGCGGAGACAGGCTGCCAGACCGTGGTGGCGGCCGACACCGGTCCCCCCTGCGGCGACGTCCCCGTGCACACGAACGACGCCATCGTCTTCGGGCGCTACCGGCTGACCGCTCGTCGCACGCCCGGACACACCAATACATGTGTCACCTACGTGATGGCGGATCAGGGCATGGCCTTCACCGGCGACACCTTGATGGTGCGTGGATGCGGCCGAACGGACTTCCAGGCGGGCGACGCGCGAGCCCTCTACCGCTCCGTCCACCACCAGATCTTCAGCCTGCCCGACGACACGTTGCTCTACCCGGGCCACGACTACAAGGGCCGGACCGTGACCACGGTCGGCGAGGAGCGGGCGTTCAACCCGCGGCTCGGCGGTGGGAAGAGCGAAGACGACTTCGTCGCCATCATGGCCGAGCTGAAGCTCGGCTACCCCAAGAAGATGCACCTGGCCGTGCCCGCGAACATGGCGTGTGGCCTGGTCGTCGACGAGGAGCCCGTCATCCAGGTGCCCGAGGGCGGCTGGGCGCCGATCACGCGCACCGGCGAGGGCGGCGCCCCGGAGGTTCGGGTGAGCTGGGTCGGCCCGAACCGCACCGACGTGCGGCTGATCGATGTGCGGGAGCCTCACGAGTGGACCGGCGAGCTGGGCCACGTGGACGGCGCGGAGCTGGTTCCGCTCGGCACGCTGGACACCGCCTGCGGCCCCTGGGCCCGCGACGAACGCCTGGTGTTCATCTGCCGCAGCGGCGTGCGCTCCGCCCGCGCCGCGCGGAAGCTCGAAGGGCTCGGCTTCGAGCGGGTCGCCTCGATGCGTGGCGGCATGATGGGCTGGAACCAGGTCGGCTACCCGGTGGTGACCGGATGACCGGCCCCTTCCGCGCCGGGCTCTTCGAGGGCCAGCGGGCGCTCATCACCGGCGGCGGCTCGGGCATCGGTCTGGCCACCGCGCGCCTGCTCGGCGGCCTCGGCGCCCAGGTGGCCATCTGTGGCCGCACGCCCGAGAAGCTGGAGAAGGCCGCAGAGCTCCTGCGCTCCGAGGGGGTCACCTGCCGCTACGAGCCGGTCGACATCCGCCAGGCCCAGAGCGTGAGCGACTTCGTCGACCGCGTCGTCGGCGCCTGGGGCGGCCTCGATCTGCTGGTCAACAACGCCGGCGGCCAGTTCCCCACGCCGGCCGAGAAGTGCTCTCCGCGCGGCTTCGAGGCGGTCGTACGCAACAACCTCCTGGGCACGTGGAACGTCACCCATGCCGTCGCGAACGCGGCCTTCATCCCGCAGAGGGGTGGCGCGATCGTGAACGTCATCGCCCAGGTGCTGCGCGGCTTCCCCGGCATGGTGCACACCGGCGCGGCCCGCGCCGGGGTCGACAACATGACCAAGACCCTCTCGGTCGAGTGGGCCAAGTACGGCGTGCGGGTGAACGCCATCGCGCCGGGCGTCATCTTCACCTCGGGCACGAAGCAGTACGGCACGATGCTCCTGGAGGCCGGCCGCAAGGCCACGCCCATGAAGCGCCTCGGCACCGAGCAGGAGATCGCGGAGATCCTCGTGTTCCTGCTCTCGGAGTCCGCGAGCTTCGTCACCGGGCAGACCTGGTACGCCGACGGTGGGCAGTCGCTCGCCGGCGACCTCTTCCAGCTCTCCGACGATGTGCCCACCGCGCAGCCGCTGCCCGAGTAGCTCTACCAGCTGCTCGGATCCAGCCCCACCCCCTCGCACCTGCAGCCCTCGTTCGCCCCCGCGACCTCCGCGTCGGTCAGCGGCCAGGCGCTCATCTGGATCACGTAGATCAGGTACGCCTCGATCTGCTGCCGCACCGCGGCGCCGTACTCCGTGCAGGTCCGGTCCGCCCAGATCCCGAGGATGGCGGCCCTGCGCTCGGCGGGGGTGTGGAACCGCTCGCCGTCCTCGCCCAGCCCCTCCAGCCAGATCCGGTCGAGCTGGACCGGCAGGTCCTCGTACATGCGCTCCTGCACGGCCTTCGCGGCGATCGCGTCGCCGAAGCTGGCCAGCTCGTCCTGGGTCGCCGCGATCACCACCTCCTTGTGGTGGGCGTACTTGCGCCGCGAGATGACCGCGCCGCCGATGCGCACGCACAGGTACGGGGCCACCACACAGCTCAACAGCTCCAAGGGTGTGTCGCCGAACCAGGCGTCGGGCAGGTCGGGTCGGGTGAGCACCACGGGTCGACGTCGCGTGTACATCCACCCGTCGTCGTGCACGACCACCTTGGGGTGGTACGGCACCGGGTCCACCAGCACCGTGCGCCCGTCGCGGCGTCGCTTCTGCTCGTAGCCCAGGTCGCCGAGCTGGTTCAACACGGCCTGTCGGCGACGCTTCACCTCGAGGTCGTCGACCACCAGGATCTCGTCGCCGATGAGCACGTCGTCGTCGGAGAGCTCGGGGGCGTCGTCGTGGCGGGCGGTCTCTTCGGGATCCAACAACCCCGTGTCCTGGGCCAGCGCCACGGCGAGCCACCAGAGCATGGGCTAGCTCGTGCCGGAGAACTGCACGTCGGCGAAGACGAGCGAGGGGGCGCGCCACGACGACCACGTCCAGGTGTCGTCGGCGGGCGCCACGAAGCGCGAGAGCAGGTCGAGCAGGTTGCCGGCCACGTTCATCTCCGCCACGTTGGCGATGGGTCGGCCGTGTTCCAGCAGCTGTCCCCGGATGCCGAAGCTGAAGTCCCCCGAGGTGCCGTTCGCGTTGCCGCCCAGGAAGGACGTGACGCGCATCGCCCGCGACGCCGTGCCGACCAGGTCCTGCCAGCTCCGGTCTCCGGGGGACACCACCAGGTTCGACGCGCCGCCCGAGGTGGGGCTCTGGCCCAGCTTTCGCGCGTAGTACACGTTCAGGAAGGGCGCTGCGAAGGCGCCGTCCACCAGCACCGGGCGCCTCCGTGCGAGCAGGCCGTCGCCGTCGAAGGTGCGGCTGCCGAGGCCGCGCGCGATGGTCGGGTCGTCCCAGATCTCCAGCCCTTCCGGGGTGAGCTTCTCGCCGATCCTGTCGCGCAGGAAGCTGCGTCCCTCCCAGAGGGCGGGGCCGCCGAGGGCGCCGAGCACCGGTCCCAGCAAGCGGCCGACGGCGCGCCGGTCGAGCACCATCGGACAGACGAGCGAGTCGACCGGAGCGCAGGTGCGGGTCTCGTCCATGCGCGCCCAGAGGTCGCTGGCCACGGCCTGTGCATCGGGCACGTCGCTCAGGTGACGCGCGGACCAGAAGCTGTAGGCCTCGGGCAGCTTGCCGCCCGGCTCCGAGATCGTGGCCTCGCTGCCCCAGCCGAAGCTCGTGGAGGCCTTGTGCGCCGAGAAGCCGTTCGAGAACACCGCCCAGGCCTCGGATCGAACCTCCCAGAGGTGGGCCGTGGCCGACACGAGATCGCCGGGGTCGCCGGCGAGCACCGCGGTCTCCAGCGCCGCCACCGCGGCACGCCGTCCGTCGGGACCGCGGGCGCCGAAGCCTTCGTCGCAGAGGTCGAGGGCCGCTTCGTCGGCGCTGCCCATGTCGGCCCGGTCCGCCATGCGGCGGTCGGGATCCTCCTCGAGGTAGCGGGTGGCCGACACGGCGGTGTGCAGGAAGTCGTCGAGGGCCGCCGGGCGCAGATCGCTCGTGCTGTGGGTCGAGAACCGGTCGTCCACCAGCAACGACACGCTCAGCCCCTGGGTGCTGGCCTCCGAGGTCTCCTCGATGCGGCCACCACGTTGCTTCAGGCCGATCTCGGTGGCCCGGCTTCCCCAGGCCTTCACCTCGCTCGCGCCGAGGCGCTTCGCGACCTCGACGGCGCGCTCGGCGGCGCCTTGCATGCCGCTCATCCCACACCCCCGACCACGAGCTTGCCGACCTTCACCGTGGGCTGCCCCTGGCTGACCGGCACCCCCTGTCCTTCCTTGCCGCAGGTCCAGCCGCCCTCGTCGAGCACGAGGTCGTGGCCGACCATCTCCACCCGCTCCAGCGCCTCGGGCCCGTTGCCGATCAGGTTCACGTCCTTGATCGGCCGGGTGAGCTTGCCCCCTTCGATCAGGTAGCCGTGCTTCATGTAGAAGGCGAAGTCGCCCGCTCCGATCTGCACCTGACCGTTCGAGAAGCTCGCGCAGTAGATGCCCTTGTCCACGCTCGCGATGATGGCGGCGGGGTCGTGGTGGCCGGGCTCCATGTAGGTGGCTCGCATGCGCGGCATCGGCGCGCAGCGGAAGCTCTCCCGCCGTCCGGAGCCGGTGGGGGCCACGCCGTAGTGCCTCGCGCTGATCTCGTCGTGCAGGTAGCTCTCGAGCACGCCGTTCCGCACCAGCGCGGTCTTCTCGGTGGGGTTGGCTTCGTCGTCGACGTTGATGGCGCCGCGGGCGCCCTCGACCGTGCCGTCGTCGACCACGGTGACGAAGTCGGGTGCGATCTGCTTGCCCATCTTGTCGGCGTAGATCGACACACCCTTGCGGTTGAAGTCCGCCTCCATGCCGTGGCCGATGGCCTCGTGCAGCAAGATGCCGCTGGCTCCGGCGGCGAGCACCACCGGCATCTCGCCCGCGGGGGGCTTGCCGGCGTCGAGCAGGAACAGGGAGTCGTCCACCGCCCGATCGACCATGCGCTCGTTCCGCGCGGTGTCGTCGAAGTACTCCAGCCCGGCGCGGCCTGCGAGGTTGGCGGAGTTGGCCTCCCGCACGCCGTCCTGCTCGACCGTGACCATCACGAAGCCGCGGCACATCGGCTGGAAGTCCTGCGCGATGCGGCCGTCGGCGCGCACCACCATCACCACCTTCTCGGAGTCGACCAGGTAGGCCTGCACGTTGTGCACCCGCGGGTCGCGGGCGAAGGCACGCTCTTCCCAGGCGCGCACCAGCGGCACCCGAGCGTCCAACCCAGCCTCCGCCCAGCGCCGCTTCACCGGGTAGTACCCGGGCAGGCCGACCTGCCTCAGGTCCACCGGGGCATGGCCGGGCTTGCTGCGCGCGATCTCCGCGGCGGTCTTCGCGGCGCCCACCATCGCCCGGAGCGACAGGTCCTCGGTGTAGGCGTAGCCGACCTGGTCTCCGACGCGGGCGCGCACGCCCAGGCCGAGGTCCACGCTGGTGCCGGCGGCGTTGACCTTGCGATCGCGCAGCTGCAGGCTGGTTAGGCGGCTGTGCTCGAAGTACAGGTCGCAGTCGTCGGCGCCGCGGGACAGGGCCGCGGCGAGGACGGCGCGCAGGGCTTCGTCGGTGACGCCGAAGCGTTCGAAGTAGAGCGACGAGCGGTCGAGCTGACCACCGGCGTCCAGGAGCTGGTCCACGTGCAAGAGGGAACCTCCAGCAGGACCTCTAAGCGGCATTGCGCCCGGTGACGACGCCTGATACCGTCCCTCTCGGGGTAAACATAATGTTTCCACCGCTCCTCATGCCCGCGGCCACGCCATGACCCTCCTCATCGCGCTCTCCTGCACCACCCCCACCGACACCACCCTCGCCAGCACCGACGGGGCCGTCGAGTCGCCGTCGGGCGATCCGGTCGAGGAGGGCGACTGGGCCGACGAGGGGTCGGGCGGCTCGGACGACGGCGGCGGCGAGGGGGGCGATCCCCAGGGGGAGGACACCGGCGAGCAGACCGACCAGGGGCCCACCTTCGAGACCTGCTTCGCCGAGATCGGCGCCGGAGGAGGGGAGGGGCCCGACTACGAGCAGTTCGACTACACCATGGGCGACCACTGCTACGGCACCGACCACCAGGACATCCAGGGCATCGAGCGCGTGGTCTTCCTCGGCGACTCGGTCACGGTCGGCACGCCGCCGGCGATGGACGTGGACTGGTACCGCAACCAGCTGGCCTCCGAGCTCTCGGCCCGCTTCGGCCTCGACGAGCCGAACTGGTTCTGGGAGAACGTGAACCTGCTCGACGGCGAGAGCTACGTGCAGGACTCCGGCGACTTCTCCACCTGCGCGAAGTGGGGGGCGCGCACCGACGACCTGATGCGCGACAACAGCCAGGTCGAGAGCTGCCTGCCCGAGGACCAGCGCGACAAGACCACGCTCGTGGTGATGACCATCGGCTCCAACGACCTGATGAGCCTCACCGAGGGCTTCAACGAGGGCAAGAGCCACGACGAGCTCTGGGCCGAGACCTACGAGTACATGGATCTGCTCCGGGAGTCGGTGGCCTGGATCAAGGAGGAGGGCCGCTTCGAGAACGGGGTGTACGTGGTCTTCGCGAACCTCTACGAGTACACCGACGCCACCGGCGACATGGGCAGCTGCCCGGCGGCCAACCTCGCGGGCTTCGGCGACGCGATCACCGACCCGGCGCTCGAGGAGATGGTGCTCTGGGCGATGGAGGAGTACATGTCCATCGCGGTGGACACCCAGAGCGACATGCTCTTCCTGCTCGAGACCTTCTGCGGTCACGGCTACAACCACGACGACGAAAACGGCCGCTGCTACCGGGGGGCCGACGCGGAGCTGTGGTTCGACCTCACCTGCATCCACCCCAACGACATCGGGCACGACGTGATCACCGACATGTTCCTGTCGGTCGTGGACCAGTAGACTGGCGGGGTGACGCTGTTAATCCTCGCCTGCAACGGCGCGACCATCGATCTCCGCCAGCAGCCGAAGCCCGACCACGACTCGGCCGAAGAGCCCCCCACCGACGACTCGGGAGAGCTCCCTGGGTCGGACTCGGGACCCTCGGAGCCCGCGCGCCTGCGGCTCGTGCTCCTGGGGGATGCCGGCGAGCAGCAGGTCGTGCTCGACGGCGTGGTGGTGCAGGAGAGCGAGCAGGACGAGGTGGCGGGCGCGGTCGACGCGGTGTGCGCGCGGGAGGGCTGCGACGCCGTGGTCTACCTGGGCGACAACTTCTACCCGGACGGCGTGGAGACCGCCGACGACGAGCGCTGGGACACCCAGTTCTCAGACATGTATTCGGTCGACGCACCGTTCTGGGTCGTGCTGGGCAACCATGACTACGGCGAGGTGCTCATGCCGAAGGGGCCGCCCCAGGAGGCCCTCGACGCGGCCCGCGCGCAGGTGCAGCTCGGCTACACCGGTGACACACGCTGGACCCTTCCGGCACCCGCCTGGTCGGTGTCGCACGCCGCCGACGTCGAGCTCTTCTTCTTCGACTCGTCCCCGGAGGTGTATGCGGTCGACGCGAACGCCGAGCCGGGGGAGCACACCGGCAACCGCCTGCTCGCCGAGGAGCTGGCGGCGTCGAGCGCCGGCTTCAAGATCGCCGTGGCCCATCACCCCTACGTCTCCAACGGACGACACGGAAATGCGGGGAGCTACGACGAGCACGAGGGCGCGTGCACCCCGGAGAGCTGGGTCGACCCCACCGAGCCGCGCGCCGGGGCCTGCTACGAGGCGTTCGTGCTCGAGCACGTGTGCGGCGAGGTCGATCTGTTCGTGTCGGGGCACGACCACAGCCTGCAGGTGCTCGACGGTCCGGCCGGATGCTTCGGCACGGCCATCATCTCGGGCTCCGGCTCGAAGATCCACGACCCGGACGAGCACCCGCTGACCGACAACAACCCTGCGCGCTTCCAGGAGGCGGTCACGGGCTTCGTCTGGCTGGAGCTGTGCCAGGGCGCGATCGAGTCCCTGGTCGTGTACGACGCCGACGGTGCCGAGCTGTACCGCGAGAGCGGAAGCTGCGGCTGATGGTGCTCGGCTCCCAGCTCCTGGTGCACCTGGCGTGCACCTCCAGCGAGGTGGTGCCCGACGACAGCGCGTCGCGACCCGCCGCCGACACCGCGCCGCCCGTCGACACCGCCCCACCTCCCGACTCCGGCGACGGCGCGCTCGCGCCCGAGCTCCACGTGCTGATCATCGTGCACACCGGCGAGGACGCCTGCGCCTTCGAGAACCAGACCGACACGAGCGATCCCGGCTTCCTCACCTGCCGCGACGATCTGCGAGCGATGGCCACGGGCATGCAGGCCCTCGGGCTCCACGCCGACTGGCAGCTCCGGCCGGGCTTCCTGGAGCTCTTGCGCACCGACACGAGCGCCGAACGCTACGACCCCGTCGAGGAGCTGCCGGCGCTCGGGCACGCCTTCGGCCTGCACCAACACGCCGAGTGCCACGTCGCCATCGAAGGCTGCAACGCCTTCGCCACCTGGGGGACCAGCGCCGGCAGCACCGAGCCGAGCGTGGAGGTCTTCCAGATCCGCGCCGACTCGATGGTGCACAACGCCGAGGAGGGCGCCCTGAGCTGGTCCAGCTTCAACATCTGGGGCAGCGCCTACCGGCTGAACGGAGAGCTCCCGACCGGCGACATGACCTCGCTCGACCTCTTGCTGGAGCGTGGCCTCGATCGCCTCCCCACCGCCGACCTGCAGCGCGCGGTGTGGGGGAGCGCCTGCCACGACGGGCTCCGGGTCGACGACGACGACACCTGGCGATCCGCGAGCGAGCCGGTGTGGCTGACCGGGTCGTCGGGGGGACGGCTCGCCTTCTTCGATCTCGCCACCACCAAGTTCGGCGACGCGACCTACGACGCGACGAGGACCCACGCCGGGCTGGTCGAGAACATCCGGTGCGCCGGGGAGCGCGTCGCGGACCCCGAAGCCAGCGGCTGGAAGGGCGAGGCCTTCCAGTACGTGGCGCTCACCCACCTGCACAACCTGGTCGAGGTCGACGGTCTCGGCGATCTCGCCGCGCTGCAGGGGCTCGCCGAGACCGAGGCCGCCAAGCACGGGCTGTCGGTCGTGTACAGCACCATGCCGGCGCTCGAACAACGCATGCACGAAGGCGAAGCGCGCGGCGAGGGGTACGCGTGGCGGGCACCCTGACCCCCTCCAGGTCGATCAGCGGCGCGCCACGAACCCCGCGTCTCCCCCCACCACCGTCAGCCCGGCCGCTTCGATCGCCGCGGTCCACGTGGTGAGGGCGTAGACCCCCATCGTGTGCCGCTCGTGCACCGCCTCGACCTCGTTCCCCGTGCGCAGCATCACGCTGAAGTCCACCACGAAGCGCTCCCCGTCCAGGCCGTGCCGCCACTCCAGCAGCCGTGCTCCGCGCTCGCCCCGGTCCACGCCGCAGACCGCCACGCCCTCCTCGAAGGTCTCCTTCGTGCAGTCGGGCACGAAGATCGCCACGCCCCCCGGCTCCAGGTGGGCGGCCGCCGTCTCCAGCGCCCTCGCCAGCGCGTCCCGGTCCGCCAGGTACATCACGGCGTCGTGGATCAGCACCACGTCGAAGCGCCGGGGGAGGCGCAGCGAGCGCAGGTCGCCGCAGAGGTGCTCGCGGTCGGGGTTCAGCGAGCGGCTCACGGCCAGCATCGGCTCGGCCTGGTCCACCAGCACCACCTCGATCGCCGAGGGCAGGTGGCACGCCAGGTGTCCGGCCCCGCTGCCGAGCTCCAACCAGCTCGCGGGCGCCCGCCCCAACGCTTCCTGCGCCGCCATCAGCAGGCCCACGGCCTCTTCGTCGTAGTCCTGGGGTGGGGACAGGAGCGGCCACCACGCCGCGAGGTCGGTGTACAGGCGCTCGCTCATGCCAGCCGGATATCCTCCCGCGGTGCTGACTCTGCTCATGGCGTGCGTGCCGGATGGCGCGCTCTTCGAGTACACGCTCTCCTCGGAGGCCGTGGGCGACGACTTCCGCGTGCAGGTCTTCGTGCCCAGCGGCAGCTCGCCGCAGGACGGCTGGCCGTGGATGGTGGTGCTCGACGGCGACGTGTTCTTCGACCCCGCCACCAACCGCCTCTCCCGGATGGTGCGCTGGGGCGAGTCCGAACCGGGCATCCTCGTCGGGCTCGGCTACCCCGACGACAGCCTGCGGGAGCGCGACTACCTGCCCGAGGGCCTGCCGGCCTTCTACGACATGCTCGAGCACGAGCTGCTGCCCATGATGCGCGACGAGCACGCGGTCAGCACGAACCGCCGCTCGCGCTCGCTGTACGGTCACTCCTACGGCGGGCTCGCGGCGACCTACGGGCTCTTCCACCACCCCGACGTGTTCGGCGGCTACGCGGCGGCCAGCCCCAGCCTCTGGGTCGACGACGGCGTGGCCTTCCAGTGGATGCGCGCCCAGCAGGTCGAGGCGCTGGCCTACTTCTCGATGGGCACGCTGGAGTCCGGCGGGCTGATGGCGGCGCCCTTCGAGGCCTTCACCGACGAGCTCGTAGAGACCCAGCCGCGCGTCTCGGAGTGGGTGGAGTGGCTCCCCGCGCTCCGGCACGATGCCGCGGCCTACGTGGCCTTCGACCACGCCGCAGCCTGGCTCCTGGACGAGCGATGATCCCGCTCGTCGCCCTGGCCCTCGCAGCACCGTCCACCGACACCTCGCTCCACCTGGTCGGGCTCGACGGGGTGCGGGTCGGCGTCTCGGGGAGCGTCGGGGTCACGGGGCTCCAGACCTGGGCGTGGAAGGGGCCCTTCGAGCTGGGGGTGCGCGAGAGCTTCCGCACCGTGTCGGGGCCCTTCGTGTCCACGCAGCTCCAGGGGGCGGTCGGCGTGCGCATCGGGCGGTCCGAGCTGCCGGTCGAGGCGGGTTACTACCTGCTCGCCGGGGGCTGGCTGGGCGCCACGTGGGGGCGCGCCCACTACCCCGACCTCGAGGTCGACCAGTCCTACCGCTCCGTCGCGGTGCGTCCGGCCACCGGGGCGGTGCTCACCTCGCGGGTCTGGCTGTCGGAGGGCTTCGGGCTGTGCCTCGACGCGTACGTGCCGGCCTGGCCGTGGTTCGAGCCGCTCCACGATGGCCACACCGGGCTCGTGTCGATCGGGCTGTCCACCCGCTGACCCGCGAGTATGCTCCCGCCATGTGGATCCTGGTCCTCGCGTGCACCGACTACGAGCTGTCCGAGGCCGGCGAGGCCGCGGGCACGCTGGAGTGCCCGGAGGAAGCGCCGCGGCCACGGGAGGTGGTGGGCGACGACAGCTGCCTCTTCGACTTCGAACCGGGAGACTTCGCGCCCGAGGTGGAGTGGCGCTGGGCGGAGGCCTCCGGGGCACCGGGCTACGACGACGTGATGGTCACGCCCGTGGTGGGCGACGTCGACCAGGACGGCACGCCCGAGATCGTCTTCACCAGCTACACCTCCGAGAGCTACGGCAGCGCGGGGGCGCTGACCATCCTCGACGGCACCACGGGCGAAGAAGAGGCGGCCTACCTGCACTTCGGTGGCCACCCGCCCAACGGGGCCGGCGGCGTGGCGCTCGGCGATCTCGACGCCGACGGCGTGCCCGAGATCGTGGTCGTGGGCAGCGAGGAGCGGGTCATCGCGGCGCACGCCGACGGGAGCCTGGTGTGGGTGAGCGAGGTCACGGGCCACCACACGGTCTACAGCTACCCGGCCATCGCGGATCTCGACGCCGACGGCACCGCCGAGGTGGTGGTGGGCCGCGCGATCTTCGACCACCTCGGGGCCCTCGAGGCGGCCGGGACCGGCGGGATGGGCAGCGGCTACGGCGTCGCTGCGATCGGGGATCTCGACCTGGACGGGTACCAGGAGGTGGTCACCTGCAGCGACGCCTTCGATCGCCACGGGAACCCGCTCTGGACCTCGGGCCTCGACGACGGGTGGGCGGCCATCGCCGACCTCGACCTGGACGGCTTCGGCGAGGTGGCCTGCGTGACCGACGGCCTGGTGTTCGCGCTGGAGACCGATGGGGAGCTGATCTGGGGCTACAAGGAGGTCCCCGGTGGCGGCGGCGGTCCGCCCACCATCGCGGACTTCGACGGCGACGGTGCCCCGGAGATCGGGGTGGCCGGGCACAGCGGCTACGCGGTGTACGAGACCGACGGAACCCAGCTCTGGCAGGTGGCCACCACCGACGAGAGCTCGTCGCGCACGGGCTCGAGCGTCTTCGACTTCGAAGGCGACGGCACGAGCGAGGTCGTCTACGCCGACGAGGTCACGCTCTGGATCTACGACGGCTCCACCGGCGCGCCTCTGTTGGCCGAGGACAACCACGCCAGCTGGACCCTGTTCGAGTACCCGGTCATCGCCGACGTCGACCGCGATGGCGAAGCGGAGATCGTGCTGGCGTCCAACAACTCGGCCGCCGACGGCTGGCAGGGCATCACGGTGATCGGCGACGCCGGGGGCACCTGGGCCCCCGCCTCCACGGCGTGGAACCAGCACGCCTACCACATCACCAACGTCACCCCCGACACCCTCGGCATCCCCGCGTCGCCACCGATGAACTGGGAGCTCGGACACAACAGCTACCGGGCGGGCGGGCTCGAGGACCTGATCGGCAACCCGGCGCCGAACCTCGGCGTCGAGGTCGTGGGCCTGTGCTGGGACTGCGGCGAGGACCGGGTCGAGGTGATGGTGCAGCTCACGAACCAGGGCCGCGAGTCGGTCGAGCAGGACATCGCCGTGGGCCTGTACGCCGCCGCCGAAGGGGACACGGGCGAGCTGCTGGCCGTGCTGGAGCTCGACGGCGTGCTCGCGGCGTCGGCGACCCAGACCGCCTCGGCCTTCGTCGACCGGGCCGCGCTCGAAGCCGCCGGGGGCCTCCGGGCGGTCGCCGACGACGGCGACGCGTTGCCGGAGTGCGACGAGAGCGACAACGAGGACTGGACCGAGGCGCTCGACTGCGGGATCTACACCTCGGCGGAGTGATAGGCGGGCCCATGCTCCAGACACCACTCTCCGACGTGGCGGTGGCCAGGCCCGACCCGGCCAGCCTCGCCGAAGCCCACACCGCACGCCTCGCCGCGCTCCCCGACGCCACCGACCTCGTGGCGCTCGTCACCGCGTGGGACGACGACCAGCGGCGCTGGTACACCCAGAAGCAGCTGGCCGGCATCCGCTTCTGCCAGGACACCCGGGACCCGCTCGCGAAGGCGGACAAGGAGTACTTCGACCAGCACGACCCCGACATCACCGCGCAGCGGGTCGAGTTCTTGCGTGCGCTGCTGGCGTCGCCGCGGCTCGCCGAGCTGGAGGGTGCCTTCGGCGGGCACGCGCTCGCGCTGTTCGCGCAGTCGCTCACCACCTTCGAGCCGGCCATCGCCAACGACCTGCGGGCCGAGAAGGCGCTGGCGAACGCCTACGACGAGCGCATGGCGGCCCTCCGCATCGAGGTCGACGGGTCGAGCTACAACCTGTCGCAGCTCGCGGGTCTCTACGGGCACGCCGACCGCGGCGTGAGGCACCGGGCGCGGATCGGTCAGGATGCGGCCCTGGCCGGGCTCCAGGGAGCGCTCGACGAGCTCTTCGACCAACAGGTGGCGATCCGCACCCGGATGGCCCGCACCCTCGGACACGCGAGCTACACCCCGCTCGGCTACGCCCGGCTCCGCCGCACCGACTACGGCCCCGAGCAGGTGGCGGTCTTCCGGGAGTCCATCCGCACCGCGGTGGTGCCGCTGGTCGGAGCGATCCGGGCACGCCATGCCGAGACCCTCGGCCTCGACGACTACGCCTACCACGACGAGTCCGTGTCGGATCCCCGCGGCGTGCCCCGCCCCGAGGGCGACCACGACTGGATGCTCGGCCGCGCCGAGGCGCTCTTCGCCGAGCTCGGGCCCGACTTCCGCGACTTCTTCGTGTTGATGAGGGACCGGGGGCTGCTCGACCTGAAGGCCCGCGAAGGCAAGCTGGGCGGGGGCTTCTGCGAAGCGCTTCCGAGCCTCGAGGTGCCCTTCATCTTCGCCAACTTCAACGGCAGCCAGGACGACGTGGAGGTCTTCACCCACGAGGTCGGGCACGCGTTCCAGTGGTACCAGGCCCGCGGCGCGAAGCTGCTCGACCTGCAGTGGCCCACCCTGGAAGCCTGCGAGATCCACTCGATGGGGCTCGAGCTGCTCACGCACCCCCAGATGGAGCGCTTCTTCGGGCAGGATGCGGAACGCTTCCGCCGGGGGCACCTGGAGAGCGCTCTGTTGTTCTTGCCCTACGGTGCGCTCGTCGACCACTTCCAGCACGAGGTCTACGAGCACCCGGACTGGAGCCCCGACGATCGGGCCGCCTGCTGGACGGCGCTGGAGGCGCGGTACCTGCCCACCCGGGTCTACGCCGACACGCCCTACTTCGCGGGCGGGCGCCTGTGGCAGCGCCAGGGCCACCTCTTCCACGAGCCCTTCTACTACATCGACTACTGCCTGGCGCAGGCCTGCGCGCTCCAGCTCTGGGCGCGGGCCCGCACCGACCGGGCGGGCACGCTGGCGCTGTACCGCAAGCTCTGCAAGCTGGGCGGTTCGAAGGCCTTCACGGCGCTCCTGCACGAGGTCGGTCTGGACAACCCCTTCGAGGCGGGGTCCTTGGAGCGCACCCTGGCGCCGGTGCGGGAAGCCCTCGACCTCTGATGAGGCGCTTCAGGCGCCGGTGTCGCCGTCGTCGCACACGTACTCGGTGACCGTGAGCGCGTCGATCAGGTGGTAGTTCGTCAGCCCACCGGTCGCCGCGGTGAAGCCCACCCAGGCGTCGAAGCCGAAGTTGCCCGACACGTCCTGGTCGATGTAGGTCACCCCGTCGACCTCCACGTAGAGGTGAGGCTCGGAGACCTGGACGAGCAGGGTGTGCCAGGCGCCGTCCTCCATCTCGGGCAGCGTGGCCACCACCTGCGGCGCGTCGACGTCGCCGTCGAAGGTGAAGGCGAGGTGGTCGTCGGCCGGATCGCCGGCGTCGCCGTTCTGGTAGGTGTCGAGCTCGAGCGACCAGCCCGGAAGGGCAGGACCGGCGGTGCAGGAGGCGCTCCCGCCGTAGCCGATGCCGCAGCCGGTGCCGCCGGTGTAGGACGAGGCCCGGTCCACGTCGAGGGCGGTGAGGCTGATGCCGTCGGCGCCCGAGCCCCCGCTCACGTAGAAGCGGAACTCGATCTCCACGCTGCCCGCCGACACGGCGGTGTCGGTCTGGAAGGCGGTGCCCACCTGGTTGCCCGTGGCCTGGGTGAGCTCGAGCCAGTCGTTGGTGCTGTCCCAGTTCGCGGCGCCCTCGAAGTGCCAGGCGGAGATGTCGAGGTTGTCGGCGTCGTAGCCGGCCTGTTGACACACCTGGACCTGCGCCACCCCGATGTTGCCGCAGGCGTCGGTGGCCTCGAGGGTGATCAGGTGGTCACCGCCGGTGCGCGGGAGCGCCCAGTCCTGGTAGGTGGCCCCCGACGCACCCGGGGAGCTCGCGCCGAGCGTGCCGTCGACGTCCGAGGTCCAGGTCGCCGTCGTGGCCTCCGGGTCCTCGTCGAGCACCAGGCCCTCGAGCGCCACGCTGGCGTCGATGTCCATCACCTCGCCCTCGCTGGGCCAGACGATGCTCACCTCCGGCTCGGTGCTGTCGGAGACCGTGAGCAGGGGCACGGTGAGCTCGGGCTCGTCCGGATCGTTGCTGGAGATGACGAGGTCGGCGAGCCCCATGGTGGTGGAGAGGTCGAGCTCCACCACGTTGCCGGGCTCGATCACCTCGGGCAGCGAGGCGTCGTAGGCGGTCCAGCCGCTCCCGTGCACGCTCACACCGTGGAGCTCGAGGTCGGCATCGCCCACGTTCTCCAGCATCACGCTCGCGCTGCCCACCGTGCAGGTCTCCAGGGTGACCGCGTCGGGGGTGACCACCAGATCCGGGGAGGCCGCCGGCTCGTCCTCGCTCTCCGGCCGGCCGGTCTCCTCGCCGCCGGAGACGTCACCGTCGGGCTTGAGCTCGTAGTCGGAACAGGCGAGGAGGCAGAGCAGCATGGCGGCAGTGTATGTCCGGGCGGCGGGGGAGGGGAGCCCGGATCGACCGATCCCCGGCTCACCGCTGACCGCTGACCGCTGACCGCTGACCGCTGACCGCTGACCGCTGACCGCTGACCGCCGACCACTACGCGCCGTCTTCGACGGAGCGCGCCCCGGGGAGCGTCTGGTCGAGCCACGCCCGGAGATCGTGCAGCTCGGCGGCGCACAGCTCGTGGCCCATCGCGTAGGTGCGCCACTCCACCAGGCGCAGATCCCGGCCCAGGCGCTCGGCCGCCTCCTGCCCCCAGGCGCAGCGGACCTGCGGGTCGGCCTGCCCGTGCGCGCAGAAGGCCGGGGCCATCGCGCTGCCGCCGACCGGCCCCTCCACCAGCTCGCCGTTTCGGACGAGGTAGCCGCTGAGCACGACCAGCCCCGCGAGGCGGTGGGCCGTGGTGAGCCCCACGTGCGCCGCCATCGCGCCACCCTGGGAGAAGCCGGCCAGCACGATCCTGTCCGCCGGGGTTCCGCGGGCGACCTCCGCCGCCAGCTCCGCCTCGATCTGCCGTGCGGCCTCGCGCACGTCCTCCTCGGGCTCGCGGTCGGGCGTGCGGGCGAAGCCTCGGATGTCGTACCAGGCGCGCATGCGGAAGCCCTGGTTGATCGTCACCTCGCGCGGTGGCGCGAAGGGCAGCACGAAGCGCAGGTCCGGACGCGCGAACAGCGGAACGAGCTGCTCCATCTCGTCACCGCTCGACCCGAGCCCGTGCAGCAGGATCACCGTGCCCACGGGCCCCGCGGTCGGCTCCACGATCGACGCGGGGGTGCCGGTGGCCATCAGGACACCTCCGCCAGGAAGGCGTCCTCGAGCCCCTCCCCGCGCTCCACGCCACGGATGGCGACCCCGGCCTCGGCCAGCAAGCGCGCCACGTGCACGGCCGCGGCGTCCAGATCGGCCCCGGACGGAGCCACCTGGAAGAGCACCTCGCCCTCGAGCCGCAGCGCGTGACCTGGGAGCGCTCCCTCGAGCGCGCCCAGCGGCACCTCACCGGGTCCCAGGGTCCAGCGCACGTGCTCGCCCCGGGAGGTGAGCTGGTCCACGGAGTCCTCGCGCACGCAGCGCCCGGCCGAGAGGATGACCACGTGGTCGCAGAGCTGCTCCAGCTCCAGCAGGTTGTGGCTCGAGATGATGACCGTGGTGCCGCCGCGGCGCGCGGTCAACACCTCGCGCAGGTGCCGGGCCTCCTTGGGGTCCAGGCCCGCGGTGGGTTCGTCCAGCATCACCAGCTCGGGAGTGCCCAACAGCGCGGAGGCGGCGCTCAGCCGGCGTCGCATGCCGTGCGACAGATCGTGCACCCGGTCGGTGGCGCGTCGGCTCAGGTTGACCTCGCCGAGCGACCGCTCGATCGCCTCGTGCAGGGCATCGCCGACAAGCCCTTGCAGGCGCCCGTGATACGTCAAGAGCTCCTGGCAGCTCAGCTCGAGGTTGAGGGCCGCGTCCTGGGGCAGGATGCCCACGCGGCCCTTGTGCTTCAGGGCATCGAAGGGCCCCTCCCCGAACAGCGACACCTCGCCGTGGTCGGGCCGCAGGTAGCCCGCGATGACCGAGAAGAGCGTGGTCTTTCCCGCGCCGTTGGGCCCCACCAGCGCGCACACCTTGCCCGTGGGGAAGTGGCAGCTGAGCTGGTCGAGCGCCCAGGGGCCCCGCCGGCGGTAGCGCTTCGAGACCTGGTCGACGCTCAGCACTCAGACGTCCCTGCGCTCGAACACGAAGTAGCCCGGCAGCACGGCGGCGAAGCCGATCACGGCGAGGCCACACGCCGGTCCGACCCACTCCCACCCCGGCCCCCAGAGCCCGAGGATCCAGCTCTGCGGGTAGAGCGGGCCGATCACGCTGGCCTCGACCGCCACCTCCACCCGGTTCGCGAGCTCGTGTTCCGTGAACCACCACGCCACCCAGCTGCCCGCCACGCCCAGGGTGGCCAACAGGCGCGCGCCGTTCACGTTCCGCACGAGCTGGCTGCAGGTCACGCCCCAGCCGAGGAAGGGCAGCGCCCAGCACCACAGGCGCGGGGTGTCTGCCAGGAGCCGGAGCAGCAAGGGACCCGCGTCGTTGCCGAGCATGGCGAACACGCCCACGCACCAGGGGCCGAGCACGGCCACCACCGTGGCCAGCAACAACAGCAGCGCGCGGGCGAGCCAGCGGCCGCTCACCAGCTCGATGCGCCCGGTGCGCGCCAGCTCGAAGCGGATGCTGCGGTCGGCAACGTCCGGGGCGAGCGCCTCGGCGCCGACCGCTGCGGCGATGAAGGGGGTGATGGCCAGACCGGTCCAGAACGCGGCGAGGGCCATGTACGGCTGCTGCACCGCCCAGTCGACGAGCTCGCGGTTGCCGACCATCGCCTCGATCAGATCGGGGAAGTCCTGGTTGCGGATGAGCTCGTCGATCATCGCACCCGGCTTGTCGGTGGGGGGCACCCCCAGGCCCCGTGCCGCCGCGGTCTCCAGCACCTTCAGGATCTGCCGAAAGGCCCACGCGCCGCCCGTGGTGCAGAGCACGTAGAGCACCAGGATGCCCAGGGCCGCGCGCGTGCGCAGGCTCCGCGCCAGGCCGAAGCCCGCGACCACCACCACGTCTCGAAGCGAGGACGACCTCGGGCTCACTCCCCGAGCCGCTCCAGCACGTTGACCACGTCGCTGTCCACGTACGAGAAGGGGTCGAGCGCGGCGTCGTCCACCGCGTCGAGCTGATCCCCGTCGAGGGTGCCGACGATGCGGTCCTCCGCCACGATCATGGTGTCGAGGGCGTCGGCCGCGAACGCCATCGCGTCGCGTCGGGTCAGGTCGCCGTCCAGTTCGATGGTGCTCACGAGCTCGTCGGCCAAGGACATCAGCTCGGCGTTCATGTCGGCCACCGCGCCCTCGAAGCGGTCCACCTGCTCGTCGTCGAGCTCGGCGTCCTCGAAGAGCGCGGCGCGCGCCTGGGCGGAGCGCATGTCCAGCGCGGCGCGGGCAGCGTCCATCTCGTCGGCGTCGCCCAGCTCGTCGCGGAGGTCGTTCCTCATCTCCTCGCGAAGTTCCTCGCCTTCCGCTTCGGCCTGGTGCAGATCCCGGGCCAGCTCGGGCCCGCGCGAGGCGCCCTCCTGGCTGGGCGCGGGGGCTCGGGCGGCTTGGCGGCTCCCCTCCATCAGGCGGGCCAGGTCGCGGCCGAAGGTGGGCTCCTCGCACTCCGCGGCCTCGGCGGCCGCGAGCTTGGCCCGCAGATCGTCGATCTCGGACTGCGGGCGCAGGTTGCCGAGCACGATCCCCACCAGCGCGGCGACCACGATCATCGCGATCTGCTTCACGAGCTCTCCAGCAGGCGCGTCAGCCGGCGCACCAGCACCCGCACCTGGGCGTTCTCGTGCAGCACCTCCGACAGCTCCCTGCTGCCCTGCGCGGCGGTCATCAGCTGCTCGGCGGCGGCCCTGAGCACCACGTCGCTGGCGTACCAGTGGGCGAAGCCCTCACCGTCCGCCACGCCCTCGAAGCGCCCGTGCTGGCCTGCGACCACCGCGAGAGCCTGGCGGACCGGCATCGCATCGCCCTGCGGAACCGAGCTGGCGAGCGCCTCGGCGAAGGCGGCCTCGAACGCGGCCTCGAGCGCCCCGGCCTCCGCCGGGGGTGATGGTTCGACCGCCGGGGGCAGATCGTAGAGCTCGGGCAGGTCGGTGACCTCGTCGGTGACCGGGACCGGCGGCCGGTGTCCGTCGACCTCCACGAGGCCCGCGCCCAGCGCTGCCACGAGCTCTGGATGCACGCCGTCGAGGGCTTCGGCGAGCATCACCACGACCTTGTCGCCCTCGCGCACCACGGGGTCCGACGGCCAGCGCGAGAGCGAGGGGACCCCCTCCGGGAGCTCGCGCATGCCCTTCTTCATGTTGCCGGAGAAGGCCTCGGCGAAGAGCAGCACGTAGCCCTGGACGGGCGGCAGGGCCGCCGACATCGCCCGCCACACCATGGTGAGGGCTTCGCGGGGTTGCTCGTCCCGGAGCACGTTCGTGGAGCCCGAGAGCACCCGCTCGGCCTCGACCAGCCCTCGGAAGCGGTTCTGGTCCGCCGGGTCGGCGAAGCTCAGCCCGAGCTCTGGATCGACCACCCCGAGGATCTGGCGGGACGAGCGCAGGAAGCGGTTCAGCGTGGTGAGGCAGTCCAGGGTCTGGCCGTCGACGATCCAGCGACCGTCCGCCACGCCGCGGCCGTGCAGCAGGAACACGCTCGCTTCGTCCGCGAGGTAGCGCGCCTTGAGCGTCTCGATCCAGTCCGGCCAGCTCAAGAGGGCGCCGGGGTGCTGTAGCTGCCCGTCCACGGTTCCGCCGCCTGCCCGTCCGGCCGCGAGGGGGTGAGGGAGAAGGTGCAGTCGCGGGCGCCGCTGGGGTGCGGCGACTGGATCTTCCACAGGGGCTGGAGCCGGTAGCCGTGGGTCGCGCCCGTGTACTTCACCTCGTAGCTCCGGGCGTGGTCGTGCTCGGCGGGTTCACCGTTCGACCGCGTGGTGGTGCAGGAGACGGCGAACTCGGCGGTCCAACCCTCGCCGATGGCGGGGGCCTTGAGCTCGGCCCTCACGAGGTAGTCCCCCACCGGAAGAGCCCCGGGATCGGGTCCCAGGTACTCGTCGCACGCCGTGGCGCCTCGGCACACGCCGAAGGGCTGATCCCCGTGCGGCACGATGCCCGCACGCAGCTCCTCGACCACGGGGCCGAGCAAGCCCTCCTCCCAGGTCTCCAGAGTCAGTCCGGCCTCCTCGCACGCGGGACACTCGGCGCACGCGGGGCAGTCCGCGGGGGTGGAACAAGCCAGGATCAGGGTGAGCATCGCCCGATAAAACCACACCGCCGCTACGATGAGGTCATGCTCGCCCTGCTGCTGGCCTGTGCCCCACCCCCCGGACCCGTGGACCTGCTCCCGCTGGTCGACCCCTTCGTGGGAACCGGCGGCGACGGCTTCGGGGTCGGCTCGCTCAACCCGGGCCCCGGCACGCCGTTTGGCCAGGCGCGCCTCGGCCCCGACACCTACGGCCTCACCCAGGCGATGGGGTGGTCGCACTGCGCCGGCTACCACCACGACGACGATCGCGTCCGGGCCTTCTCCCACCAGCGGCTCCCCGGTGTCGGGGTGAGCGATGGCGGCGCGCTCGGGGTGCTCCCGCAAGCGGCACCGCTCCACGACGAAGTCGCGCGCGCGCTGCCGCTGGACCACGAGCGCGAGCACGCCGAGCCGGGCTTCTACCGCCTCGAGGTCGAGGACTTCGTGCAGGTGGAGCTGGCGGCGCGCGAGCACGCGGGGGTGCACCGCTACACCTGGCTCGACGAGCCGGGCTGGCTCTTGTTCGACTTCGGCCACACCACCGCCAGCGATCACAGCGTGCTGGAGAGCTGGTGGGAGCTCACGGGCGCGCAGGAGCTCACGGGCTTCGTGCGCATGAACGGTGGGCTCACCAACGCCAACGGCGGCCTGCCGATCTGGTTCGTCGTCGCGCTGAGCGAGCCCTACCAGGCCACCCACGCCTGGCTCGAGGGCGTGGAGCTGGGCGAGGCCGCGCAGGGGAGCGGGATCGAGACCGCGGTCGCCCTCCGCTTCGACGCGAACGTGTCGCTGAAGGTGGGCATGTCGTCGGTCGATCTCGATGGCGCCCGCGCCCACCTCGAGGCCGAGCTGCCCACCTGGGATCCCGTCGTGCTCGGTGGCTACACCGCCGCCGACTGGGAGGTGTTCCTGTCCCGCTTCGAGATCTGGGGCGGCCGTGAGGAGGAGCAAGCCACCTTCGCCACGGCGCTCTTCCACCTGGGCATGCTGCCCACCAGCTACACCGACCTCGACGGGCGCTACCCCGGCGCGGATCTGCAGACCCACGTCGCGGAGGGCTGGACCTACTACAACGACTTCTCGATGTGGGACACGTACCGCACCTGGCACCCCCTGATGACCCTGGCCTGGCCGGAGTACGCGGCCGACTTCGCGCGCTCGCTGACCGATCTGGGCGACAAGCTCGGCTACCTGCCGCGCTGGCCCGCCGGCCTGGGCGAGTCGGGCTCCATGATCGGGAACAGCGCCGACATCGTGTTGGGCGAGAGCGTGCTCAAGGGGGTCACCGAGTTCCCCGTGGAGCGCGCCTTCGCCACCGCCTGGCAGCAGGCCACCGCGCCGGGCTCCCACGGGGCTCGCCGGGACCTCGAGGCCTACATGGACTTCGGGTACGTGCCCTACGACTACGCGGGCACGAGCGTGGCCCGCACCCAGGAGTTCAGCATCGACGACCACGCCCTCGGGCAGTGGGCGAGCTGGCTCGGCCTGGAGGAGCGGGCCGCCTACATGCTCTTCCGCAGCCGCAACTACCAGCACGTGATCGACGGGGAGACCGGCTTCGCGCGCGGCCGGCACAGCGACGGCAGCTGGGCGGAGGAGGTCTCCGACGACGGCGCCTGGGGCGACGAGTTCGCCGAAGGAAACGCCTGGCAGTACACCTGGCTCGCGCCGCACGACCCCGCGGGGCTGGCCACGAGCCTCGGCGGTCGCGAGGCCCTCTTCGCCAAGCTCGACGAGCTCTTCGAGTCCTCGCTGGAGGAAGACGACACCTTCCTCTGGGACATCTACTACTGGCACGGCAACGAGCCGGACCTGCACGCCGCCTTCCTGTACGCGGCGCTGGGCGAACCCGCCTCCACGCAGCGTTGGGTGAGCTGGATCCGGGAGGCGAAGTACGCGATGACCCCGGAGGGTCTCGACGGCAACGACGACGGCGGCACCCTGTCGGCCTGGTACGTGTTCGCGTCGATGGGGCTCTACCCGCTGAACGGCACCGATCGCTACGTGCTCACCACGCCGGTGTTCGACGAGCTCCGGGTGCACCGCCCGGACGGCACCCTGCGCATCACCGCCGAGGGCACGGGGGACTACATCGCCGAGGCGTCGATCGACGGCTCGCCGCTCGAGCACGCGGTGGTGCGGCACGAGCTGCTGGTCGGTGGTCGGCACCTCCACGTGGTGCGGGCGGAGGAACCGACCGACTGGGGTTGGTGGTAGCCTGACCGCTCACCAGAGGTGTGCTGTGGGCCTGTTTCGCAAGGTGGCGAAGAAGATCCTCGGACGGCAGGAAGCGCCTGCGGCCCCGGCGGCCCCCGCGGCGCGCGCCTTCACGCCACCGGACCCGATGACCGCGAACACCGGCGCGGCGCTCTCGTCGATCGACTGCGGCGCCCAGGAGCTGGTCGAGCGCATCGGGTGCGGCGAGCCCGTGGTGGTGGTCGACGTGCGCACCCCTCAGGAACGCGAAGCCGAACGCGTCCCCGGCTCGCTGCACATCCCGCTCGACGAGCTGGAGGGCCGCTGGCGCGAGCTCGAGTCGTGCGACGAGGTGGTCTGCTACTGCGCCATGGGTGGTCGCAGCCTGAAGGCCGCCCAGCTCCTGCGCGACCGCGGGCTCTTCAACGCCACCTCGCTCGAAGGCGGGATCGGCGCCTGGAAGGAAGCGGGCGGGCCGACCGAGGGCGGGTAGCCGTCGGCGCGTCAGCTGCTCGTGGTGACCACGGGCTTCGAGCCGGTGCCGAAGTCGCGCCGCTCCATCCACTCGGGGAAGCCGGTGCCCATGTTGCGGCCGGACCAGGTGCCGGAGAGCCGAGCGATGAACAGGCGATCGGCGGGCTTGAGGTGGGCCGAGAGGTTGTCGCGCACCTGCCGCGGGTTCAGCGGGGTCTCCAGCACCCAGGCGCCTTCGATCCGGTTGGACCAGTTGCCCAGGGCCTTCAGGGCCTCCTGGAAGGCGGCGTTCTCCTCAGCCAGCTGGAAGGTCACGAGCATCATCATGGGGGGCCTCCGATGGGCCCACCCCTAACTCAGAGGTAGTCTCGCTTCATGGCCAGCCGACCCATCGAGCTCATCTTGGCGAAGCAGTGGGCCGACCTCCTCGGTCGCCCCGCCCTGTTGATCGCCACCGGCGGCGAGCACCTCTCCCACAACGAAGCGGCCCACGCCTTGTTGGCGGCCGCCTTCCACCGCGACGGCGGGGAAGCACGCCACGACTGGGATCAACGGATCCTCATGGTGGACGAGCAGGGTGAGCTCACGCTCTTCGAGACCGCCGTGGGGCGTGCCTTGTCGAGCGGCCTTCCAGAACACGGCACCTACACGCTGAAGAACACGCCTTCGCAGCCGCGGGTGCGCGTGTCGGCGCTCCCGGTGCACAGCCTGAGTCAGGACCTGCTGGGCGTGCTCGTGGTGATGCACGAGGAGCCGGCTTGAGGGCGCGGATCTGGGGCACGCGCGGGAGCCTGCCGTCGCCTGGACCCGACACCTTCCGCTACGGCGGCAACACCTCCTGCATCGCGCTGGAGGCCGAAGGGCGCACGCTCATCCTGGATGCGGGCACCGGCATCCGGCTCGTCGGGCACGGCCTGGGTCCGGGGCGGGTCGATGTGCTCTTGACCCACCTGCACATGGACCACATCCAGGGCCTGGGCTTCTTCCCCCCGCTCTTCCAGCCCGACCGGGAGGTGCACCTCTGGGGCCCCCCCAGCACGCTCCGCAGCCTGAAGCGCCGGCTGGGGCGGTACTTCTCCCCGCCGCTCTTCCCGGTGCGCTTGCCCGATCTCCAGTCGCGGCTCGTCTGCCACGACGTGGTCGACGCCACCTGGGATCTCGGCCCCTTCCGCATCTCGGCGGAGCTGGTCTGCCACCCGGATCCCACGCTGGGCTACCGGATCGACCACGGCGGGCGCGCCTTCTGCTACCTGCCCGATCACGAACCTCAGCTCGGAGCCGCCGTGCGCGACCCCCGCTGGCTCTCGGGCTTTCGCCTGGCGCAGGGGGCCGATCTGCTCGTGCACGACGCCCAGTACTCCGAGGCGGAATACGCCACGCGGCGCGGCTGGGGGCACGCCACCCCGGAGGTCGCGGTCGCCTTTGCCGCGCTCACCGGTGCGAGCCGTCTGCTGCTCTTCCACCACGACCCGGCCCACGACGACGGGGTGGTCGAGGTGCTCGCCGAGGCGGCCCGCAAGGTGGCGCAGCCCGGCCTGCGGGTGGAGCCTGCCGCGGAAGGCCAGACCTGGAACCTCTGAGCGGTCTCGGTCGGATCAGCTGAGGATCGCCGCCAGCAGGGTCGCGTCGCTGTTGGCGCTCGCCGCCACCAGCGTGAGCGAGCCGCCCCCCTGGGCGCTCACCTTCGCCTGGAGCTGCAGGTAGACCTGGTTCGGGAGCTGCAGCACCAGCAGCACGTCGTCGCCCAGCCCCACGCTGCCGTCGTCGCCCACCGCGCACCAGATGGTGTTCCCGCTCGCCTTGAGGCTCCGGCGCGCCAGCTCGAGGGTCTCGAAGGCCACGAAGACCGTGGGAGGGCCACCCGCGCGACTGACCGACGCTGCGGTGCTGTGGAGCTCGGGCGAGGCGCTCGGCTCGCTGCGCTGCTCCTGGGCGGAGGCTCGCAACCGGGCGGCGCGTTTCTTTCGTCGTCGCTCCACCTTGGCGGCCATCGACCCCGGGGCGGGCTTGGCCGGGCCGGTGCCGCGGCTGCTGTGCGGCGCCTCGCGCTCGCCCGCGGCCTTGCGCATCGCCGATCGCAGGTCGTCCCGCTTCGTGGGGCGCTTGGTCGGCGCCGCGGCACCCTCGCTGCCCAGCGTGGCCCAGGCGTGGTCGCTCGGGCCGTCCTTGACCTCTTCGTTCCGCGCCCTGAAGTGATCCTCGCGATCCTTGAAGGCGAAGCCCGACCCGCTGGGCGCGCCCGAGGTGGACGGGCGGCTGCCCGACGCGACGCTCCGGCTGCCGGAGGTCGAGCCCGGCTCCTCGTCGCCGAACACCCGCGGGTTCACCCGTCGGATGCCGTCCTTCAGGTCCCGCTTGTGGGCCTTGTCCACGAGCCGGTACCGGGCCACGTGCGGCACGCCGCGTTGCCCGCGGGGCGCCCACTGCTTGTCGAGCTGCCGCACGATGCGCAGGTCGAGATCGATGAGCTCGCGGCCGAAGTCGCAGCGGGCGCGGATCACACCGCCGGGCCGGAAGGGCTCGGAGCTCACGAAGGCGAAGATGCGCTTGTCGATCCACCAACCCGTGCCTTCGGTGAGCCCGAGCTCACCGCGGATCGTCATGCCGATCGAGCGCCGCATCTTGCGGCCCTGAAGTTCTTCCGGATCCAGCGCCATCGTCCTCGCACCGTTTCTGGATCGGCATCCTGCCGACCGCCTCGACCTCGACCCACGGGGCAGAATACCTCGGTGCGCCACCCCTGGGGAAGCTCTCGCGTGATCCTCGCCCTTCCGCCCACCAGCCAGCTCAACACGCCGTACCCCTCGGTGAGCTACCTCGCCCGGCACCTGGAAGGCCGGGGCGTGCCGGTGCAGCAGCGGGACCTGGGCCTGGAGGTGATGCTTCGGCTGCTGTCGCGCCAGGGTCTCAGGGAGCTCTTCGACACCCTCGAGCAGGTGGACAGCCTGCCCGAGCCGGCCTGGCGCGCGCTGGCGCTCGCGGAGGCCCACCTCGCCGCTGTCGCGCCGGTGGTGCGCTTCCTCCAGGGCCGGGAGCCGTCGTTGGCTCACCGGCTGGTGAGCGGCACCCTGCTCCCCGGCAGCCCTCGGGTGGACCGGGCCCGTGCGGCGCCGGCGTCCGGGCTGGACGATCAGGCGCGCTTGCTCGCCACCCGTCATGTCGAGGACCTCGTCGACCTCGTCGCTGCCACGGTCGACCCCGGCTTCCAGCTCATCCGGTACCAACACCACCTCGCCGTCGGACCCGCCGGCTTCGAGCCGCTCGCCGAGCGGCTGGACCGCACCACCCTCGTGGACCGCTTCATCGACGAGCTCTGCGACGGGCTCGACAGCGGCTTCGTGGGCCTGAGCGTTCCCTTTCCAGGACAGCTCTACGGGGCGCTCCGCATCGGTCGTCGCCTGCGCCAGCGCGGGGTCTACGTGGTGCTCGGAGGGGGCTACGTCTCGACCGAGCTCCGCGAGGTGAGCGAGCCGCGCCTCTGGGACTGCGCGGACGCGCTCGTGTACGACGACGGCGAGGGCCCGCTCGACGCCCTGCTCGCCTGGCGGACGGGCGAGCGCGATCGGCGGCACCGCACCCGCACCCGTGACGGTCTGCACCACCACGAAGCCCCGCGTCCCTTGGTCGTCACGGCGGCCTCGTACGGCGATCTGCCCCTGCGCGACTACCTCCAGCTCGTCGACACCCTGAACCCCGCGCACCGGCTCTGGAGCGACGGACGCTGGAACAAGCTCACCCTGGCCCACGGCTGCTACTGGAAGCGCTGCGCCTTCTGCGACGTGAGCCTCGACTACGTCGGGCGCTACGAGCCCCAGCGGGTCGATGCCCTGCTCGATGCGGTCGAGGAGCTCGTCGAGGCCACCGGCGACCGCGGCTTCCACCTCGTCGACGAGGCCGCTCCCCCGCGCCTGCTGCGCGACTTCGCCCTGGGCCTGCTCGAGCGGGGGCTGGTGGTGAGCTGGTGGGGCAACGTGCGCTTCGAGAGCGCCTTCACGCCGGACCTCTGCCGCTTGCTCGCCGCGAGCGGCTGCATCGCGATCACGGGCGGCCTCGAGGTCGCCAGCGACCGCCTCCTGGCGCGCATGGACAAGGGGGTCACGGTCGAGCAGGTCGCCCGAGCCGCCTGGGCCTTCCAGCGCGCGGGCATCCTCGTGCACGCCTACCTGATGTACGGCTTCCCCACCCAGACCGCGCAGGAGACGATCGACAGCGCCGAGCTCGTGCGCCAGCTCTTCGCCACGGGTGCTCTGCAGAGCGCCTTCTGGCACCGCTTCGTGGCCACCGCCGCCAGCCCCGTCGGCCTCGACCCGGCCCGCTTCGGCGTCACCATCACCCGGCGGGGCTCCTTCGCCGCCAACGACCTCAGCCACCACGACCCCACCGGCGCCGATCACGACCGCTTCGACAGCGGCCTGGAGCGCTCGCTCGCGGCGTGGATGGCTGGCCGGGAGCTCGGGCGGCCGGTGCACACGTGGTTCGAGGGCGCCGCTCCCACCACCGAGCCGCCCGACCGCATCGCAGAGGCGCTGAGCTGGGATCCGGCGCCGGGCCGTCGCCTGGTCTGGCTCGGCGGCGCCGTGTTGCACGGCGAGGCCGGCCTGGTGCTGCACCACGCCGGTGGGGTGGAGCAGGTGCAGGGGGACGAGCAGGCCTTGGCCTGGCTCGTGGAGGTCCTCGAAGCCCAGGATCTCGAGCTGGCCGACGCGCTCGCCGCGTTCCCGGGCGAGTTCTCGGCCTTCGCGGAGGGGTGGGCCGCGGCCCGGCGCGCGGGGCTCGTGGCGGTGTGAGCGGGTAGGAGCTCAGCCGCGCTGGGCGAACTGCCAGGTGAGGCCAGCGCCCCACAGCGTCATGCTGGAGCGCAGCACGCCGTTGCCGACCACCGGACCGTCGTAGACCTCCCCGGTGAGCGGGTCCACGTTGATGCTCGTCACCTGGCTGTTCGTGATGGTCCGCTCGCCGAGGAAGGACTGCGAGAGGCCTGCGTCGAGCGTGAGGTTGGCAGGGAGCGACACGCTCACCCCCGCGCCGTAGCCCCACTTGTCCCCGTCGACGAGGCTCACGTCGAGGTGGCTCTGCCGGATGCCCGATGTCTCGTACAGACCCCCCGCATGCACGATCAGCCGGTCGCTGGCCACGAAGCTGCCGCCGAGCCGGAGGGACCAGGAGTCGACGTAGTTGGTCTCCAGCACGATGTCGTCTTCGACCTGGATGTCCTCGATGCCCAGCAGATCGATGACGGGGCGCTCCTCGGACGAGCGCAGCGGCACGTCCATGTCGACCTCGGTGACCGTGACCTCCTGGATGCTGCTCCAGCCCTCCCAGACGAAGCTGGCCTCGATCTCGAGGCGGTCCGTGGGGCGCACCAGGGCGCCCGACTTCAGGATGAGCGGCATGGTGACGGTGGTGCGCACGTGGTCGTCGACCGCGGTCTCGTCCGCGATCACGCCGAAGGTGTCGTCCTCGTAGTAGTAGTTGCCGCTGAAGTCCGCGGTCATCGTGCCCGCGAGCTCGTCGAACACGATGGGCGGGTGGACCATCGCGCCCACCGCCCAGCGCTCGCTCGGCGGCTCCACGAGCACCCCCGCGTTCCAGGCGAGCTTGAAGCGCTGCATGGCGTCCAGGCTGAAGGCCACGTCGTACTGGGGGTCCTCCACGCTGCTGCCCTCGGGGATCAGGCCCACGTCGAGCTCCTGCTCGAGGTAGAGCAGGTTCCAGCTCACGGTGCCGCCAACGCTCACCCAGTCGAAGAACTCGTGGGCCACGCCGGGCCCGGTGTAGGTGTGGATGACCACCGAGTCGGTCAGCGTGTACCGCTGGGCGCCCTCGTCCGGGTACTGGTAGTCCG
>CAZSAT010000075.1:0-24724 GCA_964604675.1 uncultured Enterobacterales bacterium
CGTAGGTGCCGTTGCGGCTGTCGAGGTCGCGAATCGCCAGGCCGTTCCCCTCGAAGGTGAGCTCGGCGTGGCTGCCGCTCACGCCCTGGTGGGCGAGCACGAGATCGGAGGTGAGCGTGCGACCGACCACGAAGGGGAACCGGCTCATGCGCACGCGCACCATGGGCTTGCCCTCTTCGGGGTAGCCCTCCAAGAACCAGACCTCTCGCGACGGTGACGGCAACGCTCGCCGATCCTAATAGAAGCGCGAGGTTCGCTTTGCCCCGCCGTGGTTGATGTAGACGGTCTTCGGCTCGCTGTAGAAGCGCCACGCCTCCGGTCCCATCTCTCTCGGACCGACGCCCGTGGCCTTGATGCCGCCAAATGGAAGGTGGCCCTCACCGCCGATCGTCGGGGCGTTGACCTGGGTCATGCCGGTGTCGAGGTGCTGCACGAACCAGAACGCACGGGACAGGTCGCTCGTGAAGACGCTGGAGGTGAGCCCGAAGTCCACGCCGTTCGCCGCTGCGAGGGCCTCGTCGTCGTCCTGGACCCGAATCACCGAGAGCACCGGACCGAAGATCTCCTCGGTGGCGATTCGCGCGCCGGACGCGACGCGGTCGAAGACGGTGGGGCAGGGGAAGAAGCCCTGGTCGAGCCCGCCGTCGAGCAGGCGCCCGGTGCCCGCGCGGAGCTCTGCTTCGTCGCGGCCGATGTCCATGTACCGAAGGACCTGCGCGAGCTGCCGGTCGGACACCGACGGTCCCATGGTCGTGGCGTCGTCCAGGGGGTGGCCCGCCACGACGGCGCGCGCCGCCGCGACCACCTGCTCCACGAACGCGTCGGCGACCCGCTCGTGCACGATGGCGCGGCTGGTGGCCGTGCAGCGCTGACCGGTCGAGCCGAAGGCGCCCAGCGCGGTGGCCGCGGCGGCCTTCTGCACGTCACCGTCGTCCAGCACCACGATGGGGTTCTTGCCGCCCAGCTCGCACTGCACCGCCTTGTGGTGCTCGCCGCAGGCCTTCTCGATGATGCGACCGACCTCGGTCGAGCCGGTGAAGCTGATGGCGTGCACGTCGGGCGACTCGAGCAGCGCCCGGGCCGGTGGCACGTCGCCATGCACCACGTTCACCACACCGTCCGGCACGTCCGCGTCGCGGCACAGCTCCGCGATGAGGTGCGCGGTCCACGGGGTCTCCGGGGCGGGCTTGAGCACCACGGTGTTGCCCGCGATGAGCGCGGGCGCCAGCTTCCAGAAGGGGATGCAGACCGGGAAGTTCCACGGGGTGATCAGCCCCACCACGCCGTGGGGACGGTGGAAGGTGTAGGCGAAGGTGCCCGCCAGCTCGCTCGGCGCGGTGATGCCGGTCATGCGCCGAGCGTCGCCAGCGGCGAAGCGGAGGTACTTCAGGGTCTTCTGGACCTCGCCGTAGGCCTCCGGGTAGATCTTGCCTTCCTCGAGCGACAGGGCTCGGGCGAAGGTCTCGGCACGCGCGGCGAGCAGGTCGGCCATGGCGGAGACCAGGTCGCCGCGCACCGGCGCCGGCGTGTCGCGCCAGGAGGGGAAGGCCGCCTTCGCAGCGGCGATGGCGGCGTGCGCATCGTCGGCGGTGGAGAGGGGGTAGCTGCCCAGGAGCTCGCCGTCGGCGGGGCAACGGTTCTCGCCCTCTTCGGTGGCCGGGGTGAAGCGCCCGCCCACGAAGTTCTGGCAGGCGACCGGTTCTGTGACGTGGCCCATGTGGCTACTCCGACGACAAGGTGCCGACCTCGTCCTGGAAGCGACCCTTGCCCCACTCGGTGTCGGCGTTGATGGCGCTCTTGGCGGCCGCGCGCGCGGCCTTCTTCGCCGCCTGCAGCTCCACCAGGTGATGGTGCGTGGTGAAGTGAGGCAGGCAGTGACCGACGGCGTCCTGCAGGCTGTCGAAGCCGTGCTTCTCGAGCAGGGCTTCCAGGCCGTCGATCATCTCGGTCACCATCTCGAAGCCCTGGAGCATCGGTCCGGTGCACGACTGCACGGTCTGTGCCCCCATGAGCACGTGCTCGAAGGCGCTCCAGCTGTCGGTCACCCCGCCGATGCCGCTGATGGGCGTGCCGGGGCAGGCCAGGGCGAGCTCCTTCACCATGCGCAGCGCGATGGGGCGCACGGCGGTGTAGCTGTAGCCGCCAGGGGTGCTGTGGCCCTCGACGGTGGGCATGGGCTTGAGCGTGCGCTGGTTGACGCCGATCACCCCGAGGATGGTGTTGATGGCGCTCAGGCCCTGCGCCCCTCCGGCCACCGCAGCGCGGCCCGGGACCGTGATGTCGGTGATGTTGGGCGTCATCTTCGCCCACACCGGCACGTCGACGGCGTTCACGACCCACCGGGTGACGGCCTCGACGCGCTCTGGATCCTGACCCATCGCGGCGCCCATGCCACGCTCGGGGTGCCCGTGCGGACAGCTGAAGTTCAGCTCCAGGGCGTCGCAGCCGGCCTCGACGCAGCGGGCGGAGACCTCTTCCCACCGCCCCTGGTCGAAGCTCTCCATGACCGATCCGATCAGCACCCGGTCGGGGAAGGCATCCTTCACGCGCTTGAAGTCGTCTTCCCACTCGTCGAGACCGCGGTCGCTGATGAGCTCGATGTTCTCGAAGCCGATCACGCCACCGTGCGCCTTGATCTTGCCGTAGCGGGGTTGGACGTTGGTGACGGGCGTCGAGGACAGCGCCACGGTCTTGGCGACGCTGCCGCCCCAGCCGGCCTCGAAGGACTTGATGATGATCCGCGCGTTGGTGGACGGCGGGCCGGATCCGATGACGAAGGGGTTGACGAAGGACAGGCCTCCGACCTCGATGGCGAGCTTGCCGGACACGGGCACCTCGGGCAGGTGTGGGCGCGGATCGTATCACCGGGAGGCTCTTCACCACCGTGCGGTACCCTCGGCGACGGCCCTGCGTCCGGAGACCACCATGGCGAACGACCCAAAGCACGGGTTGATCTACGGCATCGACGACCACCCCCCGCTCGGCGAGACCGCGGTGCTGGGGCTCCAGCACTACCTGACGATGTTCGGGTCGACCGTTGCGATCCCGCTCATCCTGTCGGAGCCGCTCGGCCTCTCGGATCCAGCCGAGCTGGGCAAGCTCATCGCCACGATGTTCTTCGTGAGCGGCATCGCCACGATGCTCCAGGTCACCTGGGGCAACCGGCTGCCGATCGTGCAGGGAGGCACCTTCTCGTTCCTCGCCCCCACCTTCGCGATCTGCGGCATGGCGGGCATGGCGGAGGCGGGCTTCGAGGTGCGCATGCAGCACGTTCAGGGAGCCATCCTCCTCGGCGCGCTCGCGGAGATCGCGATCGGCGCCACCGGCTTGGTGGGTCGTCTGCTGCGCTTCGTCGGCCCGATCACCATCGCGCCGACCATCGCGCTCATCGGCCTGGCGCTCTTCAAGTTCGGCGCCCCCACGGCGGGCCAGGACTGGTGGATGGGCGGGCTCACCATCGTGCTGATCATCGCGTTCTCGCAGTACCTGCGAACCACCGCCAGGGCCTTCGAGCTCTACCCGATCCTGCTCGCCATCGTCATCGCCTGGTTGGTGGCCATCGCCTGCACCCTGGCGGGCATCTTCCCGGAGGGCCACCCCAGCTACACGAGCTTCGAGAACCTCAAGGCGGCGCCGTGGGTCCGGGTGCCCACCCCGTTCCAGTGGGGCATGCCGCAGTTCGGGTTGGCCGCCGCCGTCGGCATGTTCGCCGGCTACCTGGCGTCGGTCGTCGAGTCGGTGGGGGACTACTACGCCTGCGCACGTCTCTCGGGCGCGCCCGTGCCCGACAAGAAGACCATCGACCGCGGCATCACCTTCGAGGGCATCGGCTGCCTGGTCGCCGGTGTCTTCGGCACCGGCAACGGCACCACCAGCTACTCCGAGAACATCGGCGCGATCGGGCTCACCCGTGTGGGCTCGCGGCGCGTGGTGCAGGCTGGCGCGCTCTTGATGATCGGTCTCGGCGTGGTGGCCAAGTTCGGGGCCTTGTTCACCACCATCCCGTCGCCCATCGTGGGCGGCATGTACTGCGCGATGTTCGGCATGATCGCGAGCGTCGGGCTCTCGAACCTGCAGTTCGTCGACCTGAACTCCGGTCGCAACCTCTTCATCCTCGGCTTCGCCTTCTTCATGGGCCTGTCGATGCCCGAGTACTTCAACGCCAACCCCTTGGACCTGGGCGAGAGCCTCGTGTGGTTGTCCGACATCCTCAACACGCTGGGCAAGTCCGGCATGGCGGTCGGGGCCCTGCTCGCCATGGTGCTCGACAACACCGTGCCCGGCACCGACGAGGAACGGGGGCTCGTGGCCTGGGGCCAGGGGGGCTAGGGTGGAGCTCGCCAAGCTCCTGGGCGTAGCGGCCTACCTCGCGGTGCTGGTCGGCATCGGCGTCGTCGCCAGCCGGCGCATGAAGGACCTGAGCGACTACTTCGTCGCCGGCAAGAAGCTGTCGTTCTTCTCGGTCGCCTTCTCGGCCCGCGCCACGGGGGAGAGTGCGTGGCTGCTCCTCGGGCTCACGGGCATGGGCGCCGCGGTCGGCATCAAGGCCTTCTGGGTGGTCTTGGGCGAGCTGATCGGGGTGGCCGGGGCCTGGATCCTGATGGCCCGGCCCTTCAAGCAGGCCACCGACCTCTCCAACGCGATCACGGTGCCCGACTACCTCGAGGCGCGCTTCGACGACACGAGCCACCGGCTGCGGCTCGTGGCGGCGTTCGCCCTCACGGTCTTCGTCACCATCTACGTGTCTGCCCAGATCGACGCCACGGGCAAGGCCTTCGAGAGCTTCCTGGGCTGGGACTACTTCGTGGGTGCCATCGTGGGCTTCACCGTGGTGCTGGCCTACATCACCACCGGTGGCTTCCTCGCAGTGGCATGGAGCGACGTGTTCCAGGGCGCCCTGATGGTGGTGGGCCTCGTGGTGCTACCCGTCGCCGGCTTCTGGGCTGCTGGCGGTCCCGGCCCGGTGTTCGCAGGGCTCGAGGCCATCGATCCAGCCTTGATGAGCTGGACGGGGGGGGCGGGGATCACCGCCGTCAGCGTCGCCGAGATCCTGGGGCTGGCGCTGATCGGGCTGGGATTCTTGGGGTCGCCCCAGATCTTCGTGCGCTTCATCGCGCTGCGCGACGTGTCCGAGATCCGCCAGGGCACCTGGGTGGCCATCGCCTGGACGCTGCTGGCCGACTCGGGCGCCGTCCTGGTCGGGCTCGCCGGCCGGCACCTGATCGGCGTCAGCGGCGAAGAGGTCCTCCCGGCTCTGGTCGAGCACCTCTTCCCAGCCGTCCTGGTCGGGCTCTACATCGCCATCGTGCTCTCGGCGATCATGAGCACGGTCGACTCCTTGTTGGTGCTCGCGGGATCCGCCGCGGTGCGCGACTACTACCAGCAGGTCCGGAACCCCGACATCCCCGATGCCGACCTCGTGGGCCTCTCCCGCAAGGTCACCTTCGGTCTGGCCGTCGCGGCACTCGGCATCGCCATGGCGGTGGCCGTGGCCACCCCGGACCGAACCATCTTCTGGTTCGTCATCTTCGGCTGGTCGGGCATCGCGGCCACCTTCTGCCCGGTGATGATCCTGTCGCTCGCCTGGCCGGGCATGCAGCGGGACGGAGCGATGGCGAGCATGATCGCGGGCTTCTTGTCGGTGCCCTTCTTCAAGTTCGTCGCGCCCGGCCTCCCGATGGTGGGCGACGTGCTGGCGGCGATGGGTGAGCTGCCGCCGTCGTTCGCCGTGGCCTTCGTCGCCGGGATCGTGGGCTCGATGTGGAGCGGAGGTGCCCGTGCAAGCGTGGCTTGATGCGGCCTACGATCAGGCGCTCGCCGGCTACCGGGAGGGTGGGCTGCCCATCGGCTCGGTGCTGGTCGACTCCTCGGGCGCGATCGTCGCACGCGGGCACAACCTGCGCGTGCAGACCGGCGACCCGACCGCCCATGCCGAGGTGGTCTGCATCCGCAACGCCGGTCGTCGCCGAGACTGGCCCGCGCTCACCCTGGTGAGCACGCTGTCGCCCTGCATCATGTGCACGGGAACGTCGCTGCTCTACCGGATCCCACGGGTCATCGTGGGTGAACACGAGAACTTCCTCGGCGCGGAGGCGCTCTTCCGGCAACGGGGTGTCGACCTCGAGGTGTTGCACGATCCGAAGTGCATCGCCCTGATGAAGCGCTTCGTCGAGGAGCGCCCGGATCTGTGGAACGAAGACATCGGGTTGTAGGGCGCCTGGCGCGGTAGAGGGGCACATGTTCCTCCTGCTTGCCTGCACCGGAGACCCGGTCGTCGACGACACCGACGGTGCCCCGATCTGCGACGTCGAGCCCGAAGGCCAGGTGAGCTTCCCGGAGGACGAATCCCGTCATCCCGGCGAGCAGGTCGAGTGGTACTACTGGACCGGGCACCTGCAGGACGCCGCCGGGCGTTGGTTCGGCTTCGAGCAGGTCTACTTCTTCTTCGACTTCGGCAGCTACCAGTCGTCGAGCGCCCACCGTGCGCTGACCGACGTGCACGCGCAGACCTTCGACTTCGACTTGGCCTACGTGCACGAGCTGCCCGAGGAGACCGACGAACCCGGCTTCTCCTTCGATGTCGAGGGGCAGCTCGCGAGCGGGCTGGCCGGGCAGGAGAGCCTGGTGGGCAGCGTGGGCGAGGCGTCGTGGGACCTCACGCTCGCGTCGACGAAGGCGCCCGTGCTGCAGCACGGGGACGGCTACCATGACTACGACGTGGGCGGCTTCACCTGGTACTACAGCAGGGAACGGATGGACCTCGGCGGCACCCTCACCCTCGACGGCGAGGCGCTGGAGGTGAGCGGCCAGGCGTGGTTCGATCACCAGTGGGGCGAGCTCACGAGCGCGTCGGAGGCCGGCTGGGACTGGTTCGCCATCCAGCTCGACGACGACCGGGAGATCATGCTCTTCCTGGTGACGGGCTCCGACGAGCTGGTCGGCGGGTCCATCACCGATGCAGGCTGCCACACCACCGAGGTGAAGGAGGTCACCGTCACGCCGCTGACCACCTGGAAGAGCCCGCACACGGGCTGCAGCTACCCCACCAGCTGGTCGGTGAAGGTGGGTGAGCTCGAGCTGCAGCTCGACACGGTGCTCGACGACCAGGAGCTCCACAACGACTACAAGACGTACTGGGAGGGGGCGATGACCGTGTCGGGGGACGTCGGAGGGCGCGCGTACGTCGAGCTGGCCGGGCGCTGTGGGTGATCCGTCCCAGGCGCTCGTGGCCGCCGTTCACGAAGCGCTCCGGCCCCGCGGTCTGCGGGAGCGTGTGCGCTTGCGCTGGTTGGGGGGCTTCACCGCGCCGCAGCTCCTGGCGCGCCTGCCGGACGCGCTCCACGATCAGCTGCTGGAGGGCGAGGAGAACCTCACCCTCGCGGAGCGCCGCGCGGTGCACGCCGTGACCTTCGCCCTGGACGTGCTGGTGCAGCGCGGCCAGGTCGGCAGGCACCGCGCCTCGCTGAACAAGGAGATCCGGGGCCAGGGGCTCCGGGGCTTCAAGGTCGACGTGTACAGGCTCACGTGAAGGTCGGCGCGTTCCAGCTGACCGCACCGATCGGTCGGGGTGGCATGGGGGAGGTCTGGGACGGCGTGCACGCTGCGACGGGACTGCCGGTCGCCGTGAAGGTGCTGCGATCCGGCCGCGCCGCCGACGACACGTGGCAGGCGGCCTTCCGCACGGAGGTTCGGGCCGTCGCAGGGCTCGATCACCCCAACGTGGTCGCGGTGTACGACCATGGAGCGTGCGGTGGCGAGGCGGCCGCCGCGCTGGACGTGCCGGCCGGCAGTCCCTGGCTGGCCATGGAGCTGCTGCCGGGCCGACCCCTGTCCGCCGTGCGAGGTCGCCTCGGAGGTCATGGGCTCTGCCGCATGCTGCTCCAGGTGTGCGACGCCCTGGCGCACTGCCACGCACGGGGCGTGCTCCACCGTGACCTCAAGCCTGGCAACGTGATGTTGGGGGAGCGGGCCGTCGTGGTCGATCTGGGGCTCGCATGGTCGCTGTCCGAGCCCCCCGAGCAACGCGGCGAGGTCATCGGCACGGCCGCCTACATGAGCCCCGAGCAGCTCCTGGGGGACGAGCGTTCCTTCGGACCATGGACCGACCTGTACGCGCTCGGCGCGCTCGCGTGGTCGATGTGCACGGGCACGCCCCCCTTTGGGCTGCGGGCGCCGTTCGCAACCCTGCGGCGGGGTCACCTCAGCCTGCCGCCGCCGTCGCTCGCTGCCGTGGTGGACGTGCCGGAGGGGCTCGAGGCCTGGCTCCGCTGGCTCCTGGAGAAGGACCCCCGTGCCCGCCCGCAGACGGCGGCCGACGCTGCGTGGGCGCTGCGCGAGCTCAGCGAGGAGGATTCCCCGGGGCACACGCTGGGGTGGGAGGCGAGCAGCAGGGGGGGACCGCGGGTGCTGCCGTCGTGGCGCACCCAGGCCGGGCGCCGGCCACGTCTGGACGACGCCGGCCTCGGTCTGTATGGGCTGCGGCGACCCCGGCTCGTGGGGCGCGACGCCGAGATGGAGCGGCTGTGGTCCATGCTCGAAGGGCTCGACGGTCCGCGCTTTGCGCTGCTGCAGGGCCCCGCAGGCTGTGGGAAGACCGCGCTCGCCCGCTGGCTCGCATGGCGGGCCGCCGAGGTGGGGGCCGTGGACGTCTTGCGGGTCGAGCACGGCACCGGACGGAACGATGGCGTCGTGCCGGCCCTTCGGCGGTGGCTGCGCTGCGAGGGCCTGGGCCGCGAGGCCGTCACGGCGCGTCTCCGGGCGCGGGGCCTTCCCATCGTGGATGCTGTCGAGGCCACCGAGCTGCTGGTGCCGCACGAGCTGGCCTGGGGCGTCCCGCGCTCGGTCGGGGAACGCCACGCCACCGTGCGGCGGCTGTTGGAGCGGGAGCGCCCAGTGCTCCTCTGGCTCGAAGACGTGCACGGTGCCACCGAGACCCTGGACCTGGTCGACCACCTGCTGCGACATCGCGGGCCGACGCTGATCGTGGCCACCTCGCGCGAGGTGCCCGCAGACCGGCTGGAGGCCGGGCTGCTGGCCCGCGTCCTGAGCTCCGACCGAGCGCAGCGGCTGGAGGTCGGCCGGCTCGAGCCAGGACACCGGGCCGCGCTGGTCCGCGAGCTGCTCGCGCTGTCGCCGTCGCTCGTGCGCGAGGTCGTCGAGCGCACCGGAGGGCACCCCTTGTTCGCGGTGCACCTCCTCGGCGACTGGGTGGAGCAGGGCGCGCTGGTGCCGGTCGACGGCGGTCTCGCTCTGGCACCCGGCACGCCGATCCATGGCGATCTGCACGCGGTCTGGCGGTCCCGCGTCGACCGGCTGCTCGCGTCCCGAGGCGACAAGGAGCGGTGGGCGCTCGAGCTCGCCGCGGTCCTCGGGCACGAGGTCGACCGGGGTGAGTGGCGTGTCGCGGCTCGGCTGGCTGGCGCGTGGCCGTCACCGATGTTGGTCGAGGCGCTGCTGGATGCTGGCCTGGCGGAGTCTTCCCGGCCCACCCACCGATGGGCGTTCGTGCACGGCATGCTGCGGGAGGCGGTGCTGGCGATGGCCGCGCCACGCGTGGTCCGCTTGCACCGCGCCTGCGCCGGGATGTTGCGAGAGCGAGGGGGTGGTGAGCTGCGCCTCGCACGCCACCTGGTCGCGGTCGGTGAGCTGCAGGAAGCCGTCGCGCCCTACTCCACCGGCGCCTGGACGTGTGTGCAGGACAGCGAATACCTGCAGGCCGACAAGGCCTTGGGAGAGCTCGAGAGGGTGCTGGAGCGGCTCGGCTCCGATCCCGAGCAGCTCTGCATCACCTGGCTCATGCGAGCCCGGGTGTCACGGCGCCTGGGTGACATCGATGGCTGGACCGGCTTCACCGAGCGTGCGGCACGGAGTGCGCGCGACCACGGCTTCGGCGAGCCCTTGTGCCAGGCCCTGCGCGAACGGGCGCGGCACGCCCTGCACCGGGGCTCCCTGGCCGACGCCGAGCGCGACCTTTGCGAAGCCCTCGAGCACACGAACGACGCCGACGCATCCGCCTGGGTGCGACGCGACCTGGGCTTGCTGCGCTACCAGCAGGGGCGCTCGGCGGACGACGTGCTCCAAGCCGCGCTCAGGCACTTCGTGGCTTCGTCCGAGCGCTTCGGCGCGGCGAACTGCCTCCAGGCGCTGGGACGCGCTGAGCAGGCGCGCACGGCCTTCACGGAGAGCCTGGAGCTTCAGGAGCCGGCGCATTCCTGGATGGGGCTCGGCGAGCTCGCCTGGGCGGCGGGCGATCCGGACGAGGCCGAGGGCTGCTTTCGCCGGGCCGTGGAGCGCTTCGTGGCGATCGAAGCCGACGGGGAAGTGCTCGCTCGCTTCGCCCTGGCGCGGTTGTTGGCCGCCACCGGACGCGGCGACGAAGCGGAGCACCTCTTTGCGCAGCTGGAGGCGCCGTTCCGCACGCAGGGACGCACGGGGCTGAGCGGGGCCTTGAGCATCGAGCGTGCTCGCGAACATGCCCGCACCGGGGCATGGACGCGTGTCGCGAGCGACCTGGACCGTGCTGTGCCCGACCTCGCAGGCGGCTACCGCGACCGCTGGCTCGACGATGCGCTCGACGAGCTTGCCCGGCTGGCCGAGGCGGCCGGTCGGACCGAGCTCCTCTCAGAGCTGGGGAGCATCAGACGAGCTGGCTGAAGAGCAGGTAGGTCTCGGCCTCGCGCTCGTCGATCTCGCCATCGACCTTCACGACCGAGCCTGCCATCTCCAGGAACACGCGGCGGTGCTCGGGCGGCACGTCGGTGGGATCGATGAGCTCGGCGGGCGGGGGGCTCTTCAGGTAGCCCTCGATCTCCTCGCGGCCTTCCTCGTCGAGGTCGAGTTCCTGGACGAGGCGCGCGATGAAGGCCCGCTCTTCGGGTGCGACCTCCAGATCTGCCCAGGCGAAGGTGCAGACGAAGCGGGCGAGGCGCAGGCGCTCCTCGTGACTCAGATCGGTAAGCATGGGACCTCCGGGCGAGCGGACTATCCTGTCGCCATGACCTGGGCCCTCGCGCTTCTGTGCTGCACGGCGACATCGGATGACTCGCACGCGTCGGCCAACGACTCGGTCCGAGCTTCCGACTCGGGGGTCGACACCGGCAACGCCCCCACACTTCGGGTGACAGCGTCGGATCCGGTGATCTGCGATGCACCTTCGGACCGGGAGGAGCTCGGTCCGTACCGGGCGCAAGCCTTCGAGGGCTGGAAGCAGGCCGTCGGGGACGCGGCGTTGGCCGGACGCGGGGTCGCCGTGCAGGACTTCGACGGCGACGGGAAGCTCGATCTGCTCGTCGCGGACGTCCTGTCGCTGGTGCTCCTCCGAGGCGACGGCGAGGGCGACTTCGCCGCCGAGGCGGTGGAGGCGGGCACGTCGACGGTCGGGCTCGCCGCAGCGGACGTCGACGACGACGGTTGGGTCGACGTGGTGTTGGCGCGCCGTGGGGCTGGCGATCGTCTGATGCGGGGTGGTGCGAAGGGGTTCGAGGTCGACGACGCGAGCGGTCTGAGCGGGGAGGCCTGGGGTTCGGTCCACGCGAGCTGGGCCGACGTGGACGGCGATGGCGACCTGGACCTGGCCATCGCCGGCCACAGCGCGCGCTCGTTCGACGCCGAGGACCCCGAGCCCGGCGACCCGAGCCAGCTCTACCTGAACGACGAAGGGACGCTGCGGCCGGTCGACCTTCCCCAGGAGCTGAACGACGGCTACAGCTTCGTGTTCGCGCTGCAGGATCTCGACGGTGCGCAGGGGCCGGAGCTCTACCTCGTGAACGATCACGGCTCGCAGGTGATCGGCAACCGCGGCTTTCGCTGGGACGGGGGGGCGATGACCCCGATGCTCGGCGTCGGGCTCGATCTGCCGATCGAGGGCATGGGTCTGGGCGTAGGCGATGTGAACGGCGACGGTGTGCCAGACCTGCTGATGAGCTCCTGGGGGGAGCTCGCCCTGCTGGAGAGCGACGGCGTCGGAGGCTGGTACGACGCTGCGCTCTCTCGCGGCCTCGAGCTGCCGGAAGCCTCTCCTGCGGCCTGGGGCACCGAGCTCGCGGATCTCGACAACGACGGCGACCTCGACGCGGTGATCGCGGCCGGCTGGTTCCGGGCGTTGAGCGATCACGCCCCCAACCCGGAAGAGCAGCCCGACATGATCTGGGAGAACCTCGGCGGAAGCTTCACGGAGGCCGGCGCGAGCTGGGGCTGGGATGACCGCGGATTGGGTCGTGGTGTGGTGGTCGCCGACCTGAACGCCGACGGCTGGCTGGATCTGGTGCGAGCGCCTCTCGGGGGGCCCGTAGGCGTGCACCTGGCACGATGTGGCGCCGCCCACTGGCTCACGGTGAGCCTCGAGCAGCCCGCGCCGAACCGTCAGGGGATCGGGGCGCGGATCGAGCTGGATCTCGCCGGCAGCACCCTGGTGCGCTGGCTCTCGGCGGGAGGGACGTCGCTGCACGTGAGCGGCCCGCCCGTCGCGCACTTCGGCCTCGGTGCGGACTCCGACGTGGAGGCCCTTCGTGTGGTCTGGCCCGACGGAATCGTGGACGAGGTGGCGGTTCCCGGCGCAGACAGGCATATGGTGGTGCAACGCTCGGAGGTGCGATGATCTGGTGGCTGGTGGCATGCAGCGGGACCCCGGAACCGCACCTCTCCGACTCCGCGGCGCAGACGGGGGACTCGGGTGCGCCTGTCGACAGCGCGTCGGACCCAGACGCCGGCGTCGACACCGGCCCGCTCGACACCGCGTCGCTCGAGGGCACGTGGGTCGAGGGGGGTGGTGGACCGCCGCTCTTCTCGGTGCAGAACCACCTCGACCAGACCCGCACCGCCGACGACCTGAGCGGGATGATCACGGTCATGTGGTTCTTCCCGGCCGCCTCGACCTATGGCTGAACGATCGAGGGTTGCGGGTACCGCGACCTCTACGACGACTTCACCGATCTGAACGCGCGCATCGTCGGGGTCTCCTTCGACTCCGTCCAGTCCAACGCCGAGTTCGCGGACGCCGAGGGCTTCCCCTACGAGCTCTGGAGCGATCTCGGGCGCGAGCTCGCGGTCCACTACGGCGCCGCCAGCTCCACGTCCCAGTCGACGGCGGATCGGGTCACGGTCGTGCTGGACGAGGAGGGCACCTGGATCCTGACCTACGACGTGGGCTGGGAGTTCGGCACGCACCCCAGCGTCGTGCTCGACGACCTGAAGGCGATCTACGGCGGGTGACGCGCGTCCCGGCGTTCGTCCCGCGATCACGACACACAGATGTTTCCTTGCGCCCGCGAGGGCGCACGCTAAGGTGTGGTTGAACCCAGCCAGGAGGTCGAGATGATCCTGCAGCTCCGTGACGCAATGACGGGCGTGGTCGACCTTCCGTGCACGAAGGTGAATCAGCGCTGATGAGCCTGCCGCGCGTCTGAACGGGCGCCTGGTCGACTCTTCCGCCTCCGCCACGCCCCTCGGGGTGACGCGCTTGCGCGTCCCGGTGCGTCGCGTCGGTCCGCTGCCGGTCCGTCCGCGCTCTCTGTGCCCGCGGCACATCACTGTGTCGTGTGTGGGTTTCTCTGTGTCCAGTTTCTACCCAAGAGGAGATGTCATGTCTGCCATCGAATACGCCGAGCTCGCCGCCGCTGCCCCCTCGTGGGCTGCTGGCTCCCGTCCCGCCGCCGCATCCGCCGCCGAGCGCCCTTCCTGGGCCGAGCGGTTGGCGCGCTGGCTGGAACGACGAGAGCCCGCCAGGTCAGCGAGCTTTCGGCTGAGTCGCTCGGCCTGACCGTGTGGCGGCCGTTCACTCGCCGAACAGCGACTGCTGCGGCTGCTTCAACGCGCGCTCGTGTCGGAGCAGCCACCGCTTGACCTCGAGCCCGAAGGCAAAGCCGCCGAGCCCGCCGTCGGTGCGGACCGCTCGATGGCAGGGCACCAGGATGGCGATCGGGTTCGCGCCACACGCACCCCCGACTGCGCGGAAGGCCTTCGGGGAACCGAGTCCCTCCGCCAGCTCGGCATAGGTGCGGGTCTCGCCAGGGGGGATGCCGCGGAGCGCTTCCCACACGCGACGCTGGAAGGGCGTGCCCCCGGCATCCAGCGGGATCGCGTTCAAGGCGTCGAGGTCGCCCGCAAACCAAGCTGCGAGACGCTCTCGGGTGTGCCATGGGTCGATGCCCATGCGCGGCTCCGCCGCGCCGAAGCGAAGCACCTGGGGCGAGACACGGCGCTCGTCGTGGTCCAGCTCCAGCCCGCAGAGGCCGTCGTCGGTCCAGTGGAGCTGGAGGGGTCCGAGGGGCGAGTCCAGGGTGGCCGCAGCGTACATCGCCTCAGAAGCATCCCACGACCAGGTCGTCGACCTGGTGTTCGCTCGTGAAGTCGCCGGTTCCCGCGCCAACACCCATCAGGAAGTCGGTGCTCACCCAGTCCTTGATCGTGGTGTTCAGGTACCAGGTGCCGTCGATCCAGACCTCCACGTCGCCGCTGTCGAAGTACACCTCCACGTCGTGGGGCAGGCTGTCCTTGAGGGTCGGGATGGACGCGTCCACGTCGAGCTCCGCCCAGGTGTCCGCGTCCATCAGCGCCACGTGGTTGTCGCTGCTGTCGTAGCTGTTCTGGTGGGTGTCGAGCTCGACCACGTAGCCGTCGCGGTCCTTGAAGCCGTAGCCGTCCCCCCAGGCGGAGAAGGTCAGTGCGGAGTCGTCCTGGTCGAGGAAACCGAAGCCGACGCCAGCGGCGCCGCCGGAGGTGTGGTCGGTCATCACCACCTCGAACGCGACGTACCAGAGGTCACCCGGGATGCGGTCGGCGAAGACCGCGGTGCCCTGTTGCTTCGTCGGGCTCGACGTGGTCAGCGCGAGGTAGCCATCCGGGCCGTCCCAGGCCTGGGCGGCGTCGCCGGAGAACACCAGCTCCGAGGGGGCCGCGTCGTCGAAGTCGAGCGACCAGAAGTCCTCGTCGTCGTCGCCGTCGCAGTCGTTGTCGACCCCGTCGCAGACCTCGCTCGCGTCTGGACTGACGTCGGCGTCGGCGTCGTCGCAGTCCGCGTCGTTGTCGACGTAGCCGCTCATCACCACGCAGGCCTCGGCGCTCGTGGAGGTGTCGCCGTACCCGTCGGCGTCGGCGTCGGCGTAGAAGGTGGTGGTGGACGAGGTGGAGAGCGAGCTGTCGTCGTCGTCGACCAGGCCGTCGCAGTCGTTGTCGAGCTCGTCGCACACCTCGGTGGCGCCCGGGTTCACGTCGGCGTCCGTGTCGTCGCAGTCCGTGTCGTCCACCACGTGACCCGCGGGCACGTCGCAGGCGTCGGAGGTCGCGCCGCTGTTCCCGTAGCCGTCGCCGTCGTCGTCGGCGTGGAAGGTCGAGAACCCGCTCGCGTCCACCCCGTCGTCGTCGTCGTCCGTGAGGCCGTCGCAGTCGTTGTCCGCGCCGTCACACACCTCGCTCGCACCCGGGTGGATGGCGGCGTCGCTGTCGTCGCAGTCCTGGGCGTCACTCACGTAGCCGCTGGCGAGGTCGCAGAAGAGCCCGGTGGCGTCGGGGTCCCCGTAGCCATCACCGTCGCTGTCCTGTTGCCACGTCGACTGGCCGGTGGCGGAGCCGTCGTCGTCGTCGGCGAGCCCGTCGCAGTCCTCGTCGACGTCGGCGGCGTCGCACACCTCGGTCGCGCCCGGGCTCACCGAGGGGTCGGTGTCGTCGCAGTCGCTGGCGTCGGCGACCTGTCCATCGGGCTGGTCGCACGCGCCGCTGGTCACGGTGCTGTCGCCGTAGCCGTCCCCGTCGGCATCGTCGAACCAGGTCGACCAGGTCGAGGTGTCCACGCTCGCGTCCGCGTCGTCGGCGGCACCATCGCAGTCCTCGTCCACGTCGTCGGCGTCGCAGACCTCGGTCGCGCCGGGGTTCACCGTGGCGGCGCTGTCGTCGCAGTCATCGTCGGTGTAGGCGTAGCCGCTCGGCTGGTCGCACTGTTCCACCGTCGCGCCGGGGACGCCGTACCCGTCGCCGTCGCCGTCCGGGTACCAGGTGGCGGTTCCCTCGGTGTCGCCGTCGAGGCTGTCGACGAGCTCGTCGCAGTCGTCGTCGTAGCCGTTGCAGACCTCCTGGGCGGCCGGGTGCACGGCCGCGTCGCCGTCGTCGCAGTCGGTCGACCACGCGGCATAGCCGGACGGCGCGTCGCATGCGGTGGTGGGCTGCGCCGCGTCGCCGTAGCCGTCTCCATCGCCGTCGGCGTAGAAGGTGTCTGCGTCGGACGCGTCGTCGTCGTCGACCACCCCGTTGCAGTCGTTGTCCAGCCCGTCGCAGACCTCGCTGCCCCCTGGATACGCACGGGCCGAGGTGTCGTCGCAATCACCACCGACCTGCACCTGCCCGCTCTCGCCCTCGCAAGCGGTGACCGCTGAGCTGTCGGGCCCGTAGCCATCGCCGTCACCGTCGGTGTACCAGGTCGGCGCGTCTTCCGCGTCTTCGTCGAACTGTTCGTCGCAGTCGTTGTCGAGCCCGTCGCAGACTTCGTAGGCGCCTGGGTACACCGACGCCTGCGCGTCGTTGCAGTCCACGTCGTCGGTGTAGCCGTCGCCATCAGCGTCCTGGGGGACCTCGCTGATGGCGACATCGGAACCGCAGGCGAACAACAAGGAGATGGCGAGCATGAGGTCTCCGCGAAGACCGCATCCCTAGCACGTCGTGCCGGGGGTTGTCGTGGCGCGCCGGGATGCGAGCATGCCGCACGCCGCGTGTTGCTCGCGCCCGATGGAGTAGCGCCGCACGATGGGGACCCCCAGCCCTGAGAGGCCGTCGCGGAAGCGCTCCAGCTCGTCGTTGGTGGCACGACGGTAGCCGTCGGAGCGGGCGTCGTTGACGTCGATCAGGTCCAGCCGGATGGGCAGGTCTGCGAACTGCGCGAGGGCTTCGATCTCGTCGTCGCCGGTGTTCACGCCACCCAGCACGACCCAGGCCACCGTGATGCGCTTCTGGGTCGATGCCGCACACGCTGCGATGGCGGTCCTCAGCGCCTCGAGCGGCCAGCGCGCGGCGACCGGAAGCAACTCCTCCCGCCGGGCCTGCACCGCGCTCGTCAAGGAGACCGCCAGGCGGTAGCGGTGGCCTTCCTCCGCGTAGCGGTGCAGCTGCGGCACCAGCCCGACCGTGGAGATCGTGATGGCCTCCGCGGCGATGCGCCCGCCGCACGGGTCGCAGAGCACGGCCGCGGCTCGGATCACGGCGTCGTAGTTGTGGAAGGGCTCGCCCTGGCCCATGAAGACCGCTCCGCGGAGTCGTCCCGCGGCTTCGTCGCGAAGCGTGGTCCAGGCCCCGACCATCTCCCAGGCCTGCAGGTGACGGCCCAGGCCCATGCGGCCAGTGGCGCAGAACGCACACGCCATCGCACACCCGGCCTGCGACGAGAGGCACGCCGTGAAGCGAGCCTCGGCCTCCAAGGGGATGAGCACGGCCTCGAAGAGCACGCCGTCGTGGCTCTGGAACAGGTACCGAACGGCGCCGCCCTCGGCCGGTTCGCGCTCGACCACCGCCGGGCGTTCCCAGCTGCACGTGGCGCTGAGCTCGGCGACCCGCGCCCGGGACAGCGGTTGCTTGACCAGGTCGAAGTCGCGTCGACCATGGCTGAGTCCATGGGCGAGCAGCCGGCGCGCGCCGCGGGCTTCGAGCGTGACCCCACGGTCGGCGAGCGCGGTGACGAGGTGCCCGGCGGTGCAGCCGTGCAGCCGGACCGGCTCAGTAGCCGTTGGTGTGCTTCCAGGCGCCCTTGTTGCCGAGCGCCATGCAGGCGACGCCCGCGAAGAACAGCCCGACCGCGAGGAAGCCCGTGGTCGTGATGGAGGCTTCGGGCAGGCCGTTGAAGCCGACGGTCGAGATCATCTCGACGTAGTCCCGGCCGTTGGACCCTGCGGCCTCGAAGCCGAAGAGCGCGGTCATGATGCCGCTGCCGGTGAGGATGGCGCCCAGCACGATCAGGTAGGCGGGGCCAGGCTGGCTCTCAGTGCTCGCCACGGGGACCTCCAGGAGGTCGCCCACCTAACAAGGTGGTCAGACCAACGCACCCACGACAACGTCCACGAGCATCGCGGCGAAGAGCGCGAACAGGTAGACGATGGAGGCGCGGAACATGCCGCGGTCGGTCTCGTAGTCCTGCTCGCGCAAGACCCGGACGTTCCACCAGGTGAACCAGAGCCCCAGCACCACGGCGGACGCGCCGTAGGTCCAGCCGAAGTAGCCGAACAGGGTCGGCGCGACGCCAACCGGAAGCAGGAGCAGGGTGTAGGCCAGCATTCGCCACCGCGTGCCCTGATCACCCACGACCAGCGGCATCATCGGGAAGTCCGCGGCGCGGTAGTCCTCCTTGCGGAAGAGCGCGATGGCCCAGAAGTGCGGTGGGGTCCAGACGAACACGATCAGGAAGAGGAGCCAGCCGCCGAGGCCGAGGTGGCCGTCGAGCGCCGCGTCGGCGATGAGCGGTGCGGTGGCGCCGGCGGCCCCGCCGATCACGATGTTCTGCGGGGTGCGCGGCTTCAGCCAGATCGTGTAGACGACGAGGTAGAAGACGATGCTCCCGAGCCCGACTCCGGCCGCGACGAGGCCGCCTGTTCGGTAGAGCAGCGCCGTGGACACCACCGACAGGGCGATGCCGAGCCCGAGCGCCTGGCCAGGGGCGACCGACGCCGCAGGGAGCGGCCGGTTGCGGGTGCGAGCCATGCGCGCGTCGCTGTCGCGTTCGTACCAGGCGTTGAGCACGCTGCAGGCGGATCCCGCCAGCGCCGTGCCGAGCAGCACCCACGCCGCAAGGGCGGGGGAGGGGGTCACGACCGCCCCCATCCACAGCGCGGGCAGCCCCGTGAACAACACGAGGAACAGCACCCCGGGGCGCGTCATCCGCCAATACAGGCGGAGCGTCTCCAGGGGCGTGCGTGTGGCGGTGAGGGTGGCCTCGGCCACGAGGATCAGCCCTGCTTGAGCGTCTTCAAGTGCTCGACGATGGCCGCGATCTGCTCATCGCTGAGGCTGCCGCCCCAAGGCGCCATCATGGGGCTCTTGCCGACCGCGGCGCCGCCCTCCTTGATGACCTTGGCCAGGTAGTCGTCGGTCTTGTCCTCGGTCCAGAACTCCGGCGCTGTGAAGTTGGCCGGCTTGGGGTCGAGGGCCACGGCGGCTGCGCCGTCACCTGCGCCACCGACGCCGTGGCAGCTGCCGCAGAAGGTTGCGAAGTCGGAGGCGCCGTCCGCGAGGGCGAAGGCGGAGAAGAGCACGAGGGTCATGTCGTTTTCCTCGGAGGGGTGGACCAGGGCGCGGCACTCTAACGTCCACAGCGTGCGTTTCCACCCTCGTCGACCTTTTGACCGACTAGGACCCGTCGCAGGAGTCGTAGGTCTGGGCTTCGAGGAGCCCTACGTGGATCCATAGGTGGGTGTCGTCCACGACAATCAGCTCGTCCACCCCGTCCTGGTCGAGATCCGCGGTGAGGCCGGTCGATCCTGCGACGCAGGACTGGTCCCGCGGCTCGAGGGAGCCGCCCTGCTCGCTCCAGAGGCTCAGCCCGCAGCTCTCGTCCTCGAGGAGCCAGGCCTCCAGGCGGCCGTCTCGGTCGGCGTCGAGCAGACGCGGCGCTGGCGTGCCGAAGTCGGTCGGCAGCTCGAGATCCGAGGCTGGGATCAGGCTGGAGCCGCTCACTGCAAAGCGCTGGAGGACCGTGAGATCGGGATCCGCCAGCACGATCAGGAGGTCGTCGTGACCGTCGAGCGTCACCGCCAGGCGCTGCCGGGTCTCGAGCGCGATCTCGACCGTGTCGAGATCCACGAGATCTTCGTTGCTGAGCGCGGCGAGGCGCAGCGTGTCGAGGTTCGCCGTGGCGAGCGCGTCGCGGCTGGACAAGGGTACGGTGACCAAGGCCTGCATGCCCCCGCTGAGGGGCTCCGCGAGCAGATCGGTGGTGGCGTCGAGCCCTGCGACGCCGAGGCCGAACACCGCGAGCTGGGGGCTGTCGCTCTCGTCGGTCGGTCCGAACACGAGCTCCTGGTCGGCGTCGCCGTCGAGGTCGGCGAAGATCGCCTGATCCGGTTTGCGGAAGGGGTTGTCGACCGACGGGCTGATCACCAGCTCGTCCTTGGACAGGGAGAGCAACGCGAGCGTGGCGGCGTCGTCCTCCGCGAGCACCACCTCGTCGCGGCCGTCGCCGTCGAGGTCCGCGGCGCCAGCGAGGGGCGTCCATTCGCTCGGGACAAGCTGCTCGTAAGCCCACCCATCCGGCCCCTTCGTGAAGCGGGCTGCGTTGCCCGAGGCGAACACCAGCAGCTCCTGGCCGCCGTCGCCGTCGAGGTCGCCCACCACGACCTCGGCCCCTGCAGTGCCTCCGTGAGCGAAGCCCTCCGGCGAGCGGACGGTTCCGTCGACGCTCGGGTAGGCGGAGAGCAGGCCCTCTTCGCTCCACACCAGGAGCTCGAGCGTGCCGTCGGCGTCGAGGTCGTCGAGCAGGGCTCCGACTCCGGCGCTGCCTTCGGCCGCTGGCAGGCTCCAGCTGGTGGACGGGACAGGCCCGGCTTCGCTCGCCTCGAGCAGGACGAGGCCGCTGGGCGTGTCCAGGGCCACGGTGAGCACGTCGGCGAGGCCGTCCCCGTTCCGATCCCGCGGGCCGTCGACCGCAACGACGTCTTCGGCCAGCCCGCCGCGAAGGGTGAGGCCTCCTGCGCCATCCCCGGAGCACCAGACGACCTCGCCGTCCGAGGCGCTCAGGAGGTCGGCGTGGCCATCCAGGTCGAGGTCTCCGGCCGCACTGGGCAGCGGTCCGCCGAAGGTCGCCTGGCAACCGGGATCCTGGTCCATCGTGGTGAAGCGCCGCTTGGCATCGGCTACGCGGCCCGTCGCATCGCCCTCGTCGTTGCAGCTGAGCACGGTGCGGCCATCGTCGAGCAGGGGCGCGCCACCCGCGAGTCCGGCGGTTCCGCAGGGGCCGATGCCGACATCGAGGGTGCCCCCGTCGTTCCACACCAGGGCGTCGCCAAAGGCGAGGTCGGTCCAGCCGTCGCCGTCGAGATCGCCGACGACCAGCACGGGGTCGCCGGTCGTGGTGGCGAGCTGCGCGGCGGTGCCGAAGCCATCGGCCTGTCCGGGGTAGTAGAGGAGTGCGTTGCCCGAACCGGAGCTCTCGGCCACCACGGCGTCGAGTCGGTCGTCGCCGTCGAGGTCGGTGAGCACGACGTCGGTGCAGTCGCGCCCGTTGGCCTGGCTCACCGTGGACCAGCTTCCCTGGAAGCCGCCGTCGGCCACCCAGGGACCGCCTGGGTGCAGGGCCCATGCGAGCACGCCGCCACGCTCGCACACGACCAGGTCCTTTCGTCCGTCCCGGTCGATGTCGCCGAAGGTGACCGCATCCTGCGTGCCCAGCGGGCCCTGGGCGATGTGCAGCCAGCCAGCGAAGGTCTCCTCCTCTTCGAGGATCTGATCGACGATGCCGTCGCAGTCGTCGTCGATGCCGTTGCAGACCTCGATGGCGTCGGGGTTCACGGCGGGGTCACGGTCGTCGCAGTCGAGATCCGACCCGAAGCCGTCGTCGTCGTCGTCGCTGCCCTCGGGGGGCTCGGTGTCGGTACGCTCGTCGAGGGCCACGTCGCTGTCGGTCGCCGAGTCGACCGTGCCGACCACCTCGACCGCCTCCCAGGCCGGCACGCATGCGCAGAGCCACCACAGCACGGTCGAAGCACCTCCCAGGACGCGACCAGCGTAGCCGTTGCGGGCGCCGTTGACACGCGGAGGCCCCCGGTTAGATCCGGGGCGCTGAGCCGGGATAGCTCAGTTGGTAGAGCAGCTGATTCGTAATCAGCAGGTCAGCGGTTCGAGTCCGCTTCTCGGCTCCATTATTTCAGGGACTTAGACGACATCTCCAGAAGCCACTTGTACCAATGTTGGCACATTTGGTAGGCTGCGCCTGTACCGGAGCGCGGCGATGTCGAGGGTGAAGCCCCGAAATTGGCGGATCGAGAGCCTGGATCGCCCCAAGGGGCGGTACCAGGTCCTCCGCGCCGGGCGGGGCCACGATCGGATCTCGATCTCGCTGAAGTACGTCTCCGACGAGGCGGCCCAGCGGGCCCTGGAGCGTGTCCGGGAGGAGGACGCCGCGGGCACCCTGCACCGCGTCCTGGCGCTGCGCGAGCGGGATCCGAAGGGTGCCGTCCGCTTCCTGTGCGGGGACCCGGGGATCGAGGAGGTCTTCGGGCGGCGGCCGCCGTCCTATGGGCTGTGGACGCTGCAGCGGTACTACGACGAGGTCTACGAGCGCTGGCGGTCGGGGCACCGGCCGCGATCGTGGCGTGCCGAAGAGGGGCACTGGCGGCGGATCCTCCGGGCGCTCGGTGAGAAGCGGCTCAAGGACATCGACGAGTTCGTGGTCGCCGACTACCTCGACGGGCTGGTGGTCGAGCGGGGCAAGCGGACGGGCTCGGCGGCGTCGGGGGCGACGAAGCGGCTGCACCGGGCGGCGCTGCTGGCGATGTTGAAGCGGGCCTACCGCCAGCGGCACATCAGGGAGCTGCCGGACCTGGCGCGCTTCAAGATCGAGGGGTCGACGCGGCGGGTGCGCGAGAAGCCGGACCCGCTGGACCTCGACGAGCTGGTGGCGCTGATGGAGGCCTCCTCACCGATGCACCGCTGCGTTTGGGCAGTGGGCGGTGGGCAGGGGCTGCGGCCCTCGGAGCTGATGCGGCTGGACTGGCCCGACGTGCGCTGGGAGCGGCGGACGCTGATGATCCGCGGGGACGCTCGGCATGGGGGCAAGACGGCTGCGTCGGTGGCGGAGATCCCGCTCACGCCCATCGCCTTCCGAGAGCTGCGGGCGTGGTGGGTGAAGTGCGGGCAGCCGGAGGAGGGGCCGCTCTTCACCTGGAGGGACGAGCGCCTGGGCAGCTACAAGACGGCGATCAAGAAGGCGGCGAAGCGGGCGGGGATCCGGCGGGAGATCTACCCCTACCTGCTGCGGGACTCCTTCGCGACGATCGCCTGGAGCCTGGGGATTCCGATGGATGTCGCGCGGCGGGTGCTGCGGCACACCGACGACACGATGCTGCGGAAGGTGTACTGCCGGCCGAGGCCGGTGGACCTGGTGGAGAAGGTGGCGGCGTTTGATCTGCAGGGGGCGGGGTAGCCGTGCCCCAGACGCGCCGAGTGCCCACGACCCGCCGCCGGGGTAGGTTCTGAGCATGTCGCGGAAGTCACCCACCAAGGTCCGGAAGACCGGTGCCTACGAGATCCGCGGGGACGACGCCTCCCGTGAGATGACGGTTGTGGGCAAGAAGCTCCAGCCTCCCACGAATCTCTACAGCGCGACCTGGCTCAACGTCGTCGGCGACAACGGGTCGATCCTCCTTTGCTTCGGCCAGCGTCTCGACGGAGTCCTGTTCTCTCGCGTCGATGTCCGGATCCCGCTCAGCTTCGCCATCTCGTGCCTCAAGACCTCCGAGGACTTCATCGATCGTCTGATCAGTGAAGGGCCGGGGGCGTCCGAAGACGAGTGGGCGGTCACGGAGCCAGTGCCGCGCGGCGACAAGTACATCGTCGAGGACGCGACCTTCGTCCACATGGCGTACAGCGCGCAGCAGGCCGAGATGGAGTTCTACAGGGTGCCGTCGCTGGACATCCACAACGCCCTGCAGAACGCCCAGGACGTGGACTACCGCGGGCCACGCCCCGTGCTTACGGTCTGCTGTACACGAAGGCAGTTGACCTGGTTGCTGGGTAGACTTGCAGAGACGGCCCAAGGCATGACGAACCCGCACAGCGAGCGCTAAGGAGGGAGCATGTCCGATTCCTGGTACGGCAACCTGAGGGCAGGCGTCTTCAGCACGCACCAGCTCTACCGCAAGCGCCAGCAGGCTGGACGCGTACGCCTCTGGGGCAAGTCGGGTGTGCGGAACACCAGCCCGAAGACCATGCTGGGGTCCGCCTCCACCGGCTCTGCTCGTCGGGCCAGCTTCACTGCGCTCGCCGCCTTCGCCGCGATCGGATCCGTAGGTCCCCCTCTTGACGACGCCGCCGTCGCCGCGGCTTCTTTGGGAGCGCCCAGCTCCGAGGTCGCCGGAGACTACAGCGTCTCGTGGGCGGACATCGAGGGCGAGGAGTTCTCGCCCGCCGTGCGCGCTGCTCTGCAGGCATGGCCAGATCGATCTCGCGAGCGTCGAGATCTCGCGGAGCTCGCCTTCAGCATGTTCGAGTTCGACGACTCGCCCACGCCCGTGACAACCGACGATGGCGGATGAGGGCTACTACCTCGCGCCCGACTCGGAGAAGGTGAGGCAGGGGGACATCGTTGCGCTCGCTCCGATGGTCTGGCCGATCCGGCCGCCGCCTTGGGGGGTCCTCAACTCAGGCCAGGAGAAGAACGAGCGGCGAAAGGCCCAGCATGGGCGGCCCTCCACCTGGCCGCGGAAGAGGCTGCAGGGCGCCGATGACGTCGACATCGTGGTGACCGCACGCCTCAGGTGGGCCATGCTGCTCACGCGGGGCTGCGACGTGGACAAGGGGCGGAGACAGCGTCAACTCGCCCCCATCCGGCCGCTGTCGACCATCTCCAGCGAAGACGACCAGCTCGCCGTGGTCGAGGGCCGCGCGGTCGGCCTGCACTACATCCCGCCCGTACCGCAGGGGCTCGGGTCGCTCTTCGGGCACGCGTACGTCGACTTCCGCGGCGTGACGACCCTCCACGCCGACCTCTTCGACGAGCTGGAACGTCCGCTATCGGTCACGCGGGGGGCCCTTCAGGAGG
>CAZSAT010000075.1:24734-35928 GCA_964604675.1 uncultured Enterobacterales bacterium
TACCTGGCCTGGGTCACGCATGCTACGGGCCGGAGACTCTCAATCGCTGCCTCCTGTCCGCACTGCGGGAAGCCTGTCCCGCTCCTGGTGGAGGCACGCGATCAGGTCCGACCGGACGAGGACTACTGACGCCGGGTGCCGGCCAACACCTCGGCCACCGCCTGCTCGATCGCCGCCGCCAGCTCCTCCTTCCGCTCCCGCGCCAGCCGGTAGATCGACTCCGAGCACGGCACCACCCGCGACGCCGGCGACCCGCCCACCAGCAGGTCATGCCGCCCCAGGTGGAAGTCCCCGTGCAGCTTGCCCAGCTCGACGAACATGTCGGCGGTCATCGTCCAACGCAGCACCCAGGCCTCGCGGAGCCGCTCGGGCTCGATGCGGCCGTCGGCATCGGTGGGCCACTTCGCCACGAGCGTGGTCGGCTGCTCGGCGCTCCCTCCGAAGACCGGGCTCGGGTCGTCTGGGCCCTCGTCCCACCACGCCAGCGACACCCGTGCCACCTCCTCGCTGGGCTCAAAGGCTCCGCGGAGGGCCCCGAAGCTGAAGCGGCGGGCGAGCTTGGGAGGAGCGGGCATGAGCCCAACGTAGGTGGCCCTCCCACGCGCGAACCCCGCCCCATGAACGCGGGACCCGGATCAGCCCCCCAGCGTGATCGATGGCGTTGTCGATGGCGAGAACGACGCGCCGCCCAGCACCTCACCGGCACGGACGCCGAGCTCCCGCTCCCAGACCTCGTCGAAGTCGGCACCGAGCCCGCACACCCAGGTGTCCACGGGATGCGCGAGGTCTGCACCTGGCGTGGCGCCCACGGCCGCCCGGAAGCCGGCGTCCTCCGGGTCCACGCGCACCCGGGCCAGGTGGAGCGCCCCCCATCGTTCGTCAGCGAACGCCGACCAGGTCTCACCAGGGCACCGGAAGCGCAGGGCCCCCCGGTCACCGCCAGCCATGAGCTCGAGGGTTTCGAGACAGGAGTCCGATCGGATCCACTCCAGCAGGAGCTCGGCGACCTGCTCCACCTCGCCGTGGGACGACCTCTCGGCCGCCCCGTGCGCGGTGAACGGTCGAGCGACCACACCGGTGTCGGCCACGAGGTATTGCACCACCCGGCGCACCAGGGTCCGGTGCTTCTCGGCTCGGCCTTCAAGTCGAGCCCACTGCTTCTTCACCGCGTCCGCGAGACCCCTAGTGGCCGAGTCGCGCTTGGACGGGGTGTGGCCATAGTCCTCCACGGCGCGTGCGAGCCACGGCGTCCTGCTGCCCGCCGCCATGCAGACCTCGTAGGCGAACCGGTTGGGAAGTGGGGCGATTATCCGCGTCGCGTCGGTGTAGATCGCCTTCGGAGGGAGGTGGAGCGCTCCAGGCAGTCCTCGTCCATCGGGCAAGGCCTCGTACAGGGCTCCAGCCAAGCTCGGCAGCCGGTGGGCTCGCGCACGGCCCCGGGCTTGCGCAGGGCGCAGCTCGTCCAAGAGGCTGAGTCGCTCACAGTCCTCGATGACCAGGCCCCCGTCTTCGGGCGGCTCGCGCAGGGCCTGCTCCGCCACCCACGGCAGCTCCCGCCAGACCCTCGTCGGATCGCGCACGCGGCCAGTGCCGAGGGCATCGCGACCGGCCCGCAGCGCCTCGACGGTGTGGGCCCGATACGCCCCCGGGTCGACCTCCAAGGGGCCGGCACGTCGCACGGGCCAGCCCGGCGGCCGCGGCAGGACCAGATCCTCGATCGCGGGCATCCGCCGGCGGAGCGCCTCCAGGTCCAGGCGGCGCTGCGACGAGAGCTCGCGGACCCAGCGAAGGAAGGCGCTCTTCACCGCACCCTCGTCCAGCACGAAGTCCGTGCAGGGCCGCAGGAGGACCGCGGGGTGGACCATGCGGCTCGGGCCCCGCCGCCCGTCCGCCTTGTGACGAGGCCGACTCGCCAGTGCAGCGTCGAGCCGCCACCAGACCCCGAGATCCCCGTCCTCGGTCGCGCCGAGGGATGCGAGGAACCCGAGCGGCACCGTGAAACCCGATGCCAGCTCCAGGTCCGCGTTCGCAGGGACCCGGTCCACAGCGGGCAACCAGTTCAGGCCGATGGGAGGCGCGGCGTTCATGGGGCGGGGTTCCTCCGGGGTCGGTGCGGTCACGCTCCGTCGGAACCTGCCTGTACCGGAGCCACCGTGCAGCCCGAGCTTCCTATCCCGCTCTCGACCGCCCGCGCCGACTACCCCTGTGTCGGCGACGCCACCTCGAACGTGGGCCTTCGCCCACTCCAGCGGCTCCATCCGGACGACTGGCACCTGGTCCTCCAGGCCGGGCCCACCCCGCTGACGCCCACCCCGACCACGACACTCGCGAAGTGGATGCGGTCCGGTGCAGGCGGCTATCTGCTGCCCGATGCCTCGGCGTCCAGGGGCCTTCGAAAGCTGCGGGGCGTCGCAGCCTGGGTTCAGGCCGCGGTGGGCCGGACCACCCTGGAGGAGTGGGACGACGAGGAGCTGGAGGTCTGGCGCGAAGAGCATGCGGCCGCCGTGGGCAAGGTGCGGTCCGGCGAGCTCATCGGCCGAGACTGCTCGCTGCTCCGGCGCGTCGTCTGGGACGGTCAGCAGGCAGCCGGCATGAAGCCCCTGGTGGCGCGGTCGGCACCCGCGACGAACGAGCGGCTGGGCAGGAAGCTGGTGCGCTCCGTCACCCTCACGGAGCTGGTGTCCGCGTTGCTCAAGGCGCTGGCCCGCCTGCCCCGGGCCATGCTGATGGTCGCTCTCGTCGCCGGCTGCGGCCTCCTGGAGATCGAAGCCCTACGGCTCCGTGCCGAAGACATCGATCTCGCTCGGGGACGAGTGCGCGTTGCGGGCGGGCCCGTTCGCGGACGCCCTGGCCTCGTCGGCGAGCGCTGGGTGTCGATGCCACGCTGGGTCATCGACATCCTCTGGCACGCCCTGCCCGGCCTTGCCACGATGGCGCCGGACGCGCTGCTCTTCCCCTGTCGCGACGACCCCACGCGCCCGCGGAGCAGCTTCGGGCGCGCGATCCGCCAAGCTGCGGAACACGCCGGGCTCACCCCGCACCCCAAGATCGGGATGCGCATCTACAGCCTCACCGCGCTCCGGCGCCTGGCCCAGGCCCTGCTGCGAGAGAGCGGGGCCCCCCGTGCCCTGGTGCGCGGCACTGTGCCTCGGCCGGCCGACCGGGCCGAGGCTCGCCGGCAGGAAGCCACCGTAGAGCGTGCCAGCCGGGCGCTTGCGGCCAACTGGATCACGCTGGTCCATCCTCCCCGAGTCCCCCATCGGCTGCACCTGCCGAGGAAGGCGCCGAAGGGCGTCGGTCCGCTGGAGCCCGAGGTGACCCGTCGACCGCGCGGCACGATGAAGCGCGGCGAGGTCCCCTGGAGCAGCCGTGAGGACGCGCCGATGCTCGTGCCTGTGCCAACGAGGGGGAGCCGCCAAGCGGACTCGTCACCTCCCGCCCGTCCCCGGCGCAGCGAGCCGGTGCGCCCGCCAGACGCCAGGGGCGACAACGCGGCGGTGTACGGGCTGCTGGGTCTCGCTGGCGGCTACCTGCTGTACCAGCGACTCCGCGGAGAGAAGTAAGGGCGGCGGATAGCGGACTCCGGGCCCCAGCAACGGCGCCCCCAGGAGTCAGCATGTCCCTTCGCATCGAGTCCTTCGGCCAGGCCGCCGTCGGAGAGACCCACGCCGCGTGGCGTTCGGCCATCGAAGAGTGGGCTGGCCTCATGGACGCCTACATCTGCATCCACAGCGACGACCCGCCGCCCTTCGCCTACAGCGAGCGCACCAACGTGGGCCTGCTCTCGGGCGGCATCCTGCGGGCGAGCGCGGACAACGTCACCCTCGAGGAGTACGCGGTTGGCAAGGACCAGGGGAAGGGCCGCGCGGACCTCTGGGCGATCGTCGGGGCCTACAGCTACCTGGTGGAGGCCAAGCACGGCTGGAGCTCCTGCCAGAACGGTCTCGACACGTTCGAGGCGATCAACCTCGCGGCGTCCTCGGGCACAGAGCCGCTCCGCGACGTCCTCGACGCCAGCATCGAGCAGGCGAGGAGCTACGACGATCAGCCCGAGTTCCACGTCGCGGCCGTCTTCGTCGTGCCGTACATCACGGCTGGGCAGACGACGAGCTTCGACGAAGCCTGGGAGAGCGTCGAGGCGGGGGAGCTCGCCTCCGGCTCCCACTCGGGCCTCGTGGCCTGGTACCGCCAGGAACAGCAAGACGTCGATGTAGACGGTGACTACCACCGCTACCCCGGCGTGGTGCTGGTCCTCTCCTTCCGCCGCAACCGGTAGTCGCCCCAGTCTCCCCCACGGCAGGGGTCAGAGCCTGGGTGAGGCGCACGTCGAATTCGCCGGTGTCCGGGGGCAGTCGGACGTCGGTGTCCGGGGCCTCGCGAAGATCGGTGTCCGGGGTCGTCGAGAGGTTCTCGCTCCTGCGGCACCGCCGCGCACCGTGGAGTCTCGCGGGGTAGATCTCCTCGCCATGTCGTCCCCGACCGACCCCAACCGAGCCACCGCCCACGACCTGCTGCGCCAGGCCGCCACCACCGACTTCGAGCTCGTCGAGCTCCGCGAGGGCGACCTCGCGCCCGGGGGCTCGGTGCATGCCGTCCTCCGGATCGACGAAGACGACGTGGAGACCTCGGCGTTCGGGCTGCTCTTCGCCCTGGGCGTGCTGAGCTTCACCGACGCCCGGCCGGCGGGCGCCTCCGAGCTGCACTACGAGCCGACCGACGAGTGGACCGTCGGCGACCTCGTGCGCCACCTGAGCTTCGAGCGCGGGCACCTCCACTTCCACGCCGACTACGTCCGGGGCCGGCTCGTGAAGACCACGATCGACGTGGCGCCGAACGGCAGGGTCACCCTGCAGACGGTCAACCGGGGCGGGTCCGCACGTCGCTGGCTGGACCTGCTCCGCGGCCAGCGGGTGGGCGGCCCGGTGGCGCTGGTCTCCGACGAGTTCGAGGCGCGGTTCCAGTCGAACAACGGCGACCCCTTGCTCACCCTCGCCGACTGGCAGGCGCTGCACCCCGCGCTCCACTGGCGTGCCGGGCGCTCGGCCGTCCGGCTCGCCGAGACCTGGAGTGAGGCGGGGGGCTTCCCGGCCGAGGTGCAGGTCGCGCTGGACGCCGTGGACAGGCTCCAGGGCCTGCGCTTCGTCCGCGCGGTGGCCGAGCACGAGACGCCGATGCCCGGCCAGGGCAGGGCCAGCGTCACGGACCTGATGGTCTGGGCCGAGGACGCCCTGGGCAACCCCGTGCTCGTCGGGGTCGAGGCCAAGGTGGACGAGGGCTTCGGGCCCCTGGTCCGGGACTGGCTCGTCGCCGGCCAAGGGCGGGGCTCAGCCGAGAACCGGGCCCGCCGCCTTCGTCGGATCTGCGCGGACCTGGACCTCGACGACCGCGACGACGGCATCGGCGAGCTGGCCTACCAGCTCCTGCACCGAAGCTACGCGGCCGTGCTCACCGCCATCGAGGAGCGTGCGCGGCGAGCGGTGCTTCTTGTCCACAGCTTCGCGGCCAGCCCGGAGGTCCCCCGGAGCGGCTGGGAAGAGCTCGTCGGGTTCGCGGGCGCGCTCGGTGTGGAAGGCGAGCTCGTGCCCGGAGTGCCCGTGTCGGCCGGCGCCCGCGACGGCGTCGAGCTCTGGCTCCTGTGGGTGAGCACGGAGTAGCTCAACCCTCCGCCGGCCCGCCCGGCGCCCCGAAGGGCGTCTTCACGTAGAGCTCCCAGCTCACGAGCGGGTCGACGCCGAGCCAGCCACGCTGAGCGTCCCTGGACCCCTCACGCCAGTGGGTCTTCGACGCGACGTGGCGATCCGCGCCTGGCGGCACCCGGAAGGTGAAGATGCGCTCCGCGAGCCCGTCCCCCTGCTCGGCCCGGATGCGGACCGCCTTCAAGGGCTCGCCGTCCTCCTCGAACACGGTGGCGACGACCAGGGCCACCGCCTCGGCCGGCTCGCCCATCTGGCAGACGTAGCGGACGAGGTCGTCGATGCTCGACGGCAGCTCGCCCCCGCGCACCTCCCAGAGCTCGCAGGACCGGCCGCGCAGGCGGAAGATGCGGGCGTGGTCCAGGCCCTCCCGCTCGACGGTGGGCATGGTGGAGGCGGCCGCGAACTCGGTCATCTCCAGCGCCGTGGTGGGGAGGCGGGCGTCGGGCTCCAGCTCGATGAACGCGGCCCGAAGATCGGGCTCGGGCATGCGGCCTGGCAGCAGCGCCGCGGCACGAGCTCCCGGCGCCCGCACGACGAGCGCGTCGAAGGGCGCCGGGATCGGCCCGTCGCCGGCCATGCCCTCCCATCCCGAGGTGAAGGTCCCGATGCCATCGCTGCTCATGGTGAAGCCGCGCCAGGTCGCCCACCACGAGCTCGGCTCTCCGCCCAGGTGCTCCACGCTGACGGCCAGCGCCGCCCGCTCGCCATCGTCACGCTCCAGGATCGCGACGAGCACCGCGCAGCGCACCTCCAGGCGGGCAGCCTGCGCGGCGTAGGTCGCGGCCGGGTCCACCCCCGGGTCCTGGGCCAGGGCGGCGACCAGGTCGAGCTCCTCCCGGTGCCCGTCGAAGAACAGGTGGAGCGAGGGCGTCGGCTGTCCCTCAAGGTGCACGACGCGGTCGAGGTGGTCCTGGAACCAGGTGCGCACGGCGTCGGCGTCCAGGGCGTTCGTCCCGTCCAGTGGGTGGCGGGTGGGGACCAGCGGCATCATGCCGTAGCGCTATCCCGCGACCGCCACTCGGTGGTAGAAGCCAGGTGGGAGGCGGCATGGCGGAGCTGCAAGAGCGCTACCGGCACCTGGACCAGCGCGAGGGGCTGGTCACCCTGGGCCATCGGACCATGCACGAGTCGCGGCAGGCCCTGCAGCGCAGCCTGGCAACGATGCACGACGCGCTCCGGCTCTTCGACGCCGTCGTCGAGGCCCTCGGGGAACGGGGCTGGCTCGATCCCGAGGGCGGCGAGCAGCGGCGGCGCCTGCTGGTGCGGGACGAGGACCACCCGGAGTGGTTGGTGCCCACCGCCCTGGTGGAGCACTGCTGGGCGGGCACGCGCGGCGAGCACCAGCTCGGTCCGGTGATGATCAACCCGGACGCCGTGCTCCCGGTCGACGCCCCCGACGACTACCAGCCGGGCGACCCCTGGTTCAGGGGGCGCGACCCCGAGCCCGAGGTCTACCCCCAGGGCCCCGACATGCGGGCCGGGGACCTGCAGCTCGCCGAGGGGCCTCGCCACTGGCGGGTCAAGTACGACGACCGGGGCTTGAAGGTCGAGTACCTGGTCACCGCCGGCGACTCGTTCACCTGGATCCGCTACGACGTGGTGAAGCCCTACACCCACGACCCGCTGGCGCGGCCACCCGACGTGCCGCCCATCAGCCTGCTCTGCCGGGCCGACCTCGACCCGTCGGGGCACGGCGCCGAGGACCTGGCGCGGATGGTCGCCGAGATGGACCCCGCGGCCCAGGTGCAGGCTCGGGTGCGGCTGCCACTGCCCATCCCGGGTGGCGCGGAGGGCGCGTGGACCCGGGCCAGGTGGGCGATGCGCGTCGCCCTCTGGGAGGGCAGGGTGCCGCCGGAGGCGCGCTTCGTGGTGGCCGACGGCTTCGACGGCTCGGCGCTCGCCTGGGGCGACACGCGCGACGGCGCCCTCGAGGCCTGGGAGTCCGAGGTCCGCGAGGTGAAGCCCAAGCCTCCTGGATGGAAGCCCGAGCCCGAGCGGGAGCTTCCCGACCTGGACCCCGAGCCACCGCGCCGGATCGAGGACGCGGACGGCAAGCTGCGCGCCTTCTCCACGGGCACGATGACGCTCACCGCACCCCAGGTCGGCGAGCTGGCCTGGCCGATGCCGCTGCCGCGCTTCACCCCCGCGGTCCTGCTCCCGATCCCGGCTGCGCCCGAGCACATTCCGGGTCACCTCGCGGCCGGAGGCTTCGACCGGTGGGTGCCGCTGGTCGGCGAGTTCGGCGACGTGGGCTTCGGGCTCCTCCGCCGCGACGGAGACGACGGCTTCACCATGATCGGGGACGGCGGGCTCGACCTGGTCGACGACCTCGCGGGCCTCGAGGCCGAGCTGGATGCCTCGGACGAGCGCGAGCGAGCCTCGTGCGCGGAGATGACCGTCCACGGGATGCCGAACCCCTGGACCGACTCCGAGTACCCCTGCCGGACGGTCAGCTACCGCATCTGGGACGACGGGCACCGCCGGCGCGTCCCGGCGAAGCAGGCGGGTGCGAGGTGGAACCAGGAGTTCGTCGCGCCGGACGTTGACGTGAGCTGGCGGTGGCTGGTCCACCGGATGCGCTGGGTGAAGCGCGGCTGAACCCGAGGATCGCGGCGGACAGTTCCTGGCCCCCGGCCGTGCCAGGATGATGTGGTCGCTGGAGCCGCCATGATCAGCCGCCGCACCTTCCTCGCGTCCTCCGCAGCTGCCTCGCTGACCGCCGGTGTGCTGGCCGGGGGGCACGGCGCCTTGCCGCCTCATGACTGCCGCATCGTCGGCGTGGGTGGTGGCGGGCTCCGGTCGCTGTCGGCGATCGGACCCCTCGTCGGGGACCTGGCTCAGGTCATCGCGGTGAGTACCGACCGGCAGGACCTGGTCCGCGCCAGTGCTCCGCGCCAACACCTGCTCGCCCCCGAGCTCACTGGCGGGCTGGGCGCAGGCAGCAACCCGGAGGTGGGACGGGAGGCCGCCCTGACCGATGCCGCCACCCTCCGCGAGCTGATGCGCGGCGCCGACAGCGTCGTCCTGGTCGGTGGCCTCGGCGGCGGCACCGCGACGGGCGCGATGCCTGTCCTGGCGGAGCTCGGATCCGGCGTGACGGGCCGCACCATCGCGGTGGCGACCATGCCCTTCTGGTTCGAGGGCAAGCGGCGGCGCGAGCAGACCACCGGGGGGTTGTTCGGGCTCCGTGACACGGCCGACCTGCTGATCCCGTTGCCGCTCCAGGCGCTGGCTCCCTACGGCGACGGGCGCATCGGCCTGAAGGAAGTCTTCGCGAAGGCGGATCGCGTCGTCGCGCGGGTGACCGACACCGCTCGGCTGCTCTCCCTGCTCGCCGTGCGTGGCGTGGTCCCCGAGCCGCGGGGACGAGGGGGTGCGGGCGTAGGGGCCCACTCCGACCCACTCGAAGCAGTCGCGGCTGCTTTCCGGTCACCGCTCATGATGGGGCCGGTCAGGCCGGAGGCAGCACTGGTCCACCTCCGGGGCCGGTCCGTCGACGACCGCGGTGCGGAGGAGCTCCGCGCCACCGTGCGAGAGGTCACGGGCATCGAGCGCGTGGTCCTGGCGCAGAGTGCGGGCGACCGGGATGGATGCGAGGCGACGGCGCTGGTGACGGGCGAGCGTGGCGACCTCCGCGTCGCCTGAGAAAGTGGACGACCCCTGTCAGATCGGCAGGGGCCGACAGCTACGTTGCGGCTCATGGAAGATCTGACCCCCCTCGACGTGGCCTCGCGGCTGCGTGCCCAGCTCGAAGCGAGCGGGCTCGTCGACCTGGTCGGCGGCCTGCAGGTCCTGGAGCAGGGACTCTCCGAGATCGCCCGAGGCCTCGACCTCGTGGCCAGCGAGCTCCTCGCTGCGGAGGCGGCCGACGTGCCGCTGTACCTGGCGGTCCGGGACCTGGAGCGATGTCCCCACACGGCCCGGCTTCACGGACTGCTATCGGACCTGTTGACGATGGATGTGCCCGAGGAGCTGCTCCCCTGGGCTCGCCGACTGGTGGCGTCTGGTGCAGCGCCCGACGCCCCGGAGGTTCGCCGCGCCCTCACCCACTGGGCCGTGCGGGCGCCAGGCCCCAAGCTCCGCATGTTGGCGCAGCTCGCCCTCTTCGAGGCGGTGGTGTTCAACCAGCGGCTGCTCCTGTTGGCCTCGGATGTGCGGCTCGACGTCGTGCCGGGCCAGGGCCGCACCGTCGAGGAGATCGCTGATCTCGAGGTCCTCCGCGCTACGACACTGCCCGAGTACGGCGACGACCTCCTCGACCTGGAGGACCCGCTGCCCGTCCTGGTCGCCAAGGCCTTCGAACAGCTCGGTCTCCAGGTCGAGGAGCTGCGGGAGGAGCTGGTCTGGGCGACAGCTCCGGTACGGGAGGCTGTCGAGACCCGTCGGGAGCTCCTGGACATCCTGGAGCGGCTGCCCCCTGCGGATGCGGTGCTCCTGCACAACGAGGGAGGACTTGGCGCAGAGGTGTTCGAAGTCGAAGACCTGCGGCACCTGCACCCAGGGCTGCTCGGAGGCCTCTCCCGCGATGCCATCTACCAGCGCGCCCGCCGAGCCCGTACGAAGGCCCGCCGTGTCGCCGCCGAGGCGCTGCACCTCCGGGCCGGCGTCAGCCTCGCTGACCTCTTGCTGGCCGACATCCGAGGAGTGCAGCCGTGAACACCATCGCCCTTCACTCCTGGCAGGACGTCGTCCGTGCCCTGTCGCACCGCCCCGCCGGGACCATCCTCCGCGTCCGCAAGGGCATCCTCACCCACCCTCGTCGTGCCGGCATGATGGCGAGCGTCGGGTTGCCCGAGGGCCAGTCGGCCGACTGGCGGAAGCGGCTCCCAGGTGGCCGCGGTCTCCACGTCAAGGTCTTCGGCGACCACTACGAGGCGCACATCGACCGGGTGCATCCGGACGTGAACCCTGTCGAGCACCTGCGTCAGGATGCGCCCGGGGTCTTCGTGGGCAGCGGCGTTGCCCTGGGTGCTGCGGTCGGTGCGGCGATGGGGCGGTCGGGAGCGTCGACCGCGGTGGGGGCGGCGCTGGGTGGCGTGCTGGCGGCATTGTGGGCGTCGGCGGACTGAGCTGTGCCCTCGCGCCTCGCGCTAAGCTGGCCCGGTCACGGAGGCTGTCTTGCTCCTCACCGCCTGTCTGCTCGCGGCCCCAGTCTTTGCGGAGTCGGTGGAGGTCACCCTGGTGGCCGAGCCGGAGGGCGTCGCCGAGTCGTGGACAGTGTCCGGCGCCGAGGTGGGTGTGGTGGTCGACGAGGTGATCGAGCGCAGCCGGCGAGAGCGGTGGGAGCTGGTCGTGGAGCTGACCGAGCGCCAGGTAAACGTCGGCCGGACCGACCAGGTGGTGTTCGAGGCCGAGCTCACCCGCGTCACGGTCGATCGCCGCGGTCAGGAGAAGCGCGAGGTGCTGACCCGGCCCCGGGTCACCACGCTGTCGGACACGGAGGCGCTCGTCCGGCAGACGGAGGGGCGGCGCTTCCTGGAGCTTCGGATCACGCCGCG
>CAZSAT010000076.1:0-35533 GCA_964604675.1 uncultured Enterobacterales bacterium
CGGCGCTCGTCGCGGCGACCCGGACCCCCGCCGAGATGCTCGGCCGCGACGACCTCGGCACCCTCGAGGTGGGGAAGCGGGCGGACTTCGTGGTGGTGGGCGGCGACCCGCTGGTGTCGGTCCGAGCCCTCCGGGACCTGCGTTACACCGTGGTGGACGGGGTCGCTGGCGAACCGGCCGAGTGGCTCGCTGGAGGCCCGGAGTGACCGACGACCCCTCCCGCACTGCCGAGCTGGTGTGCTTCGTGCGGGCCACCGACCAGAAGCAGCCGCCGGACGAGCGGGTGCTCGACGACCCCTACGCGCCGCGCTTCCTGTCGATGCTCACGCGGGTGCCCTTCGCCACCCTGGTCGGCGGACTCAGGGACTCCGCGGATCGGCTCGCGGCGGGCATCGGGCACTACGTGCTGGCGCGGCACCGCGCGATCGACGACGCCCTGCTCGAAGCCCTGCCGCGGGTCGAGCAGGTGGTGCTCCTCGGTGCCGGCTACGACAGCCGTGCCTGGCGCTTCGCCGAGGCCATCGCCCAGCGCCCGGTGTTCGAGGTCGACCACCCGGCCACCTCGGCGCGCAAGGCCCGCATCATGGAGGGCGTGGAGGTGCCCGACGTCGACCGACGCGTGGTCACCATCGACTTCCGGCACGACGCCCTGGAGGATCGGCTCGGCCGCGCGGGGTTCCAGCCCGGCGCCCCCACCTTCTTCGTGTGGGAGGGCGTGTCGATGTACCTGACCCGCGCGGCGGTCAAGGGCACGCTGTCGGGCCTCTCCGCGTTGGGCGGGCCGGGCTCCCGCGTGGCCATGGACTACTGGTACCTGCTCGACACGCCCGATCCGATCGGCACAGCCCACCGGATGAGCGGTGGCCTGCTGCACCTGCTGGGTGAGCCTCTGACCTTCGGCATCCACCCGGAAGACGTGGGGTCGTTCATGGGGCGCGAGGGCTGGACGGTCGTCGACGTGGCCGGCCAGGACGAGCTCAGCCGCCGCTACCTCCCCCCCGGTCGTCCGATGTACCCTGCCGTCTACGTCGTGGTCGCGGAGCGAGGGCAGTGAGCGAGCTGGAGCGCGAGCTGGAAGCCGCCAGGGAGCGGATCCGGGAGTTGGAGGCCGAGCGTTCCGACCTCGCCGACCTGCAGGAACGCACCGTGCAGGCCCAGAAGATGGAGGCCATCGGTCGCCTGGCGGGCGGGGTGGCCCACGACTTCAACAACGTGCTCACGGCGGTGATCGGGCTCGCCGAGCTGCTGCAGGAGAAGCTGGAGCCCGGCCATCCCGCGCACCGCGAAGCCGAAGGCATCGTGGGCGCCGGCGAGCGCGCAGCGGCGCTGGTGGGGCGGCTGCTGGCGTTCACCCGGGGGCAGCTGCGGAAGCCGGTGGCGGTGGACCTGAACGAGGTGGTCCAGCTGATGGCGTTCCTGCTCGAGCGGGTGCTCGGCGCCGACATCGAGCTGCGGCTGGACCTGGATCACGGCCGCCACACCGTCGACGCCGACGCGGCGGAGCTCGAGCAGGTCGTGCTCAACCTCGCGGTGAACGCGCGAGATGCCATGCCCGAAGGCGGGGTGCTCACGATCGAGACCCACGCCCACGTGTTCGACCGGCAGGAGCGTGTGAGGCTCACCGTTCGGGACACGGGCACCGGCATGGACGAGGCCACCCGTCAGCGGGTGTTCGAGCCCTTCTTCACCACCAAGCCGGCGGGCGCGGGCACGGGGCTCGGCCTCGCCAACGTGTTCGGCGTGGTCGAGCGCGCGGAGGGATCGATCGAGGTGCAGTCGCAGCCGGGCGTGGGCACGGTGTTCCACCTGGACTTCCCGGCTCGTCTGGACGACAGCGAGGAGCTCTCGCAGGACGATGTGAGCGTGATCACGCTCTCCCCAGGGCGCATGGGCGTGCTCGTGGCCGAGGACGACGACGCGGTGCGCGAGGTCGTGTTGGGGGCCCTGGAGATGGCCGGCTACCGCGCGATCGGCGCACGCGACGGGGTCGACGCCCTGGAGCAGGTCGACGACATGACCGTGCACATCCTGCTGACCGACGTGGTGATGCCGCGCATGGGCGGCGTGGACCTCGCGCGCACGATGCGGGCGGTGAACCCGAAGCTCCGGGTCTTGTTCATGTCGGGCTACAGCTCGGCCCAGCTGGGGCTGGAAGCGCGGGACAAGCGCACCGGCTGGCTGCCGAAGCCGTTCACCCCGTCGGGCCTGCTGGTCGCCCTCGACGAGCTGGCGGGACGGTAGCGGATCAGTCCCGGCTGGCCAGGGCGATGTTGGTCAACCCGGCGCGGCTCAGGCGCCCGAGCACGTCCATGATCGCGAGGTAGCTCGCGGTCTGGTCGCCGCGGAGCACCACGCGCACCGAGCCGGTGCGGCCGAGCTCGGTGAAGCGGGCGTCGAGCTCGGAGGCGGGCACCTCGTCGTTCTCCACGAACACCGTGCCGTCGGGCAGCACCGACACCACCACGTCGTCCGGCACGATGTCGGAGCTGCCGGCACCCTCGGGGGTCATCACCTGCAGCGCACGCTCCGCCAGCAGGCCCTTCTCGTAGGCGGCCTGCTTCTCTTCTTCGATGACCGACGAGCTGACCACCATCAGGATGATGAGCAGCACGAGGAAGACGTCGGTGAGCGGGGTGATGTTGATCTCGGCGAAGATCCCGCCGGCGTCGTGCTCGAAGCCTTCAGCGCCCGGTGGTGCCTGCACGGTCCCCCCCTTCGGCTTCGATGAGCTCCACGAGCTCGTCGACCACCAGGGCCAGCTCGCGGAGCAGGCTGCCGGCCAGGTTCTGGAGCACGTTGAACAGCACCACCCCCTCCAGCGCCACCGCGATGCCGACCGCGGTGGCGATCAAGGCCTGGCTGATGCCGACCGACACCACCGCGAAGCCACCCTGGCCGGTCTCGCCGATCGCCTGGAAGGCCGACATGACGCCGATCACCGTGCCGAAGAGCCCCACGAAGGGCATCAGGGCGCCGGCGGTGGCGAGCACCCAGTAGCGGGAGCGCAGGGCCCCCCCGAGGCGCTTGAGCTCGCGGTGCATGGCGCGGGCGGCGTTGCCCTTGACCACCCCGCCGCCGCGCTCCAGGCCCGGCCGCAGCACGCCGGCCACCGGGTGCTCCAGGGCGACCGCGGCCTTCATCGCCTGGCGCACGGAGCCCTCCCGGGCGGTCTGCAGCACGTGTTCCGCGGCACCGAGCGCCTTCTTGAAGCGCAGCAGGGCGAGGGCGCGCTCGATGGCGATGGTCACGAGCACGGCCGACATGATCAGCATGAAGCCGACCAGCAGGTGCTCCAGGGTGGGACCTTGCAGGTCGAAGGCGAGCGTGGGGGTCATGTCACTTCAGGTGGATGGTGTGGGTCCGTTCCTCGCCGTCCCGGCGGGTGAGGACCACGGTGAGCTTCTTGGCCTTGCGTTCTGCGATCCAGGCCTTCACGCCTTGCGGGATCGTGTGCAGCGTGCGGCCGTTCACGGTGCGAACGATGTCGCCGTGCCGGAAGCCACCCTGCTTGAGGTAGCTGCAGCGCGGGAGCCACAGCCGCGCGCCGTCGGGGTCGCCGTGTTCGTCCTTGTGGGTGACGACACCGGCGAGCCGGTCGAGCTCGCGCAGGTGGGTGGCGTACCAGTCGAGCAGCTCCCGCTCGACCATCCAGCTCGTGTCGGAGAGCTGGGTGACCTCGTCGAGCTGGTCGCACGGCTTCTTCTTCCCGCGGGGGGGCTTGCCGGAGCCCTCGGTCGTCGCGGACCCCGTGCCCTCGCGGCTCGCGCGGTTCTCCGACACGCTGCTCTTGCGGCTGGGCGCGGTGCCGGTGTTCTCGGCCGCCGCTGGAGCGTCGGCGGCGGCCGGCGCCGGGGTGGAGCGGGGGGCGGCGGCTGCGGGCTCCGTGTACAGGGCCACCTGCACCGGCTCGGTGAGCGGTGCGAGCTCGCCACCGCCGCTGCTGGCGAAGACCTCGGCGCCGTCCTCCGCGCCCGCCGTGTCCCAGTCGGGCTCGAAGACCGAGGTCAGGCCCGGCGCCAGCACCAGGAGGTGCAGCAGGACGCTCACCGCGGCGGCGAACAGATGCGGGCGGCTGCTGGCGACGACGCACTCCGTCTGGGGCCGAGATCCTATTCCGTTGGTCGGGCTTGGGCCGGGCGACCGGTCAGGGCGCGGGCGCGCCCCGGAGGTGCTCGTCGAACCACGTGAGCTGCTCCCAGAGCACGTGCTCCACGCTCTCGCGGGCCCGGTAGCCGTGGTCCTCGAAGGGCAGGAGCACGAGCCGTGCGGTGCCCCCCGAGCCGCGCACCGCCTCGAAGAAGACCTCGGACTGGAAGGTGAGCGTGCCGGGGTTCGAGTCGGCGTTGCCGTGGATGACGAGCACGGGCTCGTTCACCTGGTCGGCGAAGAAGGTGGGGGAGACCTGGATGTAGGCGTCGCGTGCTTCGAACAGCGAGCGCCGCTCCGACTGGTAGCCGAAGGGTTGGTTGGTCTTGTTGTAGGAGCCGCTCCGGGCGATGCCGGCGCGGAAGAGGTCGCTGTGGGCCAGCAGGTTGGCCACCATCAGGCCGCCGTGGCTGTGGCCGATCACGCCGATGCGCTCGGGGTCCGCCACGCCGAGCTCGACCGCCTTGGCCACGGCGGCCTCGGCGTCTGCCACGAGCTGCTCCACGAAGGTGTCGTACACGGTCTCCGGGTCGCCCACCATGGGCATGGACGTGCGGTCCAGCACCGCGTAGCCCTGCAGGGCGAAGAACAGGACCGACGAAGCGTAGAGGCGGTCGAAGCGCTTGGTGGAGCCCCGGATCTGCCCCGCCGTGGCCGCGTCGGAGTACTCCAGCGGGTAGGCGTGCACCACGGTCGGCAGCGGCGTGCCCGGCTCGTGGCCGGGGGGCAGGTAGAGCTGGAACGACAGCGCCACGCCGTCGGCCCGCTCGTAGGTCACGATGCGCTTCTCGAGCTGCCGGACCTCGGGGGTGGGGTCCTCGAAGCGGGTGACGGGGGTGGTGGTGTGGCTGCGGGTGGCTTCGCCCTCCGGGGCCTCGAGGGCTTCGCCGAGCCTGGCCAGCAGGTAGTTGGGCGCGTCGGTAGCGGACTCGGAGCGGATCACGAAGGCGTCGTCGTCGCCGGCGAAGGCCACGAAGGTCTCGTAGCGCTCGGGGTCGGAGCGGAAGAGCCGCTCGACCTCGCCCGTCTCGAGGCTGCGGAGGTCCAGGAAGGGCCGGTCGCCGTCGGGCCCGGCGCCGTCTCCGTCGAAGTACACCGCGTCGCCCTGCTGCCGGAGCACCGAGAAGCCGTTGTCGAGCCGGCGCATCACCGGGGCGCCGGGGGAGCCGTACCGGTCCTTCTCGTTGCGCTCGAACCAGAGCCGCTTCGTGCCCTCGTCCACGTCCAGGAGCCAGGTGGTCTGCCAGCGCCGCATGCGCTCCCGCTCGGTGAGCATGAGCGTGTGGTCCTCGGCCCAGCGCCAGTGCTGGATGCGGTGCTCGGCGCGGAAGACCTCTTCGGCCTCCGCGTCGAAGGGCGCCTCGAGGCGCATCAGGCGGTCGCGGTGCGGGACCTCGGCCACCGGGTCGCCGCCGTCGAGGGCCTCGGTCCAGAACAAGGTGTGCGGTGCGGTGGCCTGCCACCCGATGCGGCGCACCCCCTCGGGCACGCCATGGGCCGGCACGTTGTCGGCGAGGGGGAGGGTGGCCACCTCGGCGACCACGCGCCCCTTCTTGTCCCAGACCTCGACCTCGCTGCCGAAGCGCCACCAGGCCACCTCGTGGGACCAGGGCGCGACCAGGCGCTCGATCAAGAGGTAGCGACCGTCGGGGGAGGGGCGCGCCGTGGCATAGGGGGCGGGGTCTCCGAGCACCTTCCGACCCTGCTCGTCGGGGTCCAGGACCACGAGCTCGGAGGTGGCGAAGTACTCGAACAGCGCCTCGTCGTGGGCGGTCTGCAGCAGGTTGCGCGCTTCGTAGGTGGAGCGCGCGGCGCCGCCGGAGCTCTCGGCGGTCATCGGCCCCGCCGGGATGGCGGGCGGCTCCGGCATCGGACCGCGCTCCGGCACCTGCCGCACCAGCAAGCGCTCCTGGTCGGGCATCCAGCTCACGGGGTCGCCGAGCATGGGGTTGAGCGCCACCCCTTCGACCTCGTGGAACGCGCCGTCCACGTCGCCCACCCAGAGGCCGAAGCGGTCGGTGAGCTCCACGGTGAGGGCGAAGCGCTCGCCGTCCGCGGTCCATGCCACGCCCTGGAGCTGGGCGCCCTCGGGCAGCGGGAGCGGCACCGGGTCGGTGCCCCCGTGCACCGACACGATCCGGGGCGAGGTGCCCCCCGGGTCGGCGTGGCGGCCACCGTTCTGGGGGTCGATCCGCGTTCCCGCGAGCTCCAGCCAGCCCGCCGCGTAGTCCGCCAGCGGTGGGTACACCACGACGTCGGCCAGCAGCAGGTGGTCGCCGCTGGGCGCGGTCCAGACCCAGGGGAGCTGCGGCGCGTGCAACACGTCGAGCACGTCCTGGGACGGGGTCTTCCACGGCGTGGCGTGCACCGGGGCGAGGAGCAGGGCGGCGAGCATCGGGCGTCTCCCAGGTGGTGGTCGTGCCGCCCCAATACCGTCTCACCGGCTCCCCTGTGGGATCGTGGGCTCCAGCGCTCCTTGGGTCGCCTGCGAGGCGGATAGAGGGCGCCCATGTGGCTCACCTTCTACCTGGCGTGCGCCGACGCGATCAGCGACCCGGCCGTGGTCGGCGAGCCGGTGGCCGTGCCCGCCGGGTGCACCGCCCACCGCGGCGAGGCCCTGATCGGGGGGCGCGTGGTCACCATCCTGCGCTGCGAGGACGGGTCCTCGCTCAGTTGGTCGGAGATCGGTGAGGGTGCCGCGGTCACCGACCCCAACTGCACCTTCGCTGGCGAGCCCGCGCGCTGCGCCCACCGCGATCCGCTCCTCACCATCGCCGGCCGGGTGCGGGGGAGGGTCATCTCGGCCACGTGTGGCTCCAAGGATGGGGCGCCGGGATCGTCCACGGCCTGCGCCACCCTGGTCGAGGCCGATCTCCGGCCCTGAGGCCCCTGCTCAGTCCTTGATCTTGCGCAGCAGGGTGTTGCGGCCGATGCCCAGCACCCTCGCGGCGTGGCTCTTGTTGCCCTCGCAGAGCTCCAGCACGTGCAGGATGTAGGCGCGCTCCACCTCGGCCAGGGTGACCGCGTCGGTGCTGAAGGCGCGGGGGTCCCGGGCGGCGGTGAGCGTGGCCGGCTCGATCAGGTCGGCGTCGATGGCGTCGGACTGGGCCAGCACCACGGCCGCCTCCAGGCAGTGCTCCAGCTCGCGCACGTTGCCCAGCCAGGGATGTCCGTGGAGCTTGGCGCGGGCCTGGGCGGTGACGCCGATCGGCGGGCGCCCGTGCCGGCGGGCGCAGACGTGCAGGAAGTGATCGGTGAGGCGGTCGAGGTCCTCGGCCCCCCGCTCCCGGAGCGGCGGCAAGCGGATCTCGACCACCCGCAGCCGGTAGTAGAGATCCTCGCGGAAGGTGCCGGCCCGGACCATGTCCTCCAGAGGACGGTTGGTCGCGCTGACGAAGCGCACGTCGGCCCGCCGCTCCCGGGCGTCGCCCACCCGGGTGTAGGTGCGGTCCTGCAGCAGGCGCAGGAGGCGGCCCTGGGTGTGGGGTGCGAGCTCGCCCACCTCGTCGAGGAACAGGGTGCCGCCCTCGGCGGCGGCGACCAGGCCGGGCGCGTCGCGGTCGGCGCCCGTGTAGGCGCCGCGCACGTGGCCGAAGAGCTCGTTCTCCACCAGCTCGGGGGGGAGCGTGGAGCAGTCGACCACGACCAGCGGACCGTCGGCGCGGGTGGAGTTCTCGTGGATGGCCCGCGCGACCAGGCCCTTGCCGGTGCCGCTCTCGCCGCGCAGCATCACGGTCGCCACGCTCTTGGCCGCGCGCTCCGCCCGCTCGAAGGCCTCCTCCATCTTGGGCGAGGTGCCCACCACGTGGTTGAAGCGGAAGGCCAGCCGCCGCGACGATCCAAGCTGGCTCCCGAGGCTCGACGCGTCCAGGATCGCGGCGATGTCGTCCAGCGTGGTGGCGAGCTTCCGCTCGTCGGCGTCGTGGAAGTAGCCTCGTGGGTGGTTCAGGAGCTGCAACACGGCGATCACGCGGCCTTCCACGTTGCGCACCGGGCCGGCCAGCATGGAGCGGGTGGTGTACCCGGTCTGCTCGTCGAAGCGCCGCTCGAAGCGCGGGTCGCTCTCGCTGCGCGGAATGCTGACGACCTCGCCGTGGCGGGCGACCCATCCGGCCACCCCCTCGTCGATCCCGAGGGTCATCTCCTCGGCGAGCTCACCGACCCGGCTCACCAGCTGCCGGCGCGCCTTGTCCACCAGCCACAGCGTGGCCCGGTCGCCGCCGAACACGCCCTTGGCCTCGGTGACCGCGCGCTCCAGCAGCGCGGCCAGGTCGACGTGGCGGTTGGCCGCCAGCTCCCGGAGCTCCGGGCTCAAAGGACCTCGGGCCGGGCGTCGAGCAAGCGGATGGCGCCCGGGCACACCCGGAGCTCGGCCGGCGCGGTGCCGGGCGCTTCGCCGTCGATGTCGATCCAGGCGGGGTCGGCGGTGACCGGCTCGGCCACCACGTGGGCGGCGCGCTTCACGTGCACGTAGGGCTCGTGGATGTGGGAACCCGTGTAGAGCTTCTTCATGCCCCGGGCCTGCACGTGCAGCGGCGCGTGCTCGATCACGACCACGTCGAAGAGCCCGTCGGAGAGCCGCGCGTTCGGGGCGAACCTCATGCCGCCGCCTGCGAAGCGCCCGTTGCAGACCTGCACGTTGGTGACCTCCCAGGTGCCCCAGGGCTCGCCGTCGAGGGTGAGCGCGAGCCGGGCCGGTCGGTAGGTGATCGAGGCGCGGCCGGTGGCCAGCAGGAAGCTGAGCTTGCCGCCGAGCCGCTTGCTGGACGCGTTCACGTAGCGGTCCACCAGGCCGCCGATGCCGAAGCTCGTGATGTTCAGGAACCAGCCGCTGCGGGTGGCGCCGTCGTCGCCGAGCCAGCTCACCGACCCCACGTCGATGGGGGTGGCCGGCGCCTCGGCCATCGCGGCCGCTGCGGTGAAGACGTCGTCGCCGTGGTTGAGCATGCGGCGGAAGTCGCCGCCGGTCCCTGCGGGCAGCTCGCCGAGGGTGACCGCGCCCGGGTCGGGCTCGGCCGCCAGGATGCCGTTGACGACCTCGCTCATGGTGCCGTCGCCGCCGACCGCGATCACCGTGGTGAGGCCCTCGCGCACGTAGTGGGTGGCGAGCTCGCGCGCGTGGCCCGTTCGTTCGGTCATGCGGAAGGTGACCGGGCCCAAGGCCGCTTCCAGCCGGGGCTTCCAGGCGGTCCACTCGCGGCCCACGCGCCCGCCCGCAGCGACGGGGTTGACCAGCACGACGGTGGCGGCGGCATCCAGCACGCCGTGAGGGTAGCCGACTCCGGGATACAGGACGGCATGCGACCCACCCGACGCTCGATGCTCGCCGGCCTGTCCGCCGCGGCCGTGGTGCCTGCCTGCAAGAAGGACGGCGGCCACGACTCCTCTCTGTCCACCGACACCGGGCCCATCGGCACGCCCGAGCGCGACCCGGAGCCCGCGGACTGGGTGCCCGACGAAGCCGAGGGCGGAGACTTCCCGTGGGGCCTCCAGTCCGGCGACGCCAGCGCCGACGGGGTGGTGCTCTCCGTGCACACCGCCCTGACCGAGATCACCTTCCTGGTGGTCCAGGCCGATGGCGACGGCTGGTCCGAGCTCGCCCGGGAGACCGTGGCGGTGAGCGAGGGCGTCGCCCAGCTGGAGCTCACCGGGCTCGGCCCCGACACCGCGCACCGGTGGACCGTGCTCGGAGCCGACGGGCGCAGCGCGGTCGGTCGGTTCCGGACCGCCCTCGGCGCAGACGGCTTCCGCGTGCTGACCTTCGCGGCCACCTCGTGCCTGAAGCTGAACCAGCCCTGGCAGAACATGAGCCAGGTGGCGGCGCTCGACCCCGACGCCTTCCTGTTGCTGGGCGACCAGATCTACAGCGGCTCCTCCACGCTGGAGGGCTACCGCGAGGAGTACGCCACCTGCCTCGCGACCCAGGGCATGTTGGACGCCACCGCCCGCACCAGCGTGGTCGCCACGTGGGACGACCACGAGGTCGCCAACAACTGGGGCCTGGACGATCTGGCGGAGGGTCAGCTCGACGCGGCCCTCCAGGCGTTCCGCGAGACCTTCCCCCAGCGCCTGGGTCCGAGCGGCGGCATCTGGCGCAAGCTGAGCTACGGCGCCGTGGCGGAGCTCTTCGTGCTCGACTGCCGCAGCGAGCGGGTGGCCGAGGAGGGCGTGTACCTCGGGCGGGAGCAGATGGACTGGCTCAAGGCGGGGCTGGCTGCGTCCACCGCCACCTTCAAGCTGGTGCTCAACTCCGTGCCGATCACCGACTACACCGACATGCTCGGCGACCTCGAGGCCGACGACCGCTGGCAGGGCTTCGCCGAGGCGCGGGGCGAGATCCTCGGCCACCTCGACGAGCAGGGCGTGACCGGCGTGCTCTGGATCGCCGGCGACGTGCACTTCGCCCAGGTGGCGAAGGTGGCCGTTCCGGGCAGCGGGCTCGGCGAGTCCCAGTGGGAGGTCTGTGTGGGACCGGGTGGCAGCAACGTGGTGCCGGTCGAGGTCTTCGAGGACACCACCGGCCAGTACCCGCTCCTGCTGTCGGCGTGGAACTCCGCGCTCTTGCGGCTCGACCCGGGGCTGGGCGAGATCACGATCCAGCACATCGCCGACGACGGCGCGGTGCTGGCCGAGACCACGCTCACGATCTGAGGGTCACGGGGTGAAGGTCTCCTCCACGTCGTAGGTCTCGTCGTCGTCCGACGAGGTCTTGAGCGCGACCGACCCGTCGTCCTGGAAGGTGTACTTCTGGTCCCACTGGTCGTCCCGGTCGAGGTCCACCTTGGCGCGGTTCGCGGTGGCGTGGCCGTCGTCCTGGTAGACGTTCACCTTGAAGGCCCTGCCCTTGGACACATCCTTGAGCTTGTCGGTCCCCAGGTCGCGGCCGCGGTACGACAGCACCACGCTCTGTGCCTGGTCGGCGACGGACACCGTGGGGGTTGCGGGGGCGGCCGGCGGGCTCGGGGTGGCGGCGGGGGTGCTCGGCACGCTCGGCGGGGCGACGACAGCGATCTCGGGCACGGTCGGCGCGGGGGGCTCGTGCCTGGCGACCAGGAGCATCGTGCCCACGGCCACGACGCCGCCCACGAGCACCAGAAAGTGTCTCAGCTTCATGCGTCCGGCGAGGGGCACAAGACCTCCTGGGGCGTGAGCGGCACCATACCCCTCTGCTGGGGCACGGTGCAGTTGCAGTAGGTGTAGCGGCAAGGTGCCGCGTCGAGGGCCAGCCGGAAGCTGCCGTCCAGCAGGTTGCCCAGGCGCTCTTCGCGGTAGCGGCGCGCCGGGTAGCAGCGGTAGGCCTCGCCGCGGTGGTCCACGATGAAGTAGCGGCTGCCCGCCCAGCACGGGAGCCCCTGGAAGCTCGGGGCGACGAAGCCCGTGCCGTTGTGGCCGCCGAGCCCCTTCAGCGCCTCCAGCTCCGGCGCGGTGTAGGCGATGACGTCGCGGTCCTGCTTCTCGGGCTGCACCTTGAAGGCGAGCGGGGCGAAGCGTTCGCCGAGCGCGGACAGCCACGGGAGGTTCTGCCGGGTGCCGACGCACGTGACACAGAAGGAGCCCGCGTGCAGGCTCGCGAACCAGCGCGCCTTGTCCAGGAAGGCCTCGACCTCCACGTGCTCCAGGTGCAGCGAAGCGGAGACCACGCCGGGGCGGTGGGCGGTGGCGTTGGCGAAAGCCGCGAGGGTGGGGCGGTCGGCGGAGAAGTTGGTGACCACGCTGACCCGCAGGCCGGTGTTGGCCAGGCGGGTGACCGCGCCCAGGAAGTCCGGGTGGCGGAAGGGCTCCCCGCCCGAGAGCTTGATCTCCCAGTCGCCGGGCAGCGCCGCGAAGGCGTCGAGGAAGGCGGGCAGGTCCTTCGCCCACTGCTTGCGGTCGTCCAGGAAGCGCTGGGTGCAGTAGCTGCAGCGGTAGTTGCAGACCGTGTTCATGTTCCACGACACGACCCCTTCGAGCGGGTACGGCGTCACGGTGGCGCCACCATGCCGCGGTTGACGGGGACCGTGCAGGGACAGATCGTGTAGGGACACGCCCGCGGTTCTCGCCAGGTGGCGGCGGTGCCGTCGAGGATGTTGCCGAGCTGCCCCTCGTCGTGGCGCTTGGCGGTGCGGCAGGACCAGGCTCGACCGTCCTTGTCGACCGTGAAGTAGTCCACGCCCGCGTAGCAGGTTCGACCCAGGAAGCTCGGCGCATGGTTCGCCGGCCGATCCCCCACCAGGGTGTCGATCGAGGCGTCGTCGTAGGTCGCCACCCCGCCGTTGCGCTTGTAGCGCTGGGCGAACCAGCGCAGGCCGGCCGCCTCGATCGTGTCGCGGCAGGCCTCGGCCTCGGCCAGGCGCCCCGGGAACACCACCTGGTTCACCACGAAGTCGACCTCCACGTCCAGCTGCGACACCAACCAGGCGGCCTTCTCGACGAAGGCTTCGATCGACACGAACTCCAGGTGCAGCGAGGCGGAGAACACCCGCAGGCGGCCGCGGGTGAGGTGCACGAAGCGCATCAGATCGCGCCGGCTCGCGGAGAGGTTGGTGAGCACGGAGATCGTGTGAGGTGTGCGCGCCATCAGCCCGGGCACCACCTGGTCCAGGAAGAGCTCGTGGGCGAAGGCCTCGCCGCCCGAGCACTTGATCTCCCAGGTGCCGTGGAGGCCCGCGAAGAACGCCAGTGCGCGCTCGAGCTGCGCCGCGGTCGGCTGGCCGCGACGGTAGCGCGGCGACTGGATGCAGTAGCTGCAGTCGTAGTTGCAGGCGCCGGCGACCTGCCACTCGACCGTGGGACGTCGGGCGGCACGGGTCACCGCGCCACCCGCTCGGACCACTTGCGGTTCTGCTCGAACTTGCCGCACACCTCGCAGCCGCCGAAGAAGCGGCCTTGCGCCACGCTGTCGCGGAGCGCCTGCCAGCGCTCCCCCCACCAGAGCGCCGAGAAGCTGGCGTCGCGGAGGCTGCCCACGCGCACCTTGGTGTTGCAGCAGAACAACACGTCGCCGTCGACCGTGATGCGTGTGTAGACGTAGCCCATGAAGCAGCCGACCTGCGCGATCGGCACCGTGGCCCGCTCGTTCGCGAGCGCGGCCGCCACCTGCTCGGCGAAGAGGTCCAGGTTGGTGTGCACCCCGAGCTGGGCGGCGAGCGCTCGGGCCTCGGGCACGCCTTCGTCGGCCATCCAGCGGACCTGCTCCGGGGTGACGCTGCAGGCCTCGGTGCCGTCGTAGAGGCTGGCGAGCTTGTAGTTCACCCGCTGGGCGCCGAACAAGCGACCGAAGCGCACCATCTCCACGAGCTCGGGCGCGGTGTCGCGGTCGATGACCTGCACGTGACGCATCTGCACGCCCGCACGTCCGAGCCGCCGCATGTAGCGGCAGAGCCGCGTGAACTCGCGCTCGTCCCACCCCGGGTGGAAGGCGGCGTAGCTCTCGGGAGACACGCCCTGCACGCTCACCAGGAGGTGGTCGACGCCGCTGTCCTCGAGGCGGTCGATGTCGGCGGCGACCAGGTTGGTGAGCACGGTGAGGCGCCAGCCGCGCGCCTTCACGAGCGCGATCATCGCGTACACGTCGGGGTGGGTGAGGGGGTCGCCCATGCCGCTGAGCACCAGGGAGCCGACCGACTCCATGGCGGCCAGCTCGTCCACGAGGGCTGCGAAGCGTTCGAGCGTCATGCGCCGGCGCTTCCAGTCGGCGGACCGCGGGGTGGTCAGCAGCGGACTGTGGTCCCAGCAGGTGACGCACGCGGCGTTGCAGCCGTTGGTGATGTCGACGTGCACGTCGATCGGACCGACCGTGGGGCGGCCGGCGGCGATGCCCGCGAGCACCTGCTGCCTCACGCACGCCCCAGGTGCAGCAGCACCTCGCTGACCGGGCGGCGGCCCGCGCCCTCGAGGCGGGTGAAGTCGCGCACCGCGTCGAAGAGATCCTCCTCCTCGTGCAGCCAGGCGACCAGGCCCTCGGCGAAGCGCACGATCCCGAGCCGCCGCTGAGACGGCACCGCACGCAACAGCGACAGCGCCCCCATCCAGTCGTCGAAGCGCGCCCAGCAGGGCCACAGCAGCTCGACCGCAGCGACCAGCTCGCCGGGCCGGGCCGCGGGGAACTTCCGGGCGAGCCCGCGGACCAGCAGGGCGGCGGTCTCGCGATCAAGGCCGGCCGCGGCGCTGGCGTCGAAAAAACGTGTCACCAGGGCGCCCGCGTCGGCGACCGCCGGTTCGCTCGGCACGTCCACGCCCCGGTCGGCGAGATCGGCCAACAGAGCCCTCCGTCGGGCCTGGTCGGTGGCCGTGCCGCCGGCCAGCAGGCGCACGAGCCCGAGGGTGTCTCGCTCGTGCCCTGGGCTGAGCAGGCGGCTCAGGGCCGGGGTGAGCGCCGACTGTGCGAGGTCGAGGTCGTCCTGCGGCACCAGCCCTTGCAGAGCGGCCAGGGCGGCCCGCTTCGCACCGCCACCGGGCACCAGCCCGCGGGCCGCCTCGGGCGAGCCCGGCGCCTCGAGCAGAGCCACCACCTCGTCGACGCTTCCGGCGACCCGCCCGGCGCCCGCCGCCACCGCCCGCGCGGCCCGCTCGTCCTGGTCGTCGGCGATGCGTGGCTGGGGCAGGAACACCGTGGGCACGCCGGCGTGCATCAGCTCGTGGAAGGTGTTGTAGCCCCCCGCGCTGACCGCGGCGTCCAGCCCCGCGAACAGCTCGACCGGTGCGTAGCGGCTGAGCCAGGTGATGCCGTCGCCGCGCAGCTCGGGCCCGAGGTAGAGCGGGCCCGCGCCCACCACCACGTGCCAGCCCGCCGCACGGAGCCGCTCGACCAGGGCCGGGAGCGTGGTGCCCGCGACCGGGTCGCCGCCTCCGCCCAGAGTGACGTAGACGGTGCGCCCCCGCGCGCCCAGGGTGCGGCGAGCGGTGTCGCGGTCCAACAGCTCCTCCCGCTCCCGGAACAGGATGGGGCCCACCCCCGTCGCGTCCGGCGTGACGACGTGGTGGTAGAGCGGCAGCATGGCCGCGTAGGCCGGGTCGTCGGCGAACTCGGGCCGCACCCGGCGGGCCACGAGCACCCGTCGACGGGCACACTCGAGCGAGGCCACCAGCTCGCCGAAGCTGCCGGCCGGGAAGGTGTCGACCAGCAACAGGTCGGGCGAGAGCCCCGCGAGGGTCTGCAGCACCCAGCTCCGCGCCACGCCGAGGTAGCGGTGGGGGTCGGTCCCGGCGTCGCGCATCATCGCCTTGCTGGGGATCTTCAGCGAGCAGAAGCCCTCGCGCCGGGCCAGCGTGTCGGCCTCGCTCGAGGTGAGCACCCAGCACTCGACGGTGAGGTCGAGCAGGGCGCCGATCCGTCGGACCTGCCGGAGGATGGCCAGCTGGCGGACGAGGTGCCCCAGCCCGCGGCCGTTGATCGCGTAGCTCACCACGCGGAGGCGGCTCACGAGAGGTAGCCCTCGTCGTCGTGGCGCGTGATGGTCTGGGCCGCCTCCACCAGGGTCTCCATGGCGTCCGCGGTGTCGTCCCAGCGGGTGTCCGGCGCGGGCCGGAGGCGGGGGTGGCGGTCGTACCAGCGGCGCAGCTTGGGCGTGAGGCTGCTCGGCGACTTGCCGGTCATCTCCAGCCACCAGAGCTCGGGCGGGTTGTCGAGGGAGAACCGTGCGTAGTCGTCGTAGCGTGCGATGCGGTCGACCAGGCGCTGCACCTTGTCGACCCGGTCCCGGTACTTGGGCAGCTTCTCCTGGAAGCCGCGGTCCAGCACGTCCTGCGGCAGGGATCGGCCCACGTACTTCTGACGGGCGAACTTGGTGGACTTGCGGGCGAACTTGTCGATGCGCTTGCGGAGGGCGCTCACGAACTCGCCGATGCCGCTGTAGAGCAGCTCCTCGAGGAACTCCACCTTGGCCCGCAGCCCCGCCGCACGGCGCAGCGCCATGGTGAGCGGGCGTTCGTCGGGGGCGTCGGCGTGCAGCCACTGCTCCAACAGGGAGAGGTCGGCCTGTTCCAGGTAGGTGGCGAGGAAGGTGCGGCACTGGGCGAGGTAGAGCTCGGGCAGCCTGGGCAACCGGGTGAGGGCGCGGTCGTGTTCGCGCACGAGGTCGCGGACCTGGTCCACCTCCGCCTGGGCGGCCCGTACCTGGGCGGTCCAGGCGTCGCGCTTGGCCGCCACCTCGCGCCAGGCGGGCAGCACGTCGTCGCCGAAGTCGGCGAGTCCCAGCGCCTCGGTGATGCGGTCGCCTGCAGCCCACAGGCGCCAGTAGCGGGGCTCCAGCCAGCTCACGTCGTAGCCGGGGGTGTCGTAGCGGAGCTCCACGAGCTGCAGGAACTCGGGGTGGACCTCGAAGCGCGCGCACTCGTCGACCCAGGGCTGGAGCATGTCCTCGCACTCGGCGAGCTTCTGGGTGAGGGAGCCGCCCGCTCCGATCAGGGGTTCGCGCTGCTCGTACAGAGCGTCGGCTTCGATCGCGGCCACGCGCTTGCTCAGCACCGCGCTCTCGTGGGCCAGGGCCTGGAGGGGGTTGCGGCGGCTGAAGCCCCGGAAGCCCGTGAGCTGCTCCGCGCGCTCGATGGTGGGCTGCCCCAGCTCGGGGAAGTAGGCCTCGGCGAGCCCCGCCCGGGCCTCCTTCTCGGCGGCTCGCAGCTCGCCCAGCTGGTGCTTGATGGCGTCTTCGAGCTGCTCGTAGTGGTGCAGCAGCAGCAGCCCGTCCCGTTGGTTCTTCTCGTAGTGTCGGACCGCCTCGATGGCCTTGACGCTCATGCCGCCTCCGGGGGTCGAACGCTACCAGGGATCGGCCAGCTCGACCTTGCCCACGCGCTCCAGCCGGAAGGCTGCTGTGACCTTCTCGCGTTGCCCCGGCGCCAGCTCCACGGTCCAGCGCACGTGGCCGTGGCCGTCGGGCCCGGACGCGCCCTCGGTGGACTGCGGTCCGCGCACCACCCGCACCTGCTCGAGCTCGGAGACCGGCACCCGCTGCTGCACCTCCACGGTGAGCGGCTCCGCTCCGGTGTGGTCCAGGGTAGCGGTGGTGAGGAACCACACCCGGTCCTCCCGGGCGAAGCGCTGGTCGGTCTCGCGCTTGCGCTCGTAGCGCACCACCACCTCGTCGTGGGTGCCGAAGCCCAGCCCGAAGGTCTCGCCGGGCCCCACGTACGGGAGCTCGCCGATGCCCACGTAGGCGCCGTCGACCAAGAGCCCCACCGGCCCTGCGAGCAGGGGCCGCCCGCCGCCCATGCGGTTGCGCAGGCTGACCTGCCGGTACACCCCCTCGGCCCGCTCCGGCACGCACACCCAGCGGCTCTTCGAGGGGCTCTCGAAGCGCTCGACCAGCACCCGACGGGGGCGTCCGTCGCTGGGCAGGTCGTGCCGCCCCGGCACGTCGAAGACCCGGACCTCGCCGCCGTCGTGCACGCCCGGGAGGGCGTCGGGCTCCGCGCCGCCCACGGTGGTGCTGGAGATGGCCTGCTCCTGGAAGGCCGCCGCCACGTGCCGTCGCTCCTGCCGGCTGCGGTCCCGGGTGGCCAGGCCGTCGACCTCGAGCGGCGGGAGCACGGTGCCCGCGGACGAGCGGGCGGTGGACAGGGTGAGCTTCACCCCCGTCCAGTCCTCGCCGGTGCGTTGCCAGACCGAGCCGAGCAGGCGCCAGCTCACGCGTTCGTCGTCGCCGGTGCGCAGCTCCGCTTCGTGGGTGGGGCGCCAGAGCGCGCTGGGCACCAGGTAGGAGAGCTCGATGGCCACCTCGCCGTGGCCGTCCAGGGCGAGCTCGATGCGACCGCTCAGCCTCTGCTCGCTCGCGCGGCGGGCGCGCAGGTCGCGGACCTGGTCCAGCTCGCGCTTGGCGTCGGCGAGGAGCCTGGCCGCTTCCGCGACCCGGGCCGCGGCGGCGGTGGCACGCTCGGTCAGCGCGGAGAGGTCCTCGCTCGGTGCTTCCACCTCGTGGCCGAGCCTCCAGGCCCGCTGCCGGGCGGCGACCCACAACCTGCCCGCGGCGTCCATCGCTTCGGCGGCGTGTTCCGCGCGTTCCTTGGCGGCCTCGGCTTCCGCGACCCGTGCCTGGCGCTCCTCGAGGCGCACGGACAGCTCGTCGTCGGTCTGCTCGCGGGCGTTCGGTGCGCGGTCGAAGCGTCGGTGCAGCGTGGCGGCGCCGAGCACCGCCTGGCCCTCGGTCACCCGGGCCAACAAGGTGGCGTCGACCGCCAACGGCGACACCCCGACGACGCGCACGGTCTCGCTGCCCGTGAGGGTGAGGCGGCCGCGGCGGATGACCTGGGCGCGGTCCTCGGTGAGCACCACCTCGTCGACGGGCAGGCTCACGGTGCGGGGTTCACGGCTCACGTCGGTTGCCTCCCACCAGCTCGCACTTCGCGGGCAGGGTGATGGTGTAGGACCAGGACAGCTCGGCCGCCTGCCCCGCCGAGACGTCGAGGTCCCAGCGCAGCGCGCCCTCCTGCTCCTGGCCGTCCAGCCCGCGGTCCCGCACGGGCTCCGGGCGGGTCTCGCCCAGGCTCACGCTGATCGCGTCGTCGTGGAGCACCTCGGCCAGCTGCTCGAACACCTGCACCCGCACGTCGTGGCCCAGAGCGCTGCGGAGCTCGGTGCGGATCCGGTGGGTGAGCACGGAGTCGGTGGCGAGCACCCCGTGCTCCACCTCGTCGTAGACCACGTGGCGGGCGACGCGCAGGCCTTCTTCCACCCCCAGGTTCAGGCGGAGGGTGCCGCCTGCGCCGATGGCGTCCAGCGTGCTGCGGACCTGCCAGGCGCCGTCCACGTAGACCTCCAGCGGACCGCTCGCGAGCGGCTGGGCGAGGGGGTTCTTGAGCACGGCGAAGCGGAACACGCGCTCGGACCGCTTGGGCACCACGCGGAACAGCTCGTGGCAGCGGCCGGTGCCCTGCTCGACCAGCACGCGGTGCCAGCGCCCGTCGGCGGCGACGGTGACCCGCGGGCCGCCCTGGTAGCGGTGGTGGAAGCTGGCGTCGCGCAGGTGGCTGCAGCCGGGGGGGAGCGGGGCCGCGTCGAGCCGGCGCTGCTCGGCCCGCAGGGACCGGAGGGCCGCCTGCAGCTGCGCGAGGTCGGCCGGTTCGCCGCCGCGCCGGGTCACGAAGTCCCGGAGCCTGCTCTCGAGCCCCACGTGCACGAGCCGTCCCCGCTGCCGCTCGCTCCAGTCGGGGAGCTGGAGCCAGGCGTAGTCGAGCAGGCGACCCGGATCGACGGTCTTGGACGGCGGTTCGGGGGCGCGGTGGGCCTTGGAGGCCAGGCTCTGCACGGACGCGGGCGCGCTCCGGGAGAGGGCCCGTGCCTTCTTGGCCCTCGGCTCCGGGATGGACTGGAAGGCCACGGGCTCGTCGGCCATGTCCAGGGCGCCGGCCATGGGCGCGGAGGCGGGGGCCGGCTCGGCAAGCGGCTGGGGTGGGGGCGGCGGCAGGGCACGGTCGTGGTCGGCGAAGAGCTCGTCGAGGTCTTCGGGCAGCGGCCGCCAGGCCAGCGGCGCCTGGTTGGTGGCGCGTCCTATGCGCCAGGCGCCCAGCTCCGGCAGGCGCGTGCCCCGTCGGAGGTCGGCCGTGGACAGGGCGATGCGCGCGCCGGTCCACGCCTCGCCCGTGGCCTGGGCGACCTGGGCGGCCAGGTGCAGGCGCGCCTCCGAGCCGGCCACGTGCAGCTCGTACACCGGGGCCCACCGCGCTCCGCGCACGAAGTACTCGACCTCCAGGGCGCCGCCGGTGCAGGCGCCCTCGAAGGCGCAGGTCAGCGCGCGGGTGGCGCGGGCGGGGCGTCCGGCGTCGTCCAGGGCGTCGGCCCGTCGGCGCGCTTCGAGGTCGCGCACCGCGCGCGTGGCCGCGTCGATCGCGGGCCGCAGAGCGGCGCGACGCTCCGCATGCTCCTCGCGAAGGGCGGCGAGCCTGGCCTGGTCGTCGAGCAGGGGGCCGAGCGCGATCCTCAGCTCGCCCTGTTCGGGGAGCTCGTCGGCTTCGACGTCCAGGGCGTGCTCCAACAGCCGGTCGACCTGCTCGAGGGCCGCCCGCTCGGCACCGAGGGCCGCCAGGCGCTCCCGCGCTTCCCGGAGGCGCGCCACGTCGCCTTCCTGTTCCGCCTGCACGTCGAGGTCGGGCACCTCCTCCACGGCGCCGAGCCGGATGGCCGCGTCGGTGCGGAGGCGCAGGGTGTCGTGGCCATAGAGCAGGGGCAGGCCGCGGATCTCGAGGCGGCCCGCCGCGGGCAGCGCGCCGAGCTCACCGCGCCGCACCACCAGCGCGCCGTTCCGGTAGACGGTCACGCGATCGATGGTGGTCGTGACGAGCACCGCCATGGGGACCTCCGAACCTGGGCACCCCGAGAGGCTACAACGCCTCGTCGTCGAGCAGGCGGGTGTCGTGGGCGGCCGTCACGACCCGCGCCGAACGATCTTCCCGGGCATCGTCGCTCGCTCGTACTCGGGGAGGGGTCGGCCGGCGATCGCCCAGCCCTCCAAGGCGAGGGCGTACATCGTGGACAGGGCGAGCTCGGGTTCGGTGCGCCCTGCGCCTCGGTGCTCACCGCCCCGGCTGACCCAGCCCGTCCACGTCTCACGGCGGGCGGCAGCGCGTGCCTTCTTGTCCTGCTTGCTCACCGCGTCCGTGTCGTCGCGCCGGCGCCGGTCGAACCACCTGGCGGCTACAATGCCGTGCTCCAGGCACTCAGGAAGGTCCCATGCGCGCCCTCTACCTCGCGATCGCCCTCGGTGCGCTCGGCTGTCGCACCGACTTCAAGCCGGCCGACGACACCGGCGCGCTGGCCCAGACCGACGACACCGGCGAGCCCAGCGTGGAGCCCACCGACGACACGGCGCCGCCGGTCGACACCTCCCCGCCGATCGACACCGCTCCGCCGGTCGACACCGGCGACACCGCCCTGCCCGTCGACGACGACGTGGACGGCGACGGCTACACCACCAAGGAGGACTGCGACGACTCCAACTCCGAGATCCACCCCGGCGCGGACGAGGTGTGCGACGGGCTCGACAACGACTGCGACCTGCTGATCGACCCCGAGACCGCGCTGGACGCGAGCGCCTGGTGGCTCGACGTGGACGGCGACGGCTACGGCGACGTGGATCAGGAGGTCATCGCCTGCGACGCGCCCAGCGGCTTCGTGGACGACGCCACCGACTGCGACGACGCCGAGGACACCGTGAACCCGGGCGCGCCCGAGATCTGCGACGGGCTCGACAACGACTGCGACGGCCTGGGCGACGACGACGATCCCGACCTCACCGGCAGCACCACCTGGTACCTCGACGCCGACGCCGACGGCTACGGGGTGTCGGCCTACGCGGTCGAAGCGTGCGACCAGCCCGAGGGCTTCGCGGACAACACCGACGACTGCGACGACGGCGACGACACGGTGTTCCTCGGCGCGAACGAGGTCTGCGACGAGCAGGACAACGACTGCGACGGCGACGTGGACGAAGCGGCCGACGGCGCCGGCACCTGGTACCTCGACGCCGACGGCGACGGCTACGGCGACGCGGGCACCTCCACCGAGTCCTGCGACGGGGCCACTGGCTACGTGGCCGACGCCACCGACTGCGACGACGCCGACGCCGAGCTGAACCCGGCCGCGAGCGAGCTCTGCGACGGGATCGACAACGACTGCGACGGGCTCTTCGACGAGGACGACAGCGACCTGGCCGACGCGGCCACCTGGTACGCGGACGGCGACGGCGACGGCTACGGCGACGCGGACGACGCCATCGAGGCCTGCTCGGCCAGCGACCGCGTGTCCGACGACACCGACTGCGACGACGGCGACGCGGCGGTGAACCCCGACGCGGACGAGGTCTGCGACGGCGTGGACAACGACTGCGACACGCTGACCGACGACGACGACCCCGGCCTGACCGACGCGGGCACCTGGTACCTGGACTTCGACAGCGACGGCTTCGGCGGCGGCACCTACAGCACGGAGAGCTGCGAGGCGCCCACGGGCTACGTCGCCGACACCTCGGACTGCAACGACGCCGCGGGCTCCGTGAACCCCGATGCCGACGAGCTCTGCGACGGTGTCGACAACGACTGCGACGGCACGGTCGACATCGGCGCGAGCGACGAGGCCACCTGGTACGCCGACGTGGACGGCGACGGCTTCGGCGACGCCGCGAGCAGCACCTCGGACTGCTCGGCACCGAGTGGCTACGTCGACGACAGCGCCGACTGCGACGACGGCGACGGCGCGGTGAACCCCGACGCCGACGAGGTCTGCGACGGTGTCGACAACGACTGCGACGGCACGCTCGACGTGGGCGCGTCCGACGTGTCCACCTGGTACGCGGATGGCGACGGCGACGGCTTCGGCGACGCGGCCACGAGCTCCGAGTCCTGCGACGCGGCCAGCGGCTACGTCGGCGACGCCACCGACTGCGACGACGGCGACGGTGCGGTGAACCCCGACGCGGACGAGGTCTGCGACGAGGTCGACAACGACTGCGACGGCACGGTCGACGTGGACGCGAGCGACGCCTCCACCTGGTACCTCGACTACGACGGCGACGGCTTCGGCGGCTCGTCGATCACGGAAGAGGCCTGCGATGCCCCCAGTGGCTACGTCGCGGCGGCCGACGACTGCGACGACGGCGACGCCAGCGTGGGCGACGAGGTCACCTGGTACGGCGACGGCGACGGCGACGGCTTCGGCGACGCCACCGACACCGCCGGCGTGTGCGAAGCGCCCAGCGGCTACGTGGCGACCGGCGACGACTGCGACGACGGCGACGCCAGCGTGAGTCCCGCCGCGGAAGAGCTCTGCGATGGGATCGACAACGACTGCGACGGCCGCACCGACCTGGGTGCGTCGGACGAGACCACCTGGAACATCGACTACGACGGCGACGGTTACGGGAGCAGCGCCTACACGTCCGACAGCTGCGACCAACCCTCTGGCTACGTGGCCGACGCCACCGACTGTGACGACGCGGATGCCTCCATCAGCCCGGCGGGCACCGAGGTGTGCAACGGCGCCGACGACGACTGCGACGGCGACACCGACGAGGACGAGGCGACCGACGTCTCGACCTGGTACGCCGACGCCGACGGCGATGGCTACGGCGACGTGGACAGCACCACGGCCACCTGTGACCTGCCCAGCGGCTACAGCGCCGACGCCACGGACTGCGACGACGCTGACAGCTCGATCAACCCGGGCGCCACCGAGATCTGCAACGGCATTGACGACGACTGCGACGATGAAGCCGACCAGGGCGTGATCGGCTCCGAGGCCACCTGCGCTGGAGAGAGCTGCCTCGACGTGCTCGAGCGCGGCTCCCCCACGGGCACCGGCGACTTCTGGCTCGAGGACAGCTCGGGCACGTACGAAGAGACGTGCGTGTTCGGCACGGTGGGCGGTGGCTGGAGCTACCGCGTGGACTTCACCATCGAGAACGCCACGTCCGACGACCTGACCGACGAGTGGGTCGCGGTCGTGGTCGACACCGAGACCCTGCTCGACGACGGCAAGCTGCAGGCGGCTGGCGAGGACATCCGCTTCTTCACCCACGACGGTCCGCTGATGGCGCACTGGATCGAAGCCGGCTTCGACTCCACCGCCACGACCTGGTGGATCGAGGTGCCCTCGTTGCCGGCCGGCGACACGGTGGACTTCACGCTCACCTACGGCAACGCCGACACCGAGCGCACGGCCATGGGCTGGCACTTCGACGACTTCGGCACCGACCGGAGCAGCGAGTACGACACGCTCTACAACAGCAGCTGGGGCACCCCGAGCTGGGACTTCGACACGGCGTCTGGCTACCTGGGCACCGACAGCTCGAACATGGACTACTTCCTGTCGGTTGCGAGCCTGGAGCTCGGCGAGCCGGTGTTCGTGGCGATCCACGCCTGGATCTACGACAACGACGGCATCGGCGCGATGCTGATGGACGCCGACGGCGGCTACACCACCGCCGTGATCAGCGACGACTACGAGGGCGACAACCACAACGGCGGGCTCGAGAGCATCGTCTACAACGCCAGCGAGCCCAGCACGCACTACACGGGCACCACCCTGGTGAGCGCTGGCAACCTCGTCACGGCGTCGGGCGGCGCCACGGTGGGGCTGTACTACGACGGCACCGACCTGGCGCTGTACCTGGACGGCGACGAGGAGGCCTCCGTGGCCGCGGACTACGCCTACGAGGGTGCGGGCGTGGGCAGCTTCGCCAGCTCGGGCAGCCCGGGAGCCGCGGTGGACTGGCTCTGGGTGGGCAGCGAGCCCATCGACTTCGATCCATCGGCGGTGTCGAGCGATGCGGTGAGCACGGTGGGGAGTGAAGCGGGGTTCTAGCCGTGCTTCCCGACCTCGGCGACCTCCCGGGCTGGACCGTGGACGGTGACCACCTCCGCTCTCCCGAGGGGGTCGCCTACGCCTACGTGCCCGGCGGTTGGCTGCTGCAGGGGCTGAGCGCCGACGAGGTGCTGGGTGCGTGCCTGGCCCGGAAGACGGCCCCGAGTGCGGAGTGGACGCGGGACATCGCGGCTGCCCGCCCGGTGCGGTCCGTGCCCGTCGCGCCCTTCCTCGTGAGCGTCTACGCGCACGACACCGGCCGGCTCCCCACCGAGGCAGAGCTCGAGTGGGTGCTGAGGAACGCGGGTCGCGCGAGCTGGGTGGGCACCGACAGCCTGCTCACCACGCGGAACCGCACCCGCCTGGTCGGGCGTCTCGAGGCGCCCTTTGCCTTGGAGCAGCTCTTCGACGAGAGCCAGCTCAGCGCGGAGGGGTCGACGCGGCACCCCCACACCGCCTGGCAGGACGACGACGAGGAGGTCCTCGGCCTGCACGCGGCGATCGCTGGGGGGAGCCCTGTCGACGCCGTGCGCCGCGACGTGCGCCGGCTCGATCGACCGGCGCCAGCGGGTCCGCCTCCGGAGGTCTCCGGCGCCGCCCTTGCCGCCGCGCTCTCCGGCACCAAGGCCGAGCAGAAGGCCGCTCTTCGCGCCCTCGACATCGTTGCCCACGCCCCGGCCGACGACCTGCTGCCGGCGCTGACGGCGTTGCTCTCGGGGCTGGCTTCGCAGAAGCCTCGCGACCTCGCGGCGCGGCTCCGCCTGCTCGGCGACGTGCTGGTGGGCCCGGGTGCGACCTGCCTCACCGACGACCCCTGGCGCTCGGCGCGCAGCGAGCTCGCGGCCGCCCTGTCGCCGCTGTTGTCCGATGCCTGCCGTTGGTTGCAGCACAGCTCCGCGGCGGTGCGCGCGGCCGCAACGTTGCCCCTCTCCTCCTGTCCGGCCGCCGTGGCCCCGCTCACCGCGTGCCTCGCGGACCGGGACCGGCGGGTGTCGGGGGGCGCCCTGCTGGCCTTGGCGCGGCTGGCTCCGGACACGCTCCCGCAGCAGGACGGTGAGGGGGTCGCAGCCTTCGCCGAAGCGGTGGCCGGCCGCGGCGACTCCGAGCGGCTGCTGGACGCGGTGGTCGGCGGGTGCCTGGACGGTCTGGCGTGGTTCGACGGCGACGCGGCGACCGCGGTCACGGCCTCGCTCCAAGGCCTCGCCGGCCCGGAGCGCGCGGCGGTCGCCGAACGGCTGGTCGACCTCTGCCCCCACGAGCCGTTCACTGCGGGGTGCCAGCGCCACCACCGCGCGGTGGTGCAGTTCGCCTTCCCGGTCCCCCCCGAGGGGGGCTTCTTCCGGCCGGGCGCCCTGGATCCGGGGCAGCTCAGGCTGATGGAGCGGTATGCGCGGCCGCCGTTGAGCCGCTTCGCGTCCATCGCGGGGGCGCCGGCTTCCGAGCTCGGCCGCGCCGTGGTGGCGGGCACGGCCGAGGGTCCCCTGGCGCGACCGGTCGCGGTCGATGGCGGACGCCTGCCGCTGTTCTCGGCCATCGCCGAGAGCTGGACGAGGAGCGGGGGAACGCCCGCGCACGAAGAGCGCGTGAGGGCTTGGGTCGGCGAGCTGAGCGCCACGGCCCTGTTCGACCTGTCGTACCTCGTGTGGCGTACGGCGTACGGCGACCTGTGGCGGCCCCCGGTGGGGGCTCGGCACCCGTGGTTGCCGTACCCGGACGGACCGTGGCCGTGGACGGGCCACCACCTCCCGCTGGCGATCCGAGGGTCGGCGGGGAGGACGGCGCTCCGGGAGCGGCTGGCGCCCACGGTCTCGGAGGCCCTCCACGGCTCGCGCCAGGGAGACGTCCTGGAGCTCGCGAGCTGGGTGGCCTGCTACGACGCGGGAGACCCGGTGCCCGGCGCGCTGCGCGACCGCTTCGATCCCTTCCGGCTGGCCCCCTTCGCCCAGCATGGCGGGCACCTGCGGGGACTGCTCGACGCGCTCGGTGCCGGGTGGGTGGAAGAACGCCTGTGCGCCTGGTCGCGCCTGCACGCCGAGGTCTTCCTGGCGGGCGAGACCCCGGTGCGCGAGCAGGTGCCGGCTCACTTCAGCCACCGTCTGTACCTGCTCGCGGAGCCATCGTGGTCGGCGTCGACCGTGGCCCACCTGGTGATCGGCAACCTGCTGCCCCCGCGGGCGCCAGGCATGTACTGGGGCCACCGCGGCCTCTACGGGTGGTTCGCGGAGCAGCCGGCCTTCGGGCCGCACCTCGCCGCGATCCCGAGGTCGGTGCACGAGCTGTTCGAGAACGGCGAGCTTCGAGCTGAGCCGTCTGCGGACGTCGCCCGTGCGGGCATCGAGGCCCTGCTGCGGGTCTGAGCCGGATCTCAGCCGCCCTCCGCACCCCCGACCAGCAACCCATCGCCCACCAGCTCGGCGAGCAGGCTCTCGTCGTCCCCCGGCTCGCAGCCCAACCGCCTGGCCTCGGCAAGCGCGGCCTCCCGGGTGGTGCCGCTCGCGCAGAAGTCCAAGAACGCGTTCAAGGCCGCGGAGCCGCCCCCGACCTGCGGTCCGTCGACGCCCGGCTCGATGATCAGGTGCTCGTCGCCCTCGGTGGGTGGCGCCGCGCTCGGGCGCGCACCCCCCACGAGGGTCTCCAGGGGCAGCACCTCGGCGCGCGCGGCGACGAACCACGCCAGGAAGCCCTCGGGCACCGTGACGGCCGCCACACCGGGCGCCAACCGCAGCCCCGCAACCGGGCCGGGCCGCCGCGACCGGGCGATGGCCAGCTCCAGGGTAGCCACCGGACCCAGCCACGTGCCGAAGGCCAACGCCAGACGCCCGCGGTCCTGGATGCAACGGTGGAAGGCCTGCGATGAGAAGAAGCCGTCGCACGCCCGCACCCCCCTCACAGCCGCTGCGACGGGAAACTCGTCCAGGAGCGCCGTGAGGCTGCGGCTGCGACGGTAGGGATCGGTGGTCCACGCCCGCGGGTCGACCGCCAGGAGCCACCCGTGCTCCTGCTCGCTCAGCTCCGGCAGCCGCTCGCCGGCCCGCAGGCGCGCGACCAGCGCCGGATCGTAGAGGCAGCGCACCGTGGCCCGGTGGAGCGCCTGGCTCACGACCAGAGCTCCGCGGTGCGCTCGAACAGCGGCACCACGGTGGCGACGTCGTTGCGCTCGCACTCCACCACGATGGCCTTGAGGTTCACGGCGCCCGCCACCACGCGCTCCACGATGGCCCAGGTGTCGGGCAGCACGACCCCGCCGTGGTCGTCGTGCACGAAGCCGAAGCCGTGGTGGTCCTGCTCGGTGCCCCCGGCCACGTGCAGCTCCACCACCCGATCCAGCGGGAAGCCGTCGAGCCCGTCGGTCGGCTCGCGCCCGGCCCACCGCTGGTACATCGCGAGGTGGGCGCAGTCCAACACCATCCCCGTGTCGGCGGCTTCGGTCAGGCGGGCGAAGAAGCCGAGCAGGTCGAGGTCGCCCAGGAAGAACGCGCCGGGGGGGTTCTCGGGGAGCACCTCCAACCCCACGCGCTCCCGCAGCGCCATGATGCCCGCGGCCATCTGCTCGGCGTGGTCGCCCGTCAGCACCGGGGGCAAGAGCAGCATGTGGCCCCGATCGCGCGGCCCCACGTGCCACAGGCCGGCGTCGCCGCAGAGCCAGGCGGGCGCGAGCACCCGGGACGCCGCCCGCACCTGCCCCAGCCAGCCGTCGTCCAGGTCGTCGGGCTCGTCGAGGTTCACGTCGAGGAAGTGGTAGGTCGTGGGCAGGCCGGCGGCGGCCCAGGCCCGGGCCTGCTCGTCGAGGCCCTTCGCGACCTCCACGCCCACCTCGAGGAAGGCAGCGTGGCCCAGACGGTGGAGGGCCCGGGGGTCGAGCGCCCCCGCCTGGCTCCCCGCGCCGTACTCGGTCGACACCCCCAGCCCGAGGCGCGGGAGGCCGTGCACGCGCTGGGAGAAAGGTCCTGGCCTGCTCATGCGCCGCTGATCACCCCTCCAGGAAGTCGAGCTGCATCATCTCCCAGGCCAGCTCCACCGGCGCCTTGTCGTCGGTGAGGATCTGGGCGGTCTCCCAGCCCTCCACGTCGCCCATCATGCCCGTGCGGAAGCGCTTGCGGATGCTGTCGAGGCTGTCGAGGTCCGGCCTGGCATCCAGCGCGTCGGCGGCGGCGAGCGCCCGGGTCTGGGACTTGGTGGCGTAGAGGATGTCGTTGGCGCGGGTGGCGTCGAGCAGGTGCACCGACGGGAAGACCTCGCGCATCGTGCGCTGCAGCATGCCGGCCAGGCTGCGGCTCGACGCGAAGGGCGTGGCCACGTTGATGGCCACCACGCCGTCGTCGTTCAGGTGCTCGTCGACCCGCTGCCAGAACTCCAGCGTGGTGAGGTGGAAGGGGATGTAGGGCTGCCGGTACGCGTCCATCAGGATCACGTCGTAGGTCTGGTCGGTGTGCTCCAGGAAGATGCGCCCGTCCATGGTGTAGGCGGTGAGCCCGTCCATGCCGTTGTCGAAGTAGCGCCGGCCCACGTCCACCACGTCGCCGTCGATCTCCACCCCGTCGACCTGCACGCCGGGGAAGGCCGCGGCCATCTTGCGCGCGATGGTGCCGCCCGCCAGGCCGATGATCAGCACGTCCTCCACCGCTTCGGGTTCCGGGGAGAACAGCGGCGCTGCCGCCATGTAGTGCCAGATGCCGCGCACCTCGACCTCGGGATCCAGGCACTTCACCGAGTGCACGCCCACGCCTTCGTTCAGGTAGAGGTGGTAGGCCTCGTCGCAGGGGCCGTAGGGCTCGATCACCACCTGGATGAAGTGGTAGATCGACTCGCTCTCCTCCACCAGGCCGTCCATCGGGCGCACGATGCCCTCGGGGGTCAGGGCGATGGCCAGCGCGGCCACGGGCACGGCGGCGCCCGCCTTGCGCAGCATGCCGATGGCCGACACGAGGCCCAGCAGGCCGCCGATCAAGAGGAAGGTCTGGCGCACGCCGAAGGCGGGGATGAGCACGATGGCGGGCGCGAAGGAGCCGAGGATGCTGCCCACGGTGGAGAGCGCGTAGAGGCGGCCCGCCGCCCGCCCCGACTGCTCGATGTCGCTGACCGCCAGCCGCACCGCCCAGGGGCTCACCATGCCCATCAGCGTGACCGGGACGGCGAACAGCGCGAGGGTGGCCAGCAGGCCGCCGACCACCATGGCCACGGTGACCGCGCCCCCTTCGAGGTTGCCCTGTTGCAGGAGCGGCTTGATGGCCGCGGTGGCCGCCTGCAGGATCGGGCGGGACAAGAGCGGCAGCAGCAGCACCGCCACCGACGCCGCGAGGGTGACCGACGACAGCCGCTGCAGGCTGGGGTGCCGGTCGCCGATGCGGCCGCCCAGGGCGTAGCCGACCGACAGGAAGCACATCATCGACCCGATCAGGATCGTGGTGACCAGCAGGCTGGTTCCGAAGTAGGGGGCGAGCAGGCGCAAGCCGGTCATCTCGACGGCCATCACGCTCAGGCCCGAGACGAAGACCAGGATCTGCAGGACCATCGGCCTCATGTCAGCTCACCTCCAGGACCCCCGACGTAGCACGCCCTTGACACCCGCGCGGCCGATTCGGTGTAGGTCTGGGGCCCCCCCGGGAGCCTCATGCTGTTGTTCGCGTTCGCTTGTGTCCCGTCGGGGGTGTGTCCCGAGGGTGGCTGCGAGGACGCTCCCGGCGACACCGCTGGGCACCTGGTGGGCGACCCCCCGAGCGTCGCGGCGCCCGGGGAGGATGAGGCCTCCGAGATCGTGTTGACCCTCGAGCTCTCCGACGCCATGCCCACCGCGGTCGTCGCGACCTGGTCGGTGCCCGAGGGCAGCACGTCCTGGCTGGAGATCGACGGCCGCGAGGCGGTGTACGGGGAGGGCCTGTCCGAGCTGGTCGTGCTCGCGCCCCAGGACAGCGCGGTGAGCGCGCGCGTGGTCGCCGAGCTCGACGGGGAGCGAGTGACCAGCGCCTGGTCGAGCGTGGTCACCGAGCGCTTCGAAGCGCCGATCGACGTGCCCGTGGAGGTCCACGACGCCAGCCGGAGCTGGATCGCCGGGGAGCTGTTCCAGTTCGTCTACGAGGGCGACGACCGGCGGGCGGTGGGTCTGGTCCGTGGCGACGGCGAGCTGATCTGGTACCTGGATGGCAGCGCGCTGGGCAACACCGACCCTGTGTCGGGGCAGGTCTCGCTGGACGGGCGGGGCATGCTGGTGGGCATGTGGCAGGGTCGCAGCGGCGACCTCCGCTTGACCCTGGACGAGATGGAGGACAACGCCATCTGGCTCTTCGGGTGGGACGGTCACCCGATCCTCACCCTCGACACCCCGCGCGGCCACCACCTGTTCGATCAGCCCGAGCCGGGCGTGATCACGTGGTCGAGCGTGGAACCGGTGCTGCGCGAGGGCGACCTGCTCCCCGTGGCCTTCGAGCGGCTGATGGTCAGCGAGATCGGTGGCAGCGACTGGCTGGCCTTCGACAGCACGGTGCTCGACTACCAGGAGGCCTGCGAGAACGGTGGCTTCTACGTGGACGCGTGCGATGTTCACCACGCGAACTCGATGGACTGCGATCTCGACGGCGGGAGCTGCCTCTTCAACTTGAAGAACACCGCGCAGGTGCTCGAGGTCAGCATCGGCGGCGGCGTGATGGACGACTTCGCGCTGTGGCCGACCGTCGACCACCTGGGCCGGAGGGTGATGGGCTTCCAGCAGGCCCACGACATCCACTGGGGCGCCGACGGCTCCCTGCTGGTGTTCAACGACGGCGAGAACGGGGCCTGGGCCTCCCGTCTGCTCATCGATCGCGAGGCCCACACCCTGACCGAGACGTGGAGCTATGGCCGCGAGAAGTGCATCCAGGCCAACGCCCTCGGCACGGTGCAGGAACTCGACAACGGCAACTACCTGGTGGGCTTCTCCACGCCCAACAACGTGCTCCGCGAGGTCACCGAAGGCGGGGACGTGGTGTGGGAGTCGGACCTGGGTGGACTGGACGAGGGGGAACGCTGCGGGCTGGAGCAGCTCGAGATGGTGCTCGGCGAGGCGCGGGCGCTGTCGGTCCAGTCGCTCGGATCCGGCGTGGTCGTGCTCGACTGAGCGCCGATCGGGGGGGTGGCGATCTCCCCCCTCATGCTGCAGCGGGCGCGATCCGTTCAGGAGGGTCTCCCGCAGTCCCTCGGGGCTGCTCGTCCTGGATGCACCATGTTGCTTCTCTCCCTCGCCTGCAGCCTCGACCAGGCCGCGCCCGACGCCCAGGACACCGGCGTCGTCCACGAGCAGGACGCTCCCACCTCCAGCGACCACCACGACGAAGGCCAGCACCTGCAGGTCGACGAGGGCGTGCCGACCCGCTCGGAGAGCCTCCCGGAGTCCCAGCGGGTCACCCTGGAGCTGACCCGCTCGATGGACGTGGCGACCGCGCTGACGGCCACATGGACCGCGCCGGAGGGCGCCGAGAGCTGGCTGGAGGTCGACGGCTGGATCGACGCCTTCGGCGTGGGCCGCACCGACCTGGTGCTGCTCGCCCCCCAGGCCACCGAGGTCACGGCCCGCGCGGTCGCGGAGATCGACGGCGAGCGGATCGAGAGCGACGCGGTGACCGTGTCCACCGGCACCTTCGCCGCCTCCCTGGACCTGGCACCCGTGGCGCTCCAGCAGACGGCTTCGGTGAAGGACGAGCTCGTGCTCTTCGCCTACGACGGTGGCGACGACGCCCGCGTGGTGTTGATGACCGGCGCCGGTGAGACGCTCTGGCAGATCGACGGCGCCCGCTTCGACGGCACGGCCCCGGTCTCCGCCCAGGCCTCCCTCGACGGCCGCGGCGTGCTGGTGGGGCTATGGGCCTCCCATGCCCCCGCGCTCACCACCGACCGGATGCAAGACAACGCCATCTGGCTCTACGGCTGGGACGGCGCGCCGGTGCAGGAGCTCGAAACGCCGATGGCCCACCACCTGTTCAGCCAGCCGGAGCCCGGCGTGGTGGCCTGGACGGGCTTGAACCCCGTGCAGCGCGAAGGCGAGCCGTACCCCGTGGCCTTCGAGAAGCTCATGCTCACCGACATGGACGCGGGCGACGCCGTGGTCTGGGACACCCAGGAGCTCGGCTACGACGACGCGTGCAACAGCCCCGGCTACTACCAGGACGCGTGCGACGTGCACCACGCCAACTCCATGGACTGCGACATGGAGACCGGTGACTGCCTCTACAGCCTGCACAACCTCGAGTCGGTGTACGTGGTTCGGCACGACGGCGGCCAGGAGGACCTGGCCCAGTGGACCGCGGTGGACCGCGCCGGCGCGCCGCAGCTGGCCTTCAAGCGCGCCCACGACGTGCACTGGGGTCGTGACGGCTCCGTGCTCGTGTTCAACGACGGCAGCGAGGAAGGCTCCTGGGCCGCGCGCTACCAGGTGGACCGGCAGGCCGGCCTGCTCCGCGAGCTCTGGTCCTACGGCCGCGACCTCTGCATCAACTCCGGGGCGCTCGGCACGGTGCAGGAGCTGCCCAGCGGCAACCACCTCGTGGGCTTCTCCGCCCCCAGCAACCTGCTCCGCGAGGTCGACCCCGAGGGCCAGGTGGTGTGGGAGCTCGACCTCGGTGGCCTGAGCGACGAAGAGCGCTGTGACTCGAACGATCTGAGCGCCGTGCTGGGCGAGGCCCGCATGCTCACCCGCGCCGAGCTCGGCCCCGAGGTGGTGGCGCTCTTCTGAGGCGGGGTAGGCTGAGCGTCGATGCTCTTCAGCCTGTTGCTCGCCGCCCACGCGGCCGAGACCTTCGCCGACCGCGCCTACTACCTGGGCGACCTGCACGTCCACACCGGGCTCTCCGGCGACGGCTACTCCAGCGACCTGGGCGGGTGTCCCTGGGAGCCCTGCGGCTCGGCGGAAGGGGTGCTGGACACCGCGAAGGCGCAGGGCCTGGACTTCGTGGCCATCACCGACCACGTGACCGGGGGCTACGCCGTCCAGGACGTGGACGGCTTCGCGGAGCAGTGGGAGCGGGTGCTCGCCGGCAACGACCCCGACGGCGGCTTCGTGACCGTGCCGGGGGTCGAGCTCGACGCCAAGGTCGGCGAGGCGGTGCTCGGCCACAAGAACCTGCTGCTCTTCGGCGACCGGGACCAGCTGGCCGGACTCGGTCCGGACGACCTGCGGGTGTCGGCGAGCGGCGTGGTGGAGAGCTGCGACGACCTGTGGCTCTGGACCGAGAGCCGCGCGAAGGTCCTGGGGCCGCTGCTGCTCGCCCCACACCACCCGGCGCCCTCGTCGCCGAGCCCGACCGACTGGAGCTGCCACTCGGAGACCTGGCAGCCCACGGTCGAGGTGTACTCGGAGCACGGCAACAGCGTGGGGGGGAGCGACGACTTCGATCCGCCCTTCAACGAGACCGTCAAGACCGGCACTGTGTCGTATGCCCTGGGTGCCGGGGTGAAGCTGGGGTTCCACGCGAGCACCGACACCCACGACTCGATGCCCGGCGACACCTGCTCCAGCATCGACGACGACCGGCTCGGTGGGGGGCTGGCGGTGGCGGTGCTCGACGACGGCGAGCGCTTCGACCGCTCCAGCCTCCACCGCGCGCTGATCGAGCGCCGAACGTACGGCACCAGCGGTCCGCTCGTGCCGGTCGAGCTGGCGTGGAGCGTGGGCGGTGAGCTGGTGGGCGGGCTCGGCGACAGCCTGGTGCTCGGCTCCGGGGGCTCGGTGCGGGTGGAGCTGGCCGTGCCCGCGGAGCACGCCGCCCTGGTGACCGAGGTGGCGCTGGTGCTGCCCGACGGCGACGAGGTGCTCGCGCAGGCGGACGACGCGTGTTGGAGCCTGGACACGGTGGTGACGAGCTTCGCCTGGGTGCGGGTGACCCTGGACGGAGGCGCCTGGTACGGCGACGAGGGCTGCGACGACAAGGGCGCCGACGACCGCGAGCGGCTGTGGCTGTCGCCGAGCTGGGTGACTCTGGACGAGGTGGCGGCGGGGGAGCACGCGCCGGTGTTGTGCGGCGCCGGCGTCGACGACTCGGGCGGGGACACCGATCCGGCGGTTGGTGACACGCAGCCACCGCCCGACAGCCCGGCGGTGGAGGACGAGGCCGTGGTGAGGCCGGAGCCGAGCTGTGCCTGCGGGGGAGTGGGCGCGGTGTCCTGGGCGTGGGGGGTGGTGCTGGTGTTCGTGAGGCGGCGTCGGGTGGGCTGAGGGGGCTCGAGACTCGAGGCTCGAGACTCGAAGCTCGAAGCTCGAAGCTCGAAGCTCGAAGCTCGGACTCGAAACTCGAAACTCGAAGCTCGAAACTCGAGGTCGAGGTCGAGGTCGAGGTCGAGGTCGAGGTCGAGGTCGAGCCCGAGCACCGAGCCCCACGGCCCACTCGGGCGTGTCCTGCGGGGACGGCCCGCCTGAGGGCGAGGGCCGCCCTCCTCGAACCCACCCGAGCGGTCCTCCAGGGAGCAACGGATGTCCGACTACCTCTTCGATCACGAACGGCTCGATGTCTTCCACCTCGCCGTCGAAGTCAACCACTGGTTCGCTGCAGCCTCCTTCCCCGCCGGCCGCGCGCATCTGCGGGACCAGGGGCTGCGGGCAGCCGATTCGGTGCTGCTCAACCTGGCCGAAGGCCTGCCCAACCGGCAGGCGAACATGGGAAAGCGCCACTTCCGCATCGCCCTGGGCTCGGCCGCCGAGGCGGCGGTGGTCCTGGCGCTGTTGCCCCAGCTGCCTGGGGCACCGGACACGCTGAAGAAGCTGCGGCGCGTCGGCGCCATGCTCCGGGCCCTGGCCCGCTGAGGTGCTCGCGGGCCCGAAGCCGAGACGCCTTGTTCCACCGCGGCCTGCGTCAGCGGCTCAACGTCTTCGCCGTCGCCCTCTGCGAGCGTCGCCCGCGTCGGTGTCCAGCCCCTCGACGCTGGCTCTCCCACCTACTCGGTCATCGGGCACGCGGTGACCGTCATCGGTCAGGCCGCCTGCCGCCGGCAGCTCGACCGGCTGGCTCTCCGAGAGCGTCGGCGGATCGTCCACCGGCTCCACCCCGCCCGCGTCCTCGACCAGCTCCCCACGTAGCTGGTCGACCATCGCCAGCAGCATGTCCACCAGCTTCTCCCGCGAGGCGGCGTCCACACCCACCACGCTCACCACCTTCG
>CAZSAT010000077.1:0-35383 GCA_964604675.1 uncultured Enterobacterales bacterium
CGCGCCCGGCTGGCCAGCCGACAGGCTGCGTCCAAGGTGCGCCGGAAGTCCGCGGTGTCGCGCCGCTTGAACCTCCCCGGCAAGCTCGCCGACTGCAGCTCCAACAACTCCGACAGCTCCGAGATCTTCATCGTCGAGGGCGACTCCGCCGGCGGCAGCGCCAAGCAGGCCCGCGACCGCAAGACCCAGGCCGTGCTCCCCCTGCGCGGCAAGGTGCTCAACGCCGAACAAGGCTCCACGAGCCAGGTGCTGAAGAACAACGAACTGTCCGACATCGTCAAGGCACTCGGCTGTGGACTGGGCAAGGACTTCGACGTCAACCGGCTGCGCTACGAACGCGTGATCCTCCTGATGGACGCGGACGTCGACGGCCACCACATCGCCACGCTTCTGTTGACCTTCTTCTACCGCTACCTGCCCGGGCTGATCGATGCCGGACACGTCTTCCTCGCGCAGCCCCCGCTCTACCGCATCAACGCCGGAGCGAAGACCTGGTGGGCCGCCGACGACAACGAGAAGACCCAGGTGCTGCGCAAGCTGCCGGCACGCTTCAAGCCGGAGATCAGCCGCTTCAAGGGGCTCGGCGAGATGATGCCCAAGACCTTGTACGCGACCACCATGGATCCAGACAAGCGACGCCTGCTGCAGGTCCGGGTGCCGGACGAGCACGTGTTCGAGACCGACCGCGTGATCAGCAACCTGATGGGGAAGGACCCCAAGCCGCGCTACGACTTCATCATGGCGAGCGCCGAGCGGGTCGACGACCTCGACGTGTGATCAGACCTCGACGCAGACCGCGTCGCCCACGATCTCGACCTTGTAGGTCGGGACCTCGCACTCGGGCTGGGTCAAGCACTGGCCGGTGAGCACGTCGAACTCCCAGCCGTGGTACGGGCACGAGAGCACGGTGGCATCCAGCGAGCCTTCGCCCAGGGGGCCTTCCGCGTGCGGACAGGTGTTCGACAGGGCGTGGTAGGTCTCGTCGACGTTGCAGACCGCGATGGCACGACCGGCGATGATGACCTCGATGACCTGACCGGGCTCGAGCGCATCCTTGTGCAAGACGACCTCGTAGCCGTCGGGCGGCGTGACGTCCTTCGGGGCTTCGACCCCGAGGTTCAGGGCCTTCTCACCGGTCTCGTGCAGGGTGGACTCGGGCCGCGGCGTGGTCGGCGGCTTCTGTGTGCCCGTCAACGTCCGCAAGATCGAGCGACGGATGCCGTTCTCGCGACCGAGGACAAGGGTCTTGATGAGCCCCACGGGAACCTCCGGATGCGGGAAGTCATAGCACGCAGCCGAAACCGGCAACGCCCGCCGGGCTGGTCTAAGCTCCCCCTCCGTGCGCCAGCTCATCTTCGCCATCGCCATCCCGCTCGCTCTCTGGGCGTGGAGCCGATCCGGCGTTGGCGTCGAGGCGATCTTCGCCGGCTCGATCTACCCCGTGCTCGGAAGAGCGCAGCAGCAGCTGACCGGCCTCGTGCCCTTCGACCTGTTCGAGTGGTTGGTCGTGGCCGGGCTCGCCTGGCTGGGGAGCACCACCTTGGCCAGCCGCCGCACCTCGTGGTGGACCTGGGGCAAGCAGATCGCGCTCGCGCTCTCGCTGATCGCCACGTGGTTCCTGCTGGCTTGGGGCATCCACTACGGCCGCGCCACCCTGCCCGTCCAGCAGGGCTGGCACGACGACGAGCACGTGCGGGGCCAACCGACGCGCGGCGAGATCGTGGCGTTGACCACCGCGCTGCACGGCGAGTTGCTCGCCAGCTGGGAGGCGCTCGGGCCGCTCGCCTCGGCCGAGGGGAGCAACAACCCCCACACGCTGTCGGAGCTCGCGGCGGCGATCGACCGTGGCTACGCGACGCTCGACTGGGTGGCCGATCCCTCGGTGAGCGCGTGGACCAGCGCGCGCCCCAAGAGGGTTCGGTTCCTGTTCAAGCTCTTCCCGACCGCCGGCATGTACAGCCCGTGGACGGGCGAGGCCCAGATCGACGTCGACCTGCCCGATGGCTACGCCGGCTTCACCGCCTGCCACGAGCTCGCGCACAGCCGCGGCTTCGCACGAGAGAACGAAGCGAACCTCCTGGGCTACGCCGCGTGCCAGGCCGCAGGCGACCCCTACCTCCGCTACTCCGGCGCCCTCGCCGGCTTTCGCTACCTCCGCCGAGCCGCCAGGAAGACGCACCCCGGCGTGGTGGCCGGACTGAATGAGCGCCTGCCGCCCGGCATCAAGGCCGACATGGAACAGGGCCGCGCCTGGGCCCGGTCGAAGCCAGACTGGAGCTCGGCACTCTCGGATGTGACCTACGACGCCTACCTGAAGAGCCAGGGTGTGGCCGACGGACGCGTGAGCTACGGGCGGGTGGTGCGCCTGCTCGTCCAGCTCCGTCGCGCGGGTCTGCTCACCCTCGAGGGTGATAGCCCATCGTAGGATGTCGCTTCGGAGGTCCGGGATGATCCGCGACAAGCTCAAGTCCACGATCCGCAAGGCGGCACTCCGCTTCTTCGACATGGAGTGGGAGGCCCAGGATCGCAAGACCACCCGCGACGAGGGCGTGGTCGGCGACGTCGACATGTCCGTCATCCCGAACCTGGTGGACGGTGATGGCGACACCCCCGGCCCCAACCACAAGACCCGCATCGGGCGCACGTGGATGGCCGCGCAGCTGATCAGCGACGAGGGTGGCTTCATCGTCGACGTCCGCCCACCCGACGAGTTCGCGACGGGGCACCTGAAGGGCGCCGTCTCGATGCCGGGCCTCCAGGTGAAGACCCGCCTCGACGAGCTGCCCGACAAGGCGGTCCGCGTCACGCTGGTCGACGCCGTGGGAGCACCCGAGGTCGAGGAGCTCGCCCGGTGGCTGCGCGAAGACCAGGACTGGAGCTGGGCGCGCTCGTTGCAGGGCGGCTTCGCCGAATGGCTCGAGCACGGCGAGCAGGTCTTCACGCCCGAGAAGCCTGACGGCGCGGCCTTCGCGGTGGGCGACAGCGTGAAGCTCGACGACGGTCGAACCGGCGTCGTGCAGGCTCATCGGAAGGTGGGGCCCACCCTCGCCTACGACGTGTACCTGACGGATGGAGCAGCGGCGCTCGGCCTGTCCGCGGACGCGCTGTCGTAGGTCGGTGCTGTCCATGTTCGCGCTCCTGCTCGGGTGCTCCACCCGGGACACGCCTCTGGTCTTCGCCGCCGCCAGCACCGGCCCGGCCCTGCAGGAGGCTCTGGAGGAGCTCGGACTGGAGGCAAGGGTGCACCTCGCATCGAGCGCCGCCCTCGCCCGACAGATCGAGGCTGGTGCCGACGCGGCCGTCCTGTTGAGCGCTCATCCGTCCTGCGTCGATGAGCTGGACGTCCAGGCACGCCGGAACCTCCTCGAGAACGGGATCGTGCTCGCGGGCGAGCCCGGCGCACAGCTCTCGGGGGCGCGCTGCATCGCCACGGGCGACCCCGAGCACGTGCCCCTGGGGGTGTACGCACGGGAAGCGTTGACCGAGCAGGACCGGTGGGATGCGCTGGAACCCCGGATCATCGGCACCGCCGACGCTGCTGCCGCCAGCGCCCTGGTGAGGCGCGGGGAGTGCGAGCTCGGATGGATCTACAGCACGGACGTGGGCGAGCTCACCGTGCACGAGCGCCTCGACGGCCGCGCGACGTACGTGCTGGCCCGACTCACGTACGAGGGCGCGGACCTGTACGACCGGCTGCCGACCGCCGGTTCCTGGGCCCGTGCCGGCTTCGAGGTGCTGCCATGATCGCGGCGGCAGCGTGGGCCGTCGCGCTCCCCGCGGTCCCGGGGTCACGTGCCCACCTGCCCGACGCCACCCTCCCGAGCGGCGTGGCGTCGTACCGTGATGGCGACCTGTCGGGCGCCCGCATGGCCCTCGACGGCTGGTTGGCGTCCGACGCGGGCCCTTGGGGTCGGGAGCGCGCCGCCGGGCGCTTCCTCCTCGGCTGGATCCACCTCACCGAGGGGCGCGACAACCTCGCCAGCGAACAGTTCACCAAGGTCCGAGTCGGCGGCGGCCCCTTGCAGGAACGCGCCACGTACTACGAAGCGCTCGCCGACCACCGGAGGGGTCGCCACGCGGTGGCCGCCCGCGAGTGCGAGGCGTACCGCAACCAGTACCCGCAGGGCCTGCATGCCGAAGACTGCCTGCTGCTGATCGGCGACGCCTGGGTGGCGCACGGTGCTCGCCAGCCCGCACTCGACGCCTACGAGGCGTGGCTGCGGCAGAACCCGCGCTCGGAGGACGAGGAGTCGGTGCGGGTGATGATGGCCATGGCCGACGCCAACGCCAACGCTCGCCGAGGAGGCACCGCGCTGCGCCACCTGGCGGGGACGCACAGCTACCACTGCAATGGCGCCGCCGCCCAACAGGCGCTCGACGGCCTGGAAGCCGAGGGCTTGGAGCTCGCTCCGTTGACGCCCGTGGGAGAGGAGATGGCACGCGCGGTGGAGCTGCGCACGTGCGGCGCGCTCGAGGATGCGTGGAGCCTGTACCTCCACCTCGGCACCGCGCACGTCGACGAGCCGGGCGTGAAGACCTGGTTCGCCAGCGAGAGCGACCGGATGGCCTGGCGAACGCGCCAGTACGCAACCATCGCGAAGAACCTCACAGCCAGGTACGACGAGGAGCCTGACGCCGAGGTGGCCTGGAAGTCGTTCCGAGCCTCGTTCCGTGGTGGTGACTTCCAGACCGCGGGTACCTTTGGTGCGCGCGCGATGAAGGCGCATCCAAGCCACTACCGCTGGCGACGCGCCACCGATCAGGTGGCCCATGCGTGGAACCTCGCTGGCGACTACCAGGCCGCTCGCGAGCTCTGGGATCGGCTCGCTGCGTCCAACGGACGCGCCGCCGAGGCAGCCCGTTGGTTCGGAGCCTGGACCAGCGTCATGGCCGAGGACTGGGACGAAGCGATCACGCGCCTCGACGCCCTCGTGGCGGCGGGCGGCGAGCATGGCCTCGCCGCCCGGTACTACCGTGGCAAGGCGCGCGCAGCCCTCGACCAGTCCGAGGCTGCAGCCGCGGACTGGAACCACATCCGGAAGCACGAGCCCGAGAGCTGGTACGCGCTGTTGCTGGAGTCCCGTTGGCGGCAAGCTGGCGACGACCCCTCCTACCGTCGTGCCGGGAGCTGGCCGCTACCACGCGCTGAGCCGGCCCCCGAGCCCGCGGCCTCGGAGACCCGCCCGCCGCGGTTTCGCCTGGTGCCCGCCACCGGTGAGCGCCGCCGCGACCCCACCGACCTCAGCCGCCTCACATGGCGCGTGACGCCCCCACCGGAGCCACTGGCGACGGCGGCCGAGATCGCCGACCCGCCCCGTCTGGTGCCCCCCCGGGGCGACGTCGCTTCCACCTGGTACGACCCGGAAGCCGCGCAGCAACAGCTGGCGAGCTTCGCGAGAGCCCACGCCGAGCTCTGGGCGGACCTGCCCGCCATCGCTGATCTGGCCGGTGTCGGCCTGCACGACCTGTCGGGACCCGCGATGGAGCTCCTCTACGAAGAGTGGCACGCGGCTCGGCGACGCCGCACGCCCCGCGAGGCCACGCTCCGGGCCCAGGTGGCGCCCAGCTTCGCCGAGTGGCGCGCCCTCTTCGTGGCCGCAGGAGACCATCACCACGCGTCGCGCTTCTCCTACGGTCTGCAGAAGGGTGCTTTGACGACCGAGGATCGGGCCGCCGCGCAGCGGCTGGCCTTTCCCCTCGCCTACCGCACCGACATGCTGGAGAACGCCGAACGCCACGACGTCGACCCTCTCCTGATGTGGGGCGTGATGCGCCAGGAGAGCCTGTTCCAGGCCACGGCGGTGTCGTCGGCGGGCGCCCGCGGCCTGCTCCAGGTGATGCCCAAGACCGGCGCCAGGGTGGCCGCAGGGCTCGGCGAGGTCGGGTACCGCCCCAGCTCCTTGGAAGATCCGCGCACCAACGTCCGCTACGGCACCTGGTACCTCGGCCGTCTGCTCGACCGCTTCGACGGCGGCTGGCCGCTCGCCGTCGCCGCGTACAACGCAGGACCGGTGAACGTCTCCAGCTGGTACCGGCCCAACCGCGGCCACATCGACATGGACGACTTCGTCGAACAGATCCCACTGGCGGAGACCAGGGACTACGTGAAGAAGGTCTCGGGATGGTATGCGACCTACGTCGCGCTCTACGGACCGGACGGGGCGGTGGTGGACGTTCCCCGCCGCCCCGGCGAGGACGACCCGACCATCGTGGACTATTGAGGGAGAGCATGAAGCGTGCTGCGAGAGGCTGGTGGCTGGTGTTGCTGGCGCCGGCGCTGATGGCGCCAAAGCGCAACCGGCAGGCCGAGGTCACGGAGCCCACCGTCGCGGCGCCCGCGCCAGTCGCCGAGGTGGTCGAGCGGGCCCCGACCGCTGCGCCGTTGTTCGACCACGGCCTGCCCGTCGACATCGGCGAGCTCCCCGAGGGGCTGGCCAACGCTTCCGCACAGGGGTGCGCGGGCTGCCACGCCGCCGTGGTCGAGGCCTGGTCCAGCTCCGCCCACGCTTCGGCGTGGCGCGACGCCGACACGCGCGCCGCGCTCACGAGCGGCGGCGTGTCCTGCACCGGCTGCCACCTCCCAGTGGGGTTCCAGGCGCCGATGTTGGGGCCCGATCAGGCCAACCCCGCCTGGCAGGCGAGCCTGTCGTCCGAGGGCGTGAGCTGCAGCGCGTGCCACCTCCGCGATGGCGCCGTGGTCGGCACACGCGGCGCAGGCGCGGGCAGCCACCCCGTCCGCGTGAGCGACGAGCTCGCCACTGGGGAGGCGTGCAAGGCCTGCCACCAGCTCGACGAAGACGAGGTCGCCCTCTACGACACCTGGGGCGAGTGGAGCCGCTCGCCCTACGCCGAAGCAGGCGTCTCCTGCGTCAGCTGCCACCTCGCCCCGGTGGCGGCCGCCGGCACCCTGGGCGGCCTCGGCGTCACCGCCGACCACAGCCTGGGCCTGGACCCGTCTCGCGCGGTCAGTGTGCTGCTCGAGCTCGACGCCCCGGTGGTGGTGCGCGGCGAGGCCCTGGAGGCGAAGCTGCTCCTCCAGGGCACGGGCGCCGGCCACGCCTTCCCCACCGGCTCGCCCTTCCGGCAGGTGCGGGTCGACGTCCTCGTGCGCGACGCGGAGGGCGAGACCGTGGGCACGCCCTGGTCCACCCTGCTCGGCCGCACCGTGAGCGGTCCACCGTGGGTCGTCACCGCCGATCAGCGCCTGCAGCCGCTCGGAGAGCTACGCTTCGAGCCCTCCCTCGATCTCCCGCACGCAGGCGCCGGCGGCGAGGGCCATGTGGTCGTCGCCTTCACCGAGGTCGGGCCGGACGGCACCCACCCCGAGCCGCTGTTCGAGCACACCGTGCCGGTCAGCGTGGAGTAGCCGTGGACGAGCTGACCCGGCTCCGGGACGAGCTGACCGCCCTGGACCGTGACATCCTCGCCCTGGCACGCCGCCGCCAGGAGCTCGTTCGCGCCGTGGGCGTCTACAAGTCGAAGGCCGACCGACCCATCTTCGACCGGCGACGCGAGCGGAAGGTGCTCGAACGCGCGGAACGAACAGCGGCCGACCTGGGCCTCGCACCCGAGCTGGGTCGTCGCCTGCTGGGGCTGTTGATCGAGGCCAGCCACGACGAACAGCACAGCGAGGTCGCAGCACGCGCCGCCGAGACCCACAGCTTCTGCCTCGTCGGCGGCGGCGGAGGCATGGGCCGCCTGCTGCACCGCGAGCTGACGCGGCGCGGCCACGCGGTCACGGTGCTGGAGCGCGAGGACGGACAGGACCGCCGAGCGGTGGTGAGCGCAGCGGAGATCGTGGTGGTGTGCGTGCCGATGGCCCAGGCCTCGACCGTCACCCGCGAGGTCGCGGCCTGGACCCGCGAGCACGCCCTGCTCTGCGACATCAACTCGCTCAAGGAAGAGATCGCAGGTGTGCTCACCGAGTGCGCCCCCGGTGAGGCCCTCGGCCTCCACCCGATGTTCGGCCCCACCGTCAGCTCGCTTCGCCGGCAGAAGGTCGTGGTCTGCCCCCTCCGCGATGGCCCGCTGTCGCGCTGGCTGGTGAGCGAGCTCGGGCAGCTCGGCGTGGATCTCATCGAGACCGATCCGGCGACGCACGACCGCATGATGGCGGTCGTCCAGGTCCTGGTGCACTTCTCCACGCTGGTGATGGGCACGGCGCTGTCACGCTCGGGGGTGTCGGTGCAGGACAGCCTGCGCTTCACCAGCCCGATCTACCGGCTCGAGCTCGCGTTCACGTCGCGGCTCTTCGCACAGGACCCCGGACTGTATGCGGCCATCGAGATGGACAACCCGGTGGGCCCGGAGGTGCGTGCGGCGTTCCTGGAGGCGGCCCGCGAGCTGATCGCCCTCATCGACGCGGGAGACCGCGCGGGGTTCGAGGCGCACTTCAGCGCCCTGTCGAGCTTCTTCGCCGGCTTCGCGGACGAGGGCATGGCGCTCTCCGACTTCCTGATCGACGCGCTGGTGGGACGTCCCTGACGACCGCCCGTGGGCGACCACGATACGGGACCCCATGACACGCATCCGAGTGCGCTGCTCGCCAGACGCCGACGACCTCTTCATGTTCCGCGCGCTGCTCGAAGGGCTGGTGGATCCCGTGGGCTTCACCTTCGAGATCGACACGGCGGACACCGAAGCCCTGAACCAGCTCGCCAGCGGCGACGGGCCCGAGGTCTGTGCGGTGAGTGTCGGGCACTACCCGGCCATCGCCGACCGCTACCAGCTGCTGCCACACGGAGGCAGCGTCGGCGACGGCTACGGCCCGGTCGTCGTCTCCCGCCAGCCCACGACCCTCGACGAGCTCGCCGGCGCCCGGGTGGCCATCCCAGGCGAGCACACCACCGCCTGGATGGTGCTCCGACTCATCGCTCCGGACCTCCGCCCGGTGGTCGTGCCGATCACACCCTACGAGCGCATCTTCGAAGCGCTGGAGTCCGGCGAGGTCGACGCCGGCTTGATCATCCACGAGGGCCGGCTGACCTACGGGGATCACGGCTGCCATGCCGTCGTGGACATCGGCGCCTGGTGGAAGAAGCAGACGGGGCTGCCGCTGCCGTTGGGCGCGAACGTGGTGCGTCGGGACCTCGGCGCCGAGCGCATCGCCGCCCTCTCCCAGGTGATCCGCAACAGCATTCGCCACGCCGCGGACCACCGAGACGAGGCCATCGCCTGGCTGCAGGATCGAGGCGGTGCCTTGCAGAGCCACGACCGCCTCAGCCGCTACCTGGACATGTACGCCAACGACGAGACCCTGGACTACACCCCAGGGGCGCGCCAAGGCATCGACCTGCTCTACCGGAGGGCGTTCGAGGCCGGGCTGGTCGCGCGAGCCGTGCGCCCGGACTTCTCACCGTGATCCGCTAAAGTCCGGTCTCGCTGGTCCGAACGCGGAGTGACATGCGGCCTACCGTGCTCATCGTCGACGACGACCGCATGCAGCGACGCGTGCTGGCCCGGCTAGCGGAGCGCGCGGGCTTCCACGCGATCGAAGCGGAAGACGGCATCGATGCCCTGAAGGTGGTGGGGCGCATCCCGCCGGACCTGGTCGTCACCGACCTGACCATGCCGCGGATGAGCGGACCACGCCTCGTCTACACCATGCGCACCCACCCGGAGCTCGTGGAGGTGCCCATCATGGTCGTCACCGGTGCCGAGGACCGCGAGGTCAAGATCGAGCTCCTTCGCTCGGGCGCCGACGACTTCCTCGCGAAGCCCGTGGACCCGGAGGAGTTCCAGGTGCGACTCCGCGCCCTGGCGAGAAAGCGCAAGCTCCACGTGGACTACCAGGATGTCTCGCACCGCCTCGATGAGGCCAAGCAGCGCCTCGAAGAACGCAACCAGGAGCTCGAGCGGCTGACCCACGGGCTCGTGTCGGCGCTGGAGCACGCGAACACGCTCAACGACAGCGACACGGGCAACCACATCCGTCGCGTGTGCGCGTTCGCAGCCCTGCTCGGCCGCCTGTCGGGCTCCAGCGAGCGCTTCGTCGACGCCGTCTACCGCTACGCCGGGCTGCACGACGTCGGCAAGGTCGGCATCCGGGACGCGATCCTGAAGAAGCCCGGCAAGCTCACCTCGGAAGAGTTCGAGGAGATGAAGGCCCACACCGTGATCGGCGCGCGGCTGCTGTCGTCGGCTGGCCTCCCGCCGGTGGCCTGCAACATCGCCGAGTCGCACCACGAGCGGTGGGACGGCAGCGGCTACCCCTTCGGCCGGCGTGGCGACGACATCCCCCTGGAGGCACGGCTGGTCTCGGTCGCCGATGTCTTCGACGCCCTGGTGAACAAGCGCTGCTACAAGGAGGCCTACAGCTTCGAGCGAGCGAGGGAGATCATGACCCGCGACGCCGGCCTCGGCCTCGACCCGAAGCTGGTGTCGCTGTTCTTCAAGGAGCAGGACCAGGTGCTCCGCATCACGAGGAAGCTCGCCGACGGCGAGGCCGCCACCCTGCACTGACTCAGGGCAAGCGCGCGAGGTACCGCCGCATCGCCTCCCAGGCCGCGGTCCAGCGTCCGTCCTCGCCACGCACCGTCCACGGCTCCAAGCGCACGGCCTCGGCGGGCTCGAGCCCACAGACGAACACCCGGAGCATCGGGTCGCGGTCCCAACGGAAGAAGACGTCCCGGGTACCGCACAACACCAGGCCCGCCTCCTCGATGGCACGGAACGGGCGAGGGTCGCGGGCCAGGTGCACGAGCACGAACCGTCCACCGGGCGCGAGGGTGCGCCTCGCCGCCGCGCAGTAGTCCGCGACCGAGCCCCGAAGCTCCATGCGGCAGTGAGCGCGCTGGTGGTGCGGGGAGACGTGCCCGGTGCCCAGCGGGATGTAGGGCGGGCTGCCGGTGACCAGGTCGAAGCTCGGCCCTTCGGGCAGGACCGTCGGATCACGGAGGTCGCCCAACCTCACGTCGACGCGTTCGGAGAGCCCATTCAGCACCATGCTTCGCCGCGCGAGGCCCACGCTGACCGCTTGCGCTTCGACGGTGACCATGCGCGCGGAGTCCGGGAGGTGCGCGAACGTCGAGAGCCCCACCGACCCGACGCCGGACCCGAGATCGAGGTAGCGCCTGGCCAGGGGGCGGACACGAACCGCCTCCCAGGCACACGCCAGATCGTCGGTCGAGAAGCGGTGCCCCTTGCGCAGCTGGTAGATGCGCCAGTCGCCGACCAGGTGGTCGAGGGTCTCGGGCTCGCCGCTCAGGTCCGCTGGAGGATCAGGCAGCACTCGCCCCGACCACCGCAGCCACCACCGCACGAGGCACCCGCTTCAGCGCCTCCTCGAGCGAGCAGGGCATCACGACGCCAGCGGCCTTGGGGTGGCCGCCACCCGAGGCATGCAGGGACTTCGCCAGGCTGGACACGTCCACGTTGCCGCGGCTGCGCAGGCTGAGCTTGACCTTGCCGGGCTCCCGTTCGACCACGAGCACGGCGACCTCGACGCCCTGCACATAGACGAGCGCATCGACGATGCCTTCGACATCGCCGGGGCCCGCGCCGACCTCCGCGGCGAGGCTCAGGGGCAACACCCCCATGGCCACGCGGCCCGACGCGTGGAACTCGGCGAGGTCCAGCACACGTCCCATCATGCGCATGCCGGCCACCCGCTTCTCCACCAGCACGCGCTCGGCCAGCGCCACGTGGTCCACGCCGTGGTCCAGCAGGCGCGCCGCGTCCCGAAGCGTGGCAGGGTCGGTGTTGGAGTGACGGAAGCCACCGGTGTCGAACAGGATGCCCACGTAGAGCTGCTCCGCGGCCTGCCGATCGAGCTCGATGCCCCAACGCTCGAGGATGGTGATGACCATCTGGCACGTGCTCGCGCTCGCCGCGTCGATCAGCGCCAGGTCGTAGCCATCGGGGGTGGTCGTGCGGTGGTGGTCGATGACCGCTCGCCAACGTGCGGCCTGGAAGGCGCGGTCGACCGCCGGCGCGAGCCGGTGGCGATCCCCGTCGGCCACGATGACCAGGTCGTAGCGGCCTCGGATGGCGTCGTCGGGGACCATCGTGCGGGCGTCGGACAACCAGGCGTACCGGAAGCCAGGCTCCCCGGCGACGTCGACCTGCACGGGGTGCCCCGCCACCCGCCGGATGGCCGCCGCGAGGGCCAGGCAGGCTCCGATGGAGTCACCATCCGGGTCCACCGGGCCGGTCAGCAGGACGCGCTCGGACCGGGTGGCCAGGTCTTCGAGGCGATCGATCTCTTGGGGCGTCATCAGCGCTTCGTCCGTTCTCTGCAGAAAAGACACGCACTGTAACCGTGGGTGCTGCCAACGGCGACAGCGAGCGGCACAGCGCGCCTCGAGCCCCTCCCATCGGTCGCATGGAGGCCACCTTTCGGATAGTCCGGCCGCCTCATGGAGAAAGTACGTTGAGCGATCAAGCCACCGCCGCCGACACGGACGCGGCCACCACCACCGAGACCCTTGCGGTCGACACACCGGCCGCCACGGCCACCACCGAGCCGGAGGCGACCGAGGCTGCCCACGCGGGCGAAAACGGCGCAGGCAGCACCGATGACGCTGCTGCGGCCCCGGAGGGCGCCGACTACGCGAGCGGCCGCCGCTTCGACGAGTTCCCCCTCTCAGAGGAGACGCTGAAGGGGCTCAGCGAGCTCGGCTACGAGATGGCCACGCCCGTGCAGGCGATGACCATCGAGCCCGGACTGGCCGGAAAGGACATGCTCGTCCGCGCGAAGACCGGCACGGGCAAGACCTGCGCCTTCGGCGTGCCCATCGTGGAGCGCGTGAAGGAGGGTGCCCGCGTGCCCCAGGCCATCGTGCTCGCACCCACCCGCGAGCTGGCCAACCAGGTCGCCGCGGAGATCGCCGGCATCGCGAAGTACCGCGACGTGCGCGTGCTGCCGGTGTACGGCGGCGCCGCCATCGGTCCGCAAGAGGACGCTCTGCGCGACGGCGTCGAGATCATCGTCGGCACGCCCGGACGGGTGCTCGACCACATCAAGCGCGGCAACCTCGACCTGTCCAAGGCCGTGGTCTCCGCGCTCGACGAAGCCGACGAGATGCTCTCGATGGGCTTCTTCGAGGACGTCTCGAAGATCCTGAAGCAGCTGCCCAAGGAAGCGCAGACGCTGCTCTTCTCGGCCACGGTCGACGAGAGCGTGAAGCGCCTCGTCAGCCGCTACCTCTACGAGCCCCTCGACCTCATCCTGTCGACCGACACCGACCACGTCGAGGGCATCACCCACGTGCTCTTCGAGACCAACCCGGGCACGCACCGTGCGCGGGCGCTGTTGAGCGTGGTCGACTCGGAGGAGCCCGGCTCGACCATCATCTTCTGCAACACGCGCGAAGACACGGCCACCGTGGCCACGTTCCTGGCCCGCCAGGGCCTGGACGCCGAGCTCATCAGCGGTGAGCTGCCCCAGAAGAAGCGCGATCGCGTGATGGCGAAGGTCAAGTCCGGCGAGGTGCAGTTCCTGGTGGCGACCGACGTCGCCGCGCGCGGGATCGACATCTCCGACCTGTCCCACGTCATCAACTACTCGCTGCCCGACGACCCGGCCGTGTACATGCACCGCATCGGCCGCACTGGCCGGATCGGCAAGGAGGGCACCGCGATCAGCCTCGCCGGGGGCAACGACCTCTCCACGCGGCTCGTGCTGGAGAAGCAGTTCAAGATCGCCTTCGAGCTGCGGGACCTGCCCACCGCCGAAGAAGCCGGGCGCCTGCGCATGACGCGCCAGGCCGCACGCCTGCAGTCGGCCATGGGGACGAGTGCCTTCGAGGGCTTCATTCCCCTCGTGCGCGCCCTGAAGGAGCGTGACGACGGCGACCTCCTCCTGGCCACCGCTCTCCGCGCCTTCTTCCTGTGGGACCGCCAGCAGCGCGCCGGCGACGACGGCGACACGATCACCGCCGTGCAGGACGCCCGGCAGGAGAAGCGCGAACGTCGCAGCGGCGGCGGCCGAGGCCGAGGCCGAGACCGGGATGACCGAGGAGGACGTGGTCGCGACGAGCGGGGCGGACGCGGACGCGGACGGGATCGGGACCGGAACGACCGCGGCGGACCCCGCAGCGACCGCCCCCGCTCCGAGGCGAAGCCCGCTCCGAGCGGCGACGGCGGAGGCGACAAGAAGCGTCGTAGGCGCAGGCGCCGCCGCAAGAGCGGTGACACCTCGCAGTCGTGATACCCCTGGAGGCATGACTCCCTTCGGCCTCCGCAAGCGCCTCAAGCAGGCTCTCGGCGTCTCCAACGAGCGCGCCGAGATCGTCACCTTCCCCGTCACCTACGTGTTGCCCGACGGCACCGAGCAGGTGGTTCACGCGGAGGAACGGTACAACCTCTTGATGGCCAGCGAACAGCTCCCCACGCCCATCTCCACCGGCCGACGGGCGGGGGGCCCCTGCCCGGACGGGCGCTGCGGAAGCTGCCACGTGCACGTGCTCGATGCCACGGGCTTGACCGAGCAGAAGGAGTTCGAGCAGGCCACCCTCACCGAGGCGAGCGCGGGCACACCCCATGAGGGCCGGCCGCGCGACGCCTACGAGGTGCACGCCCAGTCTCGACTGGCTTGCCACACCAAGATCGTCGGCCCGGGGGCGCGCGTGAAGGTGCTCGCCCTGATGGACTACGACGCCATCCAGGGCGACGTGGGGTAGCGCTGCGCCCTTCGGACGCTAGTTGAGCGGTTCGTTAGTAACGAACCGCTCCCGCGCGCACGGCGCGCGGCGGCCGAAGGCCGGGGGGAGCGCGCCCAGCGCGCGGTGCGGGGGCTGGCCCCCGCAGGAGTCAGTAGTTGAAAGGGCTCGTTACTTACGAGCCTGTCAACTACGTCTTGATGAAGCTCGCCTCGAAGGCGAGCATCCGAGCTGCCTCCGCCTCCGCCTCGCTGAGGATCTCGGCTTCGACCAGGAGCTTGTACTCCCTGTGCAGGTTCGTGCTGCAGAGGTAGGTGCCGTCGGTGTTCACCGTGAGGCGCACACCGGCCTCGAGGAAGGTGCCCAGGACGAAGCGGAACTCCTCCAGGTGGCGAACCGCCCGGGTGTTCAGGTTCGAGGTGGGGCAGATCTCGAGCACCGTGCCGGTCTCTGCCAGGAGCTCGGTGGCTTCCTCGCTGAAGGCTGCCCGCACCCCATGGCCGATCCGGTCCGGCTTGAGCTCGCGCACCACCGCCATCACACCCTCGCCGCTGGTGGCCGCGGTCTCACCGGTGTGCACCGTGGTCCCGAGCCCGGCATCACGAGCCTGTGCGAAGATCGCTGCGTAGCGCCCGACCTCGTCCGACAGCTCGACCGTGTTGGTCTCGGTTCCGGCCAGGTCGATGCCGACCACGCCGCGACCCATGTAGCGGATGGCCTTCTCGAGGATCTTCTCGTTCTGGTCGGCGTCGAACTCTCGCGCGAGGCAGAAGATCAGGCCCGCCTCCAACCCGTACTCCAGGCAGGCGCGGTCCATGCCGCGCAGCGCCGCGTGGATGATGTGGTCGAGGTCGCGGCGACCGCCCTGGTTGCGCTTCATCGGGTTGAAGCGCAGCTCCATCCTCGTGACCCGAGAGCCCCGGTACTCCTTGCCGAGGATCTCGTAGACGCTGCGCTCGACCGCCATCGGCGAGCTCTGGATGCGCTCGGTGACGTCGTGCAGGATGCGCAGGTAGTCGTCGAGGTTCTTGTCGCGCCGCGGGTCGACCGTGACCAGGTCGACGAAGTCCGCGTACTCCTTGACCGGCAGCTTGTAGCCCTGCTGGTGCGCGATCGACCAGAGGACGTGAGGCGCCACAGAGGCGCCCATGTGGATGTGGAGGTCGCAGTAGGGTTTGGAGGGAACCATGCTTGTAGTTGCCGGGTCCGCTCCAAGCTGTCAAGACAGGACTGCGAAAACCCACCCTACCGAGGAGGACGCCATGCTCACGCTCTTGGCTGTCGGCGCGCTGGCCCAGGACGACATCACGCTGGACCTCATCGATCTCGACGACATCGATCTGGACGGCAGCTCGTCGAAGCAGGAGGACGGGGCGTCCCAGACCGGCCTCACCTACACCGGCGGGCTGAACGAACGCTCCGGCGCGCTCGACGAGAATCCTCGTGTGGCGATCACACATGCTGGCTACACCTCGGTGCGCTGCATCGACGTGCCCGAGATCCGCGCGCGGGTGGACTACACCGTCGAAGGCACCAACCGCGACAAGATGAAGGCGGCCGGCGACGGCATCGGCCTGTCGGTCTGGGGCGAGGGCGGCAGTGGCGGTGTGAAGGTGCGCACCCCCTACGCCGGCAGCGGGATCACGGACCTGCAGGTGCCCCTGGTGGTGAGCGTGCCCAAGCAGGTGCGGCTCACGGTGTCCGGCGGCACCGGCGGCGTGGAGATCATCAACTGCGAGGGCACGGTGAAGGCCACGGCGAAGGCCGAAGGCGTGTACGCCAAGGGGAGCTTCACCTCCTTCGATCTCCAGGCCTACGGGGGCGACGTGATCTTCGAGCAGGCCGACGGCGCGCAGATCGACGCCTCCAGCAAGCTCTACAGCTCCCAGGGAGCCGTCCAGGCCAAGCTCCCGGTCGACGCCAGCCTCAAGCTGTACGCAAAGGGCGAGGAGGTGGCGGTCTGGCACACGGTGAGCGGTGACGTCACGGCGACCTCGGCCAGCGGCGAGATCGGTGGCGGCGGGTCCACCCTGACCGTGCAGGCCAAGGGCAAGGTGGACATCAGCACGCCCTAGCAGTCGTCGGGAAAGCTCGATAGTCCAGGTTCGCCGATCCTTATGGAAGGAGGCTGGGTCTGGAGAGATGGACACCACCGAATGAGTGGGTGATCTGGGAGTTTCCACGCACCCAGTCCACTCAAACGGAGGCTTGGCAGCATCACCCATCCGGTGGTCGCGGGCAAGCCTTTGGCGGTCCAAATGCCTGTGAAGAGCTTCTCGCTGCTCTCCTTTGAAGACCTGGTCCTGCTGCGCGACGATTTGGTCGAGCCGGGGACGATGTCCTGGCTGCTTCGCGAGCACGCGTCGCTGTTGTTCCCGGGTTGGCTGTTCGCCGGCTGGAAGGGCGACGAGTCGGTAGGACGAAAGGCTTGGCCGGCGCGGTTGCTGATGGCGCTGCTCCTGCTGCGGCACTCGGAGGCTGGCCAGACCCGCGTGGGGGCGATCCGGCGTGCGGCGACAGATGCCGCGTGGCGTGCGGCATTGCGGCTGCCGTGGTCGGAGAAGCCGCCCACTGAGAAGACGCACCGCGAGTTCGAGGCCTTCCTGAAGGAGAACCATCCCGACATCGAACGGCCTCGGTACGAGCTGGGCTTCGAGCACTGGACACGGCTGTGCCGAGATGCTGGCCTCGTAGGAGAGGCGCCAGTGTGGGTCGCGGACTCCACGCCGATGTGGTGCTTCGGAGCGGTGCTGGGAACAGTGCGTCTGCTTGGGGACGGGCTTCGCAGCCTGGCTCAGCTCTGGGCGAGCGCCCGGAAGGTTGCGCTGCGGACTGTCGCGTTGGAGTGGGACAGCTTGCTGCTGATCGCGAAGAGCACGAAGGGCTTCTTTGAAGGGACGGACTGGAGTGACATGGAAGCTCGCTCGACGGTGCTGGCGGAGCTGGTCTCGACCGTCGCCCTCGCGACCGAGCAGGTCCTGGCCGGACTGTTGACGGTGCGCTCGAACAAGCGGAAGCGACTGGCTCGGCGGTGCAAGAACCTGCTCCGTGTGGTCGAGGAAGACCTGGAGGCGACCGAGGACGGAGGGCTTCGGGTCCGGCAGCGCCGGAGCGCCAAGCGCCTGATCAGCGTGACGGACCCTGATGCCCAACATTTCCGGAAGAGCGCGAGCAAGGTGTGCTCGGGGTTCAAGATCCACGCGCTGGGGGATGCCGTGAGCGGGTTGGTTCTGGCACTGTCGGTCACGCCCGGCGGCGTCCACGACAGCACCCAGATGGTTCCCCTACTGGAGCGCGCCAAGGCGCTTCGGGTCGACATCGAGGAGGTTCTTGCAGACACGGCGTACGGCGGCATGGAGACCCGCAATGCCGCCCGGGAGATCGGTGTAGAGGTGGTCGCACCGCCGGTGCGCAACTCCAGAAAGGGAGACGGTCTGGGGCGAGAGGACTTCGCCATCGACTTCGAGGCCCAGGTCATGACCTGTCCGGGCGGGGTGAGCACCAGCCGGTGCACCTCGTTCGAGAACGGAAGGCCTCGTAGCTTCACCTGGGCCAAGGGCTCGGAGTCGGGCTGCTCTTGCCGAGAGAGCTGCCTGGTCCACAAGACGCGTCCCCGCAAGGACGGGAGCCTGGGGCCGCCACGGCGCCGCATTGTGCTCCACCCCGACGAGGAGGGCCTTCGAGCCGTCCGCGCAGAGTGGGCCAACCCGAGACGCGAGCTCGCTACCGCCGCCGTGCCGAGGGTGAGCGCCTGATGCGGGAGCTGACCCGACGAGGGGCTCGCCACGCTGCCGGCTGGGGCCTGGAGAGTGCGGCCCTCCAGGGCCACGCCGCCGCTTCTGTAGGCAACCTCCTCGTCCTGGCCAAGCACCTGGCCGGCCAGTCGAAGCGTCGTCAGGCCGCGTAGAACCGCCCTCGTCGTCGTCCCTCGCGCTACCGCAAGCCGCACCGCGGTCGCTTTGCGCTGCCTTGAGCCGCTGCGGCCCCCGCGGTCGGCCACTGCCGTGCCGTCGCAGGGCCACACACATGCGCATCGGCAGGACATACGACAGTCTCAGGAGGCAGCGCAACGTCAGCGAGGCCCCTTTCTCCCGACGACTGCTAGGAGTTCAGCGGGAGAACTCTCCGTTGTCTTCGATCTCGACCAGGGTGCGCGTGAGGTAGGCGAAGGCCTCGTCCACCGAGTCCACCCGCTTGAAGAGCTTCAGGTCCTTCGGCGAGATGGTGCCGTACTCGAGCATGGCGTCGAGATCGAGCACCTTGTCCCAGTAGTCCTTGCCGTAGAGCAGGATGGGCAGCGGCTTGCGCACCTTGCCCGTCTGCACCAGCGTCATCAGCTCGGCCAGCTCGTCCAGGGTGCCGAAGCCACCCGGCATCACCACCAGGGCCTTGGCCAGGTACATGAACCAATACTTCCGCATGAAGAAGTAGTGGAACTCGAAGGCCAGCTCCTTCGGCACGTAGCGGTTGACCTCCTCCTCGAAGGGCAACGAGATGCCCAGGCCGACCGAACGCCCGCCTTCGACATCTGCGGCGCCACGGTTCCCGGCCTCCATGATGCCGGGGCCGCCTCCCGTGGAGATGTAGTACGCGCGACCCGCCTTGCTCATCGACCAGGCGGTGAGGCGGCGCGAGAGCTCACGGGTCTCGTCGTAGAACCGTGCTGTCTTCACCTTCGTGCGAGCCAGCCGAAGCGCCTCCTCGAGCCCTTCGACGGCGTCGGCATCGGTGTTCGCGGCCAGCGCGGCTTCCGCGCCGGCGAGCTGCTCCTTCGCAGCCTCCGACGTGATCGTCCGTGCGGACCCGAACACCACGATGGTGTGCCGCACCCCTTCCTGGCGGAACCGGCGTCGGGGTTCCATGTACTCCGAGAGGATCCGCACGACGCGGGCCTCGGGGCTGTTCAGGAAGTCCAGGTTCTTGTAGGCCTTGTGCGCCTTTGGCATTTCGAATGTCCTCGTCGTCGGTGCGTTTCTTAGCGCGCCGGTAGCGCAGCGTCTGCGCCCCGGTGTCTACCCCCTCGACCATCACGGAGCGAGACATGCGCATCGTCCTCACCTCTCTTGTGCCAGCCCTGCTGACAGGCTGCATCGTCTACGACAACGACGGCCCCCACGACGGCGACCGCGACGACCGCGACGGTGCGACCGAAGACGTCGATCGCGACGACAACGGCGTGACCGAGGAGCCCGACGAGCCCGCGGCGGTCTTCGCCTTCGAGCCGTCCGAGGCCGAGGTCGGCGACGCCTTCATCGGCTACCTGAGCGTGGTGGAGGGCGACGTCGACCTCCGCGATGCGAGCGACGTCGTGGTGTACGGCGATCTGCAGTTGGCGGACTGGGACGTGCGCTCCGACGAGCTGATCCTCGCGGTGGCGATCGACGAGCAGGCCCAGCCCGGTGTCGTGGACATCCTGATCGAGATCGACGGCCAGGCCTTCGTCGTCGAGGCGGCCCTGGAGGTCTTTGCGTCGGACAGCGGCCACAGCGTGGAGGACCAGGAGCAGGACGAAGAAGGCCTGGACGATCCGGGCGACAACAGCGACGACTGCGACTGAGCGACCCGTGGCACTGACCGGATACGCGACCTTGGACTCTGCCCCGCCTGCGAAGGCGCGGGCCCGAGGGAGCTCCATGGCCCTGGACGTCGCCGATCTGTACCGTCGCTACGGCGACATGGTGCTCGGTCGGTGCCGATCGCTGCTTCGCAACGAGGCCGACGCCCAGGAGACCTGCCAGGAGGTCTTCCTGAAGGTCCACCGCTACCAGTCGAGCTTCCGCGGTGACGCGAGCCCGACCACCTGGCTGTACCGGGTGACCACCACGACCTGCCTGAACAAGATCCGCTCCAAGAAGCGCCGGCCCGAAGACCCGCACGAGGAGCCGCCCGCCATCGAGCTCAACGACAGCATGCTCGAGGGACACGAGGTGCGCGACCTGGTCGACCGCGTGCTGCAGCTCACCGACGAGAAGACCCAGGCCTGCGTGGTGCACCACTACGTCGACGGCATGACGCACAAGGAGGTCGGCGCGATCGTGGGCCTGTCGGCGGCGGCTGTGCGGAAGCGCATCGGCGTCTTCAAGAAGCGGATCGCCGACAACCCGCCGAGCTGGCTTCCGGAGCTGTAGACGAGCCATGAGCGCCCACCCCTCCACCCTCCTCCTCCACCGCCACCGCTACGGCGAGCTCTCCGGCGCCGAGGAGGCTGACCTCAAGGCCCACCTCGATGGCTGCAAGGCGTGTTCGGCCCGGCTGGTCAGCCAGCAGAACCACCGGGCGGCGTTCGCGTTGCAAGCGGTCCCGAAGGCGATCGCCGAGCTCGGCACCTCCAAGGCCCGCGCGCCGTGGTGGCGCTTCTTGTTCGCCCCGGTGCTGGTCGCCGCGGCGGCGCTCCTCGTGGTCCAGATGCCGGGCACCTCCGAGACCGATCCGAGCCAGGCGCCCCTCGACGAGTCGGTGCGCACCAAGGGCGCCGCCGTGGGCCTGGAAGCGTGGCTCGACACGGAGCCGGCGGCGCGCGCGCTCGGCCAGGGCGACGAGGTGGTGCCGGGCGACACGATCCAGCTCCGCTACCGCGACAAGGAGGGCGGCTTCGTCAGCTTCGCCGGCATGGACGGGGACGGTGCCGTGGAGGTCTACGGCGTCGTGCCCGCCGAGCCCAGCCCCGAGTGGCACAACGCTCCGTTCGCTCTGACCCTGGATGACAGCCCAGGTCCCCAGCGTTTCTACGCCGTGTTCACCTACGACCGGCCGAGTGACGAGCAGGTGGTCGACGCCTTGCTAGGTCACGACGATCAGGCCATCGTAGCGTCCGTGAGGCTGGAGAAGGCGCGTTGAACCTGCTGATCGCGAGCCTGTTCGCGGCGCCCGCCCAGGCCGAGCCCGGCGTGGCGCGGCGCGCCGTGGTGGTGGGCATCAACGATGGTGGTCCTGGCCTCGACCCCCTGCGCTACGCCGAGGCCGATGCCCGGCGCATGGCCGACGTGCTCGTCGATCTCGGCGACTTCACCCAAGACGAGGTCGTGCTGGCCCTGGCACCAACCATGGACGGCCTGACCAGCGAGCTCATGGACGCGGTCGGGGACCTCGGCGCTCATGACGAGGCGCTCTTCGTCTTCTACTACTCGGGCCACGCCGACAACCGCGGCCTGCGGCTCGGCGACGAGCTCTACCCCTACGACCAGCTCAAGGAGGACATCCGCGCCATCCCCGCGGACGTGCACCTCGGCATCGTCGATGCTTGCCGCGCCGGTGAGCTCACCCGACTCAAGGGTGCCGCGCTCACCTCGCCGTTTCTTGTCGAGGAAGGCCTCGAGGCCGAAGGGGAGGCCTGGCTGGCCGCCAGCGCCGCGGACGAGGACGCCCAGGAGTCCGACAGGCTCCAGGGCAGCTTCTTCACCTACTACCTGGTGAGCGGCCTGCGCGGAGCCGCCGACAGCGGGGAGGACGGTTGGGTCAGCCTCAACGAGGCCTACAGCTACGCCTACGACCGCACGGTGGCCTACACGGGAGGCACCGCAGCCGGCACGCAGCACCCCCACTACGACTTCCAGATCCGCGGGAACGGCGATCTGGTGCTCACCGAGGTCGATCGCGCCACGGCCCACATCACCTTCCCGGCCGCCGTCGAGGGCACCATCACGGTGCTCGCCCTGCCCGAGGCGCGGCCCGTGGCGGAGGTGGCCAAGGTGGCCGGGAAGCCCGTGACGCTGGCGCTCGCACCGGGGCGCTACCAGCTCCGACGGAAGGAGAAGGGCGCGCTCTACACCTCCGAGGTCGGGCTCACCGAGGGCGCCAACCACACGATCAGCCGCTGGGGTGATCCGGACGCTCTCGCCCTGGCGAGCACCAAGGGCGTGGCCGACCTGCCGTCGCTGAACCGCACCGGTGGCGAAGCCAGGCCCAAGGCCGACGACGCGCTGACCGCCGACAAGATCGTGGACGGCATCGGGGACGCGGTGGGCGACTTCGACCCGACCACCAACCCCCCGCTCGCGGCCGGTGTCAGCCTCTTGATGCCGGGCACCGGCCACATGCTGCAAGGGCGGTGGGTCGAGGGCGCGCTGTTCCTGGGGAGCTACTGGGCGCTCCAGGGCACCGGGTGGGGGGTCCCGAGCGCGCTCGATCAGTCCCAGAAGGTGTCGACGGGCAGCCCGCTCGGGCCGAACGCGCTGACGATGATGGGCTTCATGGTGATGGGTTGGGCGGCCTCGGACGCTGCCTACAAGGCCAGCGGTCAGGTCTCCACGTGGCGCCCGGTGCAGGGCGTGAGCATCTCGGCGGAGACGATGTGGAACGACACCCTGGCCACGCCGCACACCTCCGGCTTCTCGGTGGACTACTTCGTCAAGCCCCACGTGAGCCTGGGCCTCGATCGGGCCGGCTTCACCCGCTACCCCAACGGCATGTGGGACGCGAACGCGGGCATGCGCCTGATGGTCGGTCCCGCGTGGAAGCATGTGCGGCCCGGGCTGTTCCTGTCGAGCGGGTTCCGCGCCGGCAACGGCGACGAGAACGGGCAGGTCGCTCGGCTGCTCTTCGGCTCCGGCGGCGAGATCCGCTGGTACGTGAATCCCCGCTACTTCGTGAAGTACGAGGCACGCTGGGAACGCGAAGCGGCTGAGGACGCGTTCATCCAGGGCGGCGGGCTGGGTGTGCACCTCGGCAAGTCGGCGCCGCGCCTGCTGGACTGAGGGCCTCAGATCGGGAGCGGAGTGACCTCGCCGAGGCGATCCTCGAGCACGAGCCGCATCTGGACCCGATCGTGGCCGGGCCCGTACTCGCCGCGCAGCAGTCCGACCTCGTGGAACCCGAGCTTGGACCGGTACACGTGCATGGCGGCCTGGTTGGCCGGATCGACCTCGAGCACCACCGAACGGAAGCCGGAAGCCTTCACGCGCTCGATCACGCCGCGGAGGAAGAACGTGCCCAGGCCCTGGTTGCGGTAGCCCGGACGAACCGCCATGGAGAACAAGACCGCCTCGCCGGAACGTTCGAAGCTGCGGATGACCTGGCAGGTGCCGATCGGCACGCCCTCGGTCTCGAGCAGGAAGGTTCGGCCGTGCCGGAGCATGAGGCCCATCGTGTAGCGGGACCAGGTGGGCTCCGAGAAGGTCAACAGATCGATGTCCTGGACGATCTTGATGAGATCCGCGTTGTGATCCACCACCTCCCGCACGCGGATGGTGCGGTCATCGACTGTCGCGACCTTCGAGGGGTCTTCCATCCACCGACTCCGGGGCGTTCGGGTCTGCAGGTGCCTTAATCCCCAAGGTGGTCCCTTCAACCTGCAATGTCAATGCGTGACACGCGCACGCCCCTGGGATCGTGATCGCGAGCACGCACTCGTAGGATCGTCCGGGGTGATCGCGACCACGGTTAGGGGGTGGCATCGACGAGGTCTGAGATGCCGCTCTGCGACGACAACCAGCACGTGTTCGCCCAGCGCCGCGCCCGCGCGCTCGAGGCGCTGGGCGACGACGGGGCCCTGCTGCTCTTCGCGGCGCGGCACCACAACCGGAACGCCGACGCCGAGTACCGGTTCCGCCAGCACAGCGACGTGCTCTACCTCACGGGCTGGACCGACCCCGAGGCCGCTGTGCTCCTGCTCCCGGGTGCCGACGCGCCCTTCGTGCTCTTCGTGCAGCCCAAGAACCCCGAGCTGGAGATCTGGACGGGCATCCGGCCCGGGCCCGTCGGGGCCGTGGACCGCTTCGGGGCCGACGCGGCGTTCGACATCGCCGAGCTCTCCGCCAAGCTCCCGGAGCTGCTCAGCGACTACCGCACGCTCTTCTACGATGTCATGGCCGACGCTGAGAACGACGCGCTGGTCGCAGGTGCCCTCGCCCGCGCCCGGCGCGCCGCGCGGAAGACCCGTCGCCCGGTTCCCGACGCCTTCGTGGCCCCGGGCCGCGTGCTGCACCCGCTGCGCCTGCACAAGACCACCGAGGAGCTCGCGCTCCTGCGCGAAGCCGCACGCATCACGGCCGAAGCTCACCTCGCGGTGATGCGCGATGCCCGCCCGGGTGGCTTCGAGTACGAGCTGGAGGCGTTGCTGGACTACACCTTCCGACGCCACGGAGGCACGGGCGCCGGCTACACCAGCATCGTGGGGGGCGGTCACAACGCGTGCATCCTCCACTACATCGAGAACGACGACTCCTTGCACGCTGGCGACCTCCTCCTCGTCGACGCCGGCTGCGAGTACGGCTGGTACACCGCCGACGTCACGCGCACCTTCCCCGTCGACGGTCGCTTCACCGACGCCCAGCGCGCGCTCTACGAGGTGGTGCTCGACGCCCAGGTGCAGGCGATCGACGCAGTCCGTCCGGGCCGCCTGTTCAAGGAGGGCCACGACACCGCCGTCCGGGTGCTCACCGAGGGCATGGTGCGTCTGGGCCTGCTCGACGGGGAGGTCGACGAGCTCATCGAGCGCGAGGCCTTCAAGCGGTACTACATGCACGGAACCGGCCACTTCCTGGGCCTCGACGTGCACGACGTCGGCCCCTTCGTGGGCGAGGAGCCCGTGCTCGCGCCGGGCATGGTGGTCACGGTCGAGCCGGGCCTCTACGTGGCACCCGACGACGAGGACGCCCCGGAGCGCTTCCGCGGCCTCGGCATCCGAATCGAAGACGACGTGCTCTGCACCGAGCACGCCCCCGACGTGTTGACGGCCGCGATCCCGAAGACCGTGGCCGACGTCGAGGCTGCCTGCCGCGCGTGATCAGGCCCTGGCGGCGGCCAGGAGCTGATCCCGGATCTCGTCGGGACTGGCGGTGTCGCCGAGGTACGCGAGCGGTGCGTAGCGGGCCTCGAGGTTCTTGAAGCGGCGCGGCTCGCCGTCGAAGTCGTAGCTCATCACCACGGGGAGCTCGTGGCCGGCCTCCCGCAGCGCTGCGAGCACGTAGCTGCCTTGGTTGTCCGCGAGGAAGCGCCAGGCGCGTTCGTCGTCTCCGAAGCGGGCGACGAGGGCCGCCGCGTCGCCGATGAGGTCGTGCCGCGGGATGCGATCGAAGCGCATGTCGAGGAACACGGCGTCCACGCCACCGCTCGCGAGCCGAGCCAGGGCCGCAGCGGCGTCCCCCGCCCGCTCGAAGCTGAGCTCACCGTCGAGGAAGCGGGTGAGGTTCTCGGTGTATTCGTGGCCGTCCTCCACGACCAGGACCAGCGGCCTCACACGCACCCCTCGGCGCGCGGCAGGCACACGGTCACGGCCTTCTCGAAGCCCCCCTCGTGCACCGTGGCAACGCTCACGCTTCCCTCCGCACGCTCCAGCAGCTCGACGGTCAGCCCGAAGCCTCGGTCGACGAAGCGCCCGCGGATCATCGCATCCGTGAGGGGCGTCCTGGCGTTGTCGAGCACGCGGATCAACACGCTCTCCAGTCCAGTGACCGGGTCGTCCTCGACCTCCAGGGAGAGCCCCAGTCGCCCCTCACCATCGCGGTCGTCGAGCACCGCACCCAGGGCATTTCGCAAGAGGTTGGTGACCACGTCCTGCAGCGCGTTCTCGCCCATGCGCACCTCGAGCACCTCGTCGCAGGCCCAGATCTCGAGGCGGGGGAGCCGCTGCCCGGCGAAGGCCGGCTCGGCGACCACCGCCTCCCAGCAGCCCCTGAAGAGGCTCTCCTCGACCACGATCAGGCCGGCCTCCCGCAGGATGGCGCCAAGCGCCCTGTAGCCCTCCTGGTTGAGCACGTGCGCCAGCCGGTGCAGGCGCTCGGGCGCCACGCTTCCGGCGCGCAAGGATCGCTCCAGGCGGGACAGCTCACGGAACGCGCGGCACATGGGCGCGAGCTCGGGGTCGAGATGCCGGAGGTTCAGGCGCACGCCGAAGGAGCGACCGACGGCCTCCAGCTCGCCGATGTAGGCGGTCCACCGGGCGATGACCCCGCCGCGCGCGCCCGAGAACAGGATCTCGGCGGCGTCCCGGGCTGCCGCGTCGTCCCCGACCGCGAGCCCGTCTGCGGCCTTCGGGAGCACGGTCGTGTTGTGCTTGATCACCTCGTGCCGCATCGCGCCGAGCACCCTGGCCACGTCGGCGTAGGCATCCGGAAAGGCCCGCAAGAGCTGGCGCAGGGTCCAGCCGCCATAGCGCAGGTGCCGGAAACCCAGCCCCAGCACCCCGAGCAGGGCCAGCCCGCACATGGCACCGCCCACGATCGTGCGCGCCCGAGCGTCCAGGCGCTCCTGCAGGGCGACCGCCTGGTCGTGCCGGGGCCCGCCAGAGGCGAGCGCGAAGTAGCTCTTCAGGAGCTCCCGAGCCTCCCACCAGGCACCGTCTTCGTCGGCCATCCGCGCCAGCTCGTAGTGGCCGTCGGCTTCGCCCATGGTGGCCGCGCGTTCGAAGTGCCGGATCGCGTCGCCACGGTCCCCACGAAGCGCGACGAGCCGGCCAACGTCCAGCAGCACCAAGGGCTGGTCCGGGCGCGCCGCGAGCGAGTCGCGCCACGTGGCGAGTGCCTCGTCGTCTTCGCCCGCTCGCAGCTGCAGGGTGGCCAACAGGTTCAGGGCGTCGACCCATGCCGGGGCTTCCGCGAGCGCCAGGCGCACCGCCACCTCGGCCGACGCATCGTCGTCGCGGTCGTAGAGGTAGACCCGCGCCACGTTCAGCTGCCGCCAGGCCTCCTCGGGCACCTCGTCCGGTCGGCTCGAGGCCAGCTGTTCGAGGCTCGGCGGCTCGGGCGCGACCCGGTTCAGCGTGGCGAGCCGTGCGGCGGCGTCCTCGGCGAAGCGGCCCTGCGGTTCCAACGCCAGGTAGCGTGCCAGCGCGAGCGCGGCGGCGTCGGGGTCCCCGGACTCCTGGTGCACGCGCCCCAGGCGGTAGTGCAGCTCGGCGGCCGAGGGGCGGAGGGCGAGCGCACGCCGGAACTCTTCGGCCGCCTCCGCGTGGCGGCGGCCGCCGTAGCTCTCGACGAGCAGGATGCCGAGTCGGATCCGGTAATCCGGCTCCTCCGGCGCCAGCTGCTTGGCGGTGAGGTAGGCCTGCTCGGCCCGAGCCATGTCGCCACGCTGCCAGGCCAGGTCGCCGAGCGCCGCCCAGGCTTCCGGCGCCCGGGGGGCCTGCTGGAGCAAGGCCTCGAGGGTGGCGGTGGCCTCGTCGAGCCGTTCACGCGCGAGGAGCCGCCTCGCGGTCTCGAGCGCGAGGCGCTCCTTCTGGCCGAGCGGCTCCGCCGCCCCCGCGGTGCGCCCGGCCGCGAGCGCCTCGACGACCAGCCGGTCCAGCATCGCCATCACCGTCTCGGACCGCTCGCCGCCGGGCCAGCGCACCAGCCAGGCCTGCAGCCAGAACCGGGCCTCGTCCGGCCGCTCCGCCTCGACCAGCACCTCGGCGAGGTCGATCGCGAGGTCACCCGCGAGGGACTCGGACGCGGTCTCCTCCGCCAGCTCGAGGTGCCGGGTCAGCGCCGCGATGGCGGCGTCGACCTCATCGCCCGCCAACAGAGCCCGCGCTTCGTGGGCGAAGGCGGCGACCCCACCGCTCCCGAAGCGCAGGGTCTGCACCTTGCGCCACCAGGCGGCGGCTTCGAGGGGCCGCTCCAGCTGTTCGAGGAGCCGGGCGAGGGCCTCGGCCGCGTCGGCCTCGTGCCCGATGCTTCGCAGGGTGCGCTCAGCGGCCTCCGGTTCACCGACCACGAGGTAGCACCGCCCCAGACCGAGCGAGGCCGGGACGTACCCCGGCTCCTGCCGCAACACGAGACGGTACCCGGAGATGGCGCGGCGGCAGCTGTCCGCCTGCTCGTCGCGGACGGCATCCTGGAACAGGCCTCGGGTGAGCGGGTCGAGGCCCGCCCCTACCAGATCGTCCTGGCCCAAGGCCAGCGCCAGCAGGAGCGCGATCACGCTGGAAGTCGCCCCTTCAGCTCGCGCACCTTGAGCCCCAGCTGGTTGAACCGCAGCTGCACCTTGCGTGCGTTCGCCTCGTCCCCCATGAGCACCTTGGCCATGGCCGCGAAGTCGCCTCCCTGGCCGAGGTAGAGCGCCGTGAAGTACTGCCGCTCCACGTCGGCAGCGACGCGGTTCAGGGTGTCGGCTGGCCGCACGGTGACCTCCAGGCGCCAGCCGTCCGTGGGCGCGTCGTGGGCGGCTGTGGAGGTGGTGCGCAGGAGGTCCCGCAGGAGCTTGGGCCGGACCTGGACCAGGTCGGGACGCTCCCCACCTTCGAGCTGCACAAGCTCCGCGAAGGTGAACACCAGGGCGTTCTCGACGGTCATGGCGAGCTCACGCAGGTTGCCTGGCCAGGGATGCCTCCGCAACAGCCCGAGCGCGCGCTCCGAGAGCAGCAGGTGGATGACGCCCTGCCGCTCGGCAGGCGCCGCCTGGCCGGTGACGACCTGCAGCGCGTCGCCGTGCAGGCCGTGCAGCTTCCGGTAGGTCGCCACGAGCTCGCGCAGCCACGGGCCGTTCATCGCCTGCTCGACGCAGAAGGCCACCAGCGCCGGCAGGTCCTGTGTGCGCTCCCGAAGCGGCGGCAGCCCCACGGTGCAAGCCGGGTTCAGCCGCATGTAGAGGTCGGAGCGGAAGCGTCCTTCGCGCACCATCTCCGGCAGGTCCTCGTTGGTCGCCGCGACCAGCTTCACGTCGACCTTGCGCTCCCGGAGATCCCCCAGTCGGGTCACCTCCCCTTCCTGGAGCACGGTGAGCAACATGCGCTGGGCATCGAGCGAGAGGTTTCCGATCTCGTCCAGGAACAGGGTGCCGCCGTCGGCCTCCTCGAAGGCGCCCTTCCGGTCGGCCACGCTGCCGGTGTAGCTGCCCTTGACCGAGCCGAAGAGGTGGGCGCCCATCAGCTCCTTCGGGATGGTGGCCAGGTCCACCGCGACGAAGCGCCCGGTGCGCTCGGACCGTGGGTGGATGAAGTGACGTGCCACCAGGCTCTTACCGGTCCCCGTCTCGCCGCCGAGGATGATCGGGAGGCGCCCTCGAGCCAGCGTGGTCAGCTGCGAGCGCACCCGCCGCACCGCGTGGCTCTTGCCCCAGAAGATGGGACCGTCGCGGTCACGCCCGCGGTGGGCGCGCACGATGCCCTCCATCTGCGCCCGCAGCGAGCGCGCGTCCACGTAGTCGTCGTCGAGGAAGTAGGTGTACTCCTGCGCGTCGAAGCGGTCCGCCGCGTGCTCGAGCGGCAGGTCGTCGCGGCTGGTCATCAGGATGACGGGCAGGTCCGGCGTGGCGTTGCGAAGCCTCTCGAGGATGAAGAGCCCCTGCCGACGCTGAGCCTGGGTGAGCGCCTTGGCGTCGGCGTCGCGCGGCACGCCGAGCAACTCCTCGACCGGGCGATCGAAGTGCACGTCCAGCAGCACCACATCGAGGCGGCGGCGGAAGCGACGCAGGATGCGCTCGGCCTCGGCCCAGCAGCGAGCCGGGCCGAAGTACTGGTGCTCGGGAATCGCCTTCCGGCAGAGCTCCACGTAGCGATCCTGGTCGTCGATGATCAGCACGTTGGCCATCTAGGGCTCCCGGAGCCTGCGGGTGAGGGCGGCGAGCTCACGGGCGACCTGCCGAGCGTCCTCGGCGAGCGCCCGGAGCTCGGACAGGGTGAGCGCGTCGTCGCGCAAGGGTGCGACCGCGGCCGCCAGGCGAGCGACTGCGGCGTCGATGGGCGCCAGCTCGGCGGCCGTGAGGGCGGCCGCCAAGGGCGGGCGCAGGACGTGCCAGAGCTCGGGCGCCGACAGCGTGAGGGCATCGCTCCGACGGGTTGTGAGCACGTCGGTCATCAGGGCGGCGCGGAGCTCTCCAGCCGGGGCATCTTCCGGCAGCCAGCGCGTCTGCATCGCCACGTACTTGCCGAGGTCGTGCTTGGCGCGCGCCGCATGTTCATGTGCCGGGTGAGGCATGCATCCTTCCTGGGAGGGAGACCTCCGGGACTTCCTGGGTGGGACCAGCAAGGTCCGTGCCCACGACAGACCCCGACCGAGGCCCCCGTATTCTATCGAGCGTGGATGTGCGCTACCGACAGTAGAGCTGTCCTACTCCTTGCTGTGCTTCCGACCGAAGCGGTACAGCAGGGACACGTAGTCCACCCGGTGCGGCGGAACCGGTGCACGGTAGCGGTGACCGTCGGCGAGGTGGTCGAGCAGTCGGCGGGAACGATCGACGACGAGCGACACGTCCTCGGCACCGGTGTCCATCTCGGCGACGAGGCGCTCCATGTCGTGGCGCCGGGTGTGGCCTCGGCGCACCAGATCCTGCAGCAGGCTCCCGAGACCGGTCGGCCCGACGCTGCCCTCCGCCACGACCTCACGCGCCACCTCCACCACGTCAACGGCCTCCAGGCGACCGGCCGCGTACAGCACCAGGGCGGCCTGGTACCAGGACTGCACGGGCACCACGCGGCCTCCGAGCGCTCGAAAGCGCTCCACCGGGACCCCGCGGTCGAGGTGGATGAAGATTCGATCGACGACGGTGCCCGTGCCGCACGCCTCGAGGGCGCGACGAGCCGTGTCGATCTGTGCCTTGTAGGCACCCGCGGCTTCCATGATGCGCGCCACGTCCCGCTCGCGGAGGCGCCCGGACACCGCGTCGGCGAAGACCGAGTAGACGAGCGCGTCGATCTCGGCGTCGTCGCCGAAGAGGGTCTCGTGCACCGCCGATCCCAGCAGGCGCCGCCCTTCGAGCAACAGCGGGAGCTTGTAGCCGAACTGCTCGCGCACGGCGCGGATGCGGCCACGCTTCAGGTTGCCCAGGTTGTCTTTCAGGTGCAGCTCGTCGACGCGCACCCCGTCGAGCTCGAGCTTCTGCGTCAACACCTCGCGCATCTGGGTGGGCGACCCACTGATGATGCAGATGCGGGTGCCGTCGCGGCGCCCGAGGGCGCGCAGCAGCGCCCGGGAGCCCGGCACGTTGCGCTTGGCTTCGGCCGGCTCCAGCGCAGAGCGGAGCAGCCCACGGACCGAGTCGAAGTCGGTCTGCAGGTAGGTCTTGTCGAGGTCCCAGCGGTAGACGTGCACGTGTGCGCCTATCGTGGTGGCGGAGGGAGGCGCGTCAGCTCACGCGTGCGCGACGACGGCCGCGGAGCCGAACGGAGGCACGCGGGGCGCGCGCAGCCGCGAGCGCCCCGTCGAAGCCGGGATCCCGTGCGATGGCGAAGTCGGGGCTGCCCTCCCGGAGGCGGAGCACACCCCGCACCGCGGTCTGCAGCCGGCGCCCCGTGGCGCCGCGCAGCATGCCGCCACCGACCTCGACGTGGCGCAGCCCCGGGAGGAGCGCACACGCCTCACGGATCACGCCGACCAACAGCACCGTCAGGTCGTCGATCACCTGCTGGCCCTCGGGAGCGACCAGCAGGTCGGCCAGGAGGAATCCGGCCTCTTCGGGCGTCACCTCGCGGCTCACCGCCTCCGACAGGGTCCAGGCCACGCCGTAGTTCGACAGGTAGCTCTTCATCGCTCCGGACAGCGGCAGGTAGGTGTGCGGCCGGGCGTCCGGTGACATGTCGACGCGCAGGCGTCCCAGCTCGCCGGCATTCACCGTGCCGTCCGCGTCGATCCAGCACCCGCCGAAGCTCGTGCCGATCTGCAGCCGGAGGTGACGGCGTGCGCCCCGCGCCGAGCAGTCGCGGCCAAGCACCGCGAGGTCGTTGTAGACCACCACCGGTCCGTCGACGAGCTGCTCCGCCGCGCGCTCCCCGAAGCGGTCGAGGCCTTCGGTGGTGCCCAGCCGAGCCTGCATCACCGTAGAGAGGGCGTGCACCCGGCCGTCGACGCCCATGGGCGATGCGAAGCCGATGCCGAGGCTCGTGGCGACGGCGCCCGCGGGCAGCAGGTCCGAGAGCAGCGCCCGCGCGCGCTCGACGAGCGAGTCCAGCCCGCGCTCTCCGGCCGGCCAGGTGGCCGTGTGGGCGTGATCGAGCACACGCTCACCCTGGAGCAGGCAGGCCTTCATGCCCGTGCCGCCGATGTCGAGCCCGAGCGCGAGGCCATCCACCGGCGGCAGGGAGGTCGGGAGCGAGACCGCCGGCATGCTGGGGCGGTGCGGCGCCCGCCCGTGCGGCGGTCCGGCCGTGAGGGGGATCTGGTGCAGGTCCCGCAGAGGTCGTAGCGCGCCGTCCAACACGCCGTCATCCACCGGTCCCTCGATGGCCACCGCGGCCGGGTGCAGCAACAGGATGCCGTTGTGCAAGCGGGCGAGCACAGCGCGCAGGCCGCTGCGAGGCGCGAGCAGCGTGTAGCAGCGCTCGGTCGCGCGGGTGGCGAGGCCCATCTGGAAGCGGATCCACCACGGCTTCGCGCGCCGGTGGCGCGCCAGCTGGTCCAGGTGGTCCGCGAGGGTGAGGATGACCATGGCGTCACTCTAACGTGAGTTACGTCACCTTGGGTGGGCAAGGTTCGTGCGATCAACACCTCGGTGGCCGAACGCAGTTCCCAGAGCAGGAAAGGCCCGAGCAGAAGCTCGGGCCTTTCGAATGGATGCGGGGGCCGGATTTGAACTGACGACCTTCGGGTTATGAGCCCGGGAAGGGGCACCCTCGAAGTAGCTAAGTGGCTGATAACACGAGGGTGGGGGCTTGTCACCAAGGGTCGATCTTGCGGGATTGGATGGACGTTGGGTCACGGGGTGGTCACGTGGCCCGGCCGGCGGCTGCCGCGCGCACGCGCGGGCGCGCACGACAGGTACGGACGGACGGTCAGCCGGACAGACCCAGGCTCTCCCAACCCGGCCTCGCGGTGCTTGCGTCTACCGGACGAGACGAGCGCTGAACGGGGTATCGCTCCGCCCGGTCGGACAGGTGGCGTCGATGCCGACCACGCGGAGCTCGCGGCCCTGCGCGGCGGATAGCTCTCGCGACGACTTGGCCAGGTGCCCGACGACCTGGGCGAAGCTCGTCCGCCCCCCTTTGACCCAGTGCTGCTTCTTCCCCTGGTAGACGCGCAGCAACACCCCGTGCTGCGCCCGCCGGTCCACCATGTACTGGCCCAAGAGCTGGTGTGCGAGCGCCTGCTCGAGCCGGGCGAGCAGCTCCGGGAGCGTCGAACCGGCCAGGAGCCGAGCCTCGTCCAAGCCGTCGAGGAGGAGGGTCCCCGTCTCTGAGGAGCTCAACCTCGACGTGCAGGCACGCCATCGAGCGTTGCAGGGGGATCGAGCGTTGCTGGGGGACCGCGCGATGCGTTTCCGCTTGTCGGCGTCTCGTCGGTGTGCTCTCCTCCTTGTAGGAGACGCGCACAGCACCAATCCGGGGGGAACATGCACCGCCATCACTCGTCGATCTTCTCAGCCGCAGCCGCTGTCTGCGTGCTGCTGCTCGCCTTCTACGGCCCACGCGCCCATGCACTGTCACCGGACGAGGAGGTCCTGGGGAACGGTATCGACGATGACTCGGACTACATCACCGACTTCCTCCGACGGCCCTACTTCCGAGGTGTCTGGTCGGTCGGCGTGGCGGACTGGAGCGCGTAGGGAACCGCCCGCTTCCTGAAGGACGAGGTGGCGTTCCAGCCTGGCACCGGCACGGCCGGCCTCAACACCGACTTCTACTGGTGGCGTGGTGCGCTGACGATCAACCTGATGATGGACTTTGATGAGGCGCAGACCACCTGCGAGCTTCAGGTTGCGAACGACCAGGACTACGTCGTGTGGACAGACTCCCTCAGCGACGGCTTCAACACGGTTCAGCATGGCGTGGCCTTCGGGGTGCCGGCGTACGACATCGTCACGCTGGACGTCTCTTGCGACACCGGCGCGACCGACACCGCCTACCTGGAGTGGATCGAGTTGGCCAACGGCCGCTACGGCCGTCAGTCGGGCGGCTCGGTGCCGGAGGCGAACGCTACGGGGTGGGCACCCGGCCGCGACCAGTACGTGGAGGACACATGGGTCAGCTCGGACGCTGAGGAAGAGGGTGGCTACCGGCTGCCGTGGGGCGGGCAGGAGACGACTCTGGTGCGCGAGTCGACTGGCGCCACGCCGACGCTCTGGATCGGCTCCGATGTCGCAGGAGTCGCGTACTCTACCGATGGCATGCACTGGACCCACGCCAACCAGGACGGGCTCGCCTTCAAGGATGACGACGACCTAGACATCACCGAGATCGTCGCCGTGAGCGACACCCAGCTCTATGTGCTGAGCGGTCGGGAACAGGCTGGCGGGGTGCAGGGGCGCCTGTTCTCGGGCACGCTCTCCGGGAGCAGCTGGCTATGGACCCGTTTGACCGACGAGAGCGAGGTGGCGGCCGTCCGCCGAGTCGATCCCTGTGGCGACACGGCGAGCCAGCCGGCGCTCGGAGGAGGGGTGCTGATGACCTGGTGGCCCGACGGCAGCCAGCTGATCAGCGCCAACCACCTGGCCGGCTCGCTAGGGGTCACCGTCTACGACACGACGACCGACACGACGTGCTCGCTGTCTTCGGATCTGCCCAGCGATGCCTACGTCGGTGGTCTCGCCGAGCTGAACGATGGCACCGACACGCTGCTCGCCGTGGGCTTCAAGACTCGGGACGACACGGGCACTGACGAGGCTCTGTACATCTGTGACCTGACCGGCGCGACGGACCTGTGCGCCGCGAGCGTCAGCTGCTCCGCGGTGTCGGGTAGCGACGGGCTTGACATCCGCGACCTCGAGGTACTGGACGATGGCACCGACCAGCAGCTCTTCGTGGCCGACGGAGGCCGGCGCCTGAGCGGCGCGACCTGCTCCGGAGTGGAGCCGGATGTGCTCGCCTACGACTTCGAGGCGACCTCGCCCTCGCTGTGGTCCTTGGATGGCACGTGTACGCCGGACACGGGAGTCCCGTCGACGTCCTGTCCCACGGCCTGGACGATTGGCTACTCGCAAGTCAACACCTATCAGGA
>CAZSAT010000078.1:0-34331 GCA_964604675.1 uncultured Enterobacterales bacterium
CAGGGTTGTCGGCCCGGACGTTCATCGAGCCACGTGGGGGGCAGCCGTCACAGGCACTCCACCAAGGGGGGGATTCGAAACGGGAACCCGGCCCACACGTCGGTGGGTTGTTGCCGGGACCGGAATGGACCACGCGCCCTGAAGGAAGTGGGCGGGGCCCGTCCACGAACGAGGAACCACGAGGATCCCTGTTCAGGCTGAAGTATTAGCCCGCTTGGCGCGGCTGTCAAGTGACTCCCACCGGTGTTTCCAAGGAGCCCGAGTGGCTGAGGTGGCGCGTAGGTGCTGGAGGATCGGGGCTGGCCGGGTGGTCCCGATCCACACCTCGTGCCGACCGCGCGTTCAGAAGCTCGGCAGGCTCCGAGCCACCCGCGTGCCGATGTTGTAGTTCGAGACCTGCGGGCTGAGCTCCACGCGCAGCGCCAGGCGAAGCCGCTCGGGGGTGCTCCAGAAGGAGCCGCCGCGGCGCATGCGGTACTGGCCGGCGTTCCCCCACGGGTCGGTGGCGTCGGCGCTCGTGTACTCGTACTCGTGGTCGGTGGTCCACTCCCACACGTTGCCGTGCACGTCGTGCAGGCCCCACGCGTTCTCGCCCAGCACGCCCGTGTGGTTGGCGTCCTGGTTGTTGTTTCCGCAGTACCAGGCCACGTCGTCGAGGCTGCCGCCGTCGAGCTGGTAGTAGCCGTCGCAGTTGGCGAGGTCGGCGTTCTCCTCCGCGGCCATGCCGTTGATGTAGGCGGTCTCGGAGCCCGCGCGCGCGGCGTACTCCCACTCCGCCTGGGTGGGCAGCCGGTAGCCGGTGCACGTGTACGGGTTCTGCACGCTCTCGCAGAACCAGCTGCCGTCGTCGTCCGAGCAGTCGTAGCAGCCGGGCAGGCCGTCGGCCTCGCTCATGGCGTTGGTGAAGGCCGCGGCCTCGAACCAGGTGATGGTCTCCACCGGGCAGTTGCCGTCGAGGCACGTGCCCTCGGACGGGTTGTAGCCCATGCAGGCCTCGAACTGGCTCTGCGTGACCTCGGTCGCGCCGACCTCGAAGGCGTTGTTCAGCGTGACGAGGTGCTGGGTCTCGTCCTTGTCGCGGCCCTGCTCGCTCTCGGGGCTGCCCATGGTGAAGCTGCCACGGTCGACGATGCGCAGCTCGAGCGCGACACCGCACGCATAGGTGATGCGCTCCTCGCCGCTGGTGTACTCGAGCATCGGTCCCGTGTCGATCGGGGACGTGTCGCCGGTCTCGCCGGTCTCGCCGGTCTCGCCGGTCTCGCCGGTCTCGCCGGTCTCGCCGGTGTCGATGGCCCCCGAGTCGCCGCCGGAGTCGGTCGGCTGGGCCGAGTCGGTGGTGGGGGCCGTGTCCTCGGGGGTCTCACCGCCGGGCGCGTAGCACGCCCACATCCACAACAGCATCGTCTCCACCTCGTGTCGGCCCCTACATGGGGGCCACGAAGGTATCCTCACGGAGCAAGGTTGGTGGCGCCTTCCGTGAACGTCTGCTCGACGCTGACCTGGACCGCGATCAGCCGGTCCTCGGCGGACCGGATTTCTTCGGGTGTCAGGGTCGACGCCAGGTTGTTCCGCTCGTCGGGATCCTCGCGCAGGTCGAAGACCTCGGTGGGCTTGTAGCCGTAGTGGAAGATGGTCTTGCGACCGGCGTCGTCGACCTCGGCCAGGCAGTAGCTGGTGAGCCAGCAGGCGGAGAGCACACGCGCATGCCCGGGGCCCAGCAGGCTGCGACCCGGCACGGTGCCGCGCCAGTCGGCCTCGGCGAGGTCGAGCACGGTGGGCAGCAGGTCGAGGTGGCTGCGAAGGCCCTCGTCGCGACGAGGTGGCCCGATCAGGTCCTCGGATCCCAGGAGCACCAGGGGGGTGTGCACCGCCTCCTCGTAGGGAACGTTGTTGTGGTACCAGCGTCCGTGCTCCCCGAAGCCTTCCCCGTGGTCGCCCACCAGCACGACCAGGGTGTCGTCGAGCAGGCCCTGCCCCGCCAGCGCTGCGAGGGTCGTCGCCACGAACGCGTCGACGTGGGCGAGCGCCTGATCGTAGGCCGCGGGCTCCTCCGCACGGCTGGCGGGCGGCTCCTCGCCCGGGCTCTGGAAGGGGTGGTGGGTGCTGACGGTCAGGAGCGACACGAAGAAGGGGCGTTCGGGCGCTTCGTCGAGCCAACGCAGCAGGGGATCGATCAGCGCGTTCTCGTCGACGCCGAAGTAGCCCGTCTCGGCCCAGTCCCCGTCTTGCAGCAGGTCCTCACCGTAGACCCCGTGGTCGAAGCCGAGGTTCTCCACGAGGCCCGGACGCTGTTCGAAGCTGCCCAGCGCCGACTGGATCCAGAGGCTCCGGTAGCCCTGGTCGCCGAGGAGGTGGGGCAGGCACCGCAGGGGCAGGCCGCCCGGCTGGGCCTCGGAGATGGGCATCGCGAGCCGCGGGTACATGCCGCACATCAGGCCCACCACGGCCTTGGACGTGTGGATGACGCTGGCGTAGGCGCGGTCGAACGAGACCCCGCTGTCGTCCAGCGCGCGCAGGGTCGCGTGCTCGCGGAAGCGGTCGTAGCGGGTGGACTCGAGCACGAACACGAGCACGTTCGGTCGGCGACCGAGCGCCTCGACCACGGGCGCGTCGTAGATCGGCTCGGCCAGCTCCGGGCGCAGCCGATCGGCGGCGTAGCGGACCCGGGGGAACAGCAGCACCGCGTCCACGAAGGTGCTGGTGACGGCCAGGGGTGCTCGGCCCCCGCCCAGCCAGACGGCCCACGGCAGGAGGAGGCCTGCGAGCGCGGCCGGTGCAGCGAGACGCGTGGACAGGCTGAGCAGAGGGCGCGTGGCCACGAGGCTGGCCAGCAGGAGCCACAGGGGCACCGCGGCCAGCATGAGCACGAAGCGCGCGGTCATCAGCTCGACCACCAGCGCGTCGAGCAGCTCCACGTTCGCGAGCACGTACACCCAGAGCTCCGAGGTGCTCCGGGCGCCAGCGATCACGAAGCTCTGGTGGTCGACCAGGGCGAGCAGGTAGAGGGCGAGGTGGCTGTTGGCGAAGCCCCAGCGCCAGGAGCGATCCGCCCAGCGCCGTTGGACGGCCGCACCCGCGATCGCCAGCCAGGCCGCCTCGAACACGAGCGCCACCCCGGCTTCGGGCACCATCAGGCCGATGGCGGTGGGCCAGGTGAGCTCGTCGAGCCCCGCCACGAGGATCAGGCGCTGGTACTGGAGCCAGACCAGGGCCACCGCGAGGAACAGGCCGTGGGCCGCGCAGGCCCAGGCGCGCTCCGTCAGGGTGCTCACCCGAGGAACGGGTAGCGCCAGTCCTGCGGCGGGCAGAGGGTCTCCTTGATCGTGCGCGGGCTGGTCCAGCGCTGGAGGTTCCACGGGGCGCCGGCCTTGTCGTTGGTGCCGCTGGCGCGACCGCCGCCGAAGGGTTGCTGGCCGACGACCGCCCCGGTGGGCTTGTCGTTGATGTAGAAGTTGCCGGCGGCGTGCCGCAGGGCCGTGGCGGCCTGCCGGACCGCGACGCGGTCCTGGGCGAAGATGCTGCCGGTCAGCGCGTAGGGGCTGGTGGCGTCGACGGTCTGCAGGGTCTCGGCGAAGCGGTCGTCGTCGTAGACGTAGAGGCTCAGCACCGGGCCGAAGATCTCCTCGCGCATCAGGCGGTGACCGGGCTCGGGCACCCGCACCACCGTGGGCTGCACGAACCAGCCGGTGCTCGCGTCGGCCTGGCCGCCCACCAGGACCTTGGCCGAGTCGTGGGCTGCGCCGAGGTAGCCGGAGATCTTGTCGAAGCTCCGCTGGTCGATCACCGCGCCGAGGAAGTTCGAGAAGTCGCGCACGTCCCCCTGTTTCATCGCCTCGACCGCCGCGACGAGGCCCTCGCTGACCTCCGGCCAGAGGCTGGCCGGGACGTAGGCGCGCGAGGCGGCGGAGCACTTCTGGCCCTGGAACTCGAAGGCCCCGCGGGCGAGGGCCACGGTCAGGGCCTTCGCATCGGCGCTGGGGTGGGCCACCACGAAGTCCTTGCCGCCCGTCTCGCCCACCACCCTCGGGTAGCTGCGGTAGCTGGCGATGTTGCCGCCCACCGTGGACAGGATGTGGCGGAACACCGCGGTGGAGCCGGTGAAGTGCACGCCGGCCAGGTCGCGATCGGCCAGCGCGATGTCGCCCACGTCGGCGCCCTCGCCGTGCACGAGGTTGATCACACCCGCGGGGAGGCCGGCCGCCATCAAGAGGTCCATCACCACCTGGTTCGACAGCGCCGCGGTGGGGCTGGGCTTCCAGACCACCGTGTTGCCCATCAGCGCGGGGGCGGTGGGCAGGTTGCAGGCGATCGCCGTGAAGTTGAAGGGCGTGATCGCGAAGACGAAGCCCTCGAGCGGGCGGTGGTCCACGTAGTTCCACACCCCGTCGCCGGAGCTGGGCTGCTGGGCCATCAGGTCGCGGGCGTAGGTGACGTTGAAGCGGAGGAAGTCGATCAGCTCGCAGGCGGCGTCGATCTCGGCCTGGTGGCAGGTCTTGGACTGGCCCAGCATCGTGGCGGCGTTCAGCTTGTCGCGCCAGGGGCCGGCGGCCAGCTCGGCGGCCTTCAGGAACACGGCGGCCCGGTCCTGCCAGGGGGCGTTGGCCCAGTCGCGCGCGGCGTGCTTCGCGGCCTGGATGGCGCCCGTGACCTGCTCGGCCGTGGGGTAGTGCAGGTGCCCGAGCACGTGCCCGTGGTCGCACGGCATGGTGACCGCGCGGGTGTTGCCGGTCTCGATCCGCTCGCCCGCGATGACGTTCGGGAGCGACGCCTGCACCCCCTCCATGGCCTGCAGCTCCCGCTTCAGGCTCGCGCGTTCCGGCGAGCCCGGCGCGTACGACTTGACGGGTTCGTTGACCGGGGTGGGCGGGGCGAAGACGGCGTTCACGGGCATGGGGACCTCCGGGCTGCGTTGGTTAACGCTCGGAGGTGGCGCGCGTCTCTCCCCCCTTCATCGTTGCCCTGGGCGCCGTCGAAGCCTCGGATGTGCGGGGTTTCGGCGGCAAGGCCACCTCGCTGTCCCGCTTGATCCGGGCGGGGCTCCCGGTGCCCGATGGCGTGGTGGTCTCGCGTTCAGCGATGCGGGAGACCCTGCGCGCCGGGCGGCTCGAGGAGCTGGCGCGCGCCGCGCTTCGGGGCGAGGGAGCCGACGACCTGCTGCGTGGGCTGGCCGAGGTCCGGCTGCCGGCGGAGGTCGCCGGTGCGCTCCGCGAGGCCGCCGAGCGGCTCGGGCCGAGGCTCGTGGTGCGCTCGTCCGCCGTCGACGAGGACGGTCACGGCCGGAGCTTCGCCGGGCAGTACCTGACCCGGATCAACGTGGCGCCGGGGGATGCGCTGGAGGAGGCGGTGAAGGCCTGCTGGGCCTCGTGGTTCTCCGAGACCGCGGCGGCCTACCGGGGGCGCCGGCGGATCCCGATCGACGGCATGGCGGTGGTCGTGCAGACCCTGGTCGACGCGCGCGCCGCGGGGGTGCTGTTCAGCGTGAACCCGGTCACGGGGAGCTGGAAGGAGATCGTGATCGAGGGGGCCTGGGGCCTGGGCGAGGCGGTGGTGAGCGGCCGGGTCGCGCCCGACCGCTACGTGCTGTCGCGGCCGTCGCGCCTGCCGCGCGTGAAGGGAACCGGTCACGTGGAGCGCCTGATCAACCGGCTCCGGGTCGAGGAGACGCACGCCGACGTGGTGGCGCAGCGACGCAGGCTGGCGCCGGTGGACGGCGGTGTGGACTGGGTGGAGGTGGGCCGGCCAACCGATCGCAAGCTGTCGCACGCGGACACGCGGCGCCTCGCCCGCGCCGGCCTGCGCGCGGAGGCCCTGCTCGGCGAGCCCGTGGACTGCGAGTGGGCGCTCGATGGCGGCGGTCGGCTGTGGATGCTGCAGGCGCGTCCGGTCACGGCCGCGGGTCCGCCGCTTCGTGGCGAGCAGGTCCTGTGGACGCGCCGCTTCCTCTCCGAGCGTTGGGGCGGCCAGGCCACCCCGATGGGATGGTCGATCATCGCGCCGCTGCTCGACTGGTTCATCGCCTACCCGGACACCGCCCGCCGCTACCTCGGTGGACAGCCCCCCACGCGGCTGCACCACGGCTTCCCGTACTTCAACGTCACGGTCTTCCGCCACCTGGCCTTCAAGTGGCCGGGGGCCCCGCCGCCGCGCTTCATGCTCGACTTCCTGCCGCCCGACGAGGTCGAGCGCTGGACCCGGCGACGCGCCGTCGCCCCGGACTGGCGCGTGTATGGGTCGATCTTCGCGTGGACCTGGCGCGAGAAGCGCTGGCAACGCTTCCGCTGGAACCCCTGGACCAACCACAAGGCCTGGGCGGAGCTGCTGCTGCGGCTGGATGCCGAGGTGCCGCTGATCGCGGCCGGGGACGACGAGTCCGCCGTGAGGCGCGTCGAGGCGGGCATCGAGCTGGTGCGCGACTACGTGAAGGTGCACATCACCTCGCTCTTGTTCGCGAACCTCTTCTACGAGGTCGCCGAGAACCGCCTGCCGAGGGAGCTGCGGACGGCGGTGCTGCGCTGTCCCGAGGAGAACCTCACGCTCCGCACGAACCGCGCCCTCTGGGAGCTGGGGCAGGGTGGCGACCGGGAGGCCTTCTTCCGAACCTTCGGGCACCGCGCGGTGAGCTCGAGCTGGGAGATCTTCAGCCCGCGCTGGGCGGAGCGCCGCGAGCACGTGCTCGCGCTGGCGGGTGCGATGCCGTCCGATCCCTCGGCGGCTTCGCTCGCGCGGCAGGTCGAGACCGAGCGGGCCCTGGCCGCGACCCGTCGGCTCGACCGGTGGACGCGGGAGTGGGTGCGGCTCGCGCGCATCTACCTGCAGCTCCGGGAGGACCAGCGCTTCCACTTCGACCGCTTGCTGTACGCGCTGAAGCAGGCCCTCGAACAGGTGGGTCGGCTGCGCGGTGTGCACGATGTCCGCTGGCTGCGTTGGCCGGAGCTGAGGGACGGTGAGGTGGCCGCCTCCGCCGGCCGCGCCGAGCGCTGGGCGGGCTGGGCGAAGGAGCCGCCGCCGATCTTCCTGCGCGGCGACGACGCGGTGGACGAGGTCGTGGGCGGCCGGGTGATGAAGGGGCTCGGGATCAGCCCGGGCCGGGTCACCGGCACGGTGCGCGTGCTGGCCTCTCCCGAGGCGGGGCGGCTCGCGCGCGGCGACATCCTGGTCGCCCACACCACGGATCCGGGGTGGACCCCGCTCTTCTCCGTGGCTGGCGGCGTGGTGCTGGAGCTCGGGTCGATGTTGTCCCACGGCGCGGTCGTGGCGCGGGAGTACCGGCTGCCCGCGGTCGTGAACGTGGCGGGGGCGTGCACGGGCCTGCGCGACGGTCAGCGGGTGACGGTGGACGGGAGCCGGGGCGAGGTGCGCGTGGAGGACGACCAGGACCCGCTCAGTAGCTGAAGGGCCAGGTCAGGAAGTAGCGCTTGATCTTCAACCAGATGCCGAACAGCCCCAGGGGCTCCCAGATCAGGAAGGCCGCGACCACGAGGCAGAAGAGCACCGTGGACTGCTGGGCGCTCGACAGCTCCGAGAGGAACGGCACGTGCCGCCCCACGTCCTGCGCGAGCGGGGTGAGGAAGACGAACGCGAGCGCGCCGGCCACCGCACCGAACACCGTGCCGATGCCGCCCAGCACGATCATCGCGATGTACTGCACGCTCATGTTCAGGTCGAAGGGGGGCTCGATGGTGATGTACTGCTGCTGGAAGGCGAACATCGCCCCGGCCACCCCGGCCAGGAAGCTGGAGATGCCGAAGGCCAGCACCTTGGTGCGTGCGGGGTTCACCCCCAGCGCCGAGGCCGCGAGGTCGGAGTCCCGGACGGCCATCATCGCGCGGCCGAGGCGGCTGCGGCGCAGGTTGTGGGCGAGCAGCACCGTGAGCAGCGCCACGGTGCAGAACACCGCGTAGAGCTTGCGGGAGAAGTCGAGCTCGATGGGCCCGAGCTGCGTGGTGGCCGAGAACGCCCCCAGGCTGCTCTCCCCGTCCGCTCCACCAAAGCCGACGTGCATGGGCACCGCGATGCCGGAGATGCCGTGGGTGAGGTCGTGGGCCGAGAGCAACACGTGGTTGACCAGGAACACCAACCCGAGGGTGACGAGCGCGAGGTAGAGCCCCCGGAGCCGCAAGGCGAAGGGACCGACGAGCAGGCCGGCGAAGGCAGCGACCAGACCGCCCGCCGGCAGGCCGAGCCAGAAGGGCAGGTGCAGCTGCTCCCCGAGCACGGCGGCGGTGTAGGCCCCGAGCGCGAGGAAGGCGGCGTGGCCGAGGCTCACCTGGCCGCAGAAGCCGGTGAGGATCATCAGGGCGGTGGAGCCGACGATGCTCACCAGGGCGAGGTTGGCCACGCTCATCCACCGTGCGTCGGCCAGCGCCGGGTAGGCCACGACCACGACGAGCGCCGCCACCACGCCGAGCCGGTGCCAGGTGTCGGGGAAGCGCTCGAGGTGCTGGGCCTGGTGGGTGACGAGCGCGCGGGTGGGCATGGCTCAGACCCGCTCGATCAGCGGCTTGCCGAAGAGCCCGTAGGGGCGCACGACCAGGAAGGCGATCATCAGCAGGTACGGGAACACGGCGTGGAAGTTGTGCCCGAAGTCACCCAGGGCAGGGTTCACGTAGGCCTGCGCCGCGACCTCCAGCACGCCGAGCGCGAGCGCGGCGAGCACCGTTCCGCCGGGGGACTCCAGGCCACCCACGATGACCGCCGGGAAGGCGCGGAGGGCGACAAAGCCCAGGTTGGCGTCGACGTTGCGCGGGAACATGGCCAGGAAGACCCCGCCCAGCGCGGCGAGCGCGCCGGCCAAGAACCAGGTGGAGCTGAGCACCCGCCCCACCCGGATGCCGAGGGCCATCGCGACCTCCTGATCGCTGGCCGTGGCCCGCATGGCCACGCCGAAGCGCGAGAAGCGGTGCAGCGCGAAGAAGCCGCCCAGCGCGAGGCCCGCGGCCCCGAGCGCGGCGACCGAGGACCACAGCACGCTCGCGCCGCCGAGCTCGACGGCTGCCGTGGGGTCCCAGGGCGTGGGCATGCCGCGCGGATCGGCGCCCCACGCGACCACGATGAGCGCCCGGAGCACCATGCCCACGAAGATGGTGAGGATGATGGTCACGAACACCGGCCGGCCCACGAGCGGCCGGAGCACCGTGCGCTCCACTCCTGCGGCCAGCACCCCCGTGCAGGCCATCGCCCCGATCAGCGCCAGCGGCCAGGGGAGCCACGCGCTGAGCGTGGTCATCGCGAACGCCCCCACGCACAAGAGCTCGCCCTGCGCGAAGTTGAAGACCTCGCTCGAGCGGTAGATCACCACGAAGCCGAGCGCGACGAGCGCGTAGACGGCGCCGAGCGCGAGACCGGAGACGAGCAGTTGGACGACCATGCCAGGGCTCGGTAACGCCGCTCGGGGCGCGGTGATGCAAGGGGCGTGGCCAGCCTGCGAGCGAGGCGGGTGCTCCCGCCTCAGGCGTAGATCTGGTCCACGAGCGGCTCCCAGAGCCGCATGACCTCGCGCCGCCGCACCTTCTGTGTGGCGGTGAGCTCGCCGTTGTCCTGGTGCAGCTCGCGCGGAAGGAGGCGGAAGGCGCGCACCTGCTCGACCCGCGCCAGGCTGTCGTTGGCCCCGCGCACCTCGTCCTCCACGAGCTTCCGCACCTCCGGCTGGCCCGCCAGGTCCGCGAAGGCTCCGTAGGGGATCTTGCGGCGTGTGGCCCAGTCGCCCACCGCCTCGGCGTCGATCTGGATGAGCGCCGACACGAACTTCCGGGCGTCGCCGACCGCCACGGCCTCCTTGATGTACGGCGAGGTCTTGAGCGCGTTCTCGATCTTCTCGGGGGAGAGGTTCTTGCCGCCGGCCGTGATCAGGATCTCCTTCTTGCGGCCGGTGATCGCCAGCGCGCCGTGCTCGTCGAGCACCCCGAGGTCGCCGGTGTGCAGCCACCCCTCGGTGTCGACGGTGTCGGCGGTGGCTTCCGGGTTGTGCAGGTAGCCAGCGAACACCGGCGCGCCGCGCACGAGGATCTCGCCGTCGTCCGCCAGCTTCTGCTCCAGGCAGCGGATGGGCGGGCCGACCTTGCCCAGCTCGGCGCGTCCCGGGCGGTTGACGTGGCTCACGCCGGCGCACTCGGTCATGCCGTAGCCCTCCAGCACCGGCACGCCGAGGCCGTGGAACCACGCGATGAGCTCGGGGCTGATGGGGGCGGCCCCCGAGATCGGGAGGCGGCACCGCCGCAGCCCGAGGCGCTCCTCCAGCGCTCGGTACACGAGCACGTCGCCGATCGCGAGCCACACCTTCTGAGCGGCGGTCGGCGTGGCGCCAGGTGCACGGACGCGTTGCCCGAAGGCCAGGAAGTGGTGGGCGAGCGTGCGCTTCACCCAGCTCGCGTCCCGGAGCTTCAGGGTCACGCCGGCGTGCACCTTCTCCCAGATGCGCGGCACCCCGAGGAAGATGGTGGGCGACACCTCGCGGAGGTCTTGTTGCACCGTGTCGATGCTCTCGCCGAAGTGCACGACTGCGCCGGTGGTCATCGGCAGGAACACCGTGAAGATCTTCTCGGCCACGTGGCAGAGCGGCAGGTAGCTCAGGAGCTGGTCGTCGGGGGTGACCCCCAGCTCGGGCAGCATGGCCTCGGCCGCGGAGAGGGCGTTTCGCGGGGTGAGCAGGGCGCCCTTGGGTGGGCCGGTGGTGCCCGAGGTGTAGACCACCATGCTGGGCGCGTCGGCGTCGAGCGCGGCGAGCCGCTCCGCGACCCAGTCGGCTGTGGGAGCGTCGACGACGAAGTCCTCCCAGCGCACCACGCGCTCGTCCTCCACGTGCCGGCAGCCGCGGAAGTCCACGACCACCACCCCTTCGACGTCGGGGGTGTCGGGGCGGCAGGCCACCGCCTTGTCGAGCTGCTCCTGGTCCTCGGCCACCAGCACCTTCGAGCGGCTGTGGGCGAGCACGTAGGCCACGTCTTCGGGCGGGTTGGTCTGGTAGATGCCCACCGCGCGGGCGCCGATGAGCTGGGTGCCGAGGTCGGCGTAGAGCCACTCCGGGCGGTTGTCCGAGAGGATGGACACGCAGTCGCCGGGGCGCACGCCCGCCTGCCAGAGCGCCCAGCCGGTGGCCTGGACCTGCTCCCAGTAGGCCAGCCGTGTGATCTCCTGCCACACGCCGTGGTGCTTGTTCCGGAGCGCGATGCGGCCGGGCTCGGCGGCCGCGAGGGCCTGCAGGGCGTGGGGGAACGTGGGGCTCATCGGTGGAGGTTCTGGGCCTTCTTCAGCGACTCCATGACCGCTTCCGCGTCGACCGAGTCGGGGTCGATCGTGATGTTGAGCGTGGGATCCTTCAGCTTGAACTGGATGGGGTAGCTGAGGTAGCCCGACAGGCCGTTGTCGGGTGCTCCGGCCAGTCGCCAGTCGGGCACGGTGTCCATCACGCTCTCCTGGAAGATCCGCATGCACCCGCCCACGTTGGCCCCGGTGTAGTTGCCGCGGCCATCGAAGAGCCAGAACACCTGGCAAGCGTCCTCCAGCTGGTCGGGCATGGCCTCGGCTGGGTAGCTGGGAGCGGGCTTGTCGAGAAAATCGGGCGACGTGCCCGGGGAGCTGAGCACGGTCAGTTGCACCGTGTCGCCGCCGAGGGCTGGACCTTCCACCGTCACGTGGTCCCACGCCTCGGTGGGAAACCGCACGACCAGGGTGCCGTGGTCGAGCCAGGCGCCCTCGACGTTGGCCATGCTCAGCTCGTCGACCGCGTCGCGGTAGGGCAAGGTGTCGGGCATCACGAGCTCCAGGCGCTCGCCGTCGGGGGTCTCGACGATCAGCTCCCGGGCGTCGAGCTGGCCGTCGACCCCGTCGAGCGGGATGCGCAGCTCGGTCGAGCCACCGTACAGGCGCGCCATCGGCGACCGCTCGAAGCCGAAGGTCGGGGCGGCGGTGACGGGCTCGGCGGGCACGGCCGGCGCGGCCGGCACGGGCACGTCGGGCACGGGCTGCGCCCTGGTGACAAGGACCATCAGCGCCAGTCCCACCCCCAGCCCGGCCACGAGGCCAGCCACCACCAGGGCCTGGATCTGACGCTGCGCGGCGGTCTTCGACGGGGCCTGGTTGGTCCGGACGACGGGGAGCGCGGAGATGGGAACGCCTTGGCGCAGCAGCTCTTCGACGTCGGACATGTCCGCGTCGAGCAGACCCTCCACCGCTTCCTTGGCGCCCTTCAGGTCCAGCGACGGCTCCTGCTCTCGCAGCGCCTTGATGCTGGCGATCTTCCGCTCGGCACCGGCGCTCCGGATCGCGCGAGCCAGCTCGATCGTGGGCAGGTCGGCGAGCACCTGGAGCTGCCCTCCGCGGGCTGCAGCGAGCGCCGTGCGGACCGCGTCGACGTTCTGCGGTCGGTCGGCCGGGTCGGGCGCCGTCATGCGCTGCAGCAGGCCGGTCATCGGCCCCGTGAGCTCCACGTGCTCCTCCCAGGAGAAGCGGCCCTGCCGGTCGTGCAGCTGCGCGGGGTCTTTCCGCGACAACAATGCGATCGCGAGGGCTCCCAGGCCGAAGATGTCGGTGGCCGGGGTGGCGTCGCCCTTGAACTGCTCGGGCGCCATGAAGCCGAAGGTGCCTGCGACCGTGGAGCCGCCCAGGGTGGTCTTGAGCACGTCGCGGACGGCTCCGAAGTCGACCAGCACCAGGCCCGACGGGCCCCGCAGGACGTTCTGGGGCTTCAGGTCCCGGTGGATGACCGGAGGGCTGCGGCCGTGGAGGTAGGCGAGCACGTCGCAGAGCTCGTCGAGGATGGCCAGCACCTCGTCTTCGCTGTAGCGGTGGCGCTCCAGCTCGTCGGCGAGCGAGCGCCCGTCCACGAAGCGCTGCACGACGAAGAGCGCTCGACCTCGGCCCCGCCCGGCCATGACGTGGTCGAGGTAGGCGGGCACCGCGGGGTGGTCGAGCTGTTGGAGGACCGCGACCTCGCGCAGGGCGAGCTCGTCGAGCTTCTGGCCGGCGCCCAGCGCGACCTCCTTGATGGCGACGGAACGCTCGTCGTGCACGTCGATGGCCCGGTAGACCGTGCCGCGGCCGCCGCGGCCGATGCGCTCCTCGAGCCGGTAGTGACCGGCGAGCAGGGGTTCCTGTCCGCAGGCCCCACAGGGCACCGTCGTGGTGGCCTCGCCACAGTCCGCGCAGATCATGCCTGTCGATAGCACGGGATAGATCCCCTCGATGGACCCGGTCTACAAGAGCGCGCTGAACGCCGAGGTGCCGCTGGCGGCGCCCGGCGAGTTCGCCCGCCTGCAGGTGGGGCCGCTCGAGGTCTGGCCGCCGGTGGTGCTCGCGCCCATGGCGGGGGTGACCAACCCGCCCTTCCGCAGCCTGTGCCGCGCCTTCGGCGCCGGGCTCTACGTGTCCGAGATGATCACCGCGCGGCCGCTGGTCGAGGGCGGCGAGAAGGCCAGGAAGCTCGCCGAGTTCGCCCCGGACGAGACGGTGCGTTCGCTGCAGATCTACGGCGTGGACCCGTACTTCACCGGCGAGGCGGTGCGCTGGCTGGTGGGCGAGGGCCGGGTCGACCACATCGACATGAACTTCGGCTGCCCCGTGCGCAAGGTCACGCGCAAGGGCGGCGGCTCCGCGATTCCGGTGAAGCGCCAGCTCCTGAGGAACATCGTGCGCGCCGCGGTGCAGGCCGCCGGCGACGTGCCGGTCACCATCAAGTTCCGCATGGGCATCGACGAAGACCTGCTCACCTACCTGGATGCGGGCCGCATCGGCGAGGAGGAGGGCTGCGCCGCGGTCGCCCTGCACGCCCGGACCGCCGCACAGCTCTACGACGGCGAGGCCCGCTGGGAGGCCATCGCGGCCCTGAAGCACCACGTGCGCAGCATCCCGGTGCTCGGGAACGGCGACATCTGGGAAGCCTGGGATGCCCTGCGCATGATGCGGATCACGGGCTGCGATGGTGTGGTGGTCGGCCGAGGGTGCCTGGGCAGGCCCTGGCTCTTCCGCGACCTCGCCGACGTGTTCGAGGGCCGCGAGCCGGTCGATCCGCCCTGCTACGGCGAGATCGCCAACATCATGGTGGACCACGTCACCCGCCTGGTCGCCTGGATGGGCTCGGAGTTGGCGGGCATCCGTGCGTTCCGCAAGCACGCGAGCTGGTACACGAAGGGCTTCAACGGCTCGGCCGCGCTGCGTGCCGTGCTGTTCCAGCAAGAGACCCTGGCCGACCTCGAGCGGGTCCTCCGGCGGCTGGACCCCGCGGAGCCCTTCCCGCCCGAGGCCATGCGCATGCCGCGCGGCAAGTCCAGCGGCACCCAGCAGGTGTCGCTGCCGCACGGCTACCTCGACGACCTCGACGACCCCACGCCCCCGTGCGCCGCGGCGGGCCGGGCGGTCTCCGGCGGCTGACCGGTGACAGGTCGGTGAAGAAAGCTCCACCGTCGCCGTAGCGTGAGGGTATACGTCGGGCGTCCGGGGGACGACCATGGATGGTCGGAGCATGAACATCGTCATCGTCGAAGACAACGCGCCGTTGTTGGAGGTGGTCTGCACCGTGCTGGAGCGCGCTGGTCTGGTCGTGCGTGGCGCCGAGAACGTGATCGACGGCCTGGCCGCCATCCACGAGCTGCAGCCGGACCTGGTGCTCACCGATCTCTCGATGCCCGGCCGCTCGGGCTTGTCGATGATCCGCGAGCTGCGCGAGAACCCGAGCACCGCCCAGCTCCCCGTGGTGGTGATGACCGGGCTCCTGCGCCCGGCGGAAGCGAAGACCGCCCCCTGGCGGGAGGAGCTCGGTGTGGCCGAGATCCTCTGCAAGCCGCTGAAGCTGCGCGAGCTGGTGCCGCTCCTCACCAGCGTGGTCGATGCGCCCGTGAAGCCGAGGCGGAAGCCCCCGTCCATCGAGCCCCGGCGCCCGGAGCCGGCCACCCTCGCGCTGCTGGCCAGCGTCTGGCGGCAGGGCCGCAGCGGCCAGCTGGACCTGGGCGACGAGCTGGCCACCATCTGCCAGGGACGCTGCCAGACCTGGGACGACCGAGGTCGGATGGTGCGCGCCCTGCACCTGGGGCATGCCGGCTGGACCGAGCGCGACGTGGGTTCTCTGGCCGACGGGCCGAGCCTGGGGCCCGATCTCTACGCCGCCGCCCTCACGCTCCCCGCGGCGCAGGCACTCGACCCCGACGCGGTGCTGGTGACGCACGCAGGTGCGCACCGGGTGGTCGAGCTGTCGCTGTCTCCCGCCCTGAGCGGGCTGGTCGCCTCGGCACGGAAGGCCACCGCGACCCTCGGCGACCTGATCGAGGCCCATGGCAGCACGCTCGGCGAGCTGGCGCAGGCCCTCTCGGCGCTGGTCCGGCTCGGCGTGATCGACCAGCGCCCGGGTGGGTCAGCGGTCGCGGGACCTCCTCGCAGGGCGCGACCCCTGAAGGCCGGCCGCGTCACGCCGACGAGGCACCGCGCGGCCGCGGGCTTCGACTTCGCGATGCGCCTCAAGGAGGAGCTGCTGGTCGCGCGCCAGGCCGACTCCTGGACCCTGCTCGGGCTCGAGCCGGGCGCCTCCGGCCGAGCGGTCATGCGGCGGTGCGACGAGCTGAAGGAACACTGGGGCGAGGCGGCGCTCGAGCACGAGGAGCTGCCGGACTGGGTCCTCCGCGACGCCCTGGCGCTCGTCAAGGTCTTCGACGATGCGGCCGAGGAGCTGATCGTGGCCGGTCCGAACGAGTCCGGTGGAACGCGTGTGGGTCTGCCCCTGGCTCGCTTGCGCGCAGCCCGTGTGGCGGCTCTCGCGCGTGACTTCGAGATGGCGGCTCGGCTGTACCGGTCGACCCTGCCCGACCACGAGCACGACCCCACGGTGGCCGCCGAGTACGCGCGTTGCCTGCTGGCGGACCCCGCCGCCGACGAACAGCAGGCCGCCGAGGCGCGTGTTCTGTTGGCGCCGGACGGCGACTACCCCTCGCCGATCCAGCTCTCGAGCTGACGCCTCAGCGAGCCGGACCGGCTCGCGATCTGCACGATCAGCAGGTGGTTTCCGGGCGCTGGGCAGTCCGGTGTGTGCGACTTGACCGTGACGGGCAGGACGAGCGGTCGGGCAGACCTGGGAAGGCGCAGCGTGGCCTCGGTGCCGGGACCCAGGGTGTCTCCGAGCCTCAGCTCGAGGTGGTCGCCTTCCACCCAGGCGACCTCACACGGTGCGGTGCGACCGCTCCAGGCGAGGATGGCGGCGCTGCTTCGAGGCACTTGTCGCATGTCGATCCCCCGGGTCCGACGGACTACTCCGCCGTCGCGAAGTCTGTATAGCGCCACCACGTGAGGTTGTCCGAGCTTCCCGAGAGCCGTCCCCACGTCACGCGCCCCTGGTCGTCGGTGCGCATCGAGTCGTCGCGACGCCCCCACTGGACCGCGGGATCACTCCCCATCGGCACACTCACCACCTCGGGGTCCACCTGCCAGGACCCCGACGCGTCGATCACACCGAGCCGGAAGCTGTCGTCGTCGGTCTGCCGCCAGCCCACGAGGTAGCGGTTGTCGTGCTGCGCGCCGATCCGACCCACCACCGCGTCGCGCTCGTGGGCGCCGTCGGTGTCGGTCAGCCAGGTGACGTCGCTGGTGGCGTAGCCGTCGAGGTCGATGGTGCGGACGCCCACGCCCTTGGCGTCGCAGCAGTCCTGCGCTTCGGCGTTGAAGGCCACGATCAGCTCGTCGGCGGTCGCGGCCATGCCCCCGACCTGCGCGCTGACCGCGCCGGCACCGTCGCCGGCACCTCCGTAGATCTCGCGCCCGCTGTCGTGCCAGGAGTAGATGCCCGGGCTCGGGTAGGCGTCGGACGAGCAGACCGGCACGAAGCGGCCGTTCTCGGGGTGGGTCCGCACGAGCTGCCCCATGCCGTGGGAGCAGCCGGTGCCCCACACATCACCGTAGTAGGTGCCCTCGTCGATGTAGACGAGCCGGTAGGCGTCCATCGAGTGGCCGCTGCCCTCGTCGATGTAGGCGAAGTAGACGGCGAAGCGCGAGCCGCTGAACTCGAGGCGGGAGTCGCCGAGCGAGGTGCTCCCCTGCCCGTAGGCGGAGCGGTTGCCGTCGGTCTGGTTCTCTTCCCACATCAGGTTGCGGTCGGCGTCGTAGCGGCGCAGCCACATCGAGTGCAGGCCGCGGCTCTCGTCGTAGCCGCGCAGCAGCACGCCGAAGCCGCCGTCGCTGACCGGCGTAGTGCCGTGGATCTCGCGGTCCTCGAAGCTCATGCTCCACACGAGCTCGGAGCCGTCGTACTCGGCGACCCAGCCGGTCCCGCTCTCGCCGCTGAAGCCCACGAGCACCCGGTCCTCGCCGAGCGGCGACAGGTAGAGGCGGGGGTTCAGGCTGGCGACCTCCCAGGTGCCCCAGCTCGCGTAGCCGGCCTTGGCGGCCTCGGGGAGCGTGCCGGTGAAGCTCTCGATCTGGCCGCGTAGGGTGCCCTCGAAAGCGGACAGGTCTTCGCCTTCGTCTTCCGGTTCCGCGGTGTCGGCGCTCGGCATGTCGCTGTCGGACGGCGTGCCGGCATCGGTGTCGGTCGGAGACGCGTCGTCGGTCCAGTCGGGGCCCCAGGTGTCGACGACGGTGGACGAAGGGACCTCAGCAGGCGTGCAAGCCAGGATCGTGAGCAGCATGGAACGGCCTCCTGCGGAGACCCATCGGCGCGCCTCGCGCTCGTGTTGAGCGTGTGCGAGGATGCCGTGCAGGAGGTTCCATGATCTGGATGTTGGCGCTCACCCTGGCTTGTGGTGACAAGGACACGGACACGTCGGCGCCCGAAGCCGACGCGGACACAGACACCGATACGGACACCGACACCGACACGGACACCGACACCGATACGGACACGGACACCGACACCGACACCGACACCGATACGGACACCGACACCGACACCGACACGGATACCGACACCGACACCGACACCGGTCCTGCCCCGTACACCTACGTCTACTACGACGACATCCAGCCTCTCTGGGACGCGAACTGCCTCGCGTACGGCTGCCACACCATCGATGGCTCGCCCAACGAGCTCGAGGATCACGTCAGCTACGACAACCTGCTGAACGAGCCCTCGACGCAGTCCACGAAGATGATGCGCGTGGTCCCGGGCGACACCGGGTCCAGCTACCTCTGGCACAAGCTGACGGGCACCCACACCAAGGTCGGCGGTTCGGGCGGGCAGATGCCCTTGGGCTACCCGGCGCTCGATGCCAAGACCCTTGGCGTCATCGAGACGTGGATCCTCGAGGGCGCGCCCGAGTACCAGCGCGACTGAAGGCGGCACTACTGGCAACTAAAGGCCTACCGATGGTGCCCACGGGGCAGATCCTGCAAGTCTCCCCGTTCGCTGTTGCGATTCCCCCTCGCGGCGAAAGGGCGCCGTGCCGAGCAGTAGTCGGTTCCCGAGCTGCGGCGCGGGGGGGCGCTGACCGGAGCCAGCCGACGGCGGCCTGTCGAGCTCACAGGTCATCCACAGCGGGATCGGTGTCGTTGACGCAAGGAGTTACCCAGTCCGGCGCCTTGTCCGCGCAGGCGACGGAGCCACATGCCTGACGCTACCAGTACTCAGGATCGTGCCAGGGGATGTCCCAGCCCGGCAGGAGGGCGAAGCCGCCGGGACCGTTCACGAGGCTTCCCCGGTAGTCGTCGATGAGCAATTCGTGGTCTCCGTCACCGTCCCAGTCGCCGGTGCTGAGGTCGTCGCGACCGTATAGCGTGTAGTCGGCGCTCAATACGTACTCCAGGTGGGCATCGAACGTGTCGACCCCCTCTGGAAGCCCGGCTGATCCATTCAGAAGGTGGTAGGCAGCCACGTCCTCATCATCGCTCGACATCGCCAGCACGGACAGCTCGGCGACTCCGTCCCCGGAGATGTCGGCTGACGAACACGCAGATCCCATCCCTTGCTCGGTGTAGGTGCCGGTTCGCCGGTCTGGGACGGCCGACAGGTCCGATGTTGCGTCCAGTCCCGCGGCCGCGACGAAGAGCTGCGCGCCCGTGGTGTCCGAAGTCCACTTGGACGTCTGCTCCCGATTGACGCCGATGGAGAGGTCGTCGAGGCCGTCGCCGTCCCAGTCCCCCAGCGCGGCCATGCAGGTCGCGTCCCCGTCCCAGTGGTGCCAGGCGAGGTCGCTGACGAGCGCGCCGTCGCCGTCGAGGAGATCGGCACCGCTGACCACGTAGACGCCTCGGCTGTAGGTGCTGATCACCAGGTCGTTCGTGCCGTCGCCATCGAAGTCTCCTCGGGCGCGGGGCTGGTCGAAGTGCCCGTAGTGCAGCAGGACAGCGCTGTCCTCGATCTCGAGGCTCGGGTTCTCCTCGCGAGGCTCCCGCCCGAGCACGAGCCAGAGCCGGTCGTAGTCCTCGGCTCCCTTCGCACCACTGCCTTCCGCGATGAAGTCGCCGCGCCCGTCCGCGTCGAGGTCGCCCATCGACAACACGGGGGCTCCAACGCCACCGATGTCCAGATCGACGTACCAGCGGTAGTCCAGCTCGCTGCCGCCTGACGCCAGGTAGCCGCCCCAGCCGGAGAGCGGTCCACGGAAGATGTAGATCACTCCGGGCGTGTACTCGTCGATGGTGCCGGCCAGCATCATCAGGTCGGCGAAGCCGTCGCCGTCGAAGTCCAGATCGTGGTGCGGATCGATGTAGAGCTCGTCTTCCCACGTACTGTCGAAGACCGACTGGTAGGTGAGCTCGGTGTAGACGAGGTCGCGGCCGAGGGTGGGCCCATCGTAGATGTTGTAGATGTAGGCGGTCATGTCCAGGCCCGCGACCTCGCAGGCGGAGCAGAGCGAGTAGATCTCGTCGGCGCCGTCGGCGTCGAGGTCGCCGACGAAGGAGGTGAGCCGGTCGAAGTACTGGTTCTCCCAGCTCGGGTCTCCCGTGACGGTGAGCGTGGCGAGGGTCAGCGCGTCCTGTGCCTCGGCACAGACCCCCTCGGCGAGCGGCTCCCCGTCGCAGTCGTGGTCGACCTCGTCGCAGGCCTCGCTCATGTGCGGGCCCACCCAGGCGTTGTCGTCGTCGCAGTCCTCGCCCCCGCACTCCGGGGGGAGTTCACCGTCGGCGTCGCCGTCGGTGGTGTCCTCGCCATCGCAGTCCTGGTCGATGTCGTCGCAGCGGACTTCTTCGGCCTCCGGGTGGATCGAGGCATCGGCGTCGTCGCAGTCGTCGCCCTCGTGGTCCTCGTGGGGGTGGCCGTCCCCGTCGGCGTCGTAGTCGTCGTCGCCCGAGCAGTCGGCGTCGGTGCCGTCGTACCAGGTCTCCTCGGCGCCGGGATGCACGGTCGGGTCGTCGTCGTCGCAGTCGTCCGACGCCGGGTAGCCGTCGCCGTCGGCATCGGTGCCCGTGTCGCCGACGGCCGGCGCCGTGTCGTCCTGGATCGGCTCGCCGGAGTCCGGGGTCTTGTCCGTGCAGGCAAGCGCCAGCAGCAGGATCAGTTGTCGTCCCACTGGCGCAGCCCCTCGTACACGCCGCTGCCGGAGGTGGACAGCCAGAAGGCCTCCACCTCGTAGGGCTCGCTGGTCTCGAGCACGTCGAAGGCGATGCCGTTGACGTGCGGGTTGGACAGCCCCTCGGCGGGGAAGGGTCGCCACTCGGGCAAGACGTCGCCGGTGACCCCGTTCATGCGCCAGGCCACCTGGAAGAGCCCGCTCGGCTCGTACTGCCAGTTCGGGTTCGTGGTCGTGGGGGCGCTGGTGCCAACCAGGAGCGTGTCCTCGAGGTGGGGGTGCGGCCGAACCCGCTTCACCCTGCGGTCCTTGCCGTTGTTCGGCGCGAGCCCCGTCCAGGTGCTGTTGGCGGGTACGTCGGAGTCGACGTCGATCTGGCAGAGCGCGCCGGTGCCGCTGGTGTCGCCGAAGACCCAGACGGTGCTCGGGGCCCACGGCGCTGTGGCCAGGCCGTGCACATCGTCAACAGTGAGGTCGCTGCAGTCGCCGATGCCGAGCGCGCTGCCGATGTCGACGGGGGTCCAGGTGGCGGTGATGCCGCCGGAGTAGGTGGCGTTGACCTCGTAGATTGCGCAGTCGTCGCCCGCTGCCGCCCCGTTCTGGGCGGCGGAGACGTAGATCCAGAGGTTGAACTCGGTGCCGCTGGTCCACTCGGAGCGGGCCTGGTCGATGGCGACGCGAGCGCCGTCGTGGTGGAAGACGTCGTTCATCGACAGGCCGGAGCAGCTCGCCTGGCCGGTGAAGTCCGGGACCTGGAAGACGTCCATCTCGCCGCCGTCGTCGTAGAAGACCGCGAGGCCCCCGTCGTAGTCCGTGGCGCCGCCGGTGTAGGAGGCGAAGCTGACGACTGCCACATCGGGCTCGGCGTGGAGCACGTCAACGTCGGTGGGGGAGCCGAAGGAGTTGGTGCCGTCGTGGTTGTCGAACAGCTCTCCCGGCGTGTTGGTGGCGTTGGTGGGATCGCAGGCCGGCCAGTCGTAGCTTCCCGGCAGCACGTCGTCGCGGGGGCAGATGGCGTCGTCGCCGTTGAAGGCCGACTTGTTCGACGTCGTCTTGTTCTCGCTGGTCGTCTCGTAGCACCAGTCCCCGTCCTCGAAGTCGTCCCCGGCGGCCAGTACCCCCTTGAGCAGGTTCTGCCTGACCGGCTCGCCGGTGGACTGCTGCAGCCTCACCACCCACACCGTCGCCCCACCGGCCCCGTCGTCGACCAGCGCCACCCCGCGCCCGCCGCTCGTCATGTTCTCCGCGTGGCAGTCGTACTTCCCGGCCACGCGGTCGCCGGTGTCCGGCTGGCCGTAGAGCCAGTTCATCGCCACGTCCATCGACGCCACCACGGCCAGCCCGTTGGCGTCGACGCTCGTCGGCTCGCATGTGCTGCAGTACGCAAGGTCCCGTCCCACGAGCTGACCCACCTCGCTGATCGGGTCCATGGCCCAGAACCAGGGGATCTCGTCCATGTCCTTGGCCGAGTAGATCGAATCCCAGCCCGGCGCCCCAGCGGCGCTCTCGGGCGGCAGGCCGTAGACCCCGATGTCGCCCGAGACCATCGCCACCACGCTCTCGTCGGGCATCGTGTAGAAGACCGCGTCGACCGGGCCCTTGGGGAACCACTGCTCCCGATCGTCCTGGACGTGGAGCGAGCCCAGCCAGGAGCTGTTGTCGTCGCCCTTCGAAGCGCGCTCCTCGTAGTTGGTGTCGATCGCGGTGTCGAGATCGGCGTTCTCCTCGTACATCGGCTCGCCGGTCCAGTAGTCCTGCAGCGGTTTCCAGGGCAGCAGGTCGTTCTGCGAGGGCGGGGTGGTGATGGCCGCGCGGTGCACCTTGGGGTAGGCGTAGGCGGTGCCGAAGAGCTTGGCGAAGGCGAAGAGGAAGGTGTCGCTCGCGCCGACCCCCTTCGCGAGCCCGACCAGCTCGTTGCTGCTCGATGCACCGGACTCGGGGATGCGGAGCTCGCCGTCTCCGAGCATGTTCTTCTCGAACACCTTCTCGACGTAGTCGTCGTCGAGGTTTGGGCCGGCCGTGTCGCCGTCCCAGTGCTGCGGGCAGCCGTCCTTGCCCACACCCACCTCCCAGGCCGCAGCGTAGGTCGTGTCGCTGTCCCAGACCGAGGCGTTCAGCACGCCGGGATCCCCCTCGGTGAGGTTGAGCACCATCACGGTGCCCTCGTGGTCGCGCGTGCAACTCCCGCCGCTCTCGCGGAGGCCAGCGTCGACGGCGTAGACCAGCGCCCGCTCGTCGGCCGAGACCTCCTGCACCTCCAGGTCGCGGAGGTCCCAGCCGGTCGAGGCGATGGCCGTGCAGGCCGAGGTCACACCCGTGGAGCAGTCGCCGTCCAGGGGGCAGGCCCACAGGGCGTCGGCGCTGCTCGCGCGGCTCTTGTAGGCCACCAGCAGGTACTCGGTGACGCCGACGGTGACGATCTCCAGCGCCGAGACCAGGTCGTCGTCGCCGGTGGCCGGCAGGTCGAGCAGCCCGTCGGCGGTGCAGAAGGCCTCGGTCGTGATGTCGTAGGGGAACACCCCGGGCGCGTCCCACACGTCGGCGGTGTCGCCACCCTTGACGGTGTCGCCGTGGTTGGCGAGGAAGAGGACGTCGTCGGTGCCGTCGTTCCAGCTCGTGATCAGCCGGCCGCCTGCATGGTGGGTGTCGCCGCAGATGTGGTCGTTGTCGTCCACGGCCAGCTCGCCGTCGAGCACGGTCCAGTCGTCGCTGGTGGCGTCCCACTTGAGAAAGCCGCCGTAGGTCGACTGCTCCGCGCCGGCGATGGTGTAGACGGTCTGCGCGTTCGGGGCCCAGACCTCCCAGGTGTGGATCAGCTCCTGGCTGCGGTCGACCGCGTCGTCGCCGCCGAGGAACCACCAGTCGTCGCCGTCGTCGCTGATCGCGACGCCGCCGGTGTTCGTGGCCAGGAGAAGGTACTCGCCGGTCTCGTCGGTGCGCACCACGGTGCCACCGTAGCCGCCGCCGGGGAAGCTCGTGGCGTCGTAGAGCACCTCGTGGTCGCGGGGGTGGGGCCACTGGTAGTCGCCGTTGGTGACCGTGAGGTAGTCGACGTGGATGTTCCGCGGCCCGCCGCCGCCGCCGTTGTGGGTGCACTCGACCACGAGGTCGGTGACGGTGAAGGGCGGCGCGAGGTCGAAGGCGAGCGTGGTCTGGAGCGGTGCCGCCTGGAAGAAGGGCTGGGTGTCGCTGCCGATGTCGGTCGTGACTTTGACGTCGCAGTCTGCGCCGCCCGAATGGTGCTGCACGCCGACGGTGACGTGGAGCTGTCCCCAGTCCCAGTCGAAGTCGGTCTTGAGCGCCATGCTGGCGGGGGTTCCGGCCGTGGGGCTCATCTTGGCGAAGTGGCCGAGCCAGGTGGTGTTGACGGCGTTCCAGCGCCGTTGGCCATGCCCGCTTCGAGCAGCTGGCGGATGTGCGTGGAGTCGTCGCAGTCGTCGTCGTAGTCGGTGGCGAGGGACTCGGGCTCGCCGGGGTTGACGAGCGCGTCGGCGTCGTCGCAGTCCAGGCCGGTGTCGCCGTGGTACAGGTCACCGTCCGCGTCGAGGGCGAGGGCGGGCAGGGCCATCAGCCCGAGAAGTGGGCCCCCAGCAAGAGTTGTGCCATTGTGGATGTGAGCGGCTGTGCGGTCATCTTCCCTCCCCAGGGTCCGAGATGTCTTGACGGTGTGGGCTTTGCAGGCTCACCATCGCACGGCGCCTGGGCGCGATCAAGCGGGATCGTAGGTGTGGCCTCTGGTACCACACGTAGGCCAGGGGACCCGCGCGGATCGCCATCCGGAGGCGCGCGTGGAACAGCGCTGCACCCGTACGACCGCTCGCTGCAGCCCAGGGGAAGACCGCTACAGGTCTCCCGCGCTCGTGGCCGGCGACCTCCCCTTCCCGCCGACTGTGCCGGTTCCGGGGCTGCGCCGACCTACTCCGTGTAGCTGCTCGGGTCGTGCCCCGTCAGCTCCTGGTACTTCTTCCGGATCCGCGGGATCTTGAAGAACGGCTTCTCACCGGCGGTGGTGGAGTGACCGCCGGGGAAGATGGTCACGCGCTTGTACTTCAGGTCGAACCAGTCGTACTTGTCGCCCAGAGCTTCGAGCTTGTCGTCCGGAAACGACGGTGTGGTGCCCTTCGCCTGGAACCAGGACAGCTTGACCACGTTCGACTGCGGCTCGATGAGCACGTACTTCGTGCGGTTGGTGCCGTCGGCCGGGTCCACCGCCACCACGTTCACCACGTGGCCCTGCCTGGCACCGAAGAACCAGGGCCAGGCGTGCATCTTCGCTTCCCAACACTGGATGCCCGCCTTGCCGCACTCGGCGTCGAAGGCCAGCGCGAAGTCGTCGCAGTCGAACTCGGCGCAGTACTCCATCTTGTGGACCTGGATCTGGTCCAGCATCTTCAGGGTCTTCTCGCCCGCCAGGGGCTTGATCTGCTTCTCCTTCTTCTTCGTCTTGACCGCATCGGCTGCGTCGCCGAGCTGGGTGACGAGCTCGCTCGCGCCCTCCACGCCACCGCAGGGGGGGCCCGCGTAGGCGAGGCTACCGAGCACGAGGAGAGAGGACAGCATGGCAGGACTCCGAGACCGACAGGGTCCCCCGGTGCCCCGCAGGCTGCGATTGCAGCGTGGCTTCCTCCGTCAGCTCGCGAACAGCTGGATGTCTGTAGCCACCTCGTAGGCCAGCTCCAGCGCGGTGTCCCAGTCGGGATGCCGCACGATCAAGAAGCCGTCGCTCACGAGGGTCTGCTTCCAGTCGCGGCGGCGTTGGCCGGGCCGCAGGAGCTCCTCGGTGCACACCCACTGGCCGTGGCGACGCATGTAGTCGTGCAGGCCGTGGATGGCGCGGATGGTGCCCTCCCCCTGGGCCCGCTTGAAGACGATGGCGGTGTTGAAGCGCCGCGTGGTGTCGGCCTCGAAGCTCTTCCAGCAGACCGCCCGTGCCCACTCGCGGAAGAGGTCGATGTCGCCGGTGTAGTTCATCTGGTCGACCAGCCGCGCGCCGCCCGGGCGGCAGCCGATCTCTCCGAAGACCACCTCGCCGTCGGACTTCCGGTACCACTCCATGTGGGTCAAGCCGGTGCCCATGCGCAGAGCCTTCAGCACCCCCATGCCCAGCTCGACCCCCGCCTGGTGGTCGGGACCCCACATGTCCTTCACCGTGCAGATGATCGGACTGATCCAGTGGTTGGTGCGGGCGACGAGGGGGCGCGGGAGGTACTGCGCCACGTTGGCGTACACAGCCCGTCCCTCGATGCAGACCGTGTCGAAGGTGAACTCGTCGCCGTCGACGAACTCCTCGCAGCTCACCTCGGGGACGTGGCGGGTCTTCTTCAGCACCTCGTGGAGGTCCCTCGCGTGGTCGACCCGGTAGGTGTCCGCGCTTCCCGCACCGGCGATGGGCTTGATGATCAGCGGGAAGCCGATGCGCTCGGCAGCCGCGCGGACCTCGGCCTCCGAGGTGCAGCGGGCCGAGTGGGGCACCCTCAGGCCCGCGGCCTGGATGCGTTCCTTCATCAGCTGCTTGTCGCGGAAGCCCATCACGGTGTCGAGCGACAGGCCGGGCACGCCGAAGTGCTCCCTCATGCGCGCCGCGGCGATGACCAGCGGCTCCCACAGCGCCTCGACCCGATCGATGGTCCGTCCGCGCATCCAGGCGTGCACCCGTGCGATGAGGTCGGCCTCGTCGAGGATCGACGGGACCTGCAGGTAGTCGTGCAACGCCGCCCGCACCTTGGGGGACAGGCCCTGCGCGGGGATGTCGCCGACGCCATAGACCCGGGCCCCGACCTCGGCCAGACCACGGGTGTAGTCGTGCATCTCGGAGGGGTAGTTCGGCGACAGGAAGACGACGTTCATGGTGGGATCCTCGCGGATGTCGGACCTGCGGGCTAACCGCCGCTTCTACATCGAGGTGAGCCCGTGCGCCACGTCGTCTTCGTCGCTCCGTACCCCTTGCAGACCACCCTCCGCTTCTCCGCCGCGATCGCGTCCCTCGACCGGGTGAAGCTCACCGGTGTCTTCCAGCAGAAGCCACAGGGCGAGGTGGCCGCGCTCTTCGCCAACGTGGCGCTGGTGGACAACGTGTTCGACCCTGCGCAGGTCGTGGATGGCGTGCGCTCGCTCGAGGCGCTGCACGGGCCCGCCCACCGGGTCCTCGGCATCCTGGAGGAGCTGCAGGGTGCGCTCGCCCAGGCTCGGCAGGTGCTCGGGCTACCGGGCATCGACCCGGCCACCTCCCACCGCTTCCGCGACAAGGGCGTGATGAAGCGGGCGCTCGAGGCCGCCTCGGTGCCCTGCGCCCGGCACGCTCGGCTGCGGAGCGCCCGGGATGCCTGGGACTTCATCGACGAGGTGGGCTTCCCGGTGGTGCTCAAGCCGCCGGCGGGGGCCGGCTGCCGCGCCACGTGGCGGGTGTCGTCGCCGCAGGAGCTGGCCGAGGCCCTCCGGGACACCCGACCCTCTGCCCAGCGCGAGGTGCTGGCCGAGGAGTTCCTCACGGGCTCGGAGTACACCTTCGAGACCCTCACCCTCGACGGTCGCGTCGGCTTCCACCACATCGGGCGGTACTACCCGGCGCCGCTGGAGGTGATGGAGAAGCCCTGGATCCAGTGGTGCATCCTCTGCCCACGCGACATCTCCGGGCCGGTGTTCGACCAGGCCCGTGGGCTCGGGCAGGCCACCATCGCCGCGCTCGGGCTCGGCACCTCGATCACGCACATGGAGTGGTTCCGCCGGCCCGACGGTCGACTTGCAGTCGGTGAGATCGCTGCCCGGCCGCCGGGTGCCCAGATCGTCGATCTGATGAGCCAGGTGCACGACCGGGACATGCACCTCGAGTGGGCCCGGCTGATGGTCGACCACGAGATCCGCGGCCCCTACCAGCGCAAGTTCGCGGCGGGCGTCGCGTTCCTGCGTGGGCTCGGTGAGGGTCGAGTCGCCAAGGTGGAGGGGCTCGACGAGGCCCAGCGCAAGCTCGGCCACCTGGTCGTGCGCGCGCAGCTCCCTCAGGTCGGGGCACCCCGTCGACCGGGCTACGAGGGCGAAGGGTACGCGATGGTGCGCCATCCGGACACGAACGTGGTGAAGGAGGCGCTCTTCGAGCTGATCACCACCGTCAAGGTGCACTACGCGTAGGGCCTACTCGCCCACGTTCAGGGCGTAGAGGTCGGTGATCAGGTCGGTGTGACCGATGGTGTAGGTGTCGCCGAACTGGAAGCTCCAGGCCACCTCGCCGGCGCTCGTGACCTCGCGGATCTCGCCGCCGGTGCCGTAGTTCTGCACGGTGTTGCCGTTGTCGAGGCGCACGGCTTCGCCGGAGTACTTCGCCCAGACGTCGGTCACCCCTTCGCCGTAGGACCAGACCTCGGTCAGGGTGGTGTCGCTCAGCGAGAACTCCCGCGCCCGCTGCTCCCCCTCCACGCCGTCGATGTGGGTCGACACGAGCAGGGTGCCCGCTGCGGTCCAGTTGGGGTAGTGCTGGAGGTCGAAGGCGGCCTCGGGAGGGTCGAAGGCCAGGCCGCCCTCCAGGCCGCCGCCGGCGTACCAGAGCACCTCGCCGCTGGACCGGTCGACCTCGACCACGAAGTCGCCCCAGTAGGTCGACCAGAGCACCGTGTCCCGCTCGGCGTCGTAGTTCGTGGCGTTGGTGAAGCAGGCCTCCGGGTCGTCGAGCAGCGGCTCGAGCCAGGCGGTGCAGTCCCAGAGGATGCTGTGCTCGCCCTGGGCGTCGACCTGGGCGAGCTGCAGGTCGCTCTGTCCGATGGTCTTGTCGTAGACCACGGCGCCGTCGTCGGTCTCGTCCCACGTCCAGCCGAGGCCGGGAGCCGGGATCTCCTGCTCCCAGCTCTCGTCGAGGGTCTGCCGACGGATGATCGAGCTCTCGCCGGTGGTGTCGAAGAAGCTGCGCTGGTCCCAGGCGATGTGGCCGTCGGAGACCCGCGGGAACATCGACATGTCCCACTCCAGGTTCCGCCACCAGACCACGCGCCCCTGGCGGTCGGCGATGAAGAGCCAGAAGGGCCCCGTGTAGGCGTCGCCTCCGTTGATGTCCACGCTGCCGAAGACCCAGCCAGCCTCGTGCGCCAGGTCCGGCTCCCAGATCGGCACCTCGATGCCGGGGAAGTCCTCGGGCACGGGGTCGGTGGTGACGACCTGCTCGTCGCCCTGAAAGCCCACGTCCTCCACCTGGGTCCAGACCTGCCAGGTGACCTCGGTCGCACCCGGCACCCCGAGCAGCCAGGCCTCGTGGCTGCCGGCCTCGCGGCTCTCCACCGGGCTCTCGTGGGTCTCGCCGTCGAAGGTGAAGCTCACCCAGCTGTCCGCGGCACCGTCCTGCGACCACCGCACCTTCACCATCGTGCCGACGTCGCTGTCGAGCTCGGCAGAGAAGCCCGAGGCGGGGACTGGATCGGGCGGAGCGCAGGCGAGCAGGAGCAGCATGTGCGGGTTCTATCCGCTGATCGGGCTCATGGGCAGGCGGACACGTGCCCGGACACCAGGTCGGTGCGGTCGGGCTGCACCACCACGTCGACGGCGTCGCAGCCCTGGCGCCCGTCGGAGTCGAGCGCGCAGAGCTCGAGGGTCGCGGTTCGGCAGGCCATCAGCTCCGCCGGCGTGCCGCTCGGTTCGCCCGCGCCCACCAGCCAGTGCGTGTCCAGGTACAGGTAGAGGTCCAGCAGTGTGCCCGCGCACACCCCATCCGGCTCCAGCACGTTCCGGTAGGTGAGCTCCGACGTGATCGGCACCTCGCCGATCCACGCCTGCACGCTCACGTCGACCACGCTCCGGAAGTTCTCGAGCCGGACCGCACCGACCAGGTGCCAGCCACCCTGGGGTCCGTGCACCATGGCCAGGTCGTCGCCGTCCTCCAGCGGCGCGAAGGTCAGCACCCCGGTGCCCGCCTCGACCGCCGGCGGGTCGCAGGCGCAGCCGGGGTCGAGGGTTCCCGCAGGCGCGCGGGTGCCAGGCGCCACGTCGGTCGCACAGCCCGGAAGCGAGCCGGAGTCAGCGCCGGCCGAGCTGCAGGCGAGGGCGAGCACGAGCATGGCACCGAGCTTAGCCCGGCACTTTCGTGGTTGACCGTGGGCCTGGACCGCGCCAGAATCCGGCGAGAGGTTTCCATGATTCGCACGCCCTTCCTCGTCCTCCCCCTGCTCCTCACCGCTTGCGCCACGCCCGATGAAGCGGTCACGCCCGAGGTGCAGGGCGACGTCGCGCTGGGCGACCAGCTCGTCGGCACCTGGAGCTTCGACCAGACCGAGGTGGCCTTCATGGAGGAGTCCGACGCGTTCGTGACCGTGCCCACGGTCGTGTACCCGGACAGCTGGACCGAGGTGCACTACCTCGACGGCGAGCGCAGCATCTGGGTCATGTTCCAGGGCCTGCTGACCTTGGACGAGGACGGCACGCTGCAGTCGTACATCGACGTCGCTGTGGACGAAGACGGGGACGGCGTCCGCGAAGCCGGTCAGGGCGCCGACGGCGAAGAGGCTGGTGGCACGTGGTGGACGGGCGAAGGCACCCTGGTGCTCGAGCACGACGACTTCCACGTCGAGAGCTTCGTCGAGGTGCTCGGTGCCGACGAGCTCTACCTCGAGTGGAACCGCGACGATCCGGAGTTCCTGAGCGACTCCTGCGTGCTGTCGATCAACGCCTCGCGCGTGGACTGAGCCCGCTCTGATCCTCTTCTTCGCGGCCTGTGGCGGTCCGGAGACCGGACCCACCTGGCACCAGGACGTGGCGCCGCTGATGGCTGCGCGCTGCGGCGGGTGCCACGTGGCCGACGGCAACGCCTTCGACCTGCTCGACTACGACGCGACCGCCCGCCTCGGGTCCGAGCTGATCGCCACCGTGGAGGCCGGTGTGATGCCGCCGTGGGGCGCCACCGGCACCGAGGCGTGCACGCCGCGCGCGACCTGGCTGGACGATCTGCGCCTCACCGACGACGAGCTGGACCTGCTCCGCCAGTGGACCGACGGCGGGCTCAGCGAGGGCGACCCGGACGAGGCCGCCCCGCTGGCGGTGCCCGACCCGCCCGCCCTCGACGGCGTGACCGACACCCTGCTCGGGTCGACGTACAGCCTGACCGGCGACGAGGAAGAGTACGTGTGCACGGTCTTCGATCCGGCGCTGGAGGGCACGACCTGGCTCACGGGCCTGGCGCTCGACACCAACCACCCCGGTGCGGTGCACCACGCGCTCTGGTTCCTCGAGCGCAACGGCGAGGCGCTGGCGAACGCCGACGCGGGGGAGCCCTACGCGTGTTTCGGGGCCACCGGCCGCTTCGCGGTCGAGATCCTCGGCGGCATGTTGCCGGGCACGCCGGTGGTCACCTACCCGGACGGTTCCGGGCTGCAGCTCGAGCCCGGCGACGTGATCGTGCAGCAGGTGCACTACGACGCGGGGGAGCCGCTGGACGTGCTCACCGGGGTCGAGCTCCGCACGACGACGAGCCGTCCAGCCCTGAACGCGGGGATCGTCGAGATCAGCGAGTCCGGGAACCCCGACGACCTGCAGGAGGGTCCGGGCGACGACGCGGGGCCCGAGTTTCGCATCCCAGCGGGGACCGAGGGCCACACCGAGACCTACCGGTGGGCGGTGCCGAGCGACTACCCCGAGCTCGATGTCCGAGCGGTGTTGGGGCACATGCACCTCGCCGGGGTGGCGCTCGAGCTCGGCGTCGAGCGTGCGGCTCCCGAGCCCGAGGAGCCGGAGGAGGACTGCCTGCTCGGCATCGGCGCCTGGGACTTCGACTGGCAGCGGCTCTACTGGGTGGACACCGACGCGAGCCCGGCCTTGCGCGTGCGGGGTGGCGACACCCTCCAGCTGCGCTGCGTCTACGACAACCCCGGCCAGACCGACATCGTGGCCGGCACGGCCTCGACCGACGAGATGTGCGTCGGCACCTTGTTCGTGACCTACGAGGGCGAGCCGATCCCCAACAGCTCGTTCGAGTCCGACGGCTGAGGCGCGCGCGCTACTGGCAGTACCCGTTCAGGTTCAGCACCTCCGAGGCCTCCGCCAACAGCGGTGGTGGGACCCGGCACGTGCCGCGCGTCGGGTGGTCCACGGTCAGGGTCACCGGCCCGGGCTGCACGTTGACGAAGACGACGTCGTAGAGCCCGTTGGTGGTGCGTCCCTCGACGAAGGTGCCGTCTTCGTCGCGCACGAAGGCGAGCTCGTAGGGGGTGTCGAGGTCCACCGTGGCATCGGCCAGGTCGTAGCTGTCGACGTCGTCGCTGATGCAGACGTCGACGATCGCGAGCTCGGGATCCAGGCTCACACCCAGCGTGGCCAGGAGCTCGTCGATGGCCTCCGGACCCGCGAGCCCGGTCCGGTAGGGGTGGCCGCTGCTCCCTTCGTGGCGGGCGTCGAGCACGCCCCGCACCGGCAACAGATCCCGGGAGGACAGCTCCACCATGGTCCAGGTGTCGTCGGGCAGCTCGAGCTGCCAGGTGCCCTCGGAGTCGCTCGTGCCCACCGGCGTGTCCGCACCGCAGGGCGTGGCGGCGACCCCCGCGAGCGGTGTGACGTCGAGACCGACCTCGTAGACGAAGCCGAACAGGGTGACGGTGGCGTCGCTGCGGGCCTCGCCGGTCGCGCAGCGGGCCGCGCCGACCGCGGTGTCGGTGTCGTCCCGGGCGGTGTCGAGCGTCAGGTCACCGCAGGCCGTCAGGATCAGGAGCACCGCGGCAGCATACCGCTCACACCTCGAGCCCTGCCCCCGTCTGCTCGAGGAAGATCTCGATGCGTCGATCGCCGAGGAAGCTGCCCCATCGAGGTGCGTCCGTCACGGCCTGGGCGACCCGCTGTGCGAAGGCGACCTCCCGGGCCAGGTGGTCCACGCGGTGCTCGAGGATCAGGTGTCCGGCGAGGGGGATGTGCTCCGACATGCGCGCCTTCACCGCGCTGGCTTCGGCGAGCTGCGCCTCCAGCTCCTCGACCCGATCGGCCAGCAGCGCCAGCACCTGGTCGCGCGGCAGCAGGAAGCTGGCCGAGAGGAAGAGGTCCACGTCGAACCACGTCTGGTCCTTCGCAGCACCCAGGCCGCGCACGGAGCGCAGCAGGTGGTCGCGGCCCGCGTCGGTGATCGCGAAGGTGCGCTTGCGGCGCCCACCCCGTGGCGCCTCCGCGGCGATCAGGCCGGCCTTCTCGAGCCGGGTGAGCGTGGCGTAGAGGTGCCCGTGGTCGGCCTTCGCCCAGAAGCGCACGTGCTTGAAGCGCAGCTCGAGCTTGATCTCGTAGCCATGCATGGGCTGCCGAGCGAGGGACGAGAGCACGAGGATCTCCATCCTCGACGGGGTCTTGGGAGCGCGCGCCATGGACAGGACCTAACACCTCTGATAGTCAAGGCTTGACCATTATTAGTCAATAGATGACTATTGGACCCTCCATGACCCTCCTTCTCCTTGCCTGTGCCGACCTCGACCGCGTGAGCAGCTCGACCGATCCGGTGGACGAAGCGCCTGTGGAGGAAGGCACGGTCGTTCCGGACGGGACGGACGATGGGAGCGAACCGGCGGATGGATCCAGCGACGACGCACCCTGGGAGGCTCCCGCTGAGCTGGTGCCCTACGGCGAGCGCCGCTGCGACGACTTCGCGGTCGGCGAGACCTTCGACCCGGAGGACTGGGGACCCTACCCGGTGGGCGTGCGCACGCTGGAGATCACCGATCCCCTGCGGCCGGACCGCCCGCTGACGACCGAGGTCTGGTACCCGGCCGCCGAGTCGGCGCGGGGCCAGGAGGGGGAGACCTACGGCATCGGCACCGAGGAGCTCACCGAGCTCGCGGGCGACGACTGGGGTGCGCTCGCGGCCCTGCTCGCCCTCGTCTGGGGCGACGGCGATCTCCTCACCCTGGTCGAGACCAACGCCGTGCGCGACGCGGAGCTGGCGGAGGCCGACCCGAACCGGAGCCTCGTGCTCTTCAGCCACGGCTACCGGGGCGTGCGCTACCAGTCGACCTTCTTCACCACCTGGCTGGCGAGCCACGGCTACGTGGTGGCGGCGCCGGATCACGTGGGCAACACGATGTTCGACGGCAGCTCCTCGGACTGGGAGAGCGTGGTCGAGCGCATCGACGACCTCGCAGCGGTCACCAGCGCCATGGCGGAGCAGGCCGACAGCGGCACCTTCGCGGACTTCTTCGACCCGGCGCGCGTGGCCTGGACCGGCCACAGCTTCGGCGCGTCGACGGTGTTGATGGCCGGCGCCATGGACAACCGCGAGCTGGTCGGCATCTCCCTGGCGCCGATGTTCTACGAGGACATGCACGGGGTGTACGACCCCGAGAGCTACGACACCCGGAGCGCGATGTTGGTGCTCGGCGGCAGCGAAGACACCACGTGTCCCCTCGAGCACCAGGAGGAGGCGTACGCGCGGACTGCCGCGCCGAAGGCGCTCGGCGAGCTCGACGGGGCGCGTCACTTCGACTTCACCGACCTCTGTGCGAACAACCTCTTCCGCTACGGCATCACGAGCTTCGTCGACGAGCTGTCCGACGCCTGCGGCGACGATCCCACCGCCTACCACCACGACATCCAGGCGCTCTCGACCGCCTACCTGAACCGCTACCTGGCCTGCGATGCCGAGGTGGTGCCGTCCGAGGTCGACACGGACGAGCTGGCCGGCTGGTGGGAGGAGATCGGTGGCGGTGAGCCCGACAGCGCCACGCCCGTGGGCCCGTGGGACGGCACGCCCGCCGGCGGCGAGGCCGTGTCGGTCGAGCTGGACGGGCAGGTTGCTGCGGTCGAGCGCTACGGCGATGGGCAACCCCTGGTGCTCCTGCACGGCGACTTCGGCGACAGCCGGGTCTTCTGGCCGCACGTGGACGCGCTCGCGGTCGACCACGAGGTGGTGCTGGTCGACTTCCCCGGGCACGGCGCGGCCAGCGGCTCGGCGCCGTCGTTGGAGGACCGCGC